>NZ_JBIDAL010000008.1:0-478338 GCF_043202415.1 Streptomyces sp. NPDC048192
AAACGCCCGGTTACATTCCGAACCCGGAAGCTAAGCCTTACAGCGCCGATGGTACTGCAGGGGGGACCCTGTGGGAGAGTAGGACGCCGCCGAACAATTCTTCTAAAGAGGTCGGATCCTGAACTTCGGTTCGGGGTCCGGCCTTTTTACCGTTTGCTTAACGTGTCGTTCATGTTGCGCCCCCAGCATCCAGCACATGGGAACTGCTGCAATGCTCAGGGCCGCCGGCGTCGGAGTCGGTGACGAGGTCGTCGTACCTGCCTTCGGGAACGCCGAGGTCGCCGAGGCCGTGACCCTGGCCGGCGCGCTCCCGGTGTTCGCCGACATAGATCCCGTGACCTACTGCCTCGATCCCGGCGCCGTCGAGGCGGCCGTAACTCCGCGCACCGCCGCGGTCGTTGTGGTGCACCGCTTCGGGCGGCGCGCCGACGTACCGCGGTTGCACGCGCTCGGACAGCAGCACGGCGTGCTCGTGCTGGAACAGGGCGAGTCCGAGGCGCCGTACGACGAGATAGCCCAGCGCAGGGAGCGTGCCGCCTACCTCGACGCCAAGCTCAGGGGCGTGCGCACGCCGGACGGCGGTGACGGGCACACCTACCAGCAGTACGTCGTGCGGGTCCCCGGGAACGGCCGGCCGGACCGCGACGCCTTCGCACTGGCCTTGCGGGCCAAGGGAGTCGAGTGCCGGGTGCCGGTCAAGACGCCCGTGCACCGGCTGCCGGAATTCCGTCGGTGCGTGTCCCTGCCGGAGACCGAACGGGCCGCCGACGAGACTCTGACGCTGCCCGTGGACGCCTCGCTCACCAAGCGGGAGATGCAGCGGATCGTGTCCGCGTGCAACGCGCTCGGCGGACTGCTGCAGCCCGCCTTCTGAACGGGTTCCGAACGAATTTGGGAACTGGGGCCGGCTCGGGGTACAGTTTCTTCGTCGCCGCGAGGGAAACCTCGAAAACGACAAGCCCCTATAGCTCAGTCGGCAGAGCGTCTCCATGGTAAGGAGAAGGTCAACGGTTCGATTCCGTTTGGGGGCTCAGAAATGAAGGCCCCACCCGAAAGGGTGGGGACTTTTTCATGCCCGCTGCGGCCTCACGCCTCCGGGTGCACTTCCGGGACGCGCATCGCCAGGATCGCCATGTCGTCCGACGGGGCGTCCGACGCGAAGCGTTCCACCGCGCGCATGATGCGCGCCGCGACCGCGCCCGCCGTCAGGCCCGTGCAGGTCGTGAGGACGTCGGCGAGACCGTCGTCGCCCAGCATGCGCGTGCCCTCGCGGCGCTCGGTGACGCCGTCCGTGACGCACAGCAGGACGTCACCGGGATCAAGGGTGACGGTCTCCTCGTACAGCTCCAGGTCCTCGATCACGCCCAGCAGCGGCTGCGGCTCGGCGGCCGCCGTCACCGTGCCGTCCTGGCGCAGGCGCAGCGGGAGCGGATGGCCGGCGCACACCACCTTCAGCTCGGCGCTGCCGTCCTCCTGCGGGCGCATCTCGCCGTACAGCAGGGTCAGGAAGCGGCTGCGGTCGCCCTCGTCGAGGATCGCGGAGTTCAGGCGCTCCAGGACCGCCGGGCCGCTCAGGCCCTCACGGGCCAGCAGGCGCAGGGCGTGCCGGGCGAGGCCGGTGACCGCCGCCGCGTTCGGGCCGGTGCCGCAGACGTCGCCGATGGCGAAGCCGTACGCGCCGTCGCCGATCGGGAAGAGGTCGTAGAAGTCGCCGCCGACCTCGTTGCCCTCGCCGGCCGCGCGGTAGATGACCTCCACCTCGACACCGTCGATCTGCGGCAGGCCCGGCGGGAGCAGGCTGCGCTGGAGGGACTGGCTGATGGCCGTGCGCTCCGAGTACAGGCGGGCGTTGTCCAGGGCGAGCGCGGCCCGGCGGGACAGGTCCTCGGCCAGTTCCAGGATCTCTTGGCGGAAGTGCTCGTCGGTGGGCTTGCCGAGGGTCAGCATGCCGATGACGCGGTTGCGGGCGACGAGCGGCAGGACGACCGTCTCCCCGCCGACCGCGGAGGCCGTGGCGAGGGTCGGGCCGATGCCCGAGGAGATCTGCCGCGTGGGCCCGCCGGACAGCCCCAGGCTGCGCATGGAGCTGCGCAGGGCCGCCTGGTGCGCGACCTCGCCGGGCGCCGTCCAGACACGCGCGCCGGGGGTCGGCACCGGATCCGGCGGGGGCACCTTCGCGAGCAACGACTTGATGCCGTCGATGAGTTCCTCGTCCTCGTGCAGGACGTACGACAGATACGGCTCGGAAGCCTGGTCGGCGATCGTGTAGACGGCGCACCAGGTGGCCAGGGTGGGCACGGTCATCTGGGCCATCAGGGCCAGTGTCTGGTCGCGGTCCAGGGTGCCGGCCAGCAGGTCGGAGGCCTCGACCAGGAAGCTCAGGGAGCCGCGGCGCAGCCGCTCCAGCTCGCCCAGGCGGGCCGACTCGACGGCCAGGGCGATGCGGTCGGCGGCGAACTGCAGGCGCAGCGCCTCCTCGTTGGTGTACCGGCCCGGTGCCTCGGCCGCGACGCCGAGGGAGCCGGTCAAGCGGCCCTCGACCTTCAGCGGGACGGTGACGACCGAGCGCATGCCGGTGCCGGCCAGCAGCGGTACGGCCCCGGGGACGGACGTGAGGTCGTCGTGGACGGCCGGCATGCGCGCGGAGCCGTAGCGGCCCGGGCCGGCCTCGACGGGCACGCGTGCGAAGCGCTGGCGGGCGGAGGGCAGGCCGGTGGAGGCGCGCACCTCCAGCTCGGTCTCGTCGTCGGTGGCCAGCAGCAGGAACGCGGAGTCGCCGTCGAGCATGTCGCGGGCGCGCTCCACGGTGCGCTGCAGGAGGCCGTCGAGGTCGTCCGGGGCGGGGGAGCCGATGAAGACCTCGAAGGGGTCGGCGCTCTGGCCGTCGGAGGACTGGGCCTGGTCGCCGGCCGGGACGCGCGCCGGCGACTGCAGGACGGCGCGCTCGTGGTCGCGGACCAGGAGGCAGACGGTGGAGGGCTCGCCGCCGGTGTCGCGGACCCTGAGGTGCGAGGCGTACACATGTACGACCCGGCCGTCGGCGCCGCGGATGCCGTAGCTGCCCTCCCAGCGGGAGAGCTGAAGGGCCTCGGCTACTCCGGTGCCGGTGCCGGGGGTGTGCGGCCAGGCCGCCAGTTCGGTGAGGGGCCTGCCGGTGACCTCGGCGGCCGGATAGCCGAACAGTTCTTCGGCGTCCTCGTTCCAGGACGTGACGGCGCCCTTGCGGTCGACCTGGAGGACGGCGACGCGGACCCGGCCGTCGGCCAGCGGGAGCAGGTCGGCGGGGAGGGAGGGTCCGGCGGTGCGGGTGCCGACCGGGCGTTCGGGGAGGTTGAGCTGGAACCAGACGTTCTTGTGGGTGGGCGTGTAGTCGACGCCCCAGCGGGTGGCGAGGGCCGCGCACAGCTGCAGCCCGCGGCCGCCCTCGCGGTCGGGGCTGCCCATGGAGACGGCGCTGTGCTGGAGGGGGACCTCGCGCTCGGGGTAGCGGTCGGAGACCTCGATGCGCACACCGTCCTCGGTGCGCAGGCACAGCACCTCCGCGTGCGTGCCCGCGTGAACGACCGCGTTGGTCACCAGTTCGCTGGTCAGGACGACGGCGTCGTCGACGATGTCGGCGAAGCCCCAGCCCTGGAGGGTGTCGCGGACGAAGGACCGGGCGGTCGCCACCGACCGCCCGACGGGCTCGAAGGTGGCGGCCGCGCGCGCGGTGATCACAGAACTCCTCGGCCGGTTGTCGACGGACAGGGGGTGGCCGGGCGGCTCCCGCCGCTGCTGCGGCATCAGCTCACCCGTCCCCTGTGGCTCCGGGGACTGTCCCCCGGGGATCACTCCGGTGGTCATGGTCTGCGGCCGCCCCTCCGATGCCCGCTCGTACTGGTGCCACCGCCCAGGCCGGTCGGACCGGTGCGGCTGGACAGCCGCATGCAAGGTTACTTACCTTCGCCGTCCGAGCGGATGCCGGTCGCCGGTGTTTACCCCCCAGGTGTGCGGACGGTGTGCGAAGCTGCCGAACTGTTATGGCCTGGTTCGGCGAGGGTGAAACACTGGGCAGGCTTCTGATGAAGGTCGGGCCGGCCTGCGTGCGTTCCGTGTACGACGGGCAGCAGCCCCTGGTGTGGCCGGATCTCGTCTGGCAGAAATACGCAGCAGTAACCGGTACGCGGAAGTAACCGGTATGCCGAACAGCGGCACGCCGGGCCGAAGCGGCCGAGCACAGCAGTAACGGTCTACCCCTCCGGGAGGGACACAGTGGAGTCTGGCGCGGCGACGCGTGGCACGAAGACGCGCGCGAAAGGCGGACCGTCCCTGGGCAGGCGCGGCGACACCACCACCGTGGACACGGCTGCCCTGAACCGGCTGCTGGCGGCGCTCGTGTCGATGCGCGACGGGAACTTCCGCAAGCGGCTCACCGTCTCCGGCGACGGTGTGATGTCGGAGATCGCGGCCGTCTTCAACGAGGTGGCCGACCGGAACCTGCATCTCACCGGCGAGCTGTCCCGGGTACGGCGGATGGTGGGCCGTGAGGGCAAGCTCACGGAGCGGCTGGAGACGGGGGCCTGCGAGGGCTCCTGGGCGGCGGCGATCGACGCCTCCAACGCCCTGGTCGACGATCTGGTGTGGCCGGTGTCCGAGGTCGGCCGGGTGCTCACGGCGGTCGCCGAGGGCGATCTGTCGCCCCGGATGGAGCTGCGGACGCAGGCCCCGGACGGCGGCACCGGGCATCCGTTGCGAGGCGAGTTCCTGAAGGTCGGCCGTACCGTCAACAACCTGGTCGACCAGCTGTCGACGTTCACGGACGAGGTCACGCGCGTGGCCAGCGAGGTCGGTACCGAGGGCAAGCTGGGCGGTCAGGCCCGGGTGCGCGGTATGTCCGGTTCGTGGAAGGACCTGACCGAGTCCGTCAACACCATGGCGCGGCAGCTCACCGCGCAGGTGCGCGACATCGCGCTGGTGACGACGGCGGTGGCCCGGGGCGATCTGTCGCGCAAGGTCACCGTGCAGGTCGCCGGGGAGATGCTGGAGCTGAAGAACACCGTCAACACGATGGTGGAGCAGCTGTCGTCGTTCTCCGTCGAGGTGACCCGGGTGGCCCGTGAGGTGGGCACCGAGGGCATCCTGGGCGGTCAGGCGCAGGTGCCGGGCGTGGCCGGTGTGTGGAAGGAGCTGACCGACTCCGTCAACACGATGGCCGGCAACCTGACGGCCCAGGTGCGCGGCATCTCGCAGGTCACGACCGCGGTCGCCAACGGCGATCTGTCGCAGAAGGTGACGGTTCCGGCGCGCGGCGAGGTGGCGCAGCTGGCCGAGACGATCAACCAGATGACCGAGACGCTGCGGATCTTCGCGGACGAGGTCACGCGCGTCGCGAACGAGGTCGGCGCGGAGGGCCGGCTGGGCGGTCAGGCGAACGTGCCGGGCGCCGCCGGCACCTGGAAGGACCTGACGGACTCCGTCAACACGGTGTTCCGGAACCTCACCACGCAGGTGCGCGACATCGCCACCGTGACGACGGCCGTGGCGAACGGTGATCTGTCGCAGAAGGTCACGGTCGACGTGGCCGGCGAGATGCTGGAGCTGAAGAACACCGTCAACGGGATGGTGGACCAGCTGTCGGCGTTCGGCGCCGAGGTGACGCGGGTCGCGCGGGAGATCGGCGTCGAGGGCGAGCTGGGCGGTCAGGCGCAGGTGCCGGGCGCGGCCGGCGCCTGGAAGGACCTGACGGACTCCGTCAACACCGCGTTCCGCAATCTCACCGGGCAGGTGCGCAACATCGCCCAGGTGACGACGGCGGTGGCGAACGGTGATCTGTCGCAGAAGGTCACGGTCGACGTCTCCGGCGAGATGCTCCAGCTGAAGAACACCGTCAACACGATGGTGGACCAGCTGTCGAGCTTCGCCGACCAGGTCACGCGGATGGCCCGGGACGTGGGCACGGAGGGCCGGCTCGGCGGTCAGGCCCGCGTGGACGGCGTGTCGGGCACCTGGAAGGAGCTGACGGACTCCGTCAACTTCATGGCGGGGAACCTGACGTCGCAGGTGCGGCAGATCGCCCAGGTGACGACGGCGGTGGCGCGCGGCGACCTGTCGCAGAAGATCGACGTCGACGCTCGCGGCGAGATCCTCGAGCTGAAGAACACGATCAACACGATGGTCGACCAGCTGTCCGCCTTCGCCGACCAGGTGACCCGGGTCGCCCGTGACGTGGGCACCGAGGGCCGCCTCGGCGGACAGGCACAGGTGCCGGGCGTGGCCGGCGTGTGGCGGGATCTGACCGATTCCGTGAACGGCATGGCCGGGAACCTCACGGCCCAGGTGCGCAACATCGCGCAGGTCGCCACCGCCGTGGCCCGCGGTGACCTCTCCCAGAAGATCACCGTGGACGCGCGCGGGGAGATCCTGGAGCTGAAGAACACCCTGAACACGATGGTGGACCAGCTGTCGTCGTTCGCCCAGGAGGTCACGCGTGTGGCCCGTGAGGTGGGTACGGAGGGCATCCTCGGCGGTCAGGCCGAGGTGCAGGGCGTCTCCGGCACCTGGAAGGACCTCACGCAGTCGGTGAACTTCATGGCGAACAACCTGACCATCCAGGTGCGCAACATCGCCGAGGTCACGACCGCGGTCGCCAAGGGCGACCTGTCGAAGAAGATCACTGTCGACGCCAAGGGCGAGATCCTCGAGCTCGTCACGACGGTCAACACGATGGTCGACCAGCTGTCCAGCTTCGCCGAGCAGGTGACCCGGGTGGCCCGCGAGGTGGGCACCGAGGGCATCCTGGGCGGCCAGGCGCACGTGCCGGGCGTCACCGGCATCTGGAAGGACCTGAGCAACAACGTCAACCTGATGGCCAACAACCTGACCATGCAGGTGCGGAACATCTCCCAGGTCGCCTCCGCCGTCGCCAACGGCGACCTGACGCGGCAGGTGACGATCGAGGCGCGCGGCGAGGTCGCGCAGCTCGCCGACACCATCAACATCATGGTCAAGACGCTGAGTTCGTTCGCCGACCAGGTCACCAAGGTGGCCCGCGAGGTGGGCACGGACGGCATCCTGGGCGGCCAGGCGCACGTGCCGGGTGTGGCCGGCACCTGGAAGGACCTCACCGAGTCCGTGAACCAGATGGCGTCCAACCTGACCGGTCAGGTGCGCAACATCGCCATGGTGACCACGGCCATCGCCAAGGGCGATCTGACGAAGAAGATCGACATCGACGCCCGCGGCGAGATCCTCGAGCTGAAGACGACGATCAACACGATGGTCGACCAGCTGTCCAGCTTCGCGGAGGAGGTCACGCGCGTGGCCCGCGAGGTGGGCACCGAGGGACAGCTCGGCGGCCAGGCACGCGTGCGTGACGTCGACGGCACCTGGCGGGACCTGACCGAGTCGGTGAACGAGATGGCCGGGAACCTGACCCGGCAGGTGCGCGCCATCGCGCGCGTGGCGACCGCGGTGACCCGCGGCGACCTGAACCTGAAGATCGACGTCGACGCGTCCGGCGAGATCCAGGAACTGCAGGACTACATCAACAAGATGATCGCCAACCTGCGCGACACCACGATCGCCAACAAGGAGCAGGACTGGCTCAAGGGCAACCTGGCCCGCATCTCCGGTCTCATGCAGGGCCGCCGGGACCTGGAGGACGTGGCCTCGCTGATCATGAGCGAGCTGACGCCGGTGGTGTCCGCGCAGCACGGCGCGTTCTTCCTGGCGATGCCGCTCATGGAGGGCAAGGACGCCGGCGACGGCGAGGACAACTACGAGCTGCGGATGCTCGGCTCGTACGGCTACTCGATGGGCTCCATGCCGACGTCGTTCCGGCCCGGCGAGGGGCTGATCGGCACGGCCGCCCAGGAGAAGCGCACGATCCTGGTGGACAAGGCGCCCAGCGGCTATCTGAAGATCTCCTCCGGCCTCGGCGAGGCCCCGCCGGCACAGGTGATCGTGCTGCCGGTGCTGTTCGAGGGCAATGTGCTCGGCGTGATCGAGCTGGCCTCCTTCACTCCGTTCACGCAGATCCAGAAGGACTTCCTCAACCAGATCGCCGAGATGATCGCGACCAGCGTCAACACGATCTCGGTGAACACCAAGACCGAGCAGCTGCTGAAGCAGTCGCAGGAGCTGACCGAGCAACTCAGGGAGCGGTCGGAGGAGTTGGAGAACCGGCAGAAGGCGCTGCAGGCCTCCAACGCCGAACTGGAGGAGAAGGCCGAGCTGCTGGCCCGGCAGAACCGCGACATCGAGGTGAAGAACACCGAGATCGAGGAGGCCCGGCAGGTCCTGGAGGAGCGCGCCGAGCAGCTCGCGGTGTCGATGCGCTACAAGAGCGAGTTCCTCGCCAACATGTCGCACGAGCTGCGCACGCCGCTCAACTCGCTGCTGATTCTGGCCAAGTTGCTCGCCGACAACGCCGAGGGCAACCTCTCGCCGAAGCAGGTGGAGTTCGCCGAGACCATCCACGGCGCCGGCTCCGACCTGCTGCAGCTGATCAACGACATCCTGGACCTGTCGAAGGTCGAGGCGGGCAAGATGGACGTCTCGCCGACGCGCATCGCGCTGGTCCAGCTCGTGGACTACGTGGAGGCCACCTTCCGGCCGCTGACCGCGGAGAAGGGGCTGGACCTGTCCGTGCGGGTCTCCCCGGAGCTGCCGGCGACCCTGCACACCGACGAGCAGCGGCTGCTGCAGGTGCTGCGCAACCTGCTGTCGAACGCGGTGAAGTTCACCGACTCCGGGTCGGTGGAGCTGGTGATCAGGCCGGCCGGCGCGGACGTGCCGGCGGGCATCCGGGAGCAGCTGCTGGAGGCAGGTTCGCTGACCGATCCGGACGCGCCGCTGATCGCGTTCTCGGTGACCGACACCGGCATCGGCATCGCGGCCAGCAAGATGCGGGTGATCTTCGAGGCGTTCAAGCAGGCGGACGGCACGACCAGCCGCAAGTACGGCGGCACCGGCCTCGGCCTGTCCATCTCGCGGGAGATCGCGCAGCTGCTCGGCGGCGAGATCCACGCGCAGAGCGAGCCGGGCCGCGGCTCGACGTTCACGCTGTACCTGCCGCTGCACCCGAGCGAGCTGCCACCGCAGGGCTACCAGCAGTCCGTGCCGCCGCTCGGGGCCGGCGAGCTGGTCGCCTCGACGGCGGAGCAGTCCTCGGAGCTGTCCGCCGTGGAGATCGAGACGCCGGCCGAGGTGAAGTCGTACCGGGAGACGCAGAACGGCCCCGCGGCCCTCTTCCGGCGCCGGCGCCGGGGCCTGCCGCAGGGCGAGCAGCGGGCCGAGCACTGGTCGGTGCCCGAGCAGGAGAGCACGCCGCAGTCCGCGCACGGGGTGCTGTTCGCCGGCGAGAAGGTGCTGATCGTCGACGACGACATCCGCAACGTGTTCGCGCTGACCAGCGTCCTTGAGCAGCACGGCCTGTCGGTGCTGTACGCCGAGAACGGCCGCGAGGGCATCGAGGTGCTGGAGCAGCACGACGACGTGGCGGTCGTGCTCATGGACATCATGATGCCGGAGATGGACGGGTACGCGACGACCACGGCGATCCGCCGGATGCCGCAGTTCGCCGGGCTGCCGATCATCGCGCTGACCGCGAAGGCGATGAAGGGCGACCGGGAGAAGGCGATCGACTCGGGCGCCTCCGACTACGTCACCAAGCCGGTCGACCCGGACCATCTGCTGGCGGTGATGCAGCAGTGGATGGGGGAGAAGTGACGAGTTCGGGCCACCGGGATGTGAACGCCGGGGGAACCCTTGGCGTGGGTCGGGAGTTGCCCACTTGAGCCGAGGGCGCCGGTACGACTTAAGGTGGCCTGCGAACGCAGGGGAATGCGGGATTCCGGGAACCGACCCGGATCCCGCCGCGTTTCCCCTATGTGCACAGTGACATCGCGGTGACAGGGTGTGGCGACAGGCGGGGTGCGGCTACGATGACCGGCACAAGGACGGGCGGCGAAAGGGAGTCGTCCCCTGGGGCGGCGCCCGGTGTACCGCCGGGGCGAGGAGGGCGGGCCATGGTGCAGAAGGCCAAGATCCTCCTGGTCGATGACCGGCCGGAGAATCTGCTGGCGCTGGAGGCGATCCTCTCTGCGCTCGATCAGACGCTGGTGCGGGCATCGTCCGGGGAGGAAGCGCTCAAGGCACTGCTCACGGACGATTTCGCGGTCATTCTGCTGGACGTCCAGATGCCGGGCATGGACGGTTTCGAGACCGCAGCGCACATCAAGCGGCGCGAGCGGACCCGGGACATCCCGATCATCTTCCTCACGGCGATCAACCACGGCCCGCACCACACCTTCCGGGGCTACGCGGCGGGCGCGGTCGACTACATCTCCAAGCCCTTCGACCCGTGGGTGCTGCGCGCGAAGGTCTCGGTGTTCGTCGAGCTGTACATGAAGAACTGCCAGCTGCGCGAGCAGGCGGCGCTGCTGCGGCTGCAGTTGGAGGGCGGCGGCAAGGGCGCGGTCGGCGGCAAGGAGTCCGCGGGGCTGCTGGCCGAGCTGTCCGCGCGGCTCGCGGCCGTCGAGGAGCAGGCCGAGGCGCTGTCCAAGCAGCTGGACGACGACTCGGCGGACGCGGCGGCGGTGGCCACGGCGGCCCATCTGGAGCGCAAACTCACCGGGCTGCGGCGCGCGCTGGACGCCCTGGAGCCGGGTGCCGGCACCGGCGGCTCGTCGATGCCGGCGCAGAACTGACGTACGTCCGGTCGGTGGTGGCCGTGAGCGTGCGTCAGTTCCGGTGCCGGGCACAGGCGACACGAACGGGTGAAGCTGTGGGCACACGTGTCCGCCGTCGTCTCCCCCGGTAACCTCACACCCATGGCCTCACGTCCCTCCGCAGCCAAGAAGCAGCCCGCCAAGAAGGCGGCCGCTCCCTCGAAGGCTCCGGCGAGGAAGGCCGCAGCGAAAAAGGCCCCGGCCAAGAAGGCGCCCGCCAGGAAGGCCCCGGCGAAGAAGGCCGCTCCGCCGAAGCCGGTGCCCAGCCCCACCGGGGGCGTGTACCGGCTCGTGCGCGCCCTCTGGCTGGGTCTGGCGCACGCCGTCGGCGCCGTCTTCCGCGGCATAGGGCAGGGCGCGAAGAACCTCGACCCCGCCCATCGCAAGGACGGCATCGCGCTGCTGCTGTTCGGCATCGCGCTGATCGTCGCCGCCGGCACCTGGGCGGACCTGAAGGGCCCGGTCGGCGACCTCGTGGAGATCCTGGTCACCGGCGCCTTCGGCCGGCTCGACCTGCTGGTGCCGATCCTGCTCGGGGTGGTCGCCGTACGGCTCATCCGGCACCCGGAGCGGCCGGAGGCCAACGGACGGATCGTGATCGGGCTGTCCGCGCTCGTCATCGGCGTGCTCGGGCAGGTCCACATCGCCTGCGGCTCGCCCGCCCGCAGCGACGGCATGCAGGCGATAAGGGACGCCGGCGGCCTCATCGGCTGGGCGGCGGCCACTCCGCTGACGTACACGATGACCGACGTCCTCGCCGTGCCCCTGCTGGTGCTGCTGACGATCTTCGGGCTGCTCGTGGTGACCGCCACCCCGGTCAACGCCATCCCGCAGCGGCTGCGCACCCTCGGCGTCCACCTGGGCGTGCTGCACGACCCGGAGACGGACGAGTACACCGAGGACGACGAGCGCTACGACGACCAGTGGCGCGAGGCGCTGCCCGCGCGCCCCCGCAAGCGCTCGTCCGCCCCCACGGCGTACGACCCCGACGGCGCCGAGGAGGAGGCCCTCTCGCAGCGCCGCGGCCGCCCCAGGCGCTCCGCGGTGCCCCAGCCGGATCCGCAGCGCCGGATGGACGCCGTGGACGTCGCGGCGGCCGCGGCGGCGGCGCTCGACGGGGCGGTGCTGCACGGCATGCCGCCGTCCCCGCTGGTCGCCGACCTCACCCAGGGCGTCGGCGTCGGCGACCGCGAGGAGACGACCCCGGTACCGGTCCCCGCACCGGAGCCGGCCACCGCGCCCGAACCGGCCGCCGAGCCCTCCCCGGTCCCGGCCGCGCGCCCCAAGCAGGAGAAGCTCCAGGCCGGCGCCGTCCCCGACCTGACCAAGAAGGCCCCCGAGCAGCCACGCGACCTGCCCGCGCGCGCGGAGCAGCTCCAGCTCTCCGGGGACATCACCTACGCGCTGCCGTCGCTGGACCTGCTCACCCGCGGCGGCCCCGGCAAGGCGCGCAGCGCCGCGAACGACGCGGTCGTCGCCTCGCTCACCCAGGTCTTCACCGAGTTCAAGGTCGACGCGCGCGTCACCGGCTTCACCCGCGGCCCGACGGTCACCCGCTACGAGGTGGAACTCGGCCCCGCCGTGAAGGTCGAGCGGATCACCGCGCTGACCAAGAACATCGCGTACGCCGTCGCCAGCCCGGACGTGCGGATCATCAGCCCCATCCCCGGCAAGTCCGCGGTCGGCATCGAGATCCCCAACACCGACCGGGAGATGGTCAACCTCGGCGACGTGCTGCGCCTCGCGGAGTCCGCCGAGGACGACGACCCGATGCTGGTCGCCTTCGGCAAGGACGTCGAGGGCGGGTACGTGATGCACTCGCTGGCGAAGATGCCGCACATGCTGGTCGCCGGCGCCACCGGCTCCGGCAAGTCGTCCTGCATCAACTGCCTGATCACCTCGGTCATGATGCGGGCGACCCCCGAGGACGTCCGGATGATCCTGGTCGACCCCAAGCGGGTCGAGCTGACCGCCTACGAGGGCATCCCGCACCTGATCACGCCGATCATCACCAACCCCAAGCGGGCGGCCGAGGCCCTGCAGTGGGTCGTACGCGAGATGGACCTGCGCTACGACGACCTCGCCGCCTACGGCTTCCGGCACATCGACGACTTCAACCAGGCCGTCCGCGAGGGCAAGGTCAAGCCGCCCGAGGGCAGCGAGCGGGAACTGCAGCCGTACCCGTACCTGCTGGTGATCGTGGACGAGCTGGCCGACCTGATGATGGTGGCCCCGCGCGACGTGGAGGACGCGATCGTGCGCATCACGCAGCTCGCGCGCGCGGCCGGCATCCACCTGGTGCTCGCCACCCAGCGCCCGTCGGTGGACGTGGTCACCGGTCTGATCAAGGCCAACGTGCCCTCCCGGCTGGCCTTCGCCACCTCCTCGCTCGCCGACTCCCGGGTCATCCTCGACCAGCCCGGCGCCGAGAAGCTGATCGGCAAGGGCGACGGCCTGTTCCTGCCGATGGGCGCGAACAAGCCGACCCGTATGCAGGGCGCGTTCGTCACCGAGGCCGAGATCGCCGCCGTCGTCCGGCACTGCAAGGAGCAGATGGCGCCGGTGTTCCGGGACGACGTCACGGTCGGCAGCAAGCAGAAGAAGGAGATCGACGAGGACATCGGCGACGACCTCGACCTGCTGTGCCAGGCGGCCGAGCTGGTCGTCTCCACCCAGTTCGGGTCCACCTCGATGCTGCAGCGCAAGCTGCGCGTCGGCTTCGCCAAGGCCGGGCGGCTCATGGACCTCATGGAGTCCCGCAACATCGTGGGGCCCAGCGAGGGATCCAAGGCTCGTGACGTTCTTGTGAAGCCTGACGACCTGGACGGCGTGCTCGCCATGATTCGCGGGGAGTCTGAGGGGTAGGGCGGACGCCCGCCCGGCGGACGCCGGTACGCCGGGCGGCAGACCGTCGTGATCCACCCGTTAGGGATCGGCGAGCAACCGTTTCCCTTCGTCGTACGTCCAGTTGAGCGAAAGGACAGTTGGGGGTCCCACCATGGGGTACCTGCCTGTCCAATCATAGGAATGTCCGGCCGTTCCTATGGTCTGCAAAGTCCCACCCGCCCGGTTGCCCCACCCTTTCGTACCCCCCCTAGACTGAGCTTCCAGCACAGGTGGCTACACGCTCGAAAGGCGCCCCCGTGTCCATCGGCAACTCCCCTGAAGACGAGCGTCCGTTCCCAGACGAGTCCCAGGAAGCCCGTGTCTCCGTGGGCCGCGCCCTGCAGCAGGCGCGGATCGCGGCCGGGCTCACCGTGGACGACGTCAGCAGCGCCACTCGTGTCCGTATCGCCGTCATCCACGCCATTGAGGCGGACGACTTCGCCCCCTGCGGCGGTGATGTGTACGCCCGTGGGCACATCCGCACGCTGGCCAAGGCAGTCCACCTCGACCCCGCACCGCTGATCGCCCAGTACGACGCGGAGCACGGCGGCCGGCCCGCGCCCACCCCGGCGGCACCCCTGTTCGAGGCCGAGCGGATCCGGCCGGAGCGGCGGGGGCCGAACTGGACCGCCGCCATGGTCGCCGCGATCGTCGTGGTGATCGGCTTCGTCGGCTTCACCGCCGTCAAGGGCAGCGGCTCCGGGAGCGACGCCAAGTCGCAGGTCGCCCAGGGCGGCGGCACGTCCGCCGCGAGCAAGTCGCCCTCGCCGCGTCCGACGAAGACCAAGCCCGTCCCGCCGAGCCCGGCACCCTCCGACAGCGCCATCGCCGCCGCGCCCCAGGACAAGGTGACCGTCCAGGTCAGCGCGCCGAACGGACGCAGCTGGATCTCCGCCAAGGACCACAACGGCCGGATGCTCTTCGACGGGCTGCTGAACAAGGGCGACTCCAAGACCTTCCAGGACAGCTCCAAGATCAACCTGATCCTGGGCGACGCCGGGGCGATCGAGCTGTACGTCAACGGCAAGAAGATCGACGACAAGTTCCAGCCGGGCCAGGTCGAGCGCCTCACCTACACCAAGGGCGACCCGGTGGCGGGCTGAGCGGTCCTCGGGGGCCGAGCGAGTGTGACGGGGTCGGCCAACCCCGTCGACGTGGGCTGTCGGTGAGACGAAGTAGTCTTGAGCCCATGCCTGAACGCCGTACCGTCGCACTCGTCACTCTTGGCTGCGCCCGCAACGAGGTGGACTCGGAGGAGCTCGCAGGCCGTTTGGAGGCGGACGGCTGGCAGCTCGTCGAGGACGCCGCGGACGCCGACGTCGCCGTGGTCAACACCTGCGGCTTCGTCGAAGCCGCGAAGAAGGACTCCGTCGACGCCCTCCTCGAGGCCAACGACCTCAAGAACCACGGCAGAACCCAGGCCGTCGTGGCGGTGGGCTGCATGGCCGAGCGGTACGGCAAGGAGCTCGCCCAGGCGCTGCCCGAGGCCGACGGCGTGCTCGGCTTCGACGACTACGCGGACATCTCCGACCGCCTGCAGACCATCCTGTCCGGCGGCATCCACGCCTCCCACACCCCGCGCGACCGCCGCAAGCTGCTCCCGATCAGCCCGGCCGAGCGCCAGGAGTCGGCCGCCGCGGTGGCCCTTCCGGGGCACGGCCCGGCCGATCTCCCGGAGGGCGTCGCGCCCGCCTCGGGGCCCCGCGCCCCGCTGCGCCGGCGCCTGGACGGCTCCCCGGTCGCCTCGGTGAAGCTGGCCTCCGGCTGCGACCGGCGCTGCTCCTTCTGCGCCATCCCGTCCTTCCGGGGCTCCTTCATCTCCCGCCGCCCCAGCGACGTCCTGAACGAGACGCGCTGGCTGGCCGAGCAGGGCGTGAAGGAGATCATGCTGGTCTCCGAGAACAACACCTCCTACGGCAAGGACCTGGGCGACATCCGCCTGCTGGAGTCCCTGCTGCCGGAGCTGGCCGAGGTCGACGGCATCGAGCGGGTCCGGGTCAGCTATCTGCAGCCGGCCGAGATGCGCCCGGGCCTGATCGACGTACTGACCTCGACCCCCAAGGTCGCGCCGTACTTCGACCTGTCCTTCCAGCACTCCGCGCCCGACGTGCTGCGCGCCATGCGCCGCTTCGGCGACACCGACCGCTTCCTGGAGCTGCTCGACACCATCCGCTCCAAGGCCCCCGAGGCCGGCGTGCGGTCCAACTTCATCGTCGGCTTCCCCGGCGAGTCCGAGGCGGACCTGGCCGAGCTGGAGCGCTTCCTGAACGGCGCCCGCCTGGACGCCATCGGCGTCTTCGGCTACTCCGACGAGGAGGGCACGGAGGCGGCGACGTACGACAACAAGCTGGACGAGGACGTCGTCGCCGAGCGCCTGGCCCACATCTCCCGGCTCGCCGAGGAACTCGTCTCGCAGCGCGCCGAGGACCGCGTCGGGGAGACGGTGCGCGTGCTGGTCGAGTCCGTCGACGAGGAAGAGGGCGTGTACGGCCGTGCCGCGCACCAGGCGCCCGAGACCGACGGACAGGTTCTGCTCACGAGCGGCGAAGGCCTGAGCGTCGGACGTATGGTCGAGGCGAAGGTGGTCGGTACGGAAGGTGTCGACCTGGTGGCCGAGCCGCTGACCGGCTCGCTCGCGTGTAGTGAGGAGGCGGGCAGATGACCGGAGTCCCGGCATCCGCCGCGGGCGGCTCCTCCGGCGGGCAGGGCGCCCGGGGGCCCGCCGCCCCCGCCGACGGCGCACGGCCCGAGGTCTCCGGTTCTGCCCCAGGTCAAGGCAGCGGCGGCAAGCCCGCGCGCAGCGGGAAGATCGCCGCCGCGGCCGTCAACCAGGCGAGCGTCTGGAACGTCGCCAATCTGCTGACCATGCTCCGGCTGCTCCTGGTGCCCGGCTTCGTGGCGCTGATGCTGGCGAACGGCGGCTACGACCCCGCCTGGCGCTCGCTGGCCTGGGCCGCCTTCGCCATCGCCATGATCACCGACCTGTTCGACGGGCATCTGGCGCGCACCTACAACCTGGTCACCGACTTCGGGAAGATCGCCGACCCCATCGCCGACAAGGCGATCATGGGGGCGGCGCTGATCTGTCTTTCGGCCCTGGGCGATCTGCCGTGGTGGGTGACGGCCGTGATCCTCGGCCGGGAACTCGGCATCACCCTGCTGCGTTTTCTGGTCATCCGCTACGGCGTGATCCCGGCCAGCCGAGGGGGCAAGCTCAAGACCCTCACCCAGGGCGTGGCGGTCGGGATGTACGTGCTGGCGCTGACGGGCTGGCTGGCCACCCTGCGGTTCTGGGTGATGGCCGTGGCGGTCGTCCTCACCGTCGTCACCGGTCTCGACTATGTAAGACAGGCCATTGTGCTGCGCAGGCAGGGAATCGCGGAGCGCGCCGCGGCGTTGGAGGAGAAGGAAGCGTGAGTTCGACGGCCATCGAACTGGTGCGACTACTGACCGTGAGGGGCGAGACCCTCGCCGTCGCGGAGTCGCTCACCGGTGGCCTGGTGGCCGCGGAGATCACATCGGTTCCCGGAGCGTCCAAGGTGTTCCGGGGTTCGGTCACCGCCTACGCCACCGAGCTCAAGCATGAGCTGCTGGGCGTCGACGCCACCCTGCTGGCGCAGCGAGGAGCGGTGGATCCGCAGGTGGCGGGCCAGATGGCCACCGGCGTACGGAAGGCTCTGGGCGCCGACTGGGGCATCGCGACCACTGGAGTCGCCGGCCCCGAACCGCAGGACGGCCGGCCCGTCGGGACGGTCTTCGTGGCCGTCGACGGACCGCTCACCCCGCGTCCCGGTTCTGCCGGTGGCGGAAAAGTGGAGGCCCTGCGGTTGAACGGCAGCCGTGCGGAAATTCGTATGGAGAGTGTACGGAGCGTACTCGCACTGCTCCTCGAGCAGCTTGCGGGCGAACAGACTGGGAATGAGCGGGCACAGGATACGGAACGGAACGGGGGGTTTTGATGTTTGCAGCCCTGAGTGAACACGACATCGCTCCCCGCACGGCCGCGGCGCAAGGCGGTACGGTGGGGCGAGAAGGATGCGGCTACGCGGTCCGAGGAGGGAGCCACCGATGATCCTGCTCCGTCGCCTGCTGGGTGACGTGCTGCGTCGGCAGCGCCAACGCCAGGGCCGTACTCTGCGCGAAGTCTCCTCGTCCGCCCGAGTCTCACTCGGCTATCTCTCCGAGGTGGAGCGGGGGCAGAAGGAGGCTTCCTCCGAGCTGCTCGCCGCCATCTGCGACGCGCTGGACGTACGGATGTCGGAACTCATGCGAGAAGTGAGCGACGAGCTGGCGCTCGCCGAGCTGGCCCAGTCCGCCGCGGCCACCGAGCCCGTGGCGACGCCGGT
Organism: Streptomyces sp. NPDC048192; assembly: GCF_043202415.1. Taxonomy (NCBI): domain Bacteria; kingdom Bacillati; phylum Actinomycetota; class Actinomycetes; order Kitasatosporales; family Streptomycetaceae; genus Streptomyces; species Streptomyces sp. NPDC048192. The sequence continues at coordinate 17,942 of NZ_JBIDAL010000008.1, forward strand.
CCGGCCGATGCTGGGATCGGTGTCGGTGACCGGTGTGCCACCGGAACGGGTGACCATCAAGGCGCCCGCGGAGGCTGTGGACGTGGTCGCCGCGTGACGCACGCGCACGCGGCTTAGCGAACCGAGACATCTGCGGCCCCGGCTGCCTGCCCCAGGTCTTCCTGGAGCAGACAGCCGGGGCTTTCGCTTGCCCGGGTGTTCTGTGTGATGTTCGTCGCTTTTGCGTCAGTTTGCCGGGCTTGGGTGGGGCGGTCATGGTGGGAGGGACATGACGGCGCCCCAGCACCGGAGGAAGCGGATGTACGTCGTGAAGAGCCCGTTGGCCGACGCGGACCTGAAGACGGTGGCCGAGGCGCTGCAGGGCGGCCTCGTCGACCTGGTCGACCTCGCCCTGGTCGCCAAGCAGATCCACTGGAACATCGTCGGACCCCGTTTCCGCTCCGTCCACCTGCAGCTCGACGAGGTCGTCGCCTCCGCGCGCACCCATTCCGACACGGTGGCCGAGCGGGCGTCGGCCCTGGGCGTACCGCCCGACGGGCGCGCCGCCACGGTGGCCTCCGGCAGCGGCATCGGCACCACTGCGGCGGGCTGGATCAAGGACGGCGACGCGGTGCGGGCGATGGTGGACGCGCTCGGCGCGGTGATCACCCGGATGCGGGAGCGGGTGGCCGCGACGGGGGAGCCGGACCCGGTGACCCAGGACATCTTCATCGGCATCACCGCGGACCTGGAGAAGCACCACTGGATGTTCCAGGCGGAGAACGCATAGGCCGGCGCCGGCACGGGCCGGCTCTTGCGCACCGGTGAGCCCCGCAGTGCGCCTCCCGCGCCGGGCGGGCGGCGGTCTAGCGTCCGGCAGGAGGTGGTGGCGCGCATGGTGGCACGCACAGTGCGCTGGACGCTTCGGCTGGGGCTCACGGCCGTGTGGTGGTGGGCCGGGCTGCGGCTCGCGCTGGGGCAGGGCCCGGGTGTGCTGGAAGGGGCCGTCGTGGCCGGCGGGTGGGGGCTGAGCGTGCTGCCGGTGCACTGCATGCCGGAGTCCCGCGCCGCAGGGGCGCCGCCCACGGGGAGCCGGCCGGCCGCCTGGCGGGCGGGGGCGCCGGCAGGGCATCGCGGGGCCCTCGTTCGGGCGAAGTTTCCGGCCCGTCGTGAGGTGCGGCTCGGTCAGCCGGTGCGGCGGGGATAGCGGTCCCGCCAGCGCTGCGCCGTACCGGGGGCCGGGGCCGGGCCCGTCTGGCAGGTGGGGCACCAGTAGGTGGGGCGTTCCTGGGAGCCGTCGCCCTGGTCGGCCACGCGGACCGGTGTGTGGCAGCGCAGACAGGGCCGGGGCGCGCGGCCGTAGACGAACAGGTCGTGCCGCTGCAGGCCGGTGGTCTGACGGACCGGGCGGTCGCGGTTCGCCTCCAGCAGTCTCCTGGCCAGCACGGGCAGTCTCCCGGCGCGGTCCGCGGGCAGCGCGCCGACCGGGAGCCACGGGGTGACGCCCAGCAGGAAACAGAGTTCGCTCTTGTAGATGTTGCCGATGCCGGCGAGGTTGCGCTGGTCGAGCAGGGCTTCGCCGAGCGGGCGGGCGGGGTCGGCGAGGACGTTGGCGAGGGCGCGCTCGGGGTCCCAGTCGGAGCCGAGCAGGTCGGGTCCCAGATGGCCGACGACCCGCTCCTCCTCGCCGGTGCGCAGCAACTCCAGGACCTGCAGCCGGTAGCCGACGGCCGTGCGGTCGGCGGTGCCGAGGATCGCCCGGATCTGGTGGGCCGGGCCGCCCCGCCAGCGCTCGCCGGTGCCGTACACCTTCCAGGAGCCCTCCATGCGCAGATGCGTGTGGAGGGTCAGGCCGCCCTCGAACCGGGTGAGCAGGTGTTTGCCGCGCGGGACCGTGCTGAGCACGGTACGGCCCGTGAGGTCGACCGTCGCGTACTTCGGCACCCGGAAGTCGCTGCGGGTCAGCGCCTTGCCCGCGAGGGCCTCGTGCAGCCGCCGCGCGGCCTGCCAGACCGTGTCACCTTCGGGCATGCGTCAAGGGTGCCACGGGCGGGCCACAGCGGCCGGGGCGGGACCGGGCTGCCGCTCTCGGGCGCGAGGGGCGCCCGGTGGAGGGCGGCGAGGCGGTGTCGTCATGGTCTCAGGCGCAGGCCGCGCGGTGTGGCCACGAAGCCCGCGGCTTCCAGAAGGGCGCCCATGGGCGAGGTCAGCGCCTGGGCGCCGTTGATCCGCTCGACCGTGACCGTGCCGAGGGAGCCCGCGCGGGCCGCCGCGGCCAGGGCCTCCGCGGCCGTACGCAGCCGGGGGTCGTCCGCGGTCTCGGTGTCCGACGTGCCGGGCCAGGCCAGCAGGGTCTTGCCGCCGCGCTCCATGTACAGCGTCAGCTCGCCGTCCACCAGGACGACCAGCGAGCCCGCCTTGCGGCCCGGCTTGTGACCGGCGCCGGTCGGCGGCTCGGGCCAGGACAGGGCCGCGCCGTAGGCGTTGGCGGGGTCGGCCGCGGCGAGGACGACGGCACGCGGATCGGGCGCGGCCGTGCCCGGACGACCGCCGTATCCGCGTGGCGCCGGTGAGCCGTAGGCCCCGGAGCCGCCTCCTCGGGGTCCGCCGTAACCGGGGGAGGCGAAGGGGTCGGCGAGGTCGCGGGGCGAGACGTACTCGCCGCCGGCGGGCGGGGGGTCCGCCGGCGGCCAGGTGAAGTCGCCGTCGAGGCCGGGGTGGGCGAAGCCGCCGTCCGACCCGTCGAAGGGCCCGGGGAGGGGGTGGCCGTGGGGTGTGCTCCCGGCGCCCGGGACATCACCCCCGAACGCGGGCGCGGCGAAGCCGTTCGAGGGACCCGGGAAGCCGTTTCCGGCGGGGGTGCTCTCCCCGCGGTCACGGGCGTTGGACACCGCGCGGAGCCGGTCCACCGCGCCGTCCATCGCGAACTGGGCCGCGCCCAGGCCCTCGACCACATAGCCGCGCCGCGCCTGGCCGCTCTCCTCGAAGGCGGACAGCACGCGGTACACCGCCGAGAAGCCGCCCTCGATCCCCTCCGCGGCGACCGCCCCACGGGTCACCACGCCGTGCCGGTCCAGCAGGGTGCGGGCCAGCGCGTGGGCGCGCACGGTGGCGTCCGGCTCGGCCACGGGCAGCAGCGACCAGCGGCCGGCGACGGTGGGCGGGCCGCTGCGCGAGGCGGTGCGGGCGGCGGCCGTCAGGGAGCCGTAGCGTCCGCGCGGAACGGCACGCTTGGCGCGGTGGGCGGTCGACCCCGCCGTACGGCCCGAGCCCAGCAGCGACCGCATCGGGGCGAGGGTGTCGTTGGTGAGCCGGCCCGACCAGGCCAGGTCCCAGAGCGCGTCGGCCAGTTGGGGATCGGTGGCCTCGGGGTGCGTGGTGGCCCGGACCTGGTCGGCGATCTGGCGGAAGAACAGGCCGTAACCGCCCGCCAGTGCGTCCAGCACGGACTGGTGCAGCGCGGTCAGCTCCAGGGGGTGGGGCGGCGGGAGCAGCAGGGGGGCCGCGTCCGCCAGATACAGGGAGACCCAGCCGTCCTTGCCGGGCAGGGCGCCCGCTCCCGCCCACACCACCTCGCCGGCGGCGGTCAGTTCGTCGAGCATGGCGGGCGTGTAGTTCACCACGCGGGACGGCAGTACCAGCTTCTCCAGCGCGGACGCCGGCACCGAGGCGCCCTGCAACTGCTCGACGGCGCGCACCAGTCCGTCGATCCCGCGCAGACCGTGGCCCTTGCCGATGTGCTGCCACTGCGGCAGGAACTGGGCGAGCGCGGCCGGTGGCACAGGCTCCAGCTCATGACGCAGGGCCGCCAGCGAACGGCGGCGCAGCCGGCGCAGCACGGCCGCGTCGCACCACTCCTGGCCGATGCCCGCCGGGTGGAACTCGCCCTGGACCACCCGGCCGTTCGCGGCCAGCCGCTGCAGCGCGCCCTCGGTGACCGCCACGCCGAGGCCGAAGCGGGCCGCCGCCGTGGCCGACGTGAAGGGGCCGTGGGTGCGGGCGTACCGGGCGAGGAGATCGCCCAGCGGGTCCTTGACCGGTTCGGTGAAGGCCTCGGGCACGCCGACCGGCAGGGCCGTGCCGAGCGCGTCGCGCAGGCGGCCCGCGTCCTCGACCGCCGCCCAGTGGTCCGCACCGGCGATCCGGACCTTGATGGCCCGGCGCGCGCCGGCCAGCTCGCGCGCCCACTGCGGATCCGCGCCCCGCGCGACCAGCTCCGCGTCGGTCAGCGGGCCGAGCAGCCGGAGCACGTCGGCCACGCCCTCCACGTCCTTGACCCGGCGGTCCTCGGTGAGCCACTGCAGCTCGCGCTCAAGCTCGGTCAGCACGTCGGCGTCGAGCAGCTCCCGCAGCTCCGCCTGGCCCAGCAGCTCGGCGAGCAGGCGGGAGTCCAGGGACAGCGCGGCGGCGCGGCGCTCGGCGAGCGGGGAGTCGCCCTCGTACAGGAACTGGGCGACGTACCCGAACAGCAGGGAGCGGGCGAACGGGGACGGCTCCGGGGTGGTGACCTCGACCAGCCGCACCTTGCGGGACTCGATGTCACCCATCAGCTCCACGAGCCCGGGGACGTCGAACACGTCCTGGAGACACTCGCGCACCGCTTCCAGGACGATCGGGAACGAGCCGAACTCGCTCGCCACCTGGAGCAGTTGGGCGGCGCGCTGGCGCTGCTGCCACAGCGGGGTGCGCTTGCCGGGGTTGCGGCGCGGCAGCAGCAGCGCCCGGGCGGCGCACTCGCGGAACCGGGAGGCGAACAGGGCCGAGCCGCCGACCTGGTCGGTGACGATCTGGTCGACCTCGCCCTTGTCGAAGGCGACGTCCGCCGCGCCGACGGGCGCCTGCTCGCTGTCGTACTCGGTGCCGGCCTTCGTCGGCTCCTGGTCGAGCAGGTCCAGGCCCATCAGGTCGGCGTCGGGCAGGCGCAGCACGATGCCGTCGTCGGCGTGCATGACCTGTGCGTCCATGCCGTACCGCTCGGACAGGCGGGCGCCTAGCGCCAGGGCCCACGGGGCGTGTACCTGGGCGCCGAAGGGGGAGTGGACGACGACTCGCCAGTCGCCCAGCTCGTCGCGGAAGCGCTCCACGACGATGGTGCGGTCGTCCGGGACATGGCCGCAGGCCTCCCGCTGCTCGTCCAGGTACGACAGCACGTTGTCCGCCGCCCAGGCGTCCAGGCCCGCCGCCAGCAGTCGCAGCCGGGCGTCGTCCTTGGGCAGCGAGCCCACCTCGCGCAGGAACGCGCCCACCGCGCGGCCCAGTTCCAGCGGACGGCCCAGCTGGTCGCCCTTCCAGAAGGGCAGCCGGCCCGGCACGCCGGGTGCGGGGGAGACCAGGACGCGGTCGCGGGTGATGTCCTCGATGCGCCAGGAACTGGTGCCCAGCGTGAAGACGTCGCCCACCCGGGACTCGTAGACCATCTCCTCGTCCAGCTCGCCGACCCGGCCGCCGCCCTTCTTGGGGTCGGAACCGGCGAGGAAGACCCCGAACAGGCCCCGGTCGGGGATCGTGCCTCCGGAGGTGACGGAGAGGCGCTGGGCGCCCGGGCGGCCGGTGATCGTGCCGGCCACGCGGTCCCACACCACGCGTGGGCGCAGCTCCGCGAACGCGTCCGACGGATAGCGGCCCGCGAGCATGTCGAGGACCGCGGTGAACGCCGACTCGGGCAGCGACGCGAAGGGGGCCGCGCGGCGGACCACGGCGAGCAGGTCGTCGAACTGCCAGGTGTCCAGCGCCGTCATGGCGACCAGCTGCTGCGCGAGCACGTCCAGCGGGTTCGCGGGCACCCTCAGGGACTCGATCGAGCCCGAGCGCATCCGCTCGGTGACCACCGCCGCCTGGACCAGGTCACCGCGGTACTTGGGGAAGACGACACCGGTGGAGACGGCCCCCACCTGGTGTCCCGCGCGGCCCACGCGCTGCAGCCCGGAGGCGACCGACGGCGGGGACTCGACCTGCACGACCAGGTCGACGGCGCCCATGTCGATGCCCAGCTCCAGACTGGAGGTGGCGACCACCGCCGGCAGCCGGCCCGCCTTCAGGTCTTCCTCGACCAGGGCACGCTGCTCCTTGGAGACCGAGCCGTGGTGCGCGCGGGCGATCACCGGGGGCGCGCCCTGGGCGGCGCCCGAGCCGCCCATCAGCTGGGCCGGGGAGTGGTGTTCGTCCAGGGTCTCGCCGGTCGCCCGCTCGTAGGCGATCTCGTTGAGCCGGTTGCACAGCCGCTCGGCGAGGCGCCGGGAGTTGGCGAACACGATCGTGGACCGGTGCGCCTGCACCAGGTCGGCGATCCGCTCCTCGACATGGGGCCAGATCGACGGCTTCTCGCCGCCCTCGCCGGCGTCGGCCGCCGGGGAGCCGCCCAGCTCGCCCATGTCCTCGACCGGCACCACCACGGACAGGTCGAACTCCTTGCCGGACTCCGGCTGGACGATCTCCACCTTGCGGCGCGGCGAGAGATACCGGGCCACCTCGTCCACCGGGCGGACGGTCGCCGACAGGCCGATCCGGCGGGCCGGCCGCGGCAGGAGTTCGTCGAGCCGCTCCAGGGACAGCGCGAGATGTGCGCCGCGCTTGGTGCCCGCGACCGCGTGCACCTCGTCCAGGATCACCGTCTCCACGCCCGTGAGCGCGTCACGCGTGGCCGAGGTCAGCATCAGGAACAGCGACTCGGGGGTGGTGATCAGGATGTCCGGCGGGCGGGTGGACAGGGCGCGCCGCTCGGCCGCCGGGGTGTCACCGGAGCGGATGCCGACCCTGACCTCGGGCTCCGGCAGGCCCAGGCGCACGGACTCCTGGCGGATGCCGGTCAGCGGGCTGCGCAGATTGCGCTCGACGTCGACCGCGAGGGCCTTCAGCGGGGACACGTACAGCACCCGGCAGCGCTTCCTGGGGTCGGCCGGGGGCGGGGTCGAGGCCAGTTGGTCCAGGGCGGCGAGGAAGGCGGCCAGCGTCTTGCCCGAACCGGTCGGGGCCACCACCAGCACGTCCGAGCCCGCGCCGATGGCCTGCCACGCGCCGGCCTGGGCCGCGGTGGGCGCGGAGAAGGCCCCCGTGAACCAGCCGCGGGTCGCGGGGGAGAAGCCGTCGAGGGCTCGATGTGCGGAGCTGACCATGCGTCCATCCTGCACCCGCCCACTGACAATCACGCTGACCTGGGCAGACGCCGTCCGGCGGGGCTGGGCGGGGGCGCCAGGCGGACGCCCGGGCGGAGAATGGGCGCATGGCGGGTGCAGCAGGCCGGGACGAGGAGCGGAACCGCGGGGCCGGGGCCGAGGCCGAGGTCCGGCCGGTGGGGCGCGGGCGGAACCGGTCGTACGACGATCAGCCGGGCGCGGAGCGCGTCGGTGACGGCGTGGCGGGGCGTCGGCCGGTGGAGCGGGCGCGGCACTGGCGGTACGACGACCTGCCGGGCGTGGACCTGTTGCGGGCCCGCTATGTCCGCAAGACCTTCGTGCGGCACACCCACGAGCACTTCGTGATCGCGGCCATCGCCGATGGCGTCGAGATCTTCCAGCACCGCGGCTCCGACGTGTACGTCCCCGCCGGAGCCCTCGCCCTCGTCAACCCGGACACCGCGCACACCGGCCGCGCCGGTGTCCCCGAGGGCTGGCGGTACGGTGCCGTCTACCCCTCGCCCGAGGTGGTCGCCGCGATCGCGGCCGAGACCACCGGCATCCGGGGCACACCGGGTTTCGTCAGCCCCGTCCTCGACGATCCCTACGCCGTCCGTCTGGTCCACCAGGTCCTCCGCGCCGCCGACGAGGGCAACGCGCTGGCCGCCGACACCTTGCTGCGGGTCGCCGTGACGAGGCTGCTGCGGCTGAACGGCGGACCGCTGCCGCAGCGGCCGGTGCGCACGGCGGGAGCCCGTGTCGCGGCACGCGCGCGTGCCGTGCTCGAGGAACGCATGGCCGGGCCTCCGACCCTGGAACGCCTGGCCGCCGACCTCGGCACCAGCCCCTTCGCCCTGCTGCGCGCGTTCCGCGACAGCTACGGCATGCCGCCGCACGCCTGGCTGACCGACGCCCGGGTGCGCCGCGCGCGCCTGCTGCTGGATGCGGGGGCACCCCCGGCCGAGGCGGCCGTGGCCGTCGGCTTCACCGACCAGCCCCATCTGAACCGGCACTTCACCCGGATCGTCGGCGTGCCTCCTGGGGCCTACCAGAGGGAGCGCACCTCATCCGGCGAGGGCGGGCGCAAGAACGTACAAGACCCGGGCTGAGACACGCCCGTACCGTGCCGCGTGTGGCACAGCAGACATTGCTCGCGGACATGACGACGGACGACGCGCACAAGCCCGACCGGGCCGTCGTACGGGACGCGCTGGGGGTCGGCGTCGCCGTGGGGCTGTCCGGATTCGCCTTCGGGGTGACCTCGGCCGGCAGCGGACTCGGTCTTCTCCAGACCTGCGCGCTCAGCCTCCTGGTCTTCACCGGCGCCTCCCAGTTCGCCCTGGTCGGGGCGCTGGCTGCCGGCGGCAATCCGTTCACGGCGGCCGCCGGCGCCTTCTTCCTCGGCGTGCGCAACGCCTTCTACGGGCTGCGGTTGTCGCACCTGCTCGCTCTCCCGCGCGCGGTACGGCCGTTCGCCGCCCAGTGGGTGATCGACGAGACGACGGCGGTCACCCTGGCCCAGCCGACCCGCCGGGCCCGGCGCATCGGCTTCACCGTCACCGGGCTCACCCTGTACGCCCTGTGGAACCTCACCACGCTCCTCGGCGCGCTCGGCGCCAAGGCCATCGGCGACACGCGCGCGTGGGGCCTGGACGCGGCCGGGCCCGCCGTGTTCCTGGCACTGCTCGCGCCCATGCTGCGGACCACCACCGAACGCGCCGTCGCGGGCCTTGCGGTCCTGCTGGGCCTCGGCCTGCTGCCCGTCCTGCCGGCCGGTGTCCCCGTCCTGGTGGCTGCCCTGGCCGCGCCGGCCGCCCTCCTCGCCGAGGGACGCCGTGAGGCGCGCGCCGGACGAGGCGCGTCACGAGCGCCGGACCGCCCGGATAGGCCGGATAGGCCGGATGGACTGGATGGACCGGACGGACCCGCAGAGGGGGAGGAGGAACGGTGAACACCTGGATCGCGATCGGCCTGACCGCGCTCGGCTGCTACGCCGTCAAGCTCGCCGGGCTGCTGGTGCCCGCGGGCGTCATGGAGCGGCCCTTCGTGCGGCGGCTCGCCGCCCTGCTGCCCGTCGCCCTCCTCGCCGCGCTCACGGCGCAGCAGACGTTCGCCGACGGGCACGCGCTCGTGCTGGACGCACGGGTCGCCGGGCTGGGCGCGGCCGCCGTGGCGCTGGTGCTGCGTGCGCCGTTCCTGCTGGTCGTCGCGGCGGCCGTGGTGGTGACGGCGGGCGCGCGTGCCCTCGGAGGGTGAGGGCGCCCCGGCTCACGCGGTCGGCCGCGCGGCCGGCGGGTGCGGTCGGCTCACGGGTGAGGGCGTCGGCTCAGCCCACGTACCGGCCGTGCGCCCGCAGGGTGCGCAGCGCCTCGATCGTCACCAGGGAGCGTGCCTCCAGCGCGGGGGCCGGCGCCCACCGGCGCCAGCGGACCGGCCAGCCGCCGTCGTCCTGCTGCTCGGCGGCGAGGTGGTCCAGGGAGCGCGCCATCTCGTCGTCCGTGAACCACGCTCGCGCGAGCGACTGCGGAGTCCGGGCGAAGTCGTGCGGGAAGTGGTGCTCGCCCGGGGCGTAACCGGACGCCACCGGAAACGCGTCGAGCCTCTCCGGGTCGAGGGCGGCGAGCCGCTGCTCGCGCACCAGACGGCCGAGCCGGTCCGCTGCGGCCTCCGCCCGCGAGCGGTCGGGAGCGGAGTCCAGGAAGGCCACGGCGGCCTCCACCTCGTAGGGGTGGGACTTCTCCAGGGACTCCACGGCCTGCCAGCAGAAGTCGGTGGCCCGGAACAGCCAGGCGTGCCACACCTCGTTGCGGTGCAGCAGCCCGACCACCGGCCCGGTGGCGAGCAGGTCGCTGGGCGGGTCGTCCACGACCGGGACGAACGGCGCCGCCGGATAGCCGCGCTGGCTGGGATGGATCGCCGGCAGGGCGCCGTCGGCCGTGGAGATCGCGGTCAGGTAGCGGCACACGCGCTCGACCCGTTGCCCGGCGCAGCGTCCGATGGCGTCCAGCACCCCCAGCGCGTGCGCGGTGTGCAGGGGCTGGCTCACGGGGCCGCGCAGATCGGGCTCCAGCGCGTGGCCGTATCCGCCGTCCTCGTTGCGGTAGGCGTCCAGCGCCGCTTCCACCGGGTCCGGGCTGCCGTGCAGGAAGTGGTGCGCGAAGAGGCGCTGCTCCAGCACGCGCGCGTTGAGCCACACGAACTGCTCGGCGCGGAAGAGCGGGGAGCGCGCCGGGGGCGTGGAGGGGAGTGGGGAAGCTCCTGTTTCGGACATGCGTCAGACCGTAGGGCGGAAAGCGGTCTCGGCAAGCGCTCCCGGCCGGGGCCCACCCTCAGGGGCGGGATACTGGAGTCATGCGGTTGACGGTCTTCTGGCAGCGGATGGCGGAGCACTTCGGTCCCGGGTACGCCGACACCTTCGCACGTGATCACGTCATGTCGGAGCTGGGCGGGCGCACGGTGCACCAGGCACTGGAGGCCGGCTGGGACGCGAAGGACGTGTGGCGCGTGGTCTGCGCGGTCATGGACGTGCCGGGCGAGCGGCGCTGAGGCACGCACCGCGCAGCCGGAAAAGTCCCTTTCTTTCGTTAAGCGGTCAACCGTGTGGCACTGAACGGCCGTGAAGACCGCAGGTGGGCGCGGGTTGTCGGTGGCGTGGGCGAGACTTGGCCCGTGGCATCCATCGACGAGGACAACGAGCCGTCCGTCCGGGACACGGCATCGACCGGCACGACCCCGCCCGAGCGGCCCCCGGCCCCCGGCCCCGTCGCTGTGGCCGCCCGCATGCCGCGCTGGCTGCCGCGCGCCATGGTGCTCGCGCTCGCGCTGATCGCCGCGTTCCAGCTCGGCAGCTGGGCCTTCCACCAGCTGACCGGACTGTTGATCAACGTGTTGATCGCGTTCTTCCTGGCCCTCGCGGTCGAACCCGCGGTGAGCCGGATGGCCGCCCGCGGCATGCGCAGGGGACTCGCCACCTTCCTCGTCTTCCTCGGACTGGCGATCATCGCGGCCGGATTCGTCACCCTGCTCGGCTCCATGCTGGCCGGCCAGATCATCAAGATGGTCGAGGGTTTCCCGGCCTACCTCGACTCGCTCATCAACTGGATCAACGAGACCTTCCACACGCAACTGCGGCGCGTGGACGTCCAGGAGGGGCTGCTCCACTCCGACTGGCTGCGCAGGTACGCGCAGACCAGCGCCGCCGGTGTCCTCGACGTCTCCGCGCAGGTGCTCGGCGGGCTCTTCCAGCTGCTGACGGTGGGGCTGTTCTCGTTCTACTTCGCCGCCGACGGCCCCCGGCTGCGCCGGGCCCTGTGCTCCGTCCTGCCGCCCGCGCGCCAGGCCGAGGTGCTGCGCGCCTGGGAGATCGCCGTCGACAAGACGGGCGGCTATCTGTACTCGCGCGGCCTGATGGCGCTCATCTCCGGCATCGCCCACTACATCCTGCTCCAGGCCCTGGGCGTGCCGTACGCGCCCGTGCTCGGCGTCTGGGTGGGCCTGGTCTCGCAGTTCATCCCGACCATCGGCACCTACCTCGCGGGCGCGCTGCCGATGCTGATCGCGTTCACCGTCGACCCCTGGTATGCGGTGTGGGTGCTGGTGTTCGTCGTGGTCTACCAGCAGTTCGAGAACTACATGCTCCAGCCCAAGCTGACCGCAAGAACCGTCGACATCCATCCCGCGGTCGCCTTCGGCTCGGTCATCGCGGGCACCGCGCTGCTGGGCGCCGTCGGCGCGCTGATCGCCATTCCGGCGGTGGCCACGCTCCAGGCGTTCCTCGGCGCGTATGTGAAGCGGTACGCCGTCACGGACGACCCGCGCGTGCACGGCCACCGCGGCCGGGGCGCCGGCGGTTCCGGGGTGCCGGCCCGGATACGCCGGCCGCGAGCCGGGCGGCCCGAGCCGGAGGAGTCGTAGCAGGAGGGGCGCTCGTCAGCCGGTGCCCGTCGCCGTAGGCGGGGGCGTCCGGGGGCGGACGGCTCAGCCGGTGACGACGGGCGTCCGCCGGCGCGGGCCCACCGCTCCCGCCCCTGTCACCGGTAGGCCGGCACCGCCCACAGCCCCGCCACGGCGACCGCCGCCGCGTAGCAGCCGACTCCCGTGGCCACGATCCGCAGACGTGTCCGTTCGCTCCAGGGCGAGCGGGAGAGCAGCCGGGCCGGCGCGGGCAGGACGAGCACCGCGTGCAGGCTGACGCCGTGCAGGGGCTTGAGCGGGGCCGTCGAGTGGTAGGCGGCCTCCTGGTGGCCGGTCCTGGTCAGCACCACCCCGCGCGCGATCATCGCCGCTCCCGAGGCCAGCGCCACCAGCAGGATCGCGAACCCGGAGCGGACGGCGAGCACCATGCCGGCCGGGCCCGCCGGCCGGTGCCGGAAGGACGCGACGGCGAAGACCGTGAGCAGGACGACCAGCACACCGCCGCCCACCGCGAGCGTCATGGACACCATCGTGTCGAAGGGGGTCTCCATGTCCAGGTGCGAGGGCACCCGGCGCCATGCCTGGAGGGTGATCCCGGCGACCTCCACCACGCAGTCGGCCGTGAAGACGAGCAGCAGCACCGAACGCAGCCGTGCGCCGGCACGCAGGTACGACGTGACCCAGGCGACCGCGATCAGCGTCACTCGGAAGGAGAGCCCGAACGTGACGGGCTTGCGCCAGGAGACGGGACCGTCCCACGGGCCGCCGTCGGCCGCGAACACCACCAGGTGCACGAGACCTGACAGGACGAGCAGCAGTCCCGTCGCACGGCAGAGGCGGTCGGCGGTATGCGGATCGGCCATGGGGCCGAGGCTTCCCGGGCCGGCCCGTGCGGTCGTCGTCCGGCCGAAGGCACCCGCCGTACGCCGCCGGGAGTAGCCGCGGGAGCAGGGGTGCCGGGCGGTGAAGAACCGGTTCCGCGCGCCGCGTGGTGCGCTTGACACCAAAATCGAACATCTATTCTTATGGAGGCTCAGGCGAGGGTCTCGAGGAGGATTTCGTCCCGTTCTGCGGGGATGAGTCCCATAGTTATCCACAGGCCAGGCCTGCGTCGGGGCGCATTGTCAGTGGCAGGCGTTAGCGTCTTTGACGTGAAGCGATCGACTCAAGCAAACCGGGTGGAACCCATGGCAGGAACCGACCGCGAGAAGGCGCTCGACGCCGCGCTCGCGCAGATTGAACGGCAATTCGGCAAGGGCGCGGTCATGCGCATGGGCGAGCGGTCGAAGGAGCCCATCGAGGTCATCCCGACCGGGTCGACCGCACTCGACGTCGCCCTCGGCGTCGGTGGCCTGCCGCGCGGCCGTGTCGTCGAGGTGTACGGCCCGGAGTCCTCCGGTAAGACCACGCTGACCCTGCACGCCGTGGCCAACGCCCAGAAGGCCGGCGGCACCGTCGCCTTCGTGGACGCCGAGCACGCCCTAGACCCCGAGTACGCCCAGAAGCTGGGCGTCGACATCGACCAGCTGATCCTCTCCCAGCCCGACAACGGCGAGCAGGCCCTGGAGATCGTGGACATGCTGGTCCGCTCCGGCGCCCTCGACCTGATCGTCATCGACTCCGTCGCCGCGCTCGTCCCGCGCGCGGAGATCGAGGGCGAGATGGGCGACAGCCACGTCGGTCTCCAGGCCCGTCTGATGAGCCAGGCCCTGCGGAAGATCACCGGTGCCCTCAACCAGTCCAAGACCACCGCGATCTTCATCAACCAGCTGCGCGAGAAGGTCGGCGTGATGTTCGGCTCGCCGGAGACCACCACCGGTGGCCGCGCGCTGAAGTTCTACGCCTCGGTGCGCCTGGACATCCGCCGCATCGAGACCCTGAAGGACGGCACGGAGGCGGTCGGCAACCGCACCCGCGTCAAGGTCGTCAAGAACAAGGTCGCCCCGCCCTTCAAGCAGGCCGAGTTCGACATCCTCTACGGCCAGGGCATCAGCCGCGAGGGCGGCCTGATCGACATGGGCGTGGAGCACGGCTTCGTCCGCAAGGCCGGCGCCTGGTACACGTACGAGGGCGACCAGCTCGGCCAGGGCAAGGAGAACGCGCGCAACTTCCTCAAGGACAACCCCGACCTGGCCAACGAGATCGAGAAGAAGATCAAGGAGAAGCTGGGCGTCGGCGTCCGGCCGGAGGAGCCCGCCGCCGAGCCGGGCACGGACGCGGCGGTCACCACCGCGCCCGCCGACGACGCCAAGACGGCGCCCGCCCCGGCGGCCGCCAAGGCCACCAAGCCCAAGGCCGCCGCGGCCAAGAGCTGACCCGTGACACGACGAACCGACTGGACCGAGTACGAGTACGCCACCCCCGGTGCCCCACGGGGGAGGGGCACCGGGGGCCGCTCGGACTTTGCGCCGGGCGGTGACGACGGACACCGGGACGACGGGTACGGGGACGACTCGCCCGGCCGCGGGTCCGGCGGCGCGGGTCCGCGGGGCGGCCGGGCCCGCGGCCGGAGACGGCGCGGTTTCGGGGACGCGCCCGGTGAGGACGAAGGCGCCCCTTCCTCGTCGAGGGCCGAGCGGGGGGAGTCTTCAGGGGACCCGGCTGAGCGGGCACGGGCGATCTGCCTGCGCCTGCTCACCGGGACCCCGCGTACCCGCAAGCAACTCGCGGACGCCCTGCGCAAGCGGGAGATCCCCGAGGACGTGGCCGAGGAGGTGCTGTCGCGGTTCGAGGAGGTCGGGCTGATCGACGACGGCGCGTTCGCGGACGCCTGGGTGGAGTCACGGCACCACGGCCGGGGGCTCGCACGCCGGGCGCTCGTCCAGGAACTGCGCACCAAGGGGGTCGACTCGGCGCTGATCGACGAGGCCGTCTCCCAGCTCGACTCCGACCAGGAGGAGGCGACGGCCCGCGAACTCGTGGCCCGCAAACTGCGCGCCACCCGTGGCCTTGACCGCGACAAACGGCTCCGCCGCCTAGCGGGGATGCTCGCCCGCAAGGGCTACCCCGAGGGCATGGCGCTGCGCGTCGTCCGCCGGGCACTGGAGGAAGAGGGCGAGGACACCGAGTTCCTCGAACGGGACTTCTGACCCTCCGGGCGGCGCGGGTTCAGGACCCCGCCGGGCCGGCGAGGACCCCTTGGCGGTGGGGGTACAGCCCCCGTGCCGTGCACGGGGGCTCCGGATCTCGGTCAGGGCGTGGCCGGCTCCACCGGCAGGCCTTCCGCCCGCCATGCCTGGAAGCCGCCCACCAAGTCGGTCGCCCGGTGCAGGCCCAGTTGGTGCAGGGAGACGGCGGCGAGGCTGGAGGCGTACCCCTCGTTGCAGACCACCACCACGCGCAGGTCGTGGCCGGTGGCCTCGGGGAGGCGGTGGCTGCCCCGGGGGTCGAGGCGCCACTCCAGTTCGTTGCGCTCGACGACGAGCGCGCCGGGGATCAGCCCGTCCCGCTCGCGCAGGGCCGCGTACCGGATGTCGACGAGCAGCGCCTCACCGGTGCGCGCCGCCTCGTACGCCTCCCGCGCCTCGATGCGCCGGTAGCCCGCGCGTACCTGCTCCAGCAGCTCGTCGATGCCGACCGGTGCTTGTCCGATGCCGCTCACTGCCAGTCCTCCGGCCGTTCGACCTGCTCGAGGTGGAGCACCTGCCCGGTGCGACTGTAGCGCCGGATGCGCGGCAGGGGCGGATAGTAGGCGTGCACGGAGATCGCGTGTTCGTCGCGGGACTCGTTGAGGACCTCGTGGACATGGTGGCGGCCGAAGGCGCGGCCCTGGCCCGCGGCCAGCCGGCGTTCGCGGTCCACACCGTCGGTGAGTTCGAGGGTCTTCCAGCCGTCGGTCGGCAGCCGGGCGGCGAGCGAGTTCTCCTTGAGCGTGCCGGAGGCCGTGAAGAACGCGCCGACCGAGTCGGCGTGGTCGTGCCAGCCGGTGCCGGTGCCGGGCGGCCAGCCGATCAGCCACGCCTCGCTGCCGCCCGGCCCCTCCAGCCGCACCCAGGTGCGGCCCTCCGGGTCGAGCGGAAGGGAGGCGATCAGCTCCGCGTCGGCGGCCGTTCGCCGTACGAAGTCGAGGAGGTCCGCCTGAGTGGGCGCCGAGCCGACGGCAGGGGACAGGGAAGCAGGGGAGACAGACACGTACACCGTCCTGAAGCCTGATGAGGGTTCGCGGAACGGGCGCCACGAGGCGCCCGGAAAGGAAAGGGGAGGCGAATTCAGCAGGACGGGCGACACACGCAGCCCGCGTAGCGGACGAGGTCCATGTGGACCCTCCGCCACAGGCGCACGCAGGTGTCGGTCATGGTCGGGAGTACAGCATGCCGGTGTACTCCGGTCAACTCACCGTCACCATGTGGACCGAGGGTGACGGCCCCCGGGATCAGCGGGCGCCGGAAGCGACCCGTGCCTCTTCCTTGGCCGCGCCGCCCACCGCCGCCTCCGCCGCCGCGTACAGATCGGCCGGCCGGACCCCGCTCAGGGCGGTGACCAGATGGCCGTCGGGGCGTACCAGCAGCACGCTGTGCGCCGGCGCGTCCGGGTAGCTCTCGGCGACCAGCAGTTCGGCCGGGCACGGCAGGGCGGTCACGGCCGCCGCGAGGCGGGGCATGACTCCGGCCGAGACCCAGTGCTTGCGGTCCCACACGCCCGTGCCCGGCGCGATCAGGACCACGAGCAGTGCGCCGCGGCCGAGCCGGTCGCGCAACTGGACGAAGGAACCATCCTCCGCGGTCACCCGTACGTCGGTGACCGGTTCGCCGGGCAGGGTGCCGACCGGGATCTCGCCCTCCAGATGCCCGGGCGCGAGCGGAGAGGAGGCGTACGCCCCCGGCGCACCCAGCGGCCCGCGCCCCAGGTGGCCGTCCGTCAGCAGCGCGTCGTGGCCCCGCGCCGCACCCGGCACGATCTGGCGCAGCCCGCCTCCGCCGCGCAGCACCGGCAGCGCCTGGTCGGCGGCGCGCAGCCGGGCGGCGATCACCGCACGCCGCTCGGTCTGGTAGCTGTCCAGCAGCGCCTCGCGCGGGCCGTGATGCCAGGCCGAGGCCAGCTTCCAGGCGAGGTTGTCGGCGTCCCGCAGGCCCTCGTCCAGCCCCTGGGTGCCGAGCGCGCCCAGCAGGTGGGCCGCGTCCCCGGCGAGGAAGACCCGGCCGACGCGCCACCGGCGCGCCAGCCGGTGGTGCACCGTGTGCACACCGGTGTCGAGCAGGTCGTACGCCGGTGTGGAGCCGTCGGTCCAGCCCGCGAGGGTCTCGCGGATCCGGGCCACCAGGATCTCGGGCGTGACCAGGTCCTTGCCCGGCGGCAGCAGCCAGTCCAGGCGCCACACCCCGTCCGGGAGGGGGCGGGCGGTCACCTCCACGGCCGAGGGCCCGGACTGCCGCCACGGCGGCATCCGATGGAGCAACGCGCGACCCTCCCACGGAAGTTCCGTGCGCAGCGCGGCGACCGCGTGCCGCTCCACCGCCGTACGGCCCGGGAAGCGGATGTCCACGAGCTTGCGCACCGTGGAGCGCGGACCGTCGCAGCCGACCAGGTAACTGCCGCGCCACCAGGTTCCGTTCGGGCCGCGGGTGTGCGCGGTGACGCCGGAACGCTCCTGCTCGATCCCGTCCAGACGGCTGTCCACGGCCAGCCGGACGAGGGGCTCGTCGGCGACGGCCGCGCGCAGGGCGCCGGTGACGGTGTGCTGGGCGATGTGCAGCGGGGCCGCGGGATCGTCCGCGTCGAAGGCGATCTCGGTCATGACCTGCTTGCGCCGGACCGAGCGCCATCCGGCCCAGCGCACACCGTGCTCGTCGAGCGCCACCCCGGTCAGCCGCTCCAGCAGGGCGGCGGTGTCCTCGCGCAGTACGACGGTGCGGGCCGGGCGGGGTTCGTCCTTGCCGGGGCCCTCGTCCAGGACGACGCACGGCACGTCCTGGCGGGCCAGCGCCAGAGCGAGCGCCAGCCCGACCGGCCCCGCTCCGACGACGATCACCGGGTCCATGACGCGGTGCCCCCTGCCCGTGACGACGCCCTGACGGGGACAAGTGAACAGGAAGGTGGAGCGGGGTGCACGATCACAAAACGTATGCAACCCATTGGCAGAGTTTGCGTCAAGCGACCGGAGGCAGTGGCGATCATGCCACTGCCTCCGGGTCATGCTTTCGGGCCTGAGCGGGCGTCAGGCGGCGGTACCCGCTCCCGCATGGCCCGCGATGTCCACGGTGTCCTCGGCACCGAGCACCGCCCCCGTCGACTTCTTGCGCCGTCGCAGCCGGCCCTCGAGCCAGCTGGCGAACGAGGTCAGCGAGAAGTTGACGGCCACGAAGATCACGGCCACCGCCGTGAACGAGGCGATGGTGTTGGCACCGTAGTAGCCGCTCATCGTGTTCGCCGACGCGAGCAGTTCGGGGAAGGTGAGGACGGCGCCGCCGAGCGCGGTGTCCTTCACGACGACCACCAGCTGGCTGACGATCGCCGGGAGCATCGCGGTGACCGCCTGCGGCAGCAGGATGAGCCGCATCACCTGGCCCTTGCGCAGACCGATCGCCATCGCCGCCTCGGACTGGCCCTTCGGCAGGGCGAGGATGCCCGCGCGGACGATCTCGGCGAGCACCGACGCGTTGTACAGCACCAGGCCGGTGACGACCGCGTACAGCGGACGGTCGTCCGAACTGACGTTGGTGTACTGGCTGTACAGCTCGTTGCCGAAGATCATCAGGACGAGCACCGGAATCGCCCGGAAGAACTCGACCACGACCGTCGCCGGTACCCGCACCCACACGTGGTCCGACAGCCGCGCGATGCCGAAGACGGCGCCCAGCGGGAGCGCGATGACCATCGCCAGGGCCGCCGCCTTCAAGGTGTTCTGCAGGCCCGGCCAGATGTACGTCGTGTAGGCCTCCGAGCCGAAGAACGGCTTCCACAGGGCCCAGGCCAGCTGGCCCTTGTCGTCGAGGGACGTGTACAGCCACCACACGAGGGCGGCGAGGGTGACCAGGAAGACCGCCGTGTACAGGACGTTGCGCCGCTTGGCGCGCGGGCCCTGGGCGTCGTACAGGACCGAGGTCATCGCTTCACCGCCACCTTCTTGCCCACCCAGCCGAGGATCAGGCCGGTCGGCAGGGTCAGGCAGACGAACCCGAAGGCGATGACCGCGGAGATCGCGAGCAACTGGGCCTCGTTCTCCACCATCTTCTTCATCAGGTACGCCGCTTCCGCCACGCCGATCGCGGCCGCGACGGTCGTGTTCTTCGTCAACGCGATCAGCACGTTGGTCAGCGGGCCGACCGCCGCGCGGAAGGCCTGCGGGAGGACGACCAGGAACAGCACCTGGGTGAAGCTCAGGCCGATGGCCCGGGCCGCCTCGGCCTGGCCGACGGGCACCGTGTTGATGCCGGAGCGGATCGCCTCGCAGACGAAGGCCGACGTGTAGACGATCAGTCCCAGCACGGCCAGCCGGAAGTTGATCGTCTCGAACTTGTCCGCGCCCAGGGTGATGCCCAGCGTCTGGTTCAGCCCGAGCGAGGTGAACAGGATGATCACCGTGAGCGGGATGTTGCGCACGGTGTTCACGTAGGCGGTGCCGAAACCGCGCATGAGGGGCACCGGGCCCACCCGCATGGCGGCCAGCAGGGTGCCCCAGACCAGGGAGCCCACGGCCGACAGCAGCGTGAGCTGCACCGTCGTCCAGAAGGCGCCCAGCACGTCGTACTTGTCAAGAAAGTCGAACACGATCTCCCGCGCTTCCGCGTGTAGGGATGCCCGGGTGCGCCGCCCTCACGGACGGCGCACCCGCCGGGCGTTTCCTCAGCTCTTGATCTCGCCGATCTTCGGGGCGGGCTCGTTCTTGTAGCCGGCCGGGGCGAGGTTCTTGTCCACGGCCTTCTGCCAGGAACCGTCGGCGACCATGTCCTGGAGCGCCTTGTTGATCTTGGCCTTGAGGTCGCTGCCCTTCTTGACGCCGATGCCGTAGTTCTCGTTGGTCATCTTGAAGCCGCCGAGCTTGAACTTGCCCTTGAACTGGGCCTGGGCGGCGTAACCGGCGAGGATGGCGTCGTCCGTCGTCAGGGCGTCGATCGCCTTGTTCTGCAGGCCGGTCAGGCAGGCCGAGTACGTCGGGTACTCCTGGAGCTGGGCCTTGGGGGCCAGCTTGTCGTGCACGTTCTGCGCCGAGGTCGAGCCGGTGACCGAACACAGCTTCTTGTTGTTCAGGTCGGACGGGGACTTGATCGAGGTGTCGTCCGCGCGGACCAGCACGTCCTGGTGGGCCAGCAGGTAGGGGCCGGCGAAGTCGACCTTCTGCTGGCGCTCGGGGGTGATCGAGTAGGAGGCGGCGATGAAGTCGACGTCACCGCGCTGCAGCATGGTCTCGCGGTCGGCGCTCTTCGACTCCTTCCACTCGATCTGGTCGGCCGAGTAACCGAGCTTCTTGGCGACATAGGTGGCCACGTCGACGTCGAAGCCCGCGTAGCCCTGCGGGGTCTTCTGGCCGATGCCCGGCTGGTCGAACTTGATACCGATGGCGATCTTGTGGCCGCCGCCGGAGGAGCCGTTGTCGTCCTTCTTGCCGCCGCCGCACGCGGTGGCCCCCACGGCGAGGGCGAGCACGGCGGCCGAGGCGGCGGTGACCTTGCGGAGCTTCATGCTGAACATCCTTAGGAGTGGTGAGGAACGAGGTCCGTGGGAAAAGGCGGCCCCGCGCGCGGGGCGGCCGCGCACCGTCAGTGGTGCAGGATCTTGGACAGGAAGTCCTTGGCCCGGTCGCTGCGCGGGTTGCTGAAGAACTGGTCGGGCGCGGCCTCTTCGACGATCCGGCCGTCGGCCATGAAGACCACGCGGTTGGCGGCCGACCGCGCGAAGCCCATCTCGTGGGTGACGACGACCATCGTCATGCCCTCACGGGCGAGCTGCTGCATGACCTCGAGGACCTCGTTGATCATCTCGGGGTCGAGGGCGGAGGTCGGCTCGTCGAAGAGCATGACCTTCGGGTCCATCGCCAGGGCCCGCGCGATGGCCACGCGCTGCTGCTGGCCGCCGGACAGCTGGGCGGGGTACTTGTCGGCCTGCGTGGCCACACCGACCCGGTCGAGCAGGGACCGGGCCTTCTCCTCGGCCTGCTTCCTGTCCGCCTTGCGGACCTTGAGCTGGCCGAGCATCACGTTCTCGAGCACGGTCTTGTGCGCGAAGAGGTTGAAGGACTGGAAGACCATCCCGACGTCCGCCCGCAGCCGGGCCAGCTCCTTGCCCTCCTGCGGCAGGGGCTTGCCGTCGATGGTGATGGTGCCCGAGTCGATCGTCTCCAGGCGGTTGATGGTGCGGCACAGTGTCGACTTCCCGGACCCGGAGGGCCCGATGACCACGACGACCTCGCCGCGGGCGATCGTCAGGTCGATGTCCTGGAGCACGTGCAACGCGCCGAAGTGCTTGTTGACGCTCTTCAGGACGACCAGTTCGTCGGACGTGACCACGCTTTCCTCCTTGGTCACCGATACATTGGTCATCGCTTTCGGGCTCCGTCCTCCTCGGTTTCGGAGGACAGTAATGAGCGGCTGTGACCTGCGTCATCACATCTGAGGGAGATCTGAGCATCACGATCCGATAGCAATCGGACACGTGTCGTAGCAGTTGTCCCCCCTGTGCGTATCGGCCGGATAACGGAAGCCGAAGGCAACCGGAACGCTCTTGACTCCGTCCTTGTCCATCGGCGTCACTGCCATGGGCACGCGCGCGTGCGCCACCCGAAGCACGCGAACCCGGGCCGTACGACCGCTGAACCGAAGGGGGACGGGATGAGACTGCTGCTCGTCGAGGACGACAACCATGTCGCAGCGGCGCTGTCCGCCGTCCTCGCCCGGCACGGTTTCGAGGTCACCCACGCGCGCAGCGGCGAGGAGGCGCTGCAGGCGCTCGTCCCCGAGAGCGACGGCTTCGGCGTGGTCCTGCTCGATCTGGGGCTGCCCGACCAGGACGGTTACGAGGTCTGCGGCAAGATCCGCAAACGCACCAGCACGCCGGTGATCATGGTCACCGCGCGCTCCGACGTCCGCTCCCGCATCCACGGGCTCAACCTGGGAGCCGACGACTACGTGGTCAAGCCGTACGACACCGGGGAACTGCTCGCCCGCATCCATGCCGTCAGCAGGCGTACGGCGCACGAGGACCCGGCGTCCGGCGGCGACGGCTCCCTGCACCTCGGCCCCGTCCGCATCGAACTGCCCACGCGCCAGGTCACCGTGGACGGCGCGGTCGTCCAGCTGACCCGCAAGGAGTTCGACCTGCTCGCCCTGCTCGCGCAGCGCCCCGGCGTGGTCTTCCGGCGCGAGCAGATCATCAGCGAGGTCTGGCGCACCAGTTGGGAGGGCACCGGCCGCACCCTGGAGGTGCACGTCGCCTCCCTGCGCGCCAAACTGCGCATGCCCGCGCTGATCGAGACCGTACGCGGCGTCGGCTACCGCCTCGTCGCCCCGGCCGCCTAGCGGGGCCGGGTGCGCGCACGTCTGCTGCCGCTGCTCATCGTTCTGATGGCTGCGGTCCTGCTCGCCCTCGGGGTCCCGCTCGCCGTCAGCCTGGCCGCCGCCCAGCAGCAGAAGGTCGTCGTCGACCGCATCGACGACACGGCACGCTTCGCGGCGCTCGCCCAGTTCGTGACCGCCGGGCCCAGCGGATCGCGCCGCACCGGCACCGACGACCGGCTGGAGGCGCTGCGCAGCGAACTCGCCAGCTACTACGAGGTCTACGGCATCCACGCGGGCGTCTTCTACCGCAACGGCTCCGCCATGGCCAACGCCCCCGACGACTGGTTCGTACCGCGGACGGGGGAGGTGCGGGACGCCTTCGAGGAGGCGCTGCTCAGCCGGCGCAGCCATGACCCCCGGCAGGTGTGGCCCTGGCAGCACAGCCGGCTGGTCGTGGCCTCGCCGGTGATCCGGGACGGGGACGTCGTGGCGGTCGTGGTCACCGAGTCGCCCACCGGGCAGATGCGTTCCCGCACCCTGCGCGGCTGGATGATCATCGGAGCCGGTGAGATCGCGGCGATGCTGCTGGCCGTGGGCGCGGCGCTGCGGCTGACCGGGTGGGTGTTGCGTCCCGTACGGGTCCTGGACGCCACCACCCACGACATCGCCACCGGACGGCTGAAGTCCCGGGTCGCGGTCGCCGGCGGACCACCGGAACTCAGGCGGCTGGCCCGCTCGTTCAACGAGATGGCGGACAACGTCGAGGAAGTGCTGGAGCAGCAGCGCGCCTTCGTCGCGGACGCCTCGCACCAGCTGCGCAACCCGCTCTCGGCGCTGCTGCTGCGCATCGAACTGCTGGCACTCGAACTCCCGGAGGACAACGAGGAGATCGCCTCAGTCCGCACCGAGGGCAAGCGCCTCGCGCAGGTCCTCGACGACCTGCTCGACCTGGCGCTGGCCGAGCACGCCGAGGCGGACCTGAAGGTGACCGACATCGGCGCGCTCGCCGGGGAGCGGGTCGCCGCCTGGGCGCCGGCCGCCGAGGCCAAGGGCGTCCAACTGACCGGCGACTGCCCGCCCACCACCGCCTGGGCGGACCCGATCACCCTGTCCAGCGCCCTGGACGCGGTGATCGACAACGCCGTGAAGTTCACCCCCGAAGACGGCACGGTGGAGGTCGCCGTCACCGCCGACGGCGACACCTCCACGGTCGTCGTCACCGACACCGGTCCCGGCCTCACCGACGAGGAACTCGCCCGCGTGGGCGACCGCTTCTGGCGCAGCGGCCGCCACCAGAACGTCAAGGGCTCGGGCCTCGGCCTGTCCATCGTGCGCACACTTCTCACGGCGTGCGGCGGCTCGATCGAGTACGCCCACCACGAGCCGCGAGGGCTCCGGGTGACGGTGAGGGTCCCGAGACACGGGGAGAGCTGAGCGGGGGGGGACTGGGCGTGTCCCGCGTGCCGCTCCGTGGCGCGGGACCGGCGGCGCGGCGTGCGGCGTCGCTAAGGCTTCACCTCGCGGTAGTAGCGGCGGGCGCCCTCCTGGAGGGGCAGGGGGTCGGTGTAGATGGCGGTGCGCAGGTCGACCAGCTGGGCGGAGTGGACGTGGGCGCCGATGCCGTCGCGGCTCTTGATCACCGTGCGGGTCACCCACTCGGTGAGCCGGGGGTCCACGTCCGTACGGGTCATCAGCAGGTTGGACACCGCGAGCGTCGGCACCTCGTTGCCCTGTTGCACGGCCGGGTAGGCGGACTCGGGGATGTTGGTGGCCCGGTAGTAACGCGACTCCTGGCCCTGGCCGTGCAGCCGCGTGACGACGTCGCCCTCGATGGGCACGAACTTGAAGGCGCCCTTCCGGGCCAGCCCGACGAGCCCCTTGGTCGGCAGGCCGCCCGACCAGAAGAAGGCGTCGATCCCGCCCCGCTCCAACCGGTCCGGCCCGGTGTCGATGCCGTCCGGGAACGGCGTGATGTCCTTGCGCGGGTCGATGCCGGAGGCCCTGAGCACCCGGTCGGCGATCAGCCGCACCCCGGAGTCGGGCAGCCCTATCGCCACCCGCTTGTGCCGCAGATCCGCGATGTTCCTGATGCCCGAGTCGCTGCGCACGATGAGGTGCACGTAGTCGTCGTAGAGCCGGGCCACTCCGCGCAGCCGCCCGGCGCCGCTGCCGTGCGCCAGCTCGTACTCCTCCACCGCGTCGGCCGCCGCGATGGTGAAGTCGGCCCTGCCGGTCGCCACCCGCTGCACGTTCTCCTGCGAGCCGGCGCTGTTCAGCAGCTTCACCTTCAGATCGGGCATGTCCTTGGCGAACTCGGCGCGCAGCCGCTCGCCGTACTCCTGGTAGACCCCCCGGGGCGTGCCCGTGCTGAAGACGATCGTCCCGCTCGGCGGCTTCTCGCCCAGCGGCAGCAGCCACCACAGCAGCAGGCCGAGCACCACGGCGCCGGCGGCCGCGGCCGGCAGCGCCCGGCGCCTGCCGAGACGGGGGAAGACCTTGGACATGCGGCGATCCTGCCAGGCCGGGCGCGACCCTGACCAGGGCCGAGGTCACGCGGGGCCGGTGCCCGGACCGCTCGGGGCGGCCCCGTGAGAAGGACGGCGGGCACTGTCAGTGGCCGCCGTTACAGTCGTCGCATGAGCACTTCGCCCGCCGACCTCGTCCGAGAGTTCCACCACGCCTTCGGCCTGGACGCCCGCAGTACGCCGACGGAGGTGGACCTCGAACTGGCCGCGCACCGCGGGGAGCTGCTCGCCGAGGAGGCCGCGGAGGTCGCCGAGGTCGCGGCCCACGGCCCGCTGGACAGACTCGCGCACGAACTCGCGGACGTGGTCTACGTGGCGTACGGCACCGCGCTGGTGCACGGCATCGACCTCGATGAGGTGATCGCCGAGATCCACCGCGCCAACATGAGCAAGCTCGGCCCGGACGGACAGGTCGCCCGCCGGGCCGACGGCAAGGTGCTCAAGGGCGAGCACTACCGCGCGCCGGATGTGTCGGCCGTACTGCGCCGCCAGGGCTGGCTACCGGCGGCGCAGGACGGCTCTTCCCGGACGAGCGCCCAGCAGCGGACGAGCGCCTAGGCGGACGGATGCGCCGCGTCGCATGCCGAGGGCCGGCGCGTCCGAGCGTCGGCGCGTGCCGAGGGTCAGTCGCCGGTCAGGCCGGTGCCGCCGAGCCGGGTGAGCAGGGTCGACAGCTGGGTGAGGGTCTCGCCGTTCCACACCGGGGCGGTGAAGATCTCGGAGGCGGTCTCCTCGGCCGTGGCGGTCATCTCCCGCAGCCGCCGGCGGCCCGTCGCGGTCAGCGACGCGTAGGCCACGCGCGCGTCCCGGGCGTCCGGCTCGCGGGTCACCAGTCCGATCCGCTCCAGCGGCGCCAGCCCACGCGTGACCCCGGAGGCCGTCATGCCCAGTGCCTCGGCGAGGTCGACGCGGCGCATCCGTCCGCCGGGCGCCTGCGACAGGCGCAGCAGCAGGGTGAAGTCGGCGAGGCTGACGCCGTGCAGGCCGCTCAGCCGGGAGTCGAAGCGCCGTACGAGCGCCGCCTGGGCCCGTACCAGCCGCAGGACCGCGTCCAGGGTGTCGCTCATCGCCGCAGCTCACCGCCCATGCGGGCCCGCACTTGCTTGCCATGTCCTTGAGTAGTCAAGTTTATGCCCCGTTCGAACGGGCCGCGCGCCGCTGCCGCTTGCCCATCGGCGCCTGGGAGAGGTCCTCGGCGGTGCAGCGGAGGTGCTTGAAGCCGTAGCCGCGCTCGGTCAGCCAGGCCTTCGCGGCCGCCTCGGCCTGCTCGGTGGCCTCCAGGATGTCCTCCTCTTCCTCGCCGGTGTCGGAGAAGCGGAAGACGAACGCCGGCCGGGCGGCGATGTCGTAGGTGAGGGTGCCCTCGGGCGTGAACGCGGCACGCAGCGTGTCGTGCTCGGCGGCGTCGGCCAGCAGCGCGGCCCGCTGGGCGTCGGTGAGCCCGTCGAAGGTGCCGCGGACGGTGATCCGGAATGTGCGAGTGGTCATCCCGCGACCCTAGATGCGGCGGGCCCGCCGCATCCACCGGGTTTCCGGACGCGGACGATGCCTACCCTGGACCCGTACACCGGCGGCGACCGGCGCCCCACGGCGGCTGCCGGCTCTCACAGGACGGTGCGTTGCATGCGGTATGTGGCGGTGAGTGCGCTGAGCCATCCCGGGCTGCTCCGCGAACGCAACGAGGACAGTCTGGTGGCCGGGCCGTGGACGCTGTGCGCCACGGTGACGGAGAGTCCGCAGACCTTCGTCTTCCCGCTCGGCACGCCCCTGGTCGTCGCCGTCGCCGACGGCCTCGGCGGGCATCCCGGCGGCGACGTGGCCAGCGCCCTGGTCGCCCGCCGGATCGCGGCCGTCGGCCCCGCCCTGAGCAGCGAGGACACCCTGCGCGACACCTTGAGCGCCTGCAACCGCGCCGTGTACGAGGCCGCCGGAGGCGACGAGCCGGGCGAGCTCGCGGCCATGGGCACGACGGTCGCCGGCCTCGTCGTCCAGCCGGACTCGCTGCTGGTGTTCAACGTGGGCGACAGCCGGGTCTTCGCGGCGTCCGGCGACGGGCTGCGCCAGGTGAGCGTCGACGACAGCCCGCCGCTCGAACCCGGGCAGCGCACCACGTCGATCGTCACCCAGTGCCTGGGCGGCAGCCCCTCCTACCGCCCCGTCCGCCCCCATGTGGCCACCGAGTCGCTCGCGCCGGGCGCCCGCTATCTCGTCTGCACCGACGGCCTGACCGATCCGGTGCCGACGGACGTCCTCGACGAGGTGATGCGCGAGCGCGACGACGGCCGGGCGGCCTTCGAGCTGTGGAAGGCCGCCATCGAGGCGGGCGGCCCGGACAACATCACGCTCGCGGTCGTACGCGTATCGGACGAGTGAGCCGCGGCCGGGAAGGCCGAGCCGCAGGCCCCCGTAGTCCTGCGCGTCACTCCGCCTCCTCCGGAGGGAAGCCGTACCGCCCCCGCAGCCGGACGAAGCAGGCCCCGGTCACCACCCGCAGCCGCGCCAGCCCGGACGGGGTGCGCGCGAAGCACACGACCTGCTCGTGCCCGCCCGGCCCGACCGGCTGCACCAGGCGGCCACCCGGCCGCACCTGCGCGGCCAGCGGCGCGGGCACCTCGGGGAACGCCGCCGAGACGAGGACGGCGTCGTAGGGCCCGCGGTCCGGCATGCCGCCGCTGCCGTCGCCGACCCGCAGGTCCACGTTCCGCACACCGTGACGCGCAAGGTTCTCGCCCGCCCGGCGGGCCAGGTCCGGGCGTATCTCGACGCTGACCACGTCGGCGGCCAGCCGCGCGAGCAGCGCGGTCTGGAAACCGAGGCCCGTACCGACCTCCAGGACGTGCTCCGCCCCGCTCAGCGAGAGGGCCTCGATCATCAGGGCGGACAGCGAGGGCTGCGTGGTGACCTGACCCTCGCCGATCGGGACGGGCACGTCCTGGTAGGCGGCGGCCCGCTCGCCGGCCGGGACGAACGCAGCCCGGGGCGTCGCCCGTACGGCTTCGAGCAGCCGCTCGTCCGCGATCCCGGCGGCCAGCAGGGCCCGCACGAGATCGTCCGGTGCTCCGGGTACGGCGTGCACGGACCGGCTCACCACCTCGCGCCCCCGACGGTGCGGGCGCCTACCGTGGAGGCATGAGCGAGATCGTCGTCTACGAACTCGACAACCCGGCGGCCACGCGCTCCGCAGCGCAGCGCACCGGCGTGGAACGGCGCGTCCGCAGGGTGCACGCGGCTCCGGCCGCTCCCGGGTCGCGCACGACCGCGGGGCCGCGGACCCTGTGCGGCAAGGACACCTTCGCCATGGAGACGGCCGGTGCGCCCTCCGAAGGCCCGGGAGCGCCCTGGTACCCGGAGGAACACGCCTCGCTGGTCTGCCCGGACTGCGCCGCCGTGATGGAGGCCTGACCGGCCGCTCCGGCTACTGTGTCCGGCGGCTCACCCGCGCTCCACGTACTCCTTGAAGTGCTCCAGATCGCTGCGGACGAGCCGCTGGATCGCGTTGGTCTGGGCGAACCCCCTGGGGCCGCCGAAGGCGCTCCGGACGGTCTCGGGGTCGTACTCCACCCGGGCCTGGATCCGGGTGTGGTCCCGGTCGATCGGCTGGACCGAGAAGGAGCCCGTCAGCTCAGGGGCGCTCCTGGTGAGCCACTCCATCACGTGTTCCCCGCGGTCGGTCACCTCGGCCTCGACCTCACGGGAACGGCCGCCCGCCTCGACCTCCAGATGTGCTCGGCCCCCGGCCTCCGTACGGGCGCCCCGCACTCCTTGCACGAAGCGCGGGTAGTTCTCCAGCCGGTGCAGGGAATCCCAGGCCGCGTCGATCGGGACGTCCACGTCGACATGCAGTTCGAGGGTGCTCATGGCGTACCTCCATGTGCAGCTCATGACGCATGGCCTTCTGCTACCAGTGTGCGCCCGGCGAGGCCGGGGAGGCGGGACGGGGCCCTTCCGGCAGCGCCTACCCTTGACGCATGACCAGCAGCAGCGACCGGAGCCCCGCAGTGGACGTGCCCGCACCCAAGAGCTACGAGATCCGCACCTACGGGTGCCAGATGAACGTCCACGATTCGGAGCGATTGGCCGGCCTGCTGGAAGACGCCGGATACGTACGCGCCCCCGAGGGGTCGGACGGGGACGCCGACGTGGTCGTGTTCAACACCTGCGCCGTGCGGGAGAACGCCGACAACCGGCTGTACGGCAACCTCGGCCGGCTCGCCCCGAAGAAGGCCTCGCGGCCCGGCATGCAGATCGCGGTCGGCGGCTGCCTGGCGCAGAAGGACCGCGACACCATCGTGAAGAAGGCGCCCTGGGTGGACGTCGTCTTCGGCACGCACAACATCGGCAAGCTGCCCGTCCTGCTGGAGCGCGCCCGGGTGCAGGAGGAGGCGCAGGTCGAGATCGCCGAGTCGCTGGAGGCGTTCCCGTCGACGCTGCCGACGCGGCGCGAGAGCGCGTACGCGGCCTGGGTGTCGATCTCCGTCGGCTGCAACAACACCTGCACCTTCTGTATCGTCCCGGCCCTGCGCGGCAAGGAGAAGGACCGCCGGCCCGGCGACATCCTCGCCGAGGTCGAGGCGCTGGTCGCCGAGGGCGTCTCCGAGATCACGCTGCTCGGCCAGAACGTCAACGCCTACGGCTCCGACATCGGCGACCGCGAGGCCTTCAGCAAGCTGCTGCGCGCCTGCGGCACCATCGAGGGCCTGGAGCGGGTCCGCTTCACCTCCCCGCACCCGCGCGACTTCACCGACGACGTGATCGCCGCCATGGCCGAGACCCCGAACGTGATGCCGCAGCTGCACATGCCGCTGCAGTCCGGTTCCGACACCGTGCTGAAGGCGATGCGCCGCTCCTACCGCCAGGAGCGCTACCTCGGGATCATCGAGAAGGTCCGGGCCGCCATCCCGCACGCCGCGATCACCACCGACATCATCGTGGGCTTCCCCGGCGAGACCGAGGAGGACTTCGAGCAGACCCTGCACGTGGTCCGCGAGGCCCGGTTCGCGCAGGCGTTCACCTTCCAGTACTCCAAGCGGCCGGGGACCCCGGCCGCCACCATGGAGAACCAGATCCCCAAGGAGGTCGTCCAGGCGCGCTACGAGCGGCTGGTCGCCCTCCAGGAGGAGATCTCCTGGGAGGAGAACAAGAAGCAGGTCGGCCGCACGCTGGAGCTGATGGTCGCCGAGGGCGAGGGCCGCAAGGACGGCGCCACGCACCGCCTCTCCGGCCGCGCCCCCGACAACCGCCTGGTCCACTTCACCAAGCCGGAGCAGCAGGTGCGCCCCGGTGACGTGGTCACGGTCGAGGTGACGTACGCCGCCCCGCACCACCTCCTCGCCGAGGGGCCCGTCCTCTCCGTGCGCCGCACGCGCGCGGGCGACGCCTGGGAGAAGCGCAACGCCGCCGAGGCCGCCAAGCCGGCCGGCGTCATGCTGGGCCTGCCGAGGGTCGGCGCGCCGGAGCCGCTGCCGGTCGCGACGGGCAGCGGCTGCGGCTGCGACTGACCGTCTTGGGCCAGCGGCTGCGGCTGACCGTCTTCGCCCTCCCCGGCGGCAGACTGCGCCAGGGCGCGCCGGCGAAGGTGCCGAGGACGTTTTCACGTCCTCGGCCCGACCGGCGTGCCCCTCGAGGACCGGCTCGGCCGGCGGCCGTCGCACGGCGTACCCTGCCGATCATGCTTGTCGCCGCCGCAGTCTGTCCCTGCCCTCCGCTGCTCGTGCCCGAGGTGGCCGCGGGCGCCGCTCCCGAGATGGACGCCGCGCGCTCGGCGTGCACCGACGCGCTCGGCGTGCTCGCGGCCGCCCGCCCGGACCTCCTGGTGGTCGTCGGGCCCGCCGGGGACAGCGGAGGCGGAACATTCCCGCAGGGCACCCCGGGGTCCTTCCGCGGGTTCGGGGTCGACGTGCGGGTACGGCTCGGCTCCGCCGGCGACACCGGCTCCGAGTCCTCCAGGCGCGAGCTGCCGCCGTCGCTGGCCGTCGGCGCGTGGCTGCTGGAGCGGACCGGCTGGGCCGATGCCCCGATCGAGGGGCTCGCGGTCGAGGAGTCGCTGGCGCCCGAGCGGAGCGCCGAAGCCGGCCGGCAGACCGGCGCCCGGGCGGAGCGGGTGGCGCTGCTGGTCATGGGAGACGCCAGCGCGTGCCGCACGGTCAAGGCTCCGGGCTACCTGGACGAGCGGGCGGCGCCCTTCGACGCGGAGGTCGCGCGGGCGCTGGGCACGGCGGACGTCCCGGCCCTCCAGGCGCTCGACCCCGCTCTGGCGCACGAACTGAAGGCCTCCGGCCGGGCCCCCTGGCAGATCCTGGCCGGCGCCGCGCAGGACACGGCCCTCACCGGCTCCCTGCTGTACGAGGACGCGCCGTACGGCGTGGGGTATGTGGTGGCCACCTGGTCCTAGGAGGACTGGTCGTGGGGGAACGGGACGGCGGACGGTCGCGGAGCCGGCGTGCTCCGCGGCCGTCCGCCGTACCGCATGCCCTTGGTGCGCATGCCGTTCGCGAGACTCAGGAAGCAGGTGGCGGGCCCTCCGGCGGGGTGGGGGTCGTCGGCCGGCCGGGGCCGGTCGCCGGGCCGGGACCTTCCTTGTGCGCGAGGCGGTCGAACGCCTCCTTGGCCTTCCCGGTACCCGTCTGGATCCTGTCGCTGTACTTGCCCTTGGTCCGCTCGTCCACGACCTTCGCGGCCTTGTCGATGCCGTGCTGGACCTTGTCCCCGTGCTGGCGCGCGAGGTCCGACACCTTGTCCCTGGCCGGGCCGAGCTTGGCCTTCATGTTGTCCATCAGACCCATGGTCCACCTTCCCTCGCCGGGCGGTTACCTCCGGGCGCCCTCGCCCGACTCGTTGTCGGCGGCCTCCTCGGCGGACTGCTGCTTGGGGATGCCGGAGCCGTCGGACGCGTCGTCCGCCGCGGCGCCGCAGCGCCCCGTCGCGTCCTCGCCGGCGTCCCCGGCCGAACCCTTCGCCTCCGCCGTGCCGGCCGCCTCGGCCTGAGCCGGCTCCGCTCCCTCGGCCTCGTCCGGCTCCGCGCCGGTCTGCGCCTCGGCGGCCGACGCCTCCGGAGCCGTCTTCGACCTGCCGAGGAGTCGTGCAAAAACGCCCATATCCACTCCATACGGTACTCGTGCGGGCGAATTCCCGCGTCACCCGGTGCGTACGGTTGCGCCGCCCGGGCCACCGCCTCCGGTGATCCGGATGGCGGTATCCGCACGGGCAACGACCAGGGATCCGACCTGTCACGTAACTCGTTCGAGGCACCGCCCACAGGTTTGCAAGACTGGTGCGGTGAGCAGTGCACCCTCCACCCCCCGCGTCATCGCCGTCGTCGGACCCACCGCGGCCGGAAAGTCCGATCTCGGCGTCTTCCTCGCCCAGCAGCTCGGCGGGGAGGTCGTCAACGCGGACTCCATGCAGCTGTACCGAGGGATGGACATCGGCACCGCCAAGCTGACGCCCGAGGAGCGCGGCGGCGTCCCGCACCACCTGCTCGACATCTGGGACGTCACCGTCACCGCCTCCGTCGCCGAGTACCAGAAGCTGGCCCGCGCCCGGATCGACGCACTGCTCGCCGAGGGCCGCTGGCCCATCCTGGTCGGCGGCTCCGGCCTGTACGTCCGCGGGGCCGTCGACAACCTGGAGTTCCCCGGCACCGACCCCGTGGTCCGGGCCCGCCTGGAGGAGGAGCTCGCGCTGCGCGGTTCCGGCGCGCTGCACGCCCGGCTGGCCGCCGCCGACCCGGAGGCCGCCCGCGCGATCCTGCCGAGCAACGGCCGCCGTATCGTCCGGGCGCTGGAAGTGATCGAGATCACCGGCCGGCCGTTCACCGCGAACCTGCCGGGCCACGACTCCGTGTACGACACCGTGCAGATCGGGGTGGACGTGGCCCGCCCGGAACTGGACGAGCGCATCGCGCGCCGCGTCGACCGGATGTGGGAGGCCGGTCTCGTGGACGAGGTGCGCGCACTGGAGGCGCAGGGGTTGCGCGAGGGGCGCACGGCGTCGCGTGCGCTCGGTTACCAGCAGGTGCTGGCGGCGCTCGCCGGGGAGTGCACGGAAGCGGAAGCGCGAGCCGAGACGGTGCGTGCGACCAAGCGCTTCGCCCGCCGCCAGGATTCGTGGTTCAGGCGCGATCCCCGGGTGCACTGGCTGAGCGGGGCCGTCGCGGACCGCGGGGAACTTCCGCACCAGGCCCTGGCGTTGGTCGAACGACCGGTTACAGCCTGATCACGTCATGGCATCGGGATGCGCCGCCGGTCATCGCTGCCTTCGGCGCCGTGCCATCATCGAGCTTCGATCGACCAAGTGGAGCCAAGTTGGGAGGGCGCGTGGCGATGGAGGCCGGCCCTCGCGACACCGCACACAGTGCAGAGCATGTCACCACCGCCGGTGACGAACCGGACCCGCGCGGCGGCCGTCCCGCCGACGACTGCCTGGCCGAGGACCGTCTCGCCGAAGACGGCCGGAACCTCGCGGAAGAGCGGCGGAACGGAGACCGGCTGGGCGGCAACCGGCTGTCCGGAGGCCTCCTGGACACGGAGCGGAGCGGCCTGGCCGACGGCCGTTCCGCCGAGGACCGTCGCGTGGAGGACGGTCGCGCGGGAGGCCGTCGCGCGGAGGCCCGCGTGATCGAGCAGCGGCCGGCCGGGGACCGGCTGAGCGAGGGCTCCCTGAGTGCTCTCCCGCTGAGCGAGGACCCCTTGACCGCCGTTCGGCTGAGCGACGATCCCCTGAGCGCTCCCCGGCTGGGCGAGGAGCCCCTGGGCGGAGCCGGCGAGGATCCCCTCGGGGGAGCCCGGCTGGCCGACGACGGCCCCGACGAGGCGCCGGACGGAGTGACGGACGACGGGCCCGAGCCGGAGGAGATGTACTCCGACGGTCCGAAGGTCGAGGTCGAACTGCGTCCGCAGCGCAGGCTCCGCCTGTGGCAGCTCGCCCCCATCGTGGGACTGTCCGCCGTCGGCTCCCTGATGTTCGCCTTCCCGCTCGCCTTCGACTTCGGCGACAGCGGCGCCGTCATCGCCATGCTCGGCCTGCTGATCTGCTCCTGCGCCGCCGGCTGGGGCATGATGGCCGCCCGCCGCGTGGGCTACACCTGGCCCGGACTGCCCGCCCGGGGCTCCGGCCGCCGCCCCGACTGGCGGGTCGTCCTCGGATACGTGCTCCTGGTGGCCGTGGTGGTCGTCCTCGCGGTGTGGCGCGTCGCACGGCTCCGCTAGAAGAAGCCCGGAAGCGGCGCAGGACCCGAAGGGGCGCGGGGAACAGCGCGATAAGCCCCCACCGGGCCGCGGCCTCCCGGCACCCCGACCACCCCGTCTCCCACCGGCGAAGCCCGGCGCAGCGACCCCGTACGATCGAGGAATGAGCACACCGATCCCCTTCCTCAAGGGTCACGGCACCGAGAACGACTTCGTGATCGTCCCGGACCCGGAGAACGCCCTCGACCTGAGCCCGGCCGCCGTCGCCGCCCTGTGCGACCGTCGCGCCGGCATCGGCGGGGACGGGGTGCTGCACGTGGTGCGCTCCGCCGCCCACCCGGAGGCCCGGGCGATGGCGGCCGAGGCCGAGTGGTTCATGGACTACCGCAACGGCGACGGCTCGGTCGCCGAGATGTGCGGCAACGGCGTTCGTGTGTTCGCGCGCTACCTCCAGCACGCCGGCCATGTGGGCGAAGGCGACCTCGCGATCGCCACGCGCGCGGGCGTGAAGACCGTCCACATCGCCAAGGACGGCGACATCACCGTCGGCATGGGCCGCGCCCGGCTGCCGGAGGGTGAGGTCACGGTGAACGTCGGCGAGCGCAGCTGGCCCGCGCGGAACGTGAACATGGGCAACCCGCACGCGGTCGCCTTCGTGGACGACCTGGCGCAGGCCGGCACCCTCTACAGCCCGCCGCCGGTCAGCCCGGCGTCCGCATACCCGGACGGGGTCAACGTCGAGTTCGTCGTCGACCGCGGCCCCCGCCACGTCGCCATGCGCGTGCACGAGCGCGGCTCCGGCGAGACCCGTTCGTGCGGCACGGGCGCGTGCGCGGTCGCCGTGGCCGCGGCCCGCCGCGACGGCGCCGACCCGGTGGTCACCGGCACCCCCGTCACGTACACCGTCGATCTGCCCGGCGGCCGTCTGACCATCACCGAACGGCCCGACGGCGACATCGAGATGACCGGACCCGCCGTGATCGTCGCCGAGGGCGAGATCGACGGAGATTGGCTGGAAAGCGCCCTCCGCTGATCCGGAACGACCGGCCGGAAAGACGTCCTCACCTCCCGGATCAGCGGTTTCCGTCGACCGGGGGTCGAGTGAACCACCGGCGGTTCCGGAGTCGTTGGCGCAAATCCTAAACATCGATCTCTTCGCTCGAATGGGTGATCCGTTTCACGCTCGGCGAGAGGCGGTCGGTCGCACGTGGTGGGCTCGATAGCATCAAGCACCGGCACGGACGGGGGAACGTCGCCATCCCTGAGCCGCGTACGCCCTGGGGCCCCGTCCGCCGGTCCACGAGCCGGAGGTGCCCATGAGTGCGGAGGCCACGAACCCCGCGAGTCCTGGCCCGGTAGCGCCCATGGCGTCCGCGGCGGCCACCGCCCCCGCGGTGCCCAGAGCGGACCGCAGGAAATCCCGGGCCCGGATCGACCTGCGCAGGCTCGGCCGGGCCGCCTTGCTCGGCCCCGCCGTCCGCGACAAGCTGCCCGACGCGATCAGCCACGTCGTGGAGGCGCACCGCGCCCACCACCCCGACGCCGACCTCGACCCGCTGCGCCGCGCCTACGTCCTCGCGGAGTCCTCGCACCGCGGCCAGATGCGCAAGAGCGGCGAGCCGTACATCACCCACCCGCTCGCGGTGACCCTGATCCTCGCCGAACTCGGCGCCGAGACCACGACCTTGACCGCTTCCCTGCTCCATGACACCGTCGAGGACACCGATGTGACGCTGGATCAGGTGCGGGATCAGTTCGGCGAGGAGGTCCGTTACCTCGTCGACGGGGTCACGAAACTGGAGAAGGTCGACTACGGCGCCGCCGCCGAGCCGGAGACCTTCCGCAAGATGCTCGTCGCCACCGGCAACGACGTGCGCGTGATGTCGATCAAACTCGCCGACCGCCTGCACAACATGCGCACCCTCGGAGTGATGCGCCCCGAGAAACAGGCACGGATCGCCAAGGTCACCCGCGACGTCCTCATCCCGCTCGCCGAACGCCTCGGCGTGCAGGCCCTGAAGACCGAGATGGAGGACCTGGTCTTCGCCATCCTCCACCCCGAGGAGTACGAGCACACCCGCGAACTGATCGCCGAGAACGCCGCCCGCCGCGACGACCCGCTCGCGGAGGTCGCCGACGAGATGCGCGGGGTGCTGCGCGAGGCGGGCCTCCAGGCCGAAGTCCTCATCCGCCCCCGCCACTTCGTCTCCGTCCACCGCGTCGCCCGCAAACGCGGGCAGCTGCGCGGCACCGACTTCGGCCGCCTGCTCGTGCTGGTGAACGAGGACGCCGACTGCTACGGCGTCCTCGGCGAACTGCACACCTGTATGACGCCGGTCGTCTCGGAGTTCAAGGACTTCATCGCCGTACCGAAGTTCAACCTGTACCAGTCGCTGCACACCGCCGTCGCCCGCCCCGACGGACAGGTCGTCGAAGTCCTCATCCGCACCCACCAGATGCACAAGGTCGCCGAGGCCGGAGTCATCGCCCTCGGCAACCCCTACGCCGCGGCCTCCGACGCCCCCGCCTCCGGCGCTGCCGCATCCGAGGCCCCGGCCGACGGCGAGCGCGCCGACCCCACCCGCCCCGGCTGGCTCTCCCGCCTCCTGGACTGGCAGCAGGCCGCACCCGACCCCGACACCTTCTGGTCCACCCTGCGCGAGGACCTCGCCCAGGACCGCGAGATCACCGTCTTCCGCCCCGACGGCGGCACCCTCGGCCTGCCCGAGGGCGCCACCTGCGTGGACGCCGCCTACGCCCAGTACGGCGAGGACGCGCACGCCTGCATCGGCGCCCGCGTCAACGGCCGCCTGGCCACCCTCAGCACCGTCCTGAAGGACGGCGACACCGTCCAGCTCCTCATGGGACAGGACCCCGCCTCCGAGCCCTCCCGCGAATGGCTGGAGCACGCCCACACCCCGGCCGCCCGCATCGCCATCCAGCGCTGGCTGGCCACACACCCCGGCGGCGGCGGGACGGACGACGCGGCCGACCCGCGCCTGGAACCGGCCGAGGGCGTCGCCGCGCCGCGCCTCGCGACGGGTACACGCCCCGTGACCGGCGCCGCTCCGGCGTCGGGCGCCGAGGCCGGCCGCCCCCGGCGTCCCGACGTCCTCGTGGACCGGCCGGGCGCGTCCGTACGGCTCGCGGGGTGCTGTACGCCCGTGCCGCCGGACGAGATCACCGGCTTCGCGGTGCGTGGGGGAGTGGTGACCGTGCACCGGGTGGCGTGCGCCGCGGTGACGCACATGAAGAGCAAGGGGCGCGCGGAGATCGGCGTGCGCTGGGGGGACACCACCGAGTGCCGGGTCACCCTGGTCGCTGAATCGTTCGGCCGCCCCCATCTGCTCGCCGACCTCACCGAGGCGATCTCCTCGGCGGGCGCCGACATCGTCTCGGCGACCGTGGAACCGCCCAGCCAGCAGCGGGTCCGGCACACCTACACCCTCCAGCTCCCCGACGCGGCCCACCTCCCGTCCGTGATGCGCGCCATGCGCGACGTCCCGGGCGTGTACGACGTGGCCCGCGCCCAGCACCAGACGCCGGGGGATTGACGACCGCCGCCAGGGGGCGCCGCCAGGGGTGGTGCTCGGCCGGTGCCGGAAGGCCGCCGGGCTTGGATCAGAAGGCGCTCGGAACGGAACCCGTTCGGGTGGGCCGGGCGCGAGTCGCCGTCGCGGTGCGGAAGCGCACTGGTAGCGGTGGTCCATGCCGCTCAACCCTCACGTCGACCCGCAGGCCCGCACCCACCACCGCACCTCCCCGACCAGCCCCGCCGAGCCCCGCACCGCCCAGACCGGCCCCACCGAGCCCCGTACCGCCCAAACGAGCCTCGGCCCGTCCCGTACCGCCCAAACGAGCCTCGGCCCGTCCCGTACCGCCCAGTCCGGCCCCGCCCAGTCCAGGATCACCCGGCTCCGCGCCCGGCCCCGGATCTCCCGGCATCAGAAGGCGGCCCTGCTCGCCTCCGCCGTCTCCGTCTGCCTCCTCGCCGCCGCGGCCCCGGCCGAGCCGCTCGGCATCGGCGACCGGCTCTACCCGTACCTGGGCAACCCCGGCTACGACGTGGCGTCGTACGACGTGTCCCTGACCTATCCCGGCAGCAACGACAAACCCCTCCAGGCCGTCACCACCATCGACGCCCGGACCACCGCCGACCTGGACCGGATCAACCTGGACTTCGCCCACGGCACCGTGCGGTCGGTCGACGTCGACGGGCGTCCGGCGGCCTTCACCAGCGCCGGCGAGGACCTGGTCGTCACCCCGGAGAGCCCCCTCGCGGAGGGCAGCTGGACCCGGATCACCGTGCGGCACACCAGCGATCCCGTCGCCGCCAAGAACCAGGACGGCGGCTGGGTGCGCACCACCGACGGCCTCGCCATGGCCAACCAGACCGACGCCGCCCACCTGGTCTTCCCGTGCAACGACCACCCGTCCGACAAGGCGATGTTCACCTTCCACGTCACCGCCCCGAACGGCTACACCGTCGTCGCCAACGGGCTGCCCGCCGGAACGGACCGGGCCGGCCGTACGACCACCTGGACCTATCGCACCCGGCACCCCATGGCCACCGAACTCGCCCAGGTGTCCATCGGCCGCTCCGCCGTGCTGCGCCGCGAAGGGCCGGAAGGGCTGCCGGTGCGCGACGTCGTGCCCAACTCCGACGCCAAGGCCCTCGAGCCGTGGCTCGCCAGGACGCCCGGGCAGATCGCCTGGATGGAGAGCAAGGTCGGAACGTTCCCCTTCGAGACGTACGGCCTGCTCATGGCCCAGGCCTCCACCGGGTTCGAACTGGAGACACAGACCCTCTCGCTCTTCGAGAAGAACCTGTTCACCGACTCTGCCTACCCCAAGTGGTACGTCGAGTCGATCATGGTGCACGAGCTGTCCCACCAGTGGTTCGGCGACAGCGTCAGCCCCCGCACCTGGTCCGACGTCTGGCTGAACGAGGGGCACGCCACCTGGTACGAGGAGCTGTACGCCGAGGAGACCGCCCACCGGCCCATGGAGGAGCGGATGAAGGCCGCCTACGGCTCCTCCGACCGCTGGCGCCAGGCGGGCGGTCCGCCGGCGCGGCCCAAGCCGCCCGCTCCGGGCCAGAAGATCGGAATCTTCCGGCCCAACGTGTACGACGGCGCGGCCCTGGTTCTGTACGCCCTGCGGCAGGAGATCGGCCGGCCGGCCTTCGAGCGGCTGGAGCGCGTCTGGGTGAGAGAGCACCGGGACGCCACCGCCGGCACCGCCGACTTCGTCCGGCTGGCCTCGGCGACCTCCGGGCGCGACCTGACCGGCTTCTTCAAGGCCTGGCTGTACGGCGAGAAGACCCCGCCGATGCCGGGCCACCCGGACTGGAAGCCGCTGAGCCCGGCCAAGGCCGCGGGCCCGGCGGGCCACGTCGCGCACGGCCACACCGCGACGCACGGCGGCGGTGCCGGGAAGCAGGGGAGCGGCCGGTGACACAGGGGCCGTGAGGCCGGGCGTGCGGGGCGCGGCCGGGGAGCCCGGGCGCCGCGGGCGCGCGATAACACGGTGACGCGACGAGCCGCCTCGTGCGACCATCTTCGGGTCGGGCGGGACGGGCCACGGGAATCTCCCGGGGTACTCGTACGTTCACCATTCAGAAGCGGTCCTGCGGGCCCGCGCCACCGACGCCGTAACGGCATCCCATCGACGTAAGGATCCAATGACCTCCTCTTCTTCCCCTTCCCAGGACACCAAGCGCCTCGCGCACGCCTATCCCGAGGGTCTTCGGGCCGATGCCCTGATGGAAGAGGACGTCGCCTGGAGCTACGAGATCGACGGCGAGCGGGACGGCGACCAGTTCGACCGCACCGAGCGCGCGGCCCTGCGCCGTGTGGTGGGCCTGTCCACCGAGCTGGAGGACGTCACCGAGGTCGAGTACCGCCAGCTCCGCCTGGAGCGGGTCGTGCTCGTCGGAGTGTGGACCACCGGCACCGCGCAGGACGCCGAGAACTCCCTCGCGGAGCTGGCGGCCCTCGCGGAGACCGCGGGCGCGCTCGTGCTCGACGGCGTCATCCAGCGCCGCGACAAGCCGGACGCGGCCACCTACATCGGCTCCGGCAAGGCCGCCGAGCTGCGGGACATCGTGATCGAGACCGGCGCGGACACCGTCATCTGCGACGGTGAGCTGAGCCCGGGCCAGCTGATCCAGCTCGAGGACGTGGTCAAGGTCAAGGTCATCGACCGTACGGCCCTGATCCTGGACATCTTCGCCCAGCACGCCAAGTCCCGCGAGGGCAAGGCGCAGGTCGCGCTCGCGCAGATGCAGTACATGCTGCCGAGGCTCCGCGGCTGGGGTCAGTCGCTGTCCCGGCAGATGGGTGGCGGTCGCGGCGGCCTCGCCACACGCGGCCCCGGTGAGACCAAGATCGAGACGGACCGGCGGCGGATCCGCGAGAAGATGGCGAAGATGCGCCGGGAGATCGCGGAGATGAAGACCGGCCGCGAGATCAAGCGCCAGGAGCGCCGGCGCCACAAGGTGCCGTCCGTCGCCATCGCGGGCTACACCAACGCCGGCAAGTCCTCCCTGCTCAACCGCCTCACGGGCGCCGGCGTCCTGGTCGAGAACGCCCTGTTCGCGACCCTGGACCCGACCGTCCGCCGGGCGCAGACACCGAGCGGCCGGCTGTACACGCTGGCGGACACCGTCGGTTTCGTGCGGCACCTGCCGCACCACCTGGTCGAGGCGTTCCGCTCCACCATGGAGGAGGTCGGCGACTCCGACCTGATCCTGCACGTGGTGGACGGCTCGCACCCGAACCCGGAGGAGCAGCTCGCCGCCGTGCGCGAGGTGATCCGGGACGTCGGCGCCACCGACGTGCCCGAGATCGTCGTGATCAACAAGGCGGACGCGGCCGATCCGCTGGTCCTCCAGCGGCTGCTCAGGGTCGAGAAGCGCTCCATCGCCGTCTCGGCCCGCACCGGCCGGGGCATCGAGGAACTGCTCGGCCTGATCGACAACGAGCTGCCGCGCCCGGCGGTCGAGATCGAGGTGCTCGTGCCGTACACGCACGGCAAGCTCGTCGCCCGCGCCCACACCGAGGGCGAGGTGATCTCCGAGGAGCACACCGCGGAGGGCACCCTGCTCAAGGTCCGGGTGCACGAGGAACTGGCAGCGGACCTGGCGCCGTACACCCCGGTCTCGGCGGCCTGACCCACGGCTGCACCGAAGGCCCGCTCCCTCTGTACGAGGGGGCGGGCCTTCGTGCGCCTTGTCAGGGGGGCGCGTGCGGCACCGATGTGCGGCAACCCCCACGTCGAGACGTGCAGGCCGCCGCCCTCACCGCCCGGCGTTCCTACTGCCCGGCGAACTTCCTGCTCATCGACGTGTACACGTCCTTGGCCACCGGGCCCAGCCGCGGACCGGCAAGCCATCCCGAGGTCACCGGACCGATGGACGTGTTGGACACGAGCGCGGGCTTGCCGTCGGCACCCGTCTCCACCCAGCCCCCACCGGAGGAACCCGCCGTCATCGTGCAGCCGATCCGGTACATCGTCGGATCCGACTGGTTGAGGGACAGCCGGCCCGGCTTGTCCTTGCACTGGTACAGCAGCTGACCGTCGAACGGAGCCGCCTCCGGATAGCCGGACGCGGTGATGCTGCTGACCTTCGGCACCGCCGGCGCGTCGAAGTTCACGGGCAGCGCCCCACCGACCGTCTCCTCCAGCGACTTGCCGCCGTTGCCCTGCTCCGGGGTCACATGGATCACCGCGAAGTCGTACGGCGCACCGTTGCCGCCGCTCTCACCGCCCTGGTCGATCCACTGCTGCGAGGTACGCGCCCCGTCGGCCCACCAGACGCCGTACGGCGCGATCTCGGACCGGCTGGCGTTCTGCAACTGGGCAACCGACCTGCCCGAGTTGTTGTACGACGGCACGAAGGCCATGTTGCGGTACCAGCCGCCGTTCCTGCCGGCGTGCACACAGTGTCCCGCCGTCCACACCAGGTTGGACTTGCCCGGGTGCGCGGGGTCCTCCACGACCGTGCCCGAGCACACCATGTGGCCCTCGGGCGAGTCGAAGAACACCTTGCCCGAGACAGGTGCGTTGGTGTGGTACGGCGGCACGACCGCCTGGGCCTTCACCGGCTGCGGGGTCGGGTCCGTCACGCCCTGGTCACCGGAGATGTCGTTGTCGCGGACGCCCTTGCCGGGGTCGTTGGCGTGACGCATCCGGTCGGGGTCCCACAGACCCTTGATGATCGGGTTGATGAAGTCGTTGGCCTCGCGCAGCCAGTCCTGCCTGTTCCAGTTCTTCCAGGCGCCGTTCTTCCACTTGTCGATGTCGATCCCGTGCTGCTTCAGCCGCCGCTTGAGGTCGTCCGGGATCTTGATCTTGCCGTCGCCGCCACTGGCCGCGGTCGCCGAGGCGGTCGGCTTGCCGTCGGCCGTGTCGTCGCCGTTGCAGGCGGTGGCGGTCAGCGCCAGCGCCGAGGCGAGGGCGACCGCCGCCAGTGCGGGGGAGGTCCGGCGGGGACCACTCCCTCGCCGAACGGTGAACGACGGCCGTATGGATCGCATGCTCTGACTCCCCCTGAGTGAAGGTACTCGGCGCTTCGGCCGCGCCACCGGCCGCGAACCCATGGGGAGTTCATGCCGGTCCCACGACCGTCTAGGAACGGCATCACACACTATGCGCTCGCTGTGAGGGACTTCCGCCGGAACGGCAACGGTTCGGCTACAAGCCGTCTGACCAGGCCGGTCACCAGGGTGGGGGAGTCCAACGCCGAGGCCGTGACGGCGGCAGGCCGCTGGTCTCCCCCCTGCGGCTCCGTGACGTGCGCCACCGCCCGGACCGCCGGCGACCGTGCACCGCGCGTGCCGCCCTTCCGCCCCGGCAACGATCTTGGGCGAAGCCGTAACCCGTCGAACCCTCCGCGGTTGTAGCGGTGGGGGGCCAGCTGCCTGCACCCGGTCCCCGCCGACCAACTCGCCTGTGGACAGCCGGGAGGACAGCGAGCCGTGGCCGTAACGGAGTCGATGGCCGGGGACATGCCCGGGCAAGCGCGTGCGCTGCACGAGGGGATCCTCAGACGTCAGTCGGCGCGTGAATCCTCCGCCCGCACCTACGCCCGGGCCCTGCCCATCGTCCCGGTCCGGGCCCGTGGGCTCACCATCGAGGGCGCCGACGGCCGCCGCTACCTGGACTGTCTCTCCGGGGCCGGCACCCTCGCGCTCGGACACAACCATCCGGTCGTGCTGCAAGCCATCCGCAGGGTCCTCGACTCCGGCGCTCCGCTCTCCGTCCTCGACCTGGCCACCCCCGTCAAGGACGCCTTCATCACCGAGCTGTTCCGCACTCTCCCCCCAGGCCTCGCCGACCGTGCCCGCGTGCAGTTCTGCGGGCCGGCCGGCACCGACGCCGTCGAGGCCGCTCTCAAACTGGTCCGCGCCGCCACCGGCCGCACGGGCATCCTCGCCTTCACCGGCGCCTACCACGGCATGACCGCCGGCGCCCTGTCCGTCTCCGGTGACGCCCGCGACGTCCAGGTCGCCCGCCTGCCCTACCCCCAGGACTACCGCTGCCCGTTCGGCGTCGGCGGACCGCGCGGCGCCGAACTCGCCGCCCGCTGGACCGAGTCCCTCCTCGACGACCCCAAGTCGGGCGTGCCCCTGCCCGCCGGGATGATCCTCGAACCCGTCCAGGGCGAGGGCGGGGTGATCCCGGCGCCGGACGACTGGCTGCGCCGTATGCGACAGCTCACCGCGGACCGGTCCGTTCCGCTGATCGCCGACGAGATCCAGACCGGAGTGGGCAGGACGGGCGCCTTCTGGGCCGTCGACCACAGCGGCATCACCCCCGACGTCATGGTCCTGTCCAAGGCCATCGGCGGCAGCCTCCCGCTGGCAGTGATCGTCTACCGGGACGACCTCGACGTCTGGCCGCCCGGCGCCCACGCGGGAACCTTCCGGGGCAACCAGCTCGCCATGGCCGCCGGCACCGCGACCCTCGCCTACGTCCGGGAAAACGGACTCGCCGCCCGAGCCGCCGACCTCGGCGCCCGCATGCTGGGCCAACTCAGGGAACTCTCCGACACGTTCGCGTGCGTCGGGGAGGTGCGGGGGCGCGGGCTGATGATCGGGGTGGAGCTGGTGAACCCGGAAGGCACCGGCCCCGGACCCCACGACCACCTCGTGCCCACCGTCTCGGAACCCGCCGTCCCCGCTCCCACCGTCTCGGAACCCGTCGGCTCCGGACTCGCCGCCCAGGAAGCCCACTTCCCGAGACCTACCGTCCCGGAATCCGTCGCCCCGGGGCCCGCCGGTCCTGAACCCGCCGTTCCGGAACGCGCACGCGCCCCGCACCCGGCCTCGCCCGAACTCGCCGTGGCCGTGCAGCGGGAATGCCTCCACCGTGGTCTGATCGTCGAACTCGGCGGCCGCCACTCGGCTGTGGTCAGGCTGCTTCCCCCGCTCACGATCAGCGACGAGCAGGCCATGGCCGTGCTGGACCGCCTCGCGGACGCGGTGGCCGCGGTGGCCCGCGCCTACCAGGAGCACGGCCCACGCCGCGGCCCCCACCACGGCCCTGCCCAGCGCGCGGGCTGAGCCCCGAGCCCGCACCGCCCAGCTCCCGACGCCCGCCCCAGCCATCGGAGCGCCTGCCTTCCCCATCCGACTGCACCCCCCTTTCAAGAACCCTCAGGCCGAAGCCGGCCACCCACGACACATCCACCGCCCACTCGTG
This sequence comes from Streptomyces sp. NPDC048192, assembly GCF_043202415.1. Lineage (NCBI taxonomy): Bacteria > Bacillati > Actinomycetota > Actinomycetes > Kitasatosporales > Streptomycetaceae > Streptomyces > Streptomyces sp. NPDC048192. The sequence continues at coordinate 62,794 of NZ_JBIDAL010000008.1, forward strand.
CACGCCCGCTCTCCCCGCCGGTCCGGCCCTCCGCGACGGCAACCGCCGACGCCGCCGCGGCAACCGCCGACCGCGCAGGAACACCGCCCGAGCCACGGCACGAGCCCCGCACCTCCCCAGCCAGCCACGAGGAGCCGCCATGAACGCCAGCCCCACTCCCGACGGCAGCGCCGGCGCTCCCGACGAACAGGGAGACCCCGGCGCCCCGGCCTCTCCCGTGCCGCTCGTCGAGTCGGTTCCCCAGCAGAAGCGCCGCACCGCCGATCTGACCCGAGTCACCGAGCCGGGCACCGATCTGCTGGAGCACCCCGACCCGCGCACCGCCGCCCAGGCCGCCACCGTGGAGAACCTCCTGCGGTGCTGGGTCCGCGAGACAGCCCCCGCCGCCCCCACCGCCGGCACCCTGCGCCTTCCGCTTCCGGCCAGCGGCACCTGTCTGCTCGTGCCGGTCCGCTACTGGTCCCCTACGGGCGCGCACCGCTTCGGCCCACCGCGCCTCGCAGGCGCCCCCGACACCGCCCCCGCCGTCGACGCCGTCACCCTGGCGGCGCTGCTCGCCCGCGAGACGGCCGGTGACACGAGCGCTGCGTCCGGCACCGATGCTCCGGGCACCGAGACCGCGGGCGCCGAGACCCCGGGCACCTCAGATCCCGGCGACGGCGGCGACCTCGTGGCCAGGGTGGCCGACTCCCTCCGCCGCACCGCGACCTTCCTCCGCGAGCGCCGCGAGCACCCCACCGATGTCCCAGACCTCTTCCTCTCCGCCGAGCAGGCGCTCGTCCTCGGACATCCCCTGCACCCGACCCCGAAGAGCCGGGAGGGCCTGACCGAGGCAGAAACCCGCCTCTACTCACCGGAGTTGCGCGGCTCCTTCCCTCTGCACTGGATGGCTGTCGCCCCCTCTCTCCTCGCGACCGACTCGGCCTGGACCGAAAGCGGCCGACCCGTGCCGGCCGGCCACCTCACCCGGCGCCTCGCCGGGACCGACCTGCCGCTGCCCGACGGCTACGCCGCCCTGCCCCTGCACCCCTGGCAGGCCCGCGAGCTGCGCCATCGCGAGAGCGTCGGCGCCCTGCTCGACGCCGGCCTCCTGCGCGACCTCGGCCCTCTCGGCGCCCGCTGGCATCCCACCTCCTCCGTACGCACCGTCCACCGGTCCGGCGCCCCCGCGATGCTCAAGCTGTCGCTGGGCCTGCGCATCACCAACTCCCGCCGTGAGAACCTGCGCAAGGAACTCCACCGGGGAGTCGAGGTCCACCGGCTCCTGCGCTCCGGTCTGTTCAAGCAGTGGCAGGCCGCGCACCCCGGCTTCGACATCGTCCGTGACCCGGCCTGGCTCGCCGTCGACGACCCGGACGGCCGGCCGGTGCCCGGACTGGACGTGGTGATCAGGCACAACCCGTTCACCCCGACCGACGACGTCGGCTGTGTCGCCGGACTCGTCTCGCCCCGGCCCGTCTCCGACGGCGCCGACGCCACGACGCGGCCGCCGGCCCGGCCCATGCGTTCACGGCTGGCCGAGCTCGTGGAGAGGCTCGCCGCCCACACCGGCCGACCGGTCGGAGCCGTTGCCGCCGAGTGGTTCCTCCGCTACCTGGCGCACGTCGTCCGCCCCGTGCTGTGGCTGGACAGCGAGGCCGGCATCGCACTGGAGGCCCACCAGCAGAACACCCTGCTCCTGCTCGACGGCTACGGCTGGCCCGTCGGCGGCCGCTACCGAGACAACCAGGGCTACTACTTCCGCGAGTCCCGGCGGGCCGAACTGGACGCCCGGCTGCCCGGCATCGGCGAGCGCAGCGACACCTTCGTCTCCGACGAGGTCACCGACGAACGCTTCGCCTACTACCTCGCCGTCAACAACGTGCTGGGCCTGATCGGCTCGTTCGGCTCCCAACGGCTCGCCGACGAGCGCCTCCTCCTCGCATGCTTCCGCCGCTTCCTCAGCGAGGTCGCCACGGGACCCGGAGCACTGCGCACCCCTCTGCCCGGGCACCTGCTCGATTCACCCGTGCTGCGCTGCAAGGCCAACCTGCTGACCCGGCTGCACGGCCTGGACGAACTCGTCGGCCCGGTCGACACCCAGTCCGTCTACGTCACCATCGCCAACCCCCTTCATTCCTGAGCTTCATTACTGAGCGAATCGAACCGTCTCCCCGCCCTGCCGAGGAACATGACCCACCTCGTCTCCTGAGAGGAGCGCACCATGCCTCCCACCGACGCGAACGCCGGCCCCGGCCCCGCCCGCCCCGGTGCCCCCACCCACGCGGGCGCGCCTGTCCACGAGGCCTCCGGCGGGCCCGCCGCGGACCGAGCGGGCAGCCGGAGTGCCCCCTTCGCGGGCTTCGCCGTCGAGGACGACGACGGGGACTGCGAGGAAACACTGGACCTGCATCTGCCCGCCGATTTCCTCGCGCTCCTCGCCGGAGGCACCGGCCATCTCCTGGGTCAGCTCCCCTCGTGGGGCCCGGTGGTCACACGGGTCGGCTCCTTCCGGCTCGTTCCTGTACGCATCGATCAGGACCTGCCGCTCGTCCATCGCTGGATGAACGACCCCGCCGTCGCGGAATTCTGGGAGCTGGCCGGGCCCCCGAACCGGACGGAGGAGCATCTGCGCGCGCAACTCGACGGCGACGGAAGCAGCGTGCCCTGCCTCGGCGTACTGGACGGCACACCGATGAGCTACTGGGAGATCTACCGGGCGGACCTGGATCCACTGGCCCGCCACTACCCGGCCCGGCCGCACGACACCGGGATCCATCTCCTCGTCGGCGAAGCGGCGGACCGAGGGCGGGGCGTGGGCTCGGCCCTGCTGCGGGCCGTGGCCGACCTGATCCTCGACCGGCGCCCCGCGTGCGCACGCGTCGTAGCAGAACCCGACCTTCGCAACACCCCCTCCGTCGCAGCGTTCCTGAGCGCGGGATTCCGGTTCGCGGACGAGGTCGACCTGCCCGGCAAGCGGGCCGCCCTCATGATCCGGGACCGGGTCCTGCGCGATGTGCTGTAGCGCACTGTGACCGCCCTGTCACATCTAGTACGACTGGTGTGCCGGGGGAGTTCCCGCCGATCCCGGAAATTCCTGCGCCGACCACCGTCCACTCGTTCACCCGCTCAACCGTCCACCTCGCCCCACCCAGGAGCCCGGCCGTGATCCCGCCCTCCCTCCCCGTCTTGATCGCCCGTTTGTCAGTGCCGGGCCGTAGGGTGGTCGGGCTATGACGAAGCCCTCACTCCCCGAGCTCCTGCACGCCGCTGTCACCGCTGTGGGCGGCACGGAGCGCCCCGGCCAGGTGACCATGGCCGAAGCGGTCGCCGAGGCGATCGACGACGGATCCCACCTGCTGGTCCAGGCAGGTACCGGCACCGGCAAGTCGCTCGGCTATCTCGTGCCGGCGCTCGCGCACGGGGAACGGGTGGTCGTCGCCACGGCCACCCTCGCGCTGCAGCGCCAGCTGGTGGAGCGGGACCTGCCGCGCACGGTGGAGGCCCTGCACCCGCTGCTGCGCCGCCGCCCGGAGTTCGCGATGCTCAAGGGCCGGTCGAACTATCTCTGCCTGCACCGGCTGCACGAGGGCATGCCCCAGGACGAGGAGGACGGTCTCTTCGACCAGTTCGAGGCCGCGGCGCCCACCAGCAAGCTGGGCCAGGATCTCCTCAGGCTGCGGGACTGGTCGGACGAGACGGAGAGCGGCGACCGGGACGACCTCACTCCGGGCGTGTCGGACCGCGCCTGGGCACAGGTGTCGGTGTCGTCGCGGGAGTGCCTGGGCGCATCGAAGTGCGCCTACGGCGCCGAGTGCTTCGCGGAGATGGCCCGGGAGCGGGCCAAGCTCGCCGACGTCGTGGTCACCAACCACGCGCTGCTCGCCATCGATGCCATCGAGGGCGCACCGGTGCTGCCGCAGCACGAGGTGCTGATCGTGGACGAGGCTCATGAACTGGTCTCCCGCGTCACCGGCGTCGCGACCGGCGAGCTCACGCCCGGCCAGGTCAACCGGGCGGTGCGCCGCGCCGCCAAGCTCGTCAACGAGAAGGCCGCCGACCAGCTGCAGACCGCCGCCGAGGGCTTCGAGCGGCTGATGGAGCTGGCACTGCCGGGCCGTCTGGAGGAGATCCCGGAAGATCTCGGCTATGCACTGATGGCCCTGCGGGACGCCGCGCGCACGGTCATCACCGCGCTCGGCACCACCCGCGACAAGTCGGTGCAGGACGAGGACGCGGTCCGCAAGCAGGCGCTGGCCTCGGTGGAGACGGTGCACGACGTCGCGGAGCGGGTCCTGAACGGCTCGGAGTGGGACGTCGTCTGGTACGAGCGGCACGACCGCTTCGGTGCCTCCCTGCGCATCGCGCCCATGTCGGTGTCGGGTCTGCTCAGGGAGAAGCTGTTCTCCGACCGCGCGGTCGTCCTCACCTCGGCGACCCTCAAGCTGGGCGGTGACTTCAACGGCGTGGGCGCCTCCCTGGGGCTCGGCCCCGAAGGCGTGGAGGGCGAGGACCTGCCGAAGTGGAAGGGCATCGACGTCGGCTCGCCCTTCGACTACCGCAAGCAGGGCATCCTCTACGTCGCCCGGCATCTCTCGCGCCCCGCGCGTGACGGGGAGCGCTCCGACATGCTGGATGAGCTGACCGAGCTGATCCAGGCGGCCGGCGGCCGTACCCTCGGGCTGTTCTCGTCCATGCGGGCCGCGCAGCTCGCGGCGGAGGAGCTGCGCTCGAGGATTCCCGAGTTCCCGATCCTGCTCCAGGGCGAGGAGACCCTCGGCGAACTGATCAAGAACTTCGCGGCCGACCCGAGGACCTGTCTGTTCGGCACCCTTTCTCTGTGGCAGGGCGTCGACGTGCCGGGACCGAGCTGCCAGCTGGTCGTCATGGACAAGATCCCGTTCCCCCGTCCCGACGATCCCTTGATGAGCGCCCGGCAGAAGGCGGTGGAGGACGCGGGAGGCAACGGCTTCATGGCGGTGGCTGCCACCCACGCCGCTCTGCTGATGGCCCAGGGCGCCGGCCGGCTCGTCCGCGCCTCGGGAGACCGGGGCGTGGTCGCCGTACTGGACCAGCGGCTGGCGACCGCACGGTACGGCGGCTATCTGAAGGCGTCACTGCCGGACTTCTGGTACACCACGGACCGTAACCAGGTGCGTAAGTCGCTCGCCGCGATCGACGCGGCGGCTAAGGCGGTCGAGGCGCAGCAGGACGCGAAGTGATCGCGGGGTGGCCTGACCGGCGCCGGTCAGGCCACCCCGCCATACGAGGGAGTGCCGGGAACCGTCCCGGACAGGGCAGGGCCCCGGAACCGGCGCAGGGGTTCCGGGGCCCGGTCAGGGAGCGAGCTGCCGTACGGCCCGCCCGCAGGCGTCACACGCGCCGCAGCACCGCGACGACCTTGCCCAGGATGGTCGCGTCGTCGCCGGGGATCGGCTCGTAGGCCGCGTTGTGCGGAAGGAGCCAGACATGGCCGTCCTCGCGCTTGAAGCGCTTGACGGTGGCTTCGCCGTCGAGCATCGCGGCCACGATGTCGCCGTTCTCGGCGACCGGCTGGCGGCGCACGGTGACCCAGTCGCCGTCGCAGATCGCGGCCTCGATCATGGAGTCGCCGACGACCTTCAGGACGAAGAGCTCACCGTCGCCGACGAGCTGGCGGGGGAGGGGGAAGACGTCCTCGACGGACTCCTCCGCGAGGATGGGGCCACCGGCGGCGATGCGGCCGACCAGCGGGACGTAGGACGCGGCGGGCTTGCCGGCGGTGTCCGTGGGCTGCATGGTCACGGCCTGGTCCGAGCCGCGCACCTCGTACGCACGCGGGCGGTGCGGGTCGCGGCGCAGGAAGCCCTTGCGCTCGAGTGCCATCAGCTGGTGCGCGACCGAGGAGGTGCTCGAGAGACCGACGGCCTGGCCGATCTCCCGCATCGACGGCGGGTAACCGCGCCGCTGTACCGAGTCGCGGATGACCTCGATCACGCGGCGCTGCCGGTCGGTGAGTCCGGAGCTGTCGGCCCGGATGCCTGGAGGTCGGCCTGGCAGGGAGCGCTTGGGCCCCTCGGGATTCGTGGCTTCGTTCATCACGTGTACCGCCTCGACTCGGCCCTGGGAGCGGTCCTGGGCGGTGATGGTGGCACTGTCTGCGGTGGTGGTCACGTCGGCCCCTCTCGATGGTCTCCCTGCTGCACAACGGTAGTTGCTTTCGAAAGGTTGCGCCAAACACACGTTCGAGTGAAAAAGTGTGATCCACCTGACGCGATCATGTGTCTGGGTGTATTGCTGACGCGCCACCTGGCGGGCAAAAGCGCCCATTGTTGTACTCTTCACCGCCGGGGTTGCCGACCTCGTGGGTCGCGGCCCCAGTCTGCCATCCGGGAGCCGGCCGTCCTGGCTCCGGGTCCCTTCTGCCCCGGAGTCCCACGCGTCCTCCGTGTGGCGCTCACGGTATCTCCGTAAGCCGCACAGCGATACGGTTCTGCGGCCCGCGTGTCCCTGAGCGGGCCGTTCGCGGCCGGTGCGCGCGGTGGTTCCCGGCGACACGCGATTCTGCCTCGATGTATGAGCCAATCCCCACATCTAGTGGTTGGATGGCTACGGCAGCCCAGAAGTTGTGGTCCCCCCGGTCTGAGACGGCTCCACGATCGCCTATGCTTAGGGCTGCTTCGCGGGGCTCATGTGGCTCGGTGAGGTTTATGGGTCTGCTGTGAGGAGGGTTGGAGATCATGCACTGTCCCTTCTGCAGGCACCCCGACAGCCGCGTGGTCGACAGTCGTACGACCGACGACGGCACGTCGATCCGCAGGCGCCGCCAGTGCCCCGACTGCTCCCGTCGTTTCACGACCGTGGAGACGTGCTCGCTCATGGTGATCAAGCGGTCCGGGGTCACCGAGCCGTTCAGCCGGACCAAGGTCATCAACGGCGTGCGCAAGGCGTGCCAGGGGCGGCCTGTCACCGAGGACGCACTCGCCCAGCTCGGCCAGCGGGTCGAGGAGGCGGTACGGGCCACCGGAAGCGCCGAGCTGACCACCCACGACGTGGGACTGGCCATACTCGGCCCGTTGCAGGAACTCGACCTCGTCGCCTATCTGCGATTCGCCTCCGTCTACCGGGCGTTCGACTCGCTCGAGGACTTCGAGGCCGCCATCGCGGAGCTGAGGGAGGCGACGGGAGGCCCCGGCGTGGACGAGGAAGACGCGGGAACGGGGAGCAAGGAAGACGATCGCGGGCCGGGCGGGACCGGCGAGGTCCCCGTGCCCGCTCACGCCGCCGACTGACGGCGGGCCGGAAACCGGGAGGAGAGCCGGGTTCCGGCCGTGAGGCGGCCAACGAAGACCTGTTGCGGGTGGCAGCTGAGGGTGCCCGCGACACACGACAGAACACCGTGCCACGGGAACAATCGGGGCACTTCAGGGCGTTTTTGCCCGTACAGGGAGGCGGCATGACAGAGACGGCGAGCGGTCCGGCACGAGGTTCCCGAGCCAAGGGCGCCAAGGCCACCAAGGGGCTGCGTGTCGAGCGCATCCACACCACCCCCGGCGTACACCCGTACGACGAGGTGTCGTGGGAGCGCCGTGACGTCGTCATGACCAACTGGCGCGACGGCTCGGTCAATTTCGAGCAGCGTGGCGTCGAGTTCCCCGACTTCTGGTCGGTGAACGCGGTCAACATCGTCACCAGCAAGTACTTCCGCGGTGCCGTCGGCACCCCGCAGCGCGAGACCAGCCTCAAGCAGCTGATCGACCGCATCGTGAAGACGTACCGGAAGGCCGGCGAGGACTACAAGTACTTCGCCTCGCCCGCCGACGCGGAGATCTTCGAGCACGAGCTGGCGTACGCCCTCCTGCACCAGATCTTCAGCTTCAACAGCCCCGTCTGGTTCAACGTGGGCACCCCGCAGCCCCAGCAGGTCTCCGCCTGCTTCATCCTGTCCGTCGACGACTCCATGGAGTCGATCCTCGACTGGTACAAGGAAGAGGGGATGATCTTCAAGGGCGGCTCCGGCGCCGGCCTGAACCTCTCCCGCATCCGCTCCTCCAAGGAGCTGCTGTCCTCCGGCGGCAACGCCTCCGGCCCGGTCTCCTTCATGCGCGGCGCCGACGCCTCCGCCGGCACCATCAAGTCCGGTGGCGCCACCCGCCGCGCCGCCAAGATGGTCGTGCTCGACGTCGACCACCCCGACATCGAGGACTTCATCGAGACCAAGGTCAAGGAGGAGGAGAAGATCCGCGTCCTGCGCGACGCGGGCTTCGACATGGACCTGGGCGGCGACGACATCACCTCCGTCCAGTACCAGAACGCCAACAACTCGGTCCGCGTGAACGACGAGTTCATGAAGGCGGTCGAGGAGGGCGGCAAGTTCGGCCTGCGCGCCCGCATGACCGGCGAGGTCATCGAGGAGGTCGACGCCAAGGCGCTCTTCCGCAAGATCGCCGAGGCCGCCTGGGCCTGCGCCGACCCCGGCATCCAGTACGACGACACCATCAACACCTGGCACACCTGCCCCGAGTCCGGCCGGATCACCGCGTCGAACCCGTGCAGCGAGTACATGCACCTGGACAACACGTCCTGCAACCTGGCCTCGCTCAACCTGATGAAGTTCCTGAAGGACGACGGCAAGGGCAACCAGTCCTTCGAGACCGAGCGCTTCCAGAAGGTCGTCGAGCTGGTCATCACCGCGATGGACATCTCGATCTGCTTCGCGGACTTCCCGACCCAGAAGATCGGCGAGAACACGCGCGCGTTCCGCCAGCTCGGCATCGGCTACGCCAACCTCGGCGCCCTGCTGATGGCCACCGGCCACGCCTACGACTCCGACGGCGGCCGCGCCCTCGCCGGCGCCATCACCTCCCTGATGACGGGCACCGCCTACCGCCGCTCCGCCGAACTGGCCGCGGTCGTCGGCCCGTACGACGGCTACGCCCGCAACGCCGACGCCCACAAGCGCGTCATGGCGCAGCACGCCGACGCCAACGGCAAGGCCGTCCGCATGGACGACCTGGACACCCCGGTGTGGGCCGCCGCCACGGAGGCCTGGCAGGACGTGCTGCGTCTCGGTGAGAAGAACGGTTTCCGTAACTCCCAGGCGTCCGTCCTCGCCCCGACCGGCACCATCGGTCTCGCGATGTCCTGCGACACCACCGGTGTCGAGCCCGACCTGGCGCTCGTGAAGTTCAAGAAGCTGGTCGGCGGCGGCTCGATGCAGATCGTCAACGGCACCGTCCCGCAGGCCCTGCGCCGCCTGGGTTACCAGGAGGAGCAGATCGAGGCGATCGTCGCCCACATCGCCGAGCACGGCAATGTGATCGACGCCCCGGGCCTGAAGCACGAGCACTACGAGGTGTTCGACTGCGCCATGGGCGAGCGCGCCATCTCCCCGATGGGCCACGTCCGCATGATGGCCGCGATCCAGCCGTGGATCTCCGGCGCCATCTCCAAGACGGTCAACATGCCGGAGACGGCGACCGTCGAGGAGGTCGAGGAGATCTACTTCGAGGCCTGGAAGCTGGGCGTGAAGGCGCTCGCGATCTACCGCGACAACTGCAAGGTGGGCCAGCCGCTCTCCGCCAAGAAGAAGGAGCCCGCGGAGGACAAGGCCGAGGAGCCCGCCGCGGAGCCCAAGGTCGAGAAGGTCGTCGAGTACCGCCCGGTCCGCAAGCGCCTCCCCAAGGGCCGCCCGGGGATCACCACCTCCTTCACGGTCGGTGGCGCCGAGGGCTACATGACCGCCAACTCCTACCCGGACGACGGTCTCGGTGAGGTCTTCCTGAAGATGTCCAAGCAGGGCTCGACCCTCGCGGGCATGATGGACGCCTTCTCCATCGCGGTCTCCGTCGGCCTGCAGTACGGCGTGCCGCTGGAGACGTACGTCTCGAAGTTCACCAACATGCGCTTCGAGCCGGCCGGCATGACGGACGACCCGGACGTGCGGATGGCGCAGTCGATCGTCGACTACATCTTCCGCCGTCTGGCGCTGGACTTCCTGCCCTTCGAGACCCGCTCCGCACTCGGCATCCACTCCGCCGAGGAGCGCCAGCGGCACCTGGAGACCGGTTCCTACGAGCCGTCCGAGGACGAGGTCGACGTCGAGGGCCTGGCCCAGTCGGCGCCGCGTGCCCAGGAGCTGAAGGCGGTCGCCACGCCGAAGGCCGAGACCGAGGCGGCCAAGCCCGCTCCGAAGCAGGCCCACACCAGCGCCGAACTGGTGGAGATGCAGCTGGGCATCCAGGCCGACGCCCCGCTGTGCTTCTCCTGCGGCACGAAGATGCAGCGGGCCGGTTCCTGCTACATCTGCGAGGGCTGCGGCTCGACCAGCGGCTGCAGCTGACGGTCGTGAAATGAGGTGAGAGTAAGGGGCGCCGGCCATTGCCGGCGCCCCTTACTTCTAGTGCCGGGGCCTACTTCTGGTGCCTGGCCCTGCCCATGACACGGGTGAAGGCCACCGGGTCCTCCTCGAAGCCGTGCACGCCGGGACGGAAGGCCCACTCCCCGGCCTCGTCCCGCACGAACTCGGCGATCGTGGCGGCCGTCGCCCCGGGGACCGAGCCGAAGTCGTCCTGGGCGAGCACGGTGTAGCGGCCCTCCCGGACGCGCATGCCCGGGTTCAGCACCTGGGCGAACGTCCTGGGCCCGTAGCGCTGCTGGATGACGACGCCGACCACCACGCGCGCGTACCGGCCGTCCAGCCGGTCCAGTTGCAGCGTCATGACCTCGTCCCAGCCGAAGCCCTTGCCGTCCGGGCTGTCCCGGTTGAGGAAGATCGTTCCGTCCGGTGAGCGGCTGTCGAAATGCACCACATACGCCGGGCTCCCGTACGCGTCGCCCGACACGAAGGTCGCGGCGACCAGATCCAGATCGCTCGGAGGCTGACCCGCCGGACTGGGGTCCCACTTGAGTCCGACCTCGACCTCGCGCATTCCCTTGCTGAAGCCGGTCAACAGGCTTTCCCCTTCCCCCAGTGGCTGCCTCGTTCCCCAACTCCCGCGGAGAGGGGGTCTCTTGTTCATCGTGCCACGCGCGCGTGGGCATGTGCGCGGGTGATCTGCGCCGGAGCGTGACCGGCGCCACGTCCCGTGGCCTTACGATGGCGCGGTGCTGGTCAAGTGGATTCGCTGCACCGTGGTGGACCGCCGCGGGTTCGAGCGGGGGCAGCGGAAATGGGCGGGGCTTCTGGGGGAGCCGGGATTCCGGGGGCAGGGTGGCGGCTGGAGCCGGCAGCGACCGGGCGTGGCGCACATCTTCGCGTTCTGGGAGAGCCGCGCCTTCTACGACTCCTTCATGGCCCGCTCGCACGACCGGCTGGCGTCCGCCCAGGCCGGCACGTTCAAGGACGCCCAGGCCAAGCTGTTCGAGTACCGCTTCGATGTGAAGACCGGCTTCGAGCCGAGGTTCACCGACGCCGATCTCATCCGCGTGGCGCTGTGCCGGATCCACGAGGAGCGCGTCGAGCACTTCACCCTCATGCAGGAGAAGGTCTGGAATCCCGCGATGGCCGGTTCGCCCGGCATGATCCGAGGCATGTTCGCCGAGGCGGCCGGGCAGGAGTTCATGATCCTCTCGATGTGGCGGTCGGCCGCCGAGCACGGCAAGTACCGCACCGAGCGTGTGGAGCGCCTCGCGCTGCGCGCCCAGACCGAGGCCGACGTCGCGGCTCTCTCCGGGGACATCGTGGAGATGGAGCCGTCCTGGACGGTGTGAGATCCAAGGGTGAATGAGTTGGATTTTCCAACTTACTCGCAGTGTCAGGTGCCGACGCGGCCGTCGAGGGCGGGTTTCGTGTGACATACGCTGTATGAGCCCCCACGAGTGCATTGATGTCCGTCGCTCGATCTAGGGTTTTGGCATGGCACGACCACGGCGCATCGTCCTTGTCCGGCACGGCGAGTCCACGGGCAACGTCGACGACTCCGTGTACGAGCGCGAGCCCGACCACGCGCTCGCGCTGACCGAGCGCGGCTGGCGGCAGGCCGAGGAGACCGGCAAAAGGCTCCGGGAGCTCTTCGGCCGGGAACGCGTGAGCGTGTACGTCTCCCCCTACCGCCGGACCCACGAGACACTCCGCGCCTTCCACCTCGACCCGGACCTCATACGCGTCCGGGAGGAGCCCAGGCTGCGCGAGCAGGACTGGGGCAACTGGCAGGACCGCGACGACGTACGCCTGCAGAAGGCCTACCGCGACGCGTACGGCCACTTCTTCTTCCGGTTCCCGCAGGGCGAGTCGGGCGCCGACGTGTACGACCGGGTCGGCGGCTTCCTGGAGAGCCTGTACCGCAGCTTCGAGGCCCCCGACCATCCGCCGAACGTCCTGCTGGTCACCCACGGGCTCGCGATGCGCCTGTTCTGCATGCGCTGGTTCCACTGGACGGTGGCCGAATTCGAGTCGCTGTCGAATCCCGGGAACGCCGAGATGCGGATGCTCGTTCTCGGGGAGGACGGCAAGTACACGCTCGACCGGCCCTTCGAGCGCTGGCGCAAACCGGTGCCGTACTGGGTGAACGGATAGAGTGGCAGAGCGATGACCGCTGACTCCTCGACCTCGGGGCGCCTGGAGCGCGCCCTCGCCAGCCTGCGCGGACTGGCCGTGGGGGACGCCCTGGGCTCCCAGTTCTTCGTTCCGGCGAACTACCCCCTGCTGAAGCGGCGCGAGCTGCCCGCGGGACCCTGGCAGTGGACGGACGACACCGAGATGGCCTGCTCCGTGGTCGCCGTCCTCGCCGCCCACGGCCGCATCGACCAGGATGCTCTGGCCCGCTCCTTCGCCGAGCACCACGACTTCGACCGGGGGTACGGCCCTGCCGTCAACCGTCTGCTGCGCCTGGTCCGAGAGGGCCAGGACTGGCGGGGACTGGCCGCCGGGCTGTTCAACGGACAGGGGTCCTGGGGCAATGGAGCGGCGATGCGGATCGCGCCGCTGGGCGCGTGGTACGCGGACGATCCCGAGCAGGCGACCCATCAGGCGGAGATCTCGGCCTACACCACCCACCAGCACCGCGAGGCCGTCGTCGGCGCCATGGCCGTGGCCGCCGCGGCGGCGCTGGCCGGCTCGCCGGACGGCCCGCCCAGCCCCGAGGCACTCCTCGACGGCGTCGTCGCCCTGGTCCCGAAGAGCGCCGTCGGCCAGGGGCTCCGGCGCGCCCGGGACATGCTCGACTACGGCGACGCGGGAACCGTCGCCGCGGTGCTCGGCTGCGGACGGCGTACGACGGCCCACGACACCGTGCCCTTCGCCCTCTGGTCCGCCGCGCGGAGCCTCGGTGACTACGAGACGGCCTTCTGGACGACGGCCGGAGTGGGCGGCGACATGGACACGACCTGCGCGATCGTGGGCGGTGTGCTCGCCTCCGGCAAGGCGGGGGCTCCGCCCGCGGAGTGGATGGAGCGCGCCGAGGCACTGCCGGCCTGGGTGCAGTCCGGGCCTTGACCCTGGGCAGCTCCGCTCAGGCGGACCGGGGCTTCCGAGCGGCCCTGCCGACAGGCCGAGCCGTGCGGACACGGTGTCTGCGTCTGCGCATCACGAAACTCTGCGTGTCCATTGGGAACTCTGCGTGACTACCGCCCGTTCCTCCCATGTCCGTAGCGGGCTGCGCCTCTCGGTGGCAGGGCGGCGGGCAGGCGACGAGCAAGGGGCCGAGGGGGCGTGGAGATGGCGTCCGCGATGCGGTCTGTGCTGCCGGTTCTGCTGCTGGTTCCGGTTCTGTTTCTCGGACGGGTGCCGGCCGTGATGCGTACGGCCGGACCGCCGCCGGCGCCGTCAGGCACCTGGTGGCGGTCCGGCCGACCGTGGCGTCGTGCGTCTCGCGGCGGCTCAGCCGATGCCCGGGCCCGCCACGCCGGCGAGTGCGTCGAGATCGCTCTTGCGCACCCTGATCACCAGCCAGGCGGTGAGGAACGCGACGGCGGCCATGGCGGCGGCCGGCACGAAGGCCGTGGAGATGCCGTGGGCCAGCACCTCGTGTCCCCAGGGCGCCGGAAGCTGGTGCGTCTTGGCGAACCGGGCCTGCTGCTCGGGCGAACTGCCGGCGAGGAACTTCGGCAGCTGCTTCTTCGCCTCGTCCTTGGCGGCCGAGCCGAAGACGGTCGTCAGGATCGACAGTCCGAGCGAACCGCCCACCTGCTGCATGGCGTTGAGGAGTCCGGAGGCGGCACCGGCCTCGTGCTGGGCGACTCCGGACACCGCCGTGACCGTGGCGGTCACGAAGTTCAGGCCCATGCCGAAGCCGAACACCAGCATCGGCCCGAGCACCCCGCCGAGATAGGAGCTGTCCGGCCGGATGAAGGTCTGCCAGACCAGCCCGACCACCACGAGCGCCGTGCCGGTCATCATGAACGGCCTCGGGCCGAGCGCGGGCAGGAAGCGCTGGGACAGACCCGCGCCTACCGCGATCGCGACCGTGACGGGGAGGAAGGCCAGGCCGGCCCTGATCGCGCTGTAGCCGAGGACGTCCTGCACGAACAGCACGATGTAGAAGAACATGCCGAACATCGCGGCGGCGAGGCTCAGCATGATCACGTACGTTCCCCAGCGGTTGCGGTCCGCGAACATCCTGAGCGGGGTGATCGGCTCCTTGGCCCGTACCTCGGTGAAGACGAAGGCGAGCAGCAGCACCGCGGCCGCGCCGAACGAGCCGAGCGTGAGGCCGTCCCGCCAGCCGTTCTCCGAAGCGCGGATGAACCCGTAGACCAGCGAGGCCATCCCGGCCGTCGACGTCAGTGCGCCGGTGATGTCGAAGCGGCCCGGATGCCGCTGGGACTCGTTGATGTAGAGCGGGGCGAGAGCGGCGATCAGCACGCCTATCGGCACGTTGACGAACAGCACCCACCGCCAGTCGAGCCAGTCCGTGAGCATGCCGCCCGCGAGCAGGCCGATGGCGCCGCCGCCCGCGGACACGGCGGCGAACACACCGAAGGCCCGGTTGCGTTCCGGGCCTTCGGGGAAGGTCGTGGTGATCAGTGCCAGCGATGTGGGCGAGGCGATCGCTCCGCCGACGCCCTGCAAGGCCCGCGCGGCCAGCAGTTGCCACGGCTCCTGGGCGAGACCGCCCAGCAGGGAGGCGAAGGTGAACAACAGGATGCCGGTCATGAACACCCGGCGGCGGCCGAGGATGTCGCCGGCGCGCGCGCCGAGCAGGAGCAGACCGCCGAACGTGAGCGTGTAGGCGCTGACCACCCACGTCAGGTCCGTGGTGCTGAACTTGAGCGCGTCTTGAATGTGCGGGAGCGCGATGTTCACAATCGTCGCGTCGAGCACCACCATGAGTTGGCAGGCCGCGATGACGGCGAGTGCGATGCCGGGATGCCCCTCCCGGCGGGCCACGCCCGGTTCTGGATCCTGCAGCAGCTGAGAGGTCGTCACTATGGGTCCCCCCTGAAGGCGTTAGTGAACGATCGCGTTCACTTTCGTGTCCACGGTAGTGAGTCCCCAACAGTGAACGCAAGCGTTCACTTAATCTCGTGCCCCGCCCCGCGTCCCCCTGTTGCTGCCGCGCGGCACGGCCTCCCCCCGGCAATCCCCGCTTCCCCTGTTGGAGAGACACAGATGGTTACTTCGCGCTGGACGGCTGCTCCCGCTCGGGCGGCTTCCCCTCGCCGCCGCGGCGTGGTGCTGGAGCGTGCGATCCTCGAAGCCGCGCTGGAGCAACTCGGCGAGGTCGGCTGGAAGGGCCTGACCATGGAAGGAGTCGCCGCCGGCGCCCAGACCGGCAAGGCCGCGGTCTACCGCCGCTGGCCCTGCAAGGAGGACCTCGTCGCGGACGCGCTGGTGGCCGGGCTCCCCAGGGTGGAGAAGGCCCCGGACCTCGGCAGCGTGCGCGAGGACCTTCTCGCCCTGTGCCGGCAGGTACGGCAGATCATGTTCTCGCCGCCGGGCGTGGCGCTGCGCTCGGTGATTCACGAGTGCGACCAGATCCACGCGGAGCGCTTTCAGGAAGTGATCGTCGGAGGGGTGGTGGAGCCGACCGTCCGGCTCCTCCAGGAGGTCATCACTCGCGGAATAGAGCGCGGCGAGGTGCGTGCGGACGCGGCCAACGGCTATGTCTTCGACGCCATCCCGGCCATGTTGATGTACCGCTCGAAGATGTGCGCCAGCGAATGGAGCGATCAGGACCTCGAGGAGATGATCGACCGGCTGATGCTCCCGCTGCTGCGCCCCTACGGAGCCTGACGGCACCCTCGGCGATCCGCCGCTGACCTGCCCGGCAGTACGGGAGACCGGGGTGTCGGCAGACCCGCCCGGCGGCGTACGCTAAGGGCGCCATGCCGTACGAACCGCCTACCCACACCGTCGAGCGCTCCCTGCGCGCCACGACCGGAGCGAAGGTCATTGCCGGTGTCGACGAGGTGGGGCGCGGCGCATGGGCCGGACCTGTCACCGTCTGCGCGGCGATCACCGGACTCCGCCGCCCGCCGGAGGGGCTGACCGACTCCAAGCTGCTGACGATCAAGCGGCGCACCGAGCTGGCGGAGACCCTCCGCTCATGGGTGACCGCCTACGCGCTGGGGCATGCTTCCCCCGAGGAGATCGACGACCTGGGGATGACCGCCGCGCTGCGCCTCGCCGCGGTCCGGGCTCTGGACGCCCTGCCGGTCCGCCCCGACGCCGTGATCCTCGACGGGAAGCACGACTACCTCGGTGCTCCCTGGAGCGTGCGCACGGTGATCAAGGGCGATCAGTCGTGTGTGGCCGTTGCGGCGGCGTCGGTGATAGCCAAGGTTCAGCGCGACAAAATGATGGCCGAACTGGGTGTCGACCATGCACACTTCGGATTTGCGGACAACGCCGGGTATCCGTCGCCCGTGCACAAGGCCGCACTGGCGGAGTGGGGGCCCACCCCGCACCACCGCCTGTCGTGGGCGTATCTTGATGCGTTGCCTCAGTGGCGGCACCTCAAGAAGGTCCGCAGCTGGGTGGACGGAGGCGTTCCCGAGATCGAGGGCCAGCTCGGCTTCGATTTCTGACGGTTCCGCTCGCACTGATGTGCCACCCGGTCACCCGTGCCGCACCAACGTTTGATAAATATCAGCTCATGCCTCTCATTCCCGAGGAGCCTCAGATTCACGAGAGTGCCCAGGGTCCCCGCGCCACGCCGGCCAACGGCCGTACCGCGCCGACCCCCCGCCCTGTACCCGGCCCCCGTCCCGCGGCTCCGTCCCGCCCCGGTCGTCCCGGCCCTCCGCGGCCGGCGCCGCCGGTGCAGCGCACGCAGCGTGACGTGGCTCAGACCAAGCCCGGTCCGTCCGGCCCGGCCGCTCCCACCGCCACGGCGGCAGGCCCGCAGATCCAGCTGATCCCGGCCTCGGCCGAGGGTGCGCTCGACGCCGCAGAGGAGGCGGTGGACCTGCTGCTGGAGTCGGGCCGTGCCCCCGGCGACGTGCTCGTGATCACCACCGGGTCCCAGCACCCGTGGGCGGAGCACGAACTGTCCTTCGGTGAAGCTTCCTACTGGGCGCAGCACGACGCCGGTGACGACGTCTTCTACGCGGACGCCTCCGTTGCCTCCCGTGCCGCGTCCCGCCCCGTGGTCGTCGTGGCCCTCAACGGAGGCCCCGCTGCCGCTGCCGCCTCGGCCCTGCCGCTGGCCCACTCCCGGGCCGGTGCGCTGCTGATCGTCTGCGGCGACCCCCAGCAGATCAACTCGGTGCTGGGCGCGGGCGTCTGATCGGCGTCCGGCGCCTCGTGGCGGCGGGGTGACGAGGCAGCCGATCCGGCGGCAAGCGCACGGCGTGGCCTTTGGCATGCCCGGATGACCGCAGGGACCGCGGGCACCGCCTGCTTTCCGGTGGCCACGGGCACTTGGTGAGCGGTCTCGACACCGCGCGCCCGCAAGGTCGTCGGCGCGGGCCCGGCGTCGGCCTGTTTTTCCGTGCGGCCCCGTGCCCTTGAGGCGCCCAGGGCCTTGCCGCCGTCCGGTCGTCGGCGGCCCTGGGGTGGCATGACCGTGCCGTGACTACAGTCAGGCTGTGTCCCTGCCACTGGCCCGGTTCGCGGACGGTGTGCCGACCGGCCGGTCCCCGGCGTCGCCTAGCGGGCCGCCGCGCGGCGCAGCACCTCGGAGACCGGCCCGCCGGTGCGCGGTGCGGGCGGCGGAGCGTCGGAGGTGGCGAAGGGCTCAGGTGCGGAGTCCGCGTTGGGGCGGCGTCCGCTGCGGCCCTCACCGAGCACGTGCCAGCCGTCGTGGGTCAGCGTGATGTACGCCCCGCACCGCAGCCCGTGCAGGGTGCAGGCGTCGCGCAGGCCCCACATCCAGGCCCCGTCCTCCTCCGTCCACTGCGCGTCGCCCTCACGGCAGTACAGGAGGATGGCCGTGCGCACCGGGGTCCGGCGCCTCAGGTCGTGCGGAATGACCCGGCGCAGCTGCGCGAGCAGCGCGTTGCGGAACATCCAGCCGTCGGCCGGGGCGGGACGGCGGGTGAACGACGCACTGGCGCACAGCCGTTCCTCCGGATCCAGCACTGCCACGACCGCCGTGGAAGGCTTCGGCCGATGGCGGGAGTGCAGACCGGTGACGACCTCACGGGGGTTGCGCAGCAGAGGGATTCCGGCGGCGGCCCATTCGGCCGGCTCGAGCAGACGGCTTGCGGAAGCGGCGGTCGCGGACGTCGAGAACGAGGCCGCCGAGGACGAGGCGAATCCGAAGGTCACGTTCCTCCCTTCGGCTACGCGCCCACACTGCGGGCGGGGTCGGATTCGAGGGACCGCGCACCGCAGCAAAGCCCGACCGGTCACGGGCGAGCCGCGCGGGGAGCGGACCTCAATTCTTCCTGCCGAACTTGGATGCGGCAACGAGCAATTGGGGCCACCGACTGTTATCTGGTGGTGCGTGGCTTATATCCCTACCCAAAGGTTGGCCCACCGACGCATGCGGTGCCGGGATCATGTCCGCTCCGCCACCCGGCACGAGTGCGCGGTCAGCCCTGGACGGCCAGGACCAGCGGCAACACCCCCCGAGCGCCGGACTTTCTGAGCAGGCGTGCCGCGACCGCGAGCGTCCAGCCCGTTTCGGTGAAGTCGTCGACCAGCAGCACCGGACCGCCGGCCTCGGAGAGCGCCGAAGCCAGGCCGGGCGGCACCGTCAGCGCGCCGTCGAGCGCCTTCAGCCGCTGCGCGCTGTTGCTGCGCGGCACGCGCGGCACGTCCTCGCCGTACTCCACCGAGCCCAGCAGCGGCAGCCGGCCGACCTCGGCGATGCGGGCGGCCAGCGAGCGGATCAGCAGAGGCCGGGTCCGCGAGGCGACGGTGACGACCCCCACCGGCCGTGCCTGGGCGTCGGACACACCGGAGGCCCAGCCGCCGGGGCCCTTCGCCCAGTCGGCCAGGACACCGACCACGGCCCGCGCCACGTCGTCCGGGACGGCGAGGTCCGGTGCCTGCGGCGCGAGGAGCGGACGCAGGCGGTTGCCCCAGCCGATGTCCGACAGCCGCCCCAGTGCACGCCCCGGTGACGCCTGTTCACCGGCCGGAATACGCCCCTTGAGGTCGATGCCGATCGCCGGCAGGCCCGTCGGCCACATGCGGCGGGGCTCCACCTCGACGCCGGCCCGGCCGAGGTCACTGCGGGCGGAGTCCACCGAGCCCGGTGAGGTGTCCGCGGTGAAGCGAGGGCCGGCGCAGTTGTCGCAGCGGCCGCACGGTCTGGCGGCTTCGTCGTCCAGCTGACGCTGCAGGAACTCCATCCGGCACTCGGTGGTGGACGCGTAGGCCCGCATGGCCTCCTGCTCCGAAGCGCGCTGCCGGGCGACCCATTCGTAGCGCTCGGCGTCGTACGACCAGGGCTGGCCGGTGGCGATCCATCCACCCTGGACGCGGCGGACCGCTCCGTCCACGTCGAGGACCTTGAGCATCGTCTCCAGCCGCGAGCGGCGCAGCTCGACCAGCGGCTCCAGCGCGGGCAGCGACAGGGGGCGGTCCGCCCGGGCGAGGACGTCCAGGGTGCGCCGGACCAACTCCTCGGAAGGGAAGGCCAAAGACGCGAAGTACTGCCAGATCGCCTCGTCCTCCTTGCCCGGCAGGAGCAGTACCTCGGCGTGATCGACACCGCGACCGGCACGGCCGACCTGCTGGTAGTAGGCGATGGGGGAGGAGGGGGAGCCGAGATGGACCACGAAACCGAGATCCGGCTTGTCGAACCCCATGCCGAGCGCGGACGTGGCGACCAGCGCCTTGACCCGGTTGGCGAGCAGATCGTCCTCTGCCTGCTGACGCTCGGCGTTCTCCGTCTTGCCCGTGTACGAGGCGACGGTGTGCCCGCGCTGCCGCAGGAACGCGGTGACCTCTTCGGCGGCGGCGACCGTGAGCGTGTAGATGATGCCGGAGCCCGGCAGGTCGTCCAGGTGGTCGGCGAGCCACGCCATGCGGTGCGCGGCGTCCGGCAGCCGCAGCACGCCGAGGCTGAGGCTCTCCCGGTCCAGCGGCCCGCGCAGCACCAGGGCGTCCGAGGCGCCGCCGGTGCCCAGCTGCTCGGCGACGTCCGCGGTCACCCGGGCATTGGCCGTGGCGGTGGTGGCCAGCACGGGCACACCGGGCGGAAGGTCGCCGAGCATGGTGCGCAGCCGCCGGTAGTCGGGGCGGAAGTCGTGGCCCCAGTCGGAGATGCAGTGGGCCTCGTCCACGACCAGCAGACCGGTCGCGGCCGACAGCTTGGGCAGTACCTGGTCACGGAAGTCCGGGTTGTTCAACCGCTCCGGGCTGACGAGCAGGACGTCCACCTGGCCGGCCGCGATCTCGGCCTGCACGGCATCCCACTCCTCGGTGTTGGAGGAGTTGATGGTGCGGGCATGGATGCCGGCCCGGGCCGCGGCGTCCACCTGATTGCGCATGAGCGCGAGCAGCGGCGAGACGATCACCGTGGGCCCGCTGCCTCTGGCCCGCAGCAATGAGGTCGCCACGAAGTACACCGCGGACTTGCCCCACCCCGTGCGCTGCACGACCAGGGCCCGGCGCCGCTCGGCGACCAGCGCCTCGATCGCCCGCCACTGATCCTCGCGCAGCCGGGCCGTGCGCGTGGCGTCCCCGACGAGCCGGGCGAGGACGGCGTCCGCCTGCGCCCGGAGATCCGCGTTGCTCGTGTGCTCCATGCGTCCCATACAACAGGACGGGACCGACAAACGGCGGACCGCTGTCCTGGGCTGTGGACAACCCGGGACGGCGTTGTCGTGTCCCTGATCCGACTTGTCCACAGGCTCAACCGGAACCACGCAATCCGCGAGATCGTCTGCGCATGACGAATCACAGCGAAACCACCGGACCGTTCGAGAACGACGACATCTCGGGCCAGGAGCCGTTCACCGGCGCGTCCGCGCACGACACCCAGGTCACGCTGCGCACCCCGGCCGAGCTGGCCGACGCCCTGCCCTACCTCCTCGGCTACCGCCCGGAGGACAGCATGGTGCTGGTGGCCCTGCACGACCGCGAAGGCAAGGGCAGGTTCGGCGGCCGGGCCCGGCTCGGCATCCCCAAGAACGAGGAGGACTGGAAGGCGGCCGCACGCCAGCTGGCCCAGGGACTGGTGACCGGCAGCGAACGACGGGGCGCCCGGCCCGAGCAGATGGTGGCCTACGTCTGCCAGGAACCATCCCCGGGCGAGTCGGGCCGCGACGTCAAACGACGCCTCGAACCACTGGTCCACCTCCTGCGCACCCAGTGCGGCGAACTCGACGTACCGGTCATCGAGGCCCTGTGCGTCTCCGACGGCCGCTATTGGTCGTACTGCTGCCCGATCGAGGGCTGCTGCCCCGAGGACGGCTCACCGATGGGCCTTCCCGGCACCTCCGTGCTGGCAGCGGCGGCCACCTACGCGGGCATTCAAGTGCGCGGCACGCTCAGGGAGTTGCGCGCCAGGCTGCAGCCCTGGGAGACATCCGCGGCACTGGAGCAGGAGATCGCCCTCGACGCGGCCGGCATGACCCTGGTGCCCCGCATCCTCGATGAGGCGTCCCGCGCGGAGGTGGCGGAGGAGACGCTGCGCCTCGCCGAGCGGATCATGCGCCGCTTCGCCGCCGCGGCGCCGGTGTCCGGCACGCATCCGGCGGACCTGCGCGACGACCGTCTGCTCGCCCACGACGAGGCGGCGGCTCTGATCCTCGGGCTCCAGGACCGTACGACCCGCGACCGGGCGGCCGCATGGATGGAGGGCGACGAGGCGGGTCCGGCGCTGCGGCTCTGGCGTGCCCTGGCCCGCCGGTGCGTCGGGCCGTACGGCGAGCACGCCGCGGCTCCGCTGACCCTGGCCGGCTGGGTCGCCTGGTCGACTGGTGACGAATTGGAGGCGCGTGAGGCGCTGGCCATGGCTCTGGGCGCGGATCCCGACTACCTCTTCGCCCGCCTGCTGCACCAGGCCTGCAACGAAGGGCTCGATCCGGAAGCGATCCGCCGCTGTCTGCGCGCGGACCGCGGGACGAGCACGCCCGAGGAGAACGGGGCTCAGCCGAGCCGCCGGAAGGACACTGCTCGGGCCGGCCTCCCGCCTGCCGACGGTGCCGGAGCCGGTGTCCGAGTCGACCCGCTTGGCACCGAAGGCGATGCCCGAGTGGATCCCCGAGACGCCGGAACCGGTGTCGGAGGGGACGGCCAGCCCGCCGGAGCAGGGCGAGGTACCGGCACGCGTCGGCGGCGCCGGGTGCGATCGGCCGAGACCGGCGCCGCCCCTCGCGCCGCCCGGACCGCCGGAGGACGGCGGAGGCCGGCCGGCTCCCACCCCGGCTCGTCGGCGGCCGAGCCCGCACGCCCCGGCAGCCGCGGCCTCGGTGGCTCGCGCACACGTGGGGCCGAGTCCGGCGGCACCACGGCGGGCGCAGCCGTGTCGAGGACCGACCGCTGCGACTCCGAGGGCGAGGGCTGACCGTGGCCCGGGGAGCGCGACGAGGTTGCGCCGGCCGACCGTCCGCGCCCGGCTGCCCAAGACGCCCGCGGGGGTGTCGTGTGACCGTTGTCGGCCAGGGTTCGCAGCCCAGCCCAGCCCTCGCCTCCTCGCTACCGGCCGAGCCGCTTCCCGCCGGCCGGGCTGGGGGCGCCGGCGCCCTCTTCGCCTCGTACATCGGCGGGCCGCGGCTCGCCATGATCGAGAGGGGGCCGGACACCCTGCGACCGCGACGGTGACCTCGCGCAATGCCAGAAGGCGACGAACAGGACCCGGCTCCGCACCGCATACCGGAACGAAGCGGAAGCGCCACCGATGGGGCCGAGGAAGGGAGTGTTTATCGTCAGGAAGACGACTATGATCGCGGCATGCCCTACGACCCGTCAGCCTTTCCGCCATTCGCCGTGACCGTGGACCTGGTCGTGCTGACCGTACGCCGCCATGCCCTGTGCGCGCTGGCGGTCCGCCGTGGCGAGCCCCCGTTCCAGGGGCGCTGGGCGCTGCCCGGAGGCTTCGTGCGGGCCGACGAGGACCTCTCCCAGGCGGCAGCACGTGAGCTCGCCGAGGAGACCGGGCTGTGTGTGCACGACCCCGCGACCCCGGCTCAGGCCAACGGAGCCCATCTCGAGCAGCTCGCCACCTACGGAGACCCCAAGCGGGACCCGCGCATGCGGGTGGTGAGCGTCGCCCACCTCGCGCTCGCACCCGACCTGCCCGCCCCGCGCGCGGGAGGCGACGCCAGCAACGCGCGTTGGGCGCCGGTCGAGGAACTGCTCCAGCAGGCCGGTTACGGCCGCGACGGCGAACCCTTGGCGCCGCTCGCCTTCGACCACGCCCAGATCCTCGCCGACGGGGTGGAACGGGCCCGGTCCAAGATCGAGTACTCGTCTCTGGCCACCGCGTTCTGCCCGAGCGAGTTCACCGTCGGTGAGCTGCGCCGGGTGTACGAGGCGGTGTGGGGCGTGGCGCTCGATCCGCGCAACTTCCATCGCAAGGTCACCGGCACGCCCGGGTTCCTCGTCCCCACCGGAGGTACGACCACGCGCCAGGGCGGCCGGCCGGCGCAGCTCTTCCGGGCGGGCGGCGCCACGCTGCTCAACCCCCCGATGCTCCGCCCCGAGGTCTGAGGCAGGCAGCCGCTCCCCGGATGCTCGGGAGCCCGCGTCCCGTCGCCGCCGTGGAGTACCTCGAACGGCGCAACTGAACGGGGTCCGGCCGCACCACGTGTGGTAGAAGACCCGGCGATACCAGGAAAACGGCACATAGCGCACTATCTTGCTGCAGGTGATCCAGGCCTTCGGACTGACCAGCACCCCCCGCAAGGCGCACCCGCCCGCCGTCGACGACGTCTCGTTCGAAGCGCGCGCGGGCCATGTCACCGTGCTCCTCGGCGGCGCCGGCGCGGGCAAGACGACGGCGCTCAGACTGATGCTCGAGCTCCAACCGGGGCGCGGCATCACCTACTTCAGAGGGCGGCCCCTGCACCACATCGCTCATCCCGCGCGGGAGGTCGGTGTGCTCCTCGGCGACGTGCCGGGGCATCCGGCCCGCTCGGTCCGGGGCCATCTGCGCATGCTGTGCGCGGCCTCGGGAGTCCCTGCGCGGCGGGCCGACGAAGTCCTCGAGGTGGTCGGTCTCGTCAGCTTCCGCGACGAGCCTCTCGGCACGCTCTCGCGTGGCATGGACCGCAGGCTCGGCCTGGCCTGCGCCCTGCTGCCCGACCCGCACACGCTCGTCCTCGACGAGCCCGCTGCCCATCTGTCCGCCCGCGAGACGGAGTGGCTGCACGGAATGCTGCGCGCCCACGCCGGCCAAGGCGGCACGGTGCTGTTCACCACCGCCGACCCCAAGGAGGCCGCCCGCACGGCCGACCGTGTCATCACCCTCGATGGCGGCAGGGTGGTGGCGGATCAGGAGGCCGGTGAGTTCGCCCGTACCCGGTTGCGTCCGCGTGTGGCCGTCCGCAGTCCCCACGCAGCGCGGCTCGCGGCCCTGCTCACCAAGGAGGCCCGTACGGCGCGCCGCTCCGTCGAGGTCGTCCGCGAGGGCGGCAACCGCCTGTCGGTGTACGGCTCCACGACCGCCGATGTCGGAGAGACGGCATTCCGGCACGGCATCCTCGTCCACCAACTGGCGGACGAAGTCGGCGACATGGGCCCGGGATCCGACGCCGGGCCCGCTGTGGCCGGTGCCGAGGCGACCGTGGCCGAGCCGCGGGTGGAGCGCGCACACGCCGGGCCGGGGTCCTCTTCCGCGGAGCACGAGACGGTGCGCGATCTGCCGGCGGTGGAGCCGGACGCCTCGGCGTTCGGCCTTGCGGCGTCCGCGTCCGGCCCCCGGGTCCTCGGCCTGGCGGCCGCGGCGGCCGGTGCGCCGGCCTGCGACGCGCCGGAGCAGGCGGCACCCGGAACGTCCGGCCTTCCGTCCGGGGAGCGGGGCGGCGCCGCACCGGGCCACGCGGCGACAGAACGGCGTGCCACGCCGTTCGGCTTCGCGGCACCGCAACGAGGCGACACGGCAGCGGGCGCCCCGGCCCAGCAGCGATGCGTACCCGGCACCGCCGCGGGCGAGGATCCATCGGCGGGGGAGGGGAGGCAGGCCCTGAGCGGTGCGCGGACGTCGCTCGCCGAGACGTCCCCGGACCGGAGTGCGGCAGGGCACACGGAGACCACCCGTCGGCTACGGACCGACGGCGTGCCGCTCGCGGGCACGGTCCCGGAGACGAGCGGGCCCGTGCACGTCGGCCCGGCCGCCGGCGAGGACGCCACCGAGGGCGGCCCCGGAGCGGCTCGCGCCGTGGTGCAGGCCGGAGCCGACGGCGGCCGGGGCACCGGCTCGGCGGCCTCGGCGAGCACCCGGCGCGAGGCGACCACGGCCGCCCCCGAACCGCAGACCGGCGGCACGAGGACCCTGGCCGTCGGCATCTCCGCGCTCCGCACCCGTCTCCCCGGCGCCCGCAAACCCCGCTCGCGTCAGCCGCAGGGCACCCGCGCCGTCCGCCTCGACGAGGCTTCCTCCGTCGACGCCCTTTCCCCCCTCCCGCCCCCCATCGCCGTCCGCCCCGCCCCCAGCCCCCTCCGCCCCCTGCGCTACGAGATCCGACGAGCCACCGGCATCGGTGTCGGGTTCCTCACCTGCGGTGCCGTGCTGGCGGTGTCCGCGCTCACCGCCGTGGTGCTGGCCAGGATCGGGCACACCCCGCAGGCGCGGCTGTTCGCCGCGTGGCCCCGTCAACTGCCGCTGCCGCCCGCGGCACTCGCCGCGGGGCTGCTCGGTGCGCTGTCCTTCGGGGACGAGTTCCGCCACCCCGCCCTCGCGGCGGACCGCGGCACCGTGCCCCGCCGGCTGGGGCTGCTGACCGCGAAACTGCTCGTCTCCGGAGCCACCGCGGCCCTGCTGGCCTTCCTCACCCTGGGCTGCGACGCCGAAGCGCTCTACATCGTCTACGGACGGGAGCTCACGCAAGTTCCCGCGGACTGGCTCTCGCTCGGGGTGAGTTGGTTCGGCCTCGTCGTCGGGTGCGCGTGGGCGGGTGTGCTGTCGGCCGGCGTGTTCCGGTCCACCTCGGCCGGCCTGGCCGCGGTACTCGCCGTACCCGTTGCCGTCGTCCCTTGTGTGCACACGGTGATGGCGGGGCCGGCCCCCGGCGTGGCCGCCGGGTTCACCGTGCGGATGCGGGAGGTCCTCTTGCTGCAGTGGCCCTTCGGGGGCGAGCGCTACCTGCTCGGCTTCGCGCGCGTGCTCGCCCAACCGATCGGTGGCGCAATGACGTTGTCGTTGTCGGCGCTGCTGTGCGCGTACCTGGTCACGACGCTGCGCACCCGGTTCCGGTGATGACTCTGCGTACACTTCCGATCTCGATGCGTACACAACTCCCCAGGGAAAGACCATTTCTTTCCGATAAGGCGTCAATTGCGATGGGGTGAGCGATCACCCTTTCGTGTGCTTTTCACCAAAGACCTCAAGGGAGTTGGAGGCGACGCCGACAAAGGATCCGTGAGTACCCTTGCGCACACCATGATGACCGCCGCCCGCTCCACCGACTCCGGTCTGGCCGGCCCGGGCGAACTCGACCGCTACCCCTACGCAGAACCGCAGGTGGCCGACCGCGTAGCGGCGCCCTCCTGGGAAGGCGCGGATCCCGAGCTCGGCCGGGTCGGCCGACGCGCCGCCGGCAGCCGCGGACGCGGGCTGCACGGCCAACTCGTCCAGCAGCTCGGACAGATGATCGTCTCCGGCGACCTGGGCGCCGACCGGCCGCTGGTGCCCGAGGAGATCGGCCAGCGCTTCGAGGTCTCCCGCACCGTCGTCCGCGAGTCCCTCCGCGTCCTCGAGGCCAAGGGCCTGGTCAGCGCCCGCCCGAACGTCGGCACGCGCGTACGTCCCGTCAGCGACTGGAACCTGCTCGACCCCGACATCATCGAGTGGCGGGCCTTCGGGCCCCAGCGCGACGACCAGCGCCGCGAGCTGAGCGAGCTGCGCTGGACCATCGAGCCGCTGGCCGCCCGCCTCGCCGCCGGGCACGGGCGCGAGGAGGTGCAGCAGCGCCTCAGCGACATGGTCGAGATCATGAGCCACGCCATGGCGCAGGGTGACGCGCTGACCTACTCGCGCGCCGACAACGAGTTCCACGGGCTGCTCATCCAGATCGCCGGCAACCGCATGCTCGAGCACCTCTCCGGAATCGTCTCCGCCGCCCTCCAGGTGTCGGGAGGTCCGGTCACGGGCTGCGACCGGCCGAACGAGGCGTCGCTCGCGCAGCATGCGCGGATCGTCGACGCGCTCGGCACCGGCGACGGCGCGGCGGCCGAGGCGGCCATGCGGCAACTGCTCACGGTCCACCCCGAGGTGGAGCGCGTGGTGCCCGCCCCGCGCGAGCACTGACCCCGCGGCCGGGGCGGAGCGGTCGCCGGTGTGGGGCGTCAGCCTGGTTCTCGTGGCGCGCGTGGCGGCGCCGGGCTCGTTGACGGCCGCCGCTGGACCTTGCCGGACCCTGCGCGGTCCGGCAAGGTCCAGCGGTGCGACGGGCCGCCAGGGGTGTCCGGATGACCGGGCGGGGCTTCAACGGGTGACCTATTTGCCCATATTTGATCACTTTTGATCGCTTACGGGGTGTGACTCGGGCCACGCAGATTGGGCGTAACGCTCGTGGAAACAGCGCGATGACCTAAGAGGTGACAGCCGCGGAGGGAATACGGACGCCTGTACAGGCGCTGTGCACTCTCCCGGCCCCCGCCCGCGCCGTCGGCCCATCCCCAGGCCGGTGGTCGGCTCCTGTCCGCAGTGGACGGTGCCGGAAGCCGCTTTCCAACGTTCCGAGAGGTTGTTCGTGTCGGCCAGCACATCCCGTACGCTCCCGCCGGAGATCGCCGAGTCCGTCTCTGTCATGGCGCTCATTGAGCGGGGAAAGGCTGAGGGGCAGATCGCCGGCGACGATGTGCGTCGGGCCTTCGAAGCTGACCAGATTCCGGCCACTCAGTGGAAGAACGTACTGCGCAGCCTCAACCAGATTCTTGAGGAAGAGGGTGTGACGCTGATGGTCAGTGCCGCAGAGCCCAAGCGCACCCGCAAGAGCGTCGCAGCGAAGAGCCCCGCGAAGCGCACCGCCACCAAGACGGTCGCGGCGAAGACGGTGACCACCACGAGGAAGGCCACCGCGAGCACGGCCGCTCCCGCGGCCCCTGTCGCTCCCGTCGCAGCCGATTCCGCCGAGGAAGCCGCCCCCGCCAAGAAGGCCGCGGCCAAGAAGACGACCGCCAAGAAGGCGGCCGTGAAGAAGACCGTCGCGAAGAAGACGGCCGCCAAGAAGACCACCGCCAAGAAGGACGACGTCGAGCTTCTCGAGGACGAGGTTCTCGAGGACACCAAGGTCGCCGACGAGCCCGAGGGCGCCGAGAGCGCGGGCTTCGTCCTGTCCGACGAGGACGAGGACGACGCGCCGGCGCAGCAGGTCGCCGCGGCCGGCGCCACCGCCGACCCGGTCAAGGACTACCTGAAGCAGATCG
Source organism: Streptomyces sp. NPDC048192 (assembly GCF_043202415.1). Classification (NCBI taxonomy): domain Bacteria; kingdom Bacillati; phylum Actinomycetota; class Actinomycetes; order Kitasatosporales; family Streptomycetaceae; genus Streptomyces; species Streptomyces sp. NPDC048192. The sequence continues at coordinate 91,622 of NZ_JBIDAL010000008.1, forward strand.
GCAAGGTCCCCCTGCTCAACGCCGAGCAGGAGGTCGAACTGGCCAAGCGCATCGAGGCGGGTCTGTTCGCCGAGGACAAGCTGGCCAATGCCGACAAGCTGGCGCCGAAGCTCAAGCGCGAGCTCGAGATCATCGCCGAGGACGGCCGCCGCGCCAAGAACCACCTGCTGGAGGCCAACCTCCGTCTGGTGGTCTCCCTGGCCAAGCGCTACACCGGCCGCGGCATGCTCTTCCTGGACCTCATCCAGGAGGGCAACCTCGGTCTGATCCGCGCGGTCGAGAAGTTCGACTACACCAAGGGCTACAAGTTCTCCACGTACGCCACCTGGTGGATCCGTCAGGCCATCACCCGCGCCATGGCCGACCAGGCCCGCACCATCCGTATCCCGGTGCACATGGTCGAGGTCATCAACAAGCTCGCGCGCGTGCAGCGCCAGATGCTCCAGGACCTGGGCCGCGAGCCCACCCCGGAGGAGCTGGCCAAGGAACTCGACATGACCCCGGAGAAGGTCATCGAGGTCCAGAAGTACGGCCGCGAGCCCATCTCCCTGCACACCCCGCTGGGTGAGGACGGCGACAGCGAGTTCGGTGACCTCATCGAGGACTCCGAGGCCGTCGTCCCGGCGGACGCCGTCAGCTTCACGCTCCTGCAGGAGCAGCTGCACTCCGTTCTGGACACCCTGTCCGAGCGCGAGGCGGGCGTCGTCTCCATGCGGTTCGGTCTCACCGACGGTCAGCCGAAGACCCTCGACGAGATCGGCAAGGTGTACGGCGTGACGCGTGAGCGCATCCGCCAGATCGAGTCCAAGACCATGTCGAAGCTGCGCCACCCGTCGCGTTCCCAGGTGCTGCGCGACTACCTCGACTAGGTCGCGGTCGTACGACGGCGAGGGCCCGGCTCCCTTCGGGGGGCCGGGCCCTCGTGCTGCGAGCCGCCGTGCAGTGGATCACTCTGGGTGTCCCAGTACGACCCGAGAGTGAGGAGTCTGCATGCGCCGTTCCGTTGCCCGGGCACTCATCCGGCCGCTGGCCCTGGCGGCCGCCATGGCCTCGATACCCCTGGTGGGCGCGGCTCCCGCGCCTGCCGACAGCGTGGTGGTCGGCGGCTTCCCGATAGACGTCTCCCAGGCCCCCTGGACGGTCGCGCTGTCCAGCCGTGACCGGTTCGGAGGTACGCGGGCCGGACAGTTCTGCGGGGGCGTGGCGGTCACACGGACGGCCGTGCTCACCGCGGCCCACTGTCTGACCGAGGAGGTCCTCGGAGCGCCCCCCGACCGCGTGCGGGACCTGAAGGTCATCGCCGACCGCACCGACCTGCTGTCGGGCGGGGGCCAGGAGGTCTCCGTACGTGACGTCTGGACCAACCCCGGCTACGACAGCCGCACCAACTCCGGCGACTTCGCCGTGATCACACTCGCCAGGCCGCTGCCGCAGGGCGTGGTGATCGGCATGGCGGGCGCGGGCGATCCGGCCTACACGCCGGGCACGCAGGCCATGGTCTCCGGGTGGGGTGACACGACCGGCGAGGGCGCGTACGCGCGCAGGCTGTACGCGGCACACGTGCGCGTGCTGTCCGACGACCTCTGCTCCCGCGCCTATCCGGGCGGTCCCGACGGCACCTACCGGGCCGGCAGCATGCTCTGCGCCGGAGAGGCCGCCGGCGGCCCGGACGCCTGCCAGGGGGACAGCGGCGGCCCGCTGGTGGCGAAAGGCCGGCTGATCGGGCTCGTGTCGTGGGGGAGCGGCTGCGGCACGCCGGGCAGCCCCGGGGTCTACACACGGGTCTCCGAGGTCGTGCACGTGCTGCAGGCGGTCTCAGGGGCTCAGAAGGCCCTTCACGGCCGTCCCGGCCCGCTGGGCGGCCCATGAGGTCTCCGCACGGAGACATGAGCACGGGCGGCCGCTCCTGGAGGGAGCGGCCGCCCGTTCACCGGCCTGTGCCGGGGCTGGCTCGTCGTGGTGCGAGATTCAGCGCTCTTCTTCGGAAGCGGTGTTCGGAACGGACGTCAGCCGCTCCGTCTCGTCCTGTATCTCAGCGGCGATCTTCTTGAGTTCCGGCTCGAACTTGCGACCGTGGTGGGCGCAGAAGAGCAGTTCTCCGCCGCTCAGCAGGACGACGCGCAGGTATGCCTGGGCGCCGCAGCGGTCGCAGCGATCGGCGGCCGTCAGCGGGCTCGCGGGGGTCAGAACAGTAGTCACGTCGCCTCTTCTCTAGCTCGACGAGCTGTCGTACCAGGGTCAACATCCAACCAGCCCGAAAACGTTCCCGCTCGTGGCTTTTCCTCGAAAAAAATCTTCCGGGGCGGCTGTCTGCTGCCGGTTGGCGGCGAATGTGCCGTAGTGCGTCTCTTGGGGTGCGTACGGTTTCGCTCAGTGTTGTGTCTCGGTCCTCCAGGCCGGGTTGCCTGTTGTTCAGGAGGACGTGCCCGGAGCCTAAATGGTTCATGCCTCCAATGGAACGTGATATGCACTTCACTCCATCGAGGGATCGAACGTGTATACGAGCTTGGACTAGTGTGAGTTCCCGACGAGGGTGGCGTTACACCGGCTCTACCAGGCCTCGGTACCCTCTGAGCGGCGACCGAAGCCGTCCCCTTACCCAGTAAGGGACCAACTGAAATTCAGCGAGGAGCGAACCGCGTGACCGCCGACACGTCCGTGCCGTCCACAGCGCTGCTGGCAGGAGCAGACCGGGACGGTTCCAACTACACCGCGCGGCACCTGCTCGTCCTCGAGGGCCTCGAGGCCGTGCGCAAGCGCCCCGGCATGTACATCGGATCGACCGACAGCCGCGGTCTGATGCACTGCCTGTGGGAGATCATCGACAACTCCGTGGACGAGGCCCTCGCGGGCGTCTGTGACCGCATCGAGGTGATCCTCCACGACGACGGCTCGGTGGAGGTGCGCGACAACGGCCGGGGCATCCCCGTGGACGTCGAGCCCAGGACCGGCCTGTCCGGCGTCGAGGTCGTCATGACCAAGCTCCACGCGGGCGGCAAGTTCGGCGGCGGATCGTACGCCGCCTCCGGCGGTCTGCACGGCGTCGGCGCCTCCGTCGTCAACGCCCTCTCCGCGCGTCTCGACGTCGAGGTGGACCGCGGCGGCCACACGCACGCCATCAGCTTCCGGCGCGGCGTGCCGGGCGCCTTCGCCGGCGAGGGCGCCGACGCGAAGTTCGAGGCCAAGAGCGGGCTGCGCAAGACCAAGAAGATCCCCAAGACCCGCACCGGCACGCGCGTGCGCTACTGGGCCGACCGCCAGATCTTCCTCAGGGACGCCAAGCTCTCCCTGGAGAACCTGCACCAGCGCGCCCGGCAGACCGCCTTCCTGGTGCCGGGCCTGACGATCGTCGTCCGTGACGAGTTCGGCCTGGGCGAGGGCGGCAGCAAGGGCGAAGAGTCCTTCCGCTTCGACGGCGGCATCAGCGAGTTCTGCGAGTACCTGGCGGGCGACAAGCCGGTCTGCGACGTGCTCCGCTTCTCCGGCAAGGGCACCTTCAAGGAGACGGTCCCCGTCCTCGACGAGCACGGCCAGATGACGCCGACCGAGGTGACGCGTGAGCTGGGCGTCGACGTCGCGCTGCGCTGGGGCACGGGCTACGACACGACCGTCCGGTCCTTCGTCAACATCATCGCCACCCCCAAGGGCGGCACCCACGTCTCCGGCTTCGAGCAGGCCGTGACCGGCGTGTTCAACGAGGTGCTGCGCGCCAAGAAGCTGCTGCGCGTGGCCGAGGACAACATCGTCAAGGACGACGCCCTCGAGGGCCTCACCGCCGTCGTGACCGTGCGCCTGGCCGAGCCGCAGTTCGAGGGCCAGACCAAGGAAGTCCTCGGCACGTCGGCGGCCCGCCGCATCGTGAACAACGTGGTCACCAAGGAACTGAAGGCGTTCCTGACCAGCACGAAGCGGGACGCCGCCGCCCAGGCACGGGTCGTCATGGAGAAGGTGGTGGCCGCCGCCCGCACGCGCGTCGCGGCCCGCCAGCACAAGGACGCCCAGCGTCGCAAGACCGCCCTCGAGTCCTCCTCCTTGCCGGCGAAGCTGGCCGACTGCCGCAGCGACGACGTCGACCGCAGCGAGCTGTTCATCGTCGAGGGCGACTCCGCGCTGGGCACGGCCAAGCTGGCGCGGAACTCCGAGTTCCAGGCCCTGCTGCCGATCCGCGGCAAGATCCTCAACGTGCAGCGGTCGTCGGTGACCGACATGCTCAAGAACGCCGAGTGCGGCGCGATCATCCAGGTCATAGGAGCGGGCTCGGGCCGCACCTTCGACATCGACCAGGCCCGCTACGGCAAGATCATCATGATGACCGACGCCGATGTCGATGGGTCTCACATCCGCTGCCTGCTGCTCACCCTGTTCCAGCGCTACATGCGGCCGATGGTCGAGGCCGGCCGGGTCTTCGCCGCGGTGCCGCCGCTGCACCGTATCGAGATCGTCCAGCCGAAGAAGGGCCAGGACAAGTACGTCTACACGTACTCCGACCGCGAGCTGCGCGACAAGCTCATGGAGTTCCAGAGCAAGGGCATCCGCTACAAGGACTCCATCCAGCGCTACAAGGGTCTGGGCGAGATGGACGCCGACCAGCTGGCCGAGACCACGATGGACCCGCGGCACCGCACGCTGCGCCGGATCAACCTGTCCGACCTGGAGGCCGCCGAACAGGTCTTCGACCTCCTCATGGGCAACGAGGTCGCGCCGCGCAAGGAGTTCATCTCCAGCTCGGCGGCCACGCTGGACCGCTCACGCATCGACGCGTAGCCGCTGCCCGGGGCTCGGCCGACGGGGGGTGCCTGCGGGGGGGCAGCTCCGGATGGTGCGGTCCAGGCGGGGCGGAGCCGGGGATGCATAGGTGGCCGTAGGGAGGGAGACGGAGACGGGCTCTGTGGTCGTCGAGGGTGATGCGGGGTCGGCGGTGCAGGCTGGGGTAGCGGCCCGCGCCGGTTGAGCGGCGTCACTCGTCGCCGGGCGGCCGCGGTCGCATGCCTGTGCTTGCGCCGGCTGCCGGCCCACCCGCTTCAGGCGAAGCCTAGGACGCCGGGTGTGTCGCTGCTGTTGCTGAAGAGCACGCGTCCCGTCGGCGGCGCCCGCCGGTCAGGAGCGGCCCGCGTGCATCTTCAGGCTCGGCGGTTGCCGTCGGCATGCCAATCCGTGCGCGACCTCGACGCCGGCCCCCCCGGCGGGAAAGCGGCTTCTCGACCGCTTGTCGACAGGGCTGACGCCGGCCGTCCGCATTCCGCCTGACCGGGCTCCCTCACCGCTGTCTGCCCGGGATGACGCCGCCTCACCGCGCCCGCTGGACAGATCTGGATCCGACCGCTCGCTCGGCAGGACCGCGTGCCACACTCGGCCCTCGGCCGACCCGGGCTGCCCCACCCCGCCGGTCGGCCGGGACCGCCCCCTCGGCCAACCCGGTCACGCTGTTCACCGCCTCCCGAGCCGGTCCTGCGCCACCAGCCTGTCCAGGGCCCGTACCCACCGCACGGCTCCCCTCAGTCAGACCGCGCCGCCAACCGCCTATCAACCGGCCCGTATCTCACCCACCCCCGCCTCCGGCCCCACCCCCGCCTGGGGCCCCCGGCCTCCGCCCCTCTCCGGCCTGCGCCCCACCCGGCCTCCGGCCCACCCCGCCTCCGCCCCAGCCCCGCGTCTGCCCGGGGGCACTACACCCGTGGGTGGAGACGGACCGCTGTGGGTTTCCACCCGTGATCCACCCCGGCTCCGATCTCCCGACCTGCGCCTTTCCGTAGTTTCGTTGGTGTCGGCGGCACCCGCTCCCGGCGCACCATCTTCTCGTTCAGTGGAGGCTCGATGTCCGGGGTCGTCAACGCACTGCTGATCGTTGCCGTCGCCGTCATAGTGATCGTGCGGCAGTTCCGTGCCCGGGCGATCAACACCGACCGGCGCTGGTGGCTGATCCCCGTGGTCCTCGTCGTCGTGGCGCTGCGCGAGCCCGGCGTCCTCGACGTCCACCACCGCACCGGATCCGCCCTGCTGCTCGCGGTGGAGCTGATCATAGGGGTCGCCACCGGCGCCGGCTGGGCCTGGACGACTCGTATCTGGAGGGAACCGGACGGCGTCGTGTGGACCAAGAGCACCAAGGCGAGCGTGGCGGTGTGGATCGTGGGCATCGCCTTGCGCATCGGCATCTACGGCATCGGCTCCGCACTCGGCCTGCACCAGGACAGTTCCGCACTGATGATCGCCCTCGCCACCACCCTGCTGGTCCGCGGCGGCATCCTGGTCTGGCGGGCTCAGTCGCTCGACGCCGGGGACGGTCCTGCTCCGGCGTACGGTGACGGCATGCGGTCGGTCAGGAGGGAGCGCGCGTGACGGAGAACGCCTGGACACGCTGGCCGTCGCGGGAGGCACTCGGCCGTGCCGGCACCTCCCGGCCGCGGCGCATCCTCGCCTGGGCCGTCAGGGTCCTGGTCCTCGCCATGCTGATGTGGGGCGCCTACCACCAGAGACACATGGGGGTGCAGGGCGTGGCCGCCGGGATGGCGGGAGTCGTCGTCGCCGGCGTCCTCGCCTGGGGCCTGTTCCGGACCACCTACCAGCACCGCCTGGTGCCCTCACTGGTTCTGATGTGCGCCCTCATGGCCCTCGCCGCCGGTGCCGAGGCCGCCGGGTTCCAGGGCGGAGCCCTCGTGATCTGGTGCGGTTGCGCGATCACGGGGCTGGAGCGGCTGCCGCTCGGGGCCGCCCTTCCGGTGACGACGACGTGCCTGGCCGCGTACTCGGCCTTCAACAATGACGTCTGGATGACCACGGCCGCCACGGTCGCGGGCATGGCCCTCGCCGGGTACGTCCTGCGGCTGGACGCCGAGGCACGCGGCAACGCACAGCGACTGCTCGCTCAGGAACGCGCCGCCCGGGCCGCCGAGGCCGAGTCCGCCGCGTTGGCCGAGCGGGCGAGGATCGCACGCGAGATCCATGACGTGCTGGCCCACAGCCTCTCGGCTCAGCTGGTGCACCTGGAGGCGGCGCGGCTGCTGATCGAGAACGGCGCGGACCGCGACCGCATCCTGGAGCGGGTGGTGGCCGCCCGCGGCATGGCCCGCGACGGACTCGCCGAGACCCGGCAGGCCCTGTCCGCCCTCCGGGGCGAGCTGACCCCGCTGGAGGACTTCCTGAGCGACCTCGTCAGCGGAGCCGATGGCGCCGAGGTCACCGTGACGGGTGAGCGCAGGCCCCTGCCGGCCGAGGCCTCCCAGGCCGTGCGCAGAGTCGCCCAGGAGGCGCTGACGAACGTCCGCAAGCACGCCCAGGGAGCGAAGGTGCAGCTCAGGCTCGATTACAGCGAGCACGAAGTGACGCTGGACGTACGGGACTCGGGTGGGCGGCCGGGCGAACTCACGGGGTCCGGTGGCGGGTACGGTCTGCTGGGCATGCGCGAGCGTGCCGAGTTGCTGGGCGGCTCACTGGACGCGGGGCCGGGCGAGGAGGGGTTCGTGGTGACGCTGAAGGTGCCGGTATGACCGAGACGGAGGGGGAGAAGAAGCCCGCGCGGGTGGTGGTCGCCGACGACCAGACGGTGGTCCGGGAGGGCATCGTGATGCTGCTCGGTCTGCTGCCCGGGGTGGAGGTCGTGGGCGCCGCTGGAGACGGCGAGGAGGCGGTGCGGCTGGTCGCGGAACTGGCCCCGGACGTCGTCCTGATGGACCTGAGAATGCCCCGCTGTGACGGCGTGGAGGCCACCCGGCGCATCCGGGAGCAGTACCCGGCCACGCAGGTCGTGGTGCTCACCACGTACGCGGACGACGAGTCGCTGTTCCCCGCGCTGCATGCCGGCGCCCGGGGGTATCTGACCAAGGACGCGGGCGGTGACGAGATCGTGCGTGCGGTGGAGAGCGTGCTGTCGGGAGACGCGGGCTTGTCCCCGAGTGTCCAGCGCCGGCTGCTGGAGCGGCTGTCGCGGTCCGAGCCCGGGCCGCCGGTGACCGCCGAGGCGCCGCCCGACGGGCTGACCGCGCGGGAGACCGAGGTGCTGACGCTGATCGCCGAAGGGCTCAGCAATCAGGAGATCGCCCGCAAGCTGCATGTGTCGACCGCGACCGTGAAGACCCACATCAACAACCTCTTCTCCAAGGCGGGCCTCAAGGACCGGGCGCAGGCGGTGCGTTACGCCTACAGCAAGGGGCTCGTGCGGCCGCCCACGCAGTGAATCACCTGATGGGGTGAAGTGCGGAGGGAAGAAGAGTCAGGGATCTTCCCGATCTGTCCATCCTTGGGCATGCAGTCAAGCAACGGTCGTGCCCGTGGAGCCGGGGACGGTCCCGAGACGCCGTCCGGGAACCGGGAAGACCACGGCGCATCCACCCGCGACATGACGTACAAGGACCCTTGGTGCGACGCGCTGGGGTACGACGTGCCGGCCGCCGGGTGGGGCGAGCCGGCCGGCCCGGGGGTGCCGGCGCCGGCGGCGCCGTCCGCTCGCGGAGAGCGGAGCGCGGCTGCGGTTCACGCACGGGATGTGTACGTGGAGGTGCAGCGCAGCGCGGCCTTCCAGGAGGTGCGGGGCAGGTACCGGCGGTTCGTCGTGCCGGGGGTCGTGGTCTTCCTCGCCTGGTATGTGGGATATGTGGTCACCGCCACGACCGCGCCGGGGCTCATGGCCCGGCCGGTGGCGGGAGCGGTGAACGTGGCCATGGTGGCCGGGCTGGGACAGTTCCTCACCACGTTCCTGTTCACCTGGGCCTACGCCCGGCATGCGCGGCTGCGCCGGGACCGGGCGGCGCTGGAGCTGCGCTGGGACACCCAGGAAATGACCCGGGAAGTGCGGGGAGGCACCTCGTGACCGGTGACCATCAGACGCCGGCGCTGCTGCTCTTCAGCGGTTTCGTGGCCGTGACCCTCGGGATCACGACATGGGTGAGCCGGCGCCGGCAGGGTTCGGCGGAGGAGTTCTACGCCGGAGGGCGGCTGTTCTCGCCCATGGAGAATGGTTTTGCCATCGCGGGCGACTACATGTCCGCCGCCTCCTTCCTGGGGGTCACCGGGCTCATCGCGCTGTACGGCTACGACGGCATGCTGTACGTGGTGGGGTTTCTCGTGGCCTGGCTGGTCGTGTTGTTCCTGGTGGCCGAACTGGTGCGCAACTGCGGGCGGTTCACCCTTGCCGACGTGGTGGCCGCGCGGATGAGCGAGCGTCCGGTGCGGATCGCGGCGGGCACGTCCTCGGTCACGGTGTCCGTGCTGTACCTGGTGGCGCAGATGGTCGGCGCGGGCAGCCTGGTGGCGCTGCTCCTGGGGCGCACGGGCGGGGCGGCGCAGGCCTGGGCGGTCATCGTGGTCGGCGCGCTCATGGTGATCTACGTGTCGCTGGGCGGGATGCGGGCCACCACCTGGATCCAGATCGTCAAGGCGGTCCTGCTGCTGAGCGGCACGATCCTGCTGACCGTACTCGTCCTGGTCCGCTTCCACGGCGATGTCGGACGCCTGCTGCTCACGGCGGCGGACCGCAGCGGTCATGGAAGGGCGTTCCTGGCGCCGGGCCTGAAGTACGGCGGGAGCTGGACCGCCCGCCTCGACTTCATCAGCCTGGGGCTCGCCCTCGTCCTGGGCACCGGGGGACTGCCGCACATCCTGTCCCGCTTCTACACGGTGCCCACCGCGCGGGCCGCCCGGCGTTCCGCGGTGTGGGCCATCGGGCTGATCGGCGGCTTCTACCTGATGACGATCGTTCTCGGCTTCGGGGCGGCCGCCGTGGTGGGGACGGGCGCGGTGCGCGGCTCGAACGCGGCCGGGAACACCGCGGTGCCGCTGCTCGCCCGGGAGCTGGGCGGCGGTGCGGGCTCCACCGGCGGAACGGTTCTGTTCGCGGTCGTCGCCGCCGTCGCCTTCGCCACGATCCTCGCCGTGGTCGCCGGCATCACGCTCGCCTCGTCGGCGTCGGTGGCGCACGACCTGTACGCGTCGCTGCGACGCCAGCACGGCACGGCGCGCAGCGAGGTGGCGGTGGCGCGCTGGGCCGCGGTGGGTATCGGCGTCGCGGCGATCGCGCTGGGTCTGCTGGCCCGCGATCTCAACGTCGCCTTCCTCGTCGGCCTCGCCTTCGCCGTCGCCGCGTCGGCGAACCTCCCCGTGCTGCTGTACTCGCTGTTCTGGCGCGGCTTCACCACCCGGGGCGCGGTGTGGGCGGTGTACGGCGGGCTGATCCCGGCGCTGGGACTGGTGCTGGTGTCCCCGGTGGTGTCCGGCAGCCCGGCCTCGCTGTTCCCGGACGTCGACTTCCAGTTCTTCCCGTTGCAGAACCCGGGCATCGTCTCCGTCCCGCTCGGCTTCCTCGCCGGCTGGATCGGCACGATCACCTCCGGGGAGGTCGCCGACGAGGCCAAGTACGCCGAGACGGAGGTACGGTCGCTGACCGGCGCCGGTGCCGTGTAGCGCCGGGGAGTCCCGTCACGGTGCCACCCAGGCGTACCGGTGTTCCGGCCGGCCGGTGTCGCCGTACTTCAGGGAGAGCCGGAGCCGGCCGGCCTGTTCCAGATGGCGCAGATAGCGCTGGGCCGTGGAGCGGCTCAGACCGGTCCGGGCGGCGACCTCGTGGGCGGACAGCGGCTGCCCGGCTCGGTGCAGCACGCCGCAGATCAGATCGGTCGTGGGCTCCGAGTGGCCGCTCGGCAGGCCGGGCGTGGACGGTGCGGGAGACGTCCGAAGCGCCCCGAAGATCCGGTCGACCTGCTCCTGTCCGGTCAGGCCCCGGCCGCCGACCCGGTCCACCGTGCGGCGCAGGGCGGCGTAGGAGTCGAGGCGGGCCCGCAGGGCGGCGAAGGTGAACGGCTTGACCAGGTAGTGCAGGGCGCCCAGGCGCATCGCCTGCTGCACGGTCGTCACATCGCTGGCCGCAGTGATCATGACGTCCGTGCCGTGGCCCTGGTCCCGCATGCGGTGCACGAGATCGAGTCCCGTCTGGTCCGGCAGATAGTGGTCGAGCAGGACCAGGTCGACGGTGCCGCGTTCCACGGCCGCCAGGGCCTGGGCAGCGCTGTGCGCGCGGGCGGTCACCCGGAAGCCGGGAACCTTTCCCACGTACTTCGCGTTTATCTCAGCGACGCGGAAGTCGTCGTCCACGACCAGGACGTCAATCATCGGGCCTCTCCTCCAAGGCCGACGGGCGTTAAGCCCGTGTTTCGGCTCCGCAGTTGTAGCGCGAGCAAAATGAGCACAACAGGCTCTTGCGAGCAAAAGAACGGCTTGTGCCCACAAGACTGCTGCTGTGGCCGGGGCCACACCTACCGTCCCGGGCCATGAGCGCACACACCAGCCCCGCCATCGAGCTGCGGGGCGCGAGCAAGACCTTCAGAACCCCGTCAGGGGGACTGCACACGGCCGTGCGCGGTCTGGATCTGACCGTCGGGCGCGGCGAGTTCGTGGCCGTCGTAGGCCCGACGGGCTGTGGCAAGTCCACCACGCTGACGCTGGTCAGTGGCCTGGAGGAGCCCACCGAGGGCGAGGTGCTGGTGGCCGGGGAGCCGGTCGACGGCGTCGGTGACAAGGTCGGCTTCGTCTTCCAGCAGGACGCCACCTTCCCCTGGCGCACGGTCCTGTCCAACGTGATGGCCGGCCCCCGCTTCCGGGGCGTGCCGAAGGCCGAGGCCAAGGAGAAGGCCCGTGAATGGCTGGCCCGCGTCGGCCTCTCCGCCTTCGAGGACCGCTACCCGCACCAGCTCTCCGGCGGTCAGCGCAAGCGGGTCGCCCTCGCCGCCACGTTCGTCAACGACCCCGAGATCCTGCTGATGGACGAGCCGTTCTCGGCGCTGGACGTGCAGACCCGGGCGCTGATGTCGGACGAGCTGCTGGAGCTGTGGGAGGGCACGGGCTCCTCGGTCGTCTTCGTGACCCACGACCTGGAGGAGTCCATCGCGCTCGCCGACAAGGTCGTGGTGATGACCGCGGGGCCCGCCACCGTCAAGCAGGTCTTCGAGATCGACCTGCCCCGGCCGCGCAAGGTGGAGTCCGTCCGCCTGGAACCGCGGTTCATCGAGATATACCGCGAGATCTGGGAGTCCCTCGGCGAAGAGGTCCGCATCACCCGTGAAAGAGGTGCCGCCCATGTCGCCTGAGACTCTCGAGACCCCCGTCGTCGCCACGGCCAAGGTCACCGACCGCGCGCAGACCCGCGCCCAGGCCGCCCGCCGCCGCAGGGCGCTTGTCGTCGCCGTACGCGTGCTGCTGCTGGTGGCCGTCCTCGGGCTGTGGGAGGGACTGTCCCGGGCGAAGATCATCGACCCCTTCAACTTCTCGATGCCGTCGAAGATCTGGGACCAGATCTGGACCTGGGTCACCCACGGCACCGCGCTCGGCTCGCTGGGCGAGCAGATCTGGTACACGCTCTACGAGGCACTGCTCGGCTGGGTCATCGGTGTGGTCGCCGGTGTCCTGCTCGGCATCGCACTCGGGCGGGTCAGATTGCTCGCCGAGGTCCTTGGTCCATACATCAAGGTGCTCAACTCGATTCCCAGGATCGTCCTGGCGCCGATCTTCCTGATCTGGTTCGGGCTCGGGCCGTCCTCGAAGATCGCCTCCGCCGTCGTGCTGGTCTTCTTCCCGGTGTTCTTCAACGCCTTCCAGGGCGCCCGCGAGGTGGACCGGAACCTGGTGGCCAACGCCCGCATCCTGGGCGCCAGCGACCGCCGGGTGACCCTCCAGGTGGTCATCCCGTCGGCCACCTCCTGGATCTTCACCAGCCTCCACGTCAGCTTCGGCTTCGCCCTCATCGGCGCGATCGTCGGCGAGTACATCGGCGCGACCAAGGGCATCGGCCTGCTCGTCGCGCAGTCGCAGAACACCTTCAACGCGGCCGGCGTCTACGCCGCCATGGTCATCCTCGCCGTCGTCGCCCTCGCCGCCGAGGGACTGCTGACCTTCGCCGAGCGCCGCATCTTCCGCTGGAGGCCCGCCGGTTCCGACAGCTGACCGGCCCCTCGCGGACCAAGCCCCCCACGCCTTCCCCGTACCGCCCTCTCACAAGGACGTGAACCGCATGCGCAACACCGCCAGATACGCCTCCCTGGCCGCCGCCGGCCTGTCTGGCGCTCTCCTCGCTCACCGCCTGTGCCAACGACGCGGCCAGCTCCACGGCCGACACCGGCAGCGGTGGAGGCGGCGCCCAGGGCAAGGGCGCGAGCGTCAAGATCATGGTCGGCGGCCTGGACAAGGTCATCTACCTGCCGGCGATGCTCACCCAGCGCCTCGGCTACTTCACGTCGGAGGGCCTGAACGTCCAGCTGCTCAGCGAGCCGGCCGGCGTCCAGGCCGAGACCGCGCTCGTCTCCGGCCAGGTGCAGGGAGCGGTCGGCTTCTACGACCACACCCTCGACCTGCAGGTGAAGGGCAAGTCGGTGGAGTCGGTGGTGCAGTTCTCGCACGCGCCCGGCGAGGTCGAGGTGGTCTCGAACAAGGCGGCGGGCAGCCTCACCTCGCCCAAGGACTTCAAGGGCCGCAAGCTGGGCGTGACCGGCCTCGGTTCGTCCACGGACTTCCTCACCAAGTACCTGGCGGTCAAGAACGGTGTGAACGTCAGCGAGTTCACGCCCGTGGCCGTGGGCGCCGGACCGACGTTCATCGCGGCCCTCCAGAAGGGGGCGATCGACGGCGGCATGACGACCGACCCGACCGTCGCGACGATCCTCGACAAGAAGGCCGGCAAGGTCCTCATCGACATGCGCACCCCCGAGGGCTCGCAGAAGGCGCTCGGCGGGCCGTACCCGTCGTCAAGTCTGTACATGCAGACGGACTGGGTGAACGGACACAAGGACACCGTCCAGAAGTTGGTCAACGCATTCGTCAAGACGCTCAAGTGGATGTCCACGCACAGCGCCGACGAGATCGCCGCCAAGATGCCCGCCGACTACTCCCAGGGCAACAAGTCGCTCTACGCGCAGGCCATCAAGAGCACCCTGCCGATGTTCACCGACGACGGCGTGATGCCCCAGGGCGGCCCCGAGACCGTGGAGAAGGTGCTCAAGTCGTTCAACCCCAACATCAAGAACGCCAAGGTCGATCTGAGCAAGACGTACACCACCGAGTTCGTCAAGGCGGCCAAGTGACTGCCGCCTGAGACGCGCTCAGCCGCGGGTCGCCCACACGTAACGGTGTTCCGGGCGGCCCGCGTCGCCGTACTTGAGGGTCAGCCGCGCACGCCCGGTGCGTTCCAGGAGCTTCAGATACCGCTGGGCCGTCTGCCGGCTCACCCCCGTCCGCTCGGCGATCTCCTGCGCGGACAGCGGTCCTTCGGCGTTCATCAGCGCCTGGCGCACCAGCTCGGCCGTGGTGGGGGAGTGCCCCTTGGGCAGACCGGGCTCCGAGGGGGCGGACAGGGCGCTGAAGATGCGGTCCACCTGGGCCTGTTCCGCCTCGCCGCCGCCGTCCAGGGTGCGCCGCAGCTGCGCGTACGCCTCCAGCTTGGCCCGCAGACCGGCGAAGGCGAACGGTTTCACCAGGTACTGCAGCGCGCCCTGGCGCATCGCGGCCTGCACGGTCGACACGTCCCGCGCCGCCGTCACCATGATCACGTCGGCCTGGTGGCCGCGCCTGCGCATCTCGCGGACGACCGCGAGACCGGTGTCGTCGGGCAGGTAGTGGTCCATGAGGACGAGGTCCAGCCGGGGCAGCTTCTCCACCTGGCGCAGCGCGTCCGCGGCGCTGTGCGCCTCGCCGGCCACGTGGAAACCCGGCACCTTCTCCACGTACGCCGCGTTGACCCGGGCCACGCGCGCGTCGTCGTCCACGACCAGGACCTCGATCATCGGGTCTCCTCCTCGGTGACGGCAGCGGGCCGCAGTGCCTCGTCGGGCACCGCGGGCTCCAGCTCCGGCTCGTCGGGCACCGCGGGCTCCAGCTCCGGCTCGGTCAGCGCCTCCGGCAGCACCACGGTGAACTCCGCGCCGCCACCGTCCGCCGCGCCCACCGTCGCGCTGCCGCCCTGCCGTTCGGCGAGCCTGCGGACCAGCGAAAGCCCGAGGCCCCGCTTGCCGTGCGCGGGCGGCTTCTTGGTGGACCAGCCCTCGGTGAAGACCAGCTCGCGCTGGTCGGCCGGAATCCCGGGACCGGTGTCGCGCACCCTGAGCACGACCGTGCGGCCCTCGGTGCGCAACTCGACCTCCACGCGCGCGTGAAGGGTGCCGGCGACCGCGTCGAGGGCGTTGTCCACCAGGTTGCCGACCACCGTGACCAGACCGCGCGGATCGATCAGCCGGTCCGGCAGCCGGGTGCGCTCCGACACCCACAGCGCGACGCCGCGCTCGGCCGCGACGGTCGCCTTGCCGACCAGCAGCGCGGCCAGCAGGGGATCCTGGATCTTCTCCGTGACCTGCTCGGCGGTGGCCCGGTGGTCGCCGACCACCTCGCCGACGAACTCCACGGCGTCGTCGTACATCTCCAGTTCCAGCAGCCCGAGCAGGGTGTGCATGCGGTTGGCGTGCTCGTGGTCCTGGGCGCGCAGGGCGTCGATCAGCCCGCGCGTGGAGTCCAGTTCGCGCCCCAGGCGCTCCAGTTCGGTGCGGTCGCGCAGGGTGGCCACGGCGCCGCCGTCGTCCGTGGGCATGCGGTTGGCGACCAGCACCCGCTGGCCGCGCACGGTGAGCAGATCGGTGCCGGTCACCCGGCCGGCCAGGACGTCCGTCGTACGGCCCGCGCCGAGCGCCTCGTCCGGGGTCCGCCCGACGGCCTCGTCGCCGATGCCGAGCAGCCGCCGCGCCTCGTCGTTGAGCAGGCGGACACGGCCGCCGCGATCGAGGGCGACCACGCCCTCACGGATGCCGTGCAGCATCGCCTCGCGCTCCGCGAGCAGCGCCGAGATGTCGGAGAACGCCAGGTCCCGGGTCTGCCGCTGGACCCGGCGGGAGATCAGCCACGCGGCCAGCGCGCCCACCGCGAGCGCGCCGCCGGCGTACGCGAACAGTCCCGGTATCGCGCCGATCAGCCGCGCCCGCACGCTGTCGTAGGCGATGCCGACCGAGACCGCCCCGATGATCCGGTGGCGGGCGTCGTACAGCGGCACCTTGCCGCGGGCCGAGCGGCCCAGGGTGCCGTTGTCGATCTCCATGACCTCCTTGCCGGCGAGGGCCTCGCGCGGATCGGTGGAGACATGGTCGCCGATCTCCGAGAGCGTGGTGTGCGACCAGCGCACGCCCCGGTGATCCATGACCACGATGTACTCGGCGTGCGTGGCCTTCCGGATCCGCTCGGCATCCCGCTGCACCGGCCCGTCCGCCGTCGGCGGGGTGGTCAGGAGTCCTTCGGCGATCTGGGGGTCCTGGGCCGTCGTCTCCGCGATGGCCAGCGCACGGCGCTCCGCCTCCTGGTCCAGCTGCTTGCTCAGCGGCGCCAGGAACAGTCCGGTGGCGAGCACCGCGACCCCCGCGGCGATCGCCACCTGCATGAGCAGCACCTGCGAGAACACCCGCCGTGGCAGACCGAGGCGGAGACGGCGTGCGCGGGGAGTGGGGCTCATGCCCACGACGGTACGTGGACGCGCGTGCCCGCCCCCAGGGGGTGTGGTGGGGATCTCTTGACCGGTTCTTGGAAGAGGTGCCGGTCCGCTCCCTGAAGGGCGGTGGACGTCGCCGACGGCGCTGAGGGGCGTCCGCTCAGGCGTCGGGCGCCGTCGGCCGCAGTTCGCGCACGGACCGCACGTCCATCCGCGCCGGCGTGCCGAGCACCGCGGCGCCGCAGCTCTCCGGGCGGGGCGGCAGGGACGCCTCCTGGGCCACGGTCACCCGCCAGCGGCGGCCGTCGGCGTGCCCGACGGTGACCTCCCAGCGCAGGGCCTCCCCCTCGGCCGGTACGGCCTGCGTCCGCACGACGCTGAGCACACCCATCCGGTACTCGCCCGCCGCCGCCCGCACGGCCAGCTCGGCCGCCTGGGCGGGCCGTTCCCAGGCGGAGCAGCCGCGGCACCCCTCGACCACCACGCGCCCCTCCTGGACGCCGTGCAGCGCCTCCTTGACGGTGTGCGCCTCGGCGCGGCCGTAGGCGTAGCCGTACGGCAGGACGAGCACGGTCGGCGAGAAGCGATGTCCACCCAGATGGGTGACCTCCCAGACGCCGCGCACGCCGGAGGCGGCCAGTTCGGTGGCGAGCGGGCGGCCCAGGAGGGCGCAGCAGCGGTCCCGCTTGCCGTTGGTGCACACGAGCGCGAGCGGGTCGCCGCGGTGCGGCCGTCCGTCGAGCACCTCGCCGAAGGAGCCGTGGTCGCCGGCTCCGAGAGCGGCGAAGTCCAGGCCGAGCAGCCGCCGGGGGTCGCGGGTGGCGGCGCTGTGCAGCCATATGCGGCCCGGCACGGTGTGGGCGGCGTACACCTGCCGGACGGCGGGCCTGCCGGGATCCGCGTGGCGCCCGGGGCGGCGGATCAGCGCGATGCGGACGCCGGTCCCCTCCGCGGCCGTCTCCAGCGCCCGGCCCAGCGCGGGGTCCAAGTGGCTCGAAGTGAGCGCCTTGGCGCCCCACGGGCCGGGCTGTTCCAGCAGCAGCCACGTCGCCGCCGTGGCCGCCGTGCCGGAAACCGGCTCGTCGAGGCTCCGGGAGACGATCGTGCACCTACTCACACAGGCGAGCCTAACCTGACGCCTTCAAGGGCGACTTCCGGCCGCAGGCGTGTCCTACTCCGGGCGGGTACCCGGGCCGGTCTCGCCGGGAAGCGGCCGCGGAGGGCGCGTACCGACGTAATGGCCCACCGGGCGCATCCGCAGCGGCCGTTCGCCGTACTCCTCCAGGGCGTGGGCGATCCAGCCCGCCGTGCGGGCGACGGCGAAGATCGTCTCGCCGGCCGTGGCGGGCATGCCGCTGGACGCGGTGAACACCGCCAGGGCCAGGTCGACGTTGGCGTGCAGCGGGGTGTGCCGGGCGGTCGTGGCGACGATGTCCCGCGCGGCGAGCAGGGCCGACTCGGCGTGCGGCACCTCCTCCAGCAGGCCGAACAGCACGCGCGCACGGGGGTCCTCACCGGTGTACAGCCGGTGGCCGAGCCCGGGGACGCGCCGTCCCGCGCGCAGTTCCCCGGCGATCACGGGGACGGCCGTGCCCTGATCGAGCACGTCGAGCAGCATGCGGTGGGCGTTGCCGCTCGCGGCGCCGTGCAGCGGGCCCTCCAGCACGCCGAGGCCGGCCGAGACGGCCGCGTAGGGGTGCGCGCGGGCGGAGGCGGCGACCCGGACGGCGAGCGTCGAGGCGGCCAGGTCGTGGTCGGCGAGCAGGGCGAGGGCGGTGTCCAGGACGCGCAGGGACGCCTCGTCGGCGGGGCGACCGGTCAGCCGGCCCCACAGCCGGCGGGCGAGCGGTCCGTCGTCCTCGGGGGCGTACACGACCGGCGGCAGCGCGGCGACGAGCGTGGGGATCAGGATCCGCGCGGTGTTCAGCACCGCGTCCTCGGACAGGTCGAAGCGCAGCGGGTCCTCGGCCGCCGCGGCGACGGCCGCCACGCGCAGCCGGTCGGTGGGGGAGGCGTGCTCGGACAGCGCGTTCACCGCGCGGCGCGCGACCTCGACCGTGGGCCCGGGTGCGGAGAAGGTGACGCCCGGGGTGAGCCGGCCCGTCCACAGCCACTCCGCGACCTCCTCGTAGGAGTGACGGAGGGCCAGTTCGACGGCGTCCACGCCGCGGAAGTAGTACCGGTCCTGCTCGATCAGCGTGATCCGGGTCCGCACCGAGAGGTCCCCGCCGGAGCCCGGAGTCGCGGCCGCCTCGCGGCGGTGCCGGCGGGCGAGGGCCTCCACCTCCCTCGCCTCGAAGGTGCTGGCACGCCCGCCGGGCTCGCGCCTGCTGCTGAGCAGGCCCCGGCTCACGTACGCGTACACCGTCTCCGGCTTCACGCCGAGCAGTTCGGCGGTCTCCTTGGTGGTCAGCCTGCGCCCGGGACGGCCGGGAGCGGGTTCGTGATCGCGCATGGGGGTCACCGTAGCCGCCTCTGTACACCTTGATCGCAGTGAGTTGATTCAATCAACATTGACAAGAAATGAGTCAAGCATGGACAGTCGGATCAAGTCCAGGGAGGAGAACCATGGCCATCAACACCACCGCAGCCCCGCTCATCGACGCGCCGCGCGGCCTCGCGGGCGTCGTCGTCGCCGAGACCGAGATAGGCGACGTCCGCGGGCGCGAGGGCTTTTACCACTACCGCCAGTACTCGGCCGTCGAACTCGCGCAGACCCGCGGCTTCGAGGACGTCTGGCATCTCCTCGTCCACGGCGCGCTGCCGGACGCCGGGCGCCGCGCCGCCTTCGCCGCCGAGACCGCGGCGCTGCGGCGGCTGCCCGAGGAGGTCGCCGCGGCGCTGCCCGCGATCGCCGCGGCCAGCCGTGTCTCCGGCCCGCTGTCCGGGCTGCGCACGGCCCTGTCCCTGCTCGGCTCGGCCCGGGGGATGCGACCGGTCTACGACATCGACGCCGGCCGGCGCCGCGCCGACACCGTCGCCGCCTGCGCGGCCGTGCCCACGCTGCTCACCGCGTTGTACCGGCTCGGGCAGGGCCTCGAACCGGTCGAGCCGCGCGACGACCTCCCCCACGCGGCCAACTACCTGTACATGCTCACGGGCGAGGAGCCCGAGCCGCGGCGCGCGCGTGCGGTCGAGCAATACCTGATCTCAACCATTGACCATGGATTCAATGCATCAACCTTCACCGCCCGCGTCATCGCCTCCACCGGCGCCGATGTCGCGGCCTGCCTGACCGGAGCGGTGGGCGCCCTGTCCGGGCCCCTGCACGGGGGCGCGCCCAGCCGTGCCCTGGACACCTTGGACGCCATCGGCACGCCGGAGCGGATCGACCCGTGGATCCGCGAACGGGTGCTCGCCGGTGACCGGATCATGGGGTTCGGACACGCCGTCTACCGCACCGAGGACCCGCGTTCGCGGATGCTGCGGGAGATCGCCCAGAGCTTCGGCGGTCCGCGCGTGGACTTCGCGGTGGAGGTCGAGCGCCGGGTCGAGGCGATCCTCGCCGAGCTGAAGCCGGGCCGTGAACTGCACACCAACGTCGAGTTCTACGCCGGCGTGGTCATGGAACTCTGCGGCCTGCCCCGGGAGATGTTCACCCCCACCTTCGCCGCGGCACGGGTGGTGGGCTGGAGCGCCAACATCCTCGAGCAGGCGGCCGACTCGAAGATCATCCGGCCGGTGGCGCGGTACGTGGGCCCCACGCCGCCGGTCCCGGTGCCGGCCGCCGGCTGACCGTCCCCGCCCCGCCTGTGCCGGCCGCCGGCCGGCACACCGGCCCCAGCTGTACCGGCGGCACTACCCGCCCCAGCCGTGCGGGCGGCACGCCTGCCCCACGGGCCTCTCCTATCCTGGACCGGCAGCCGGTCCATGCCCCTACAGAGAGAGGTCACCCGTTGGGGAACAGCAGAGGTCCGCAGATCCCGGTCGTCGTGCTCGCGGGATTCCTGGGCTCCGGGAAGACCACGCTCCTCAACCACCTCCTGCACCGCAGCGGCGGCAGCCGTATCGGGGCGATCGTCAACGACTTCGGCGCCATCGAGATCGACGCGATGGCCGTCGCGGGCGCCCTCGGCGACTCCACCGTCTCGCTCGGCAACGGCTGCCTGTGCTGCGCGGTCGACGCGAGCGAACTCGACGGCTACCTGGACCGGCTCGCCGACCCGGCCACCGGCATCGACGTGATCGTCATCGAGGCCAGCGGGCTCGCCGAGCCGCAGGAACTGGTCCGCATGGTGCTGGCCTGTGAGAACCCGGGGGTGGTCTACGGCGGGCTCGTCGAGGTCGTGGACGCCGCCGAGTTCGACGACACCCGGGCCCGGCATCCCGAGATCGACCGGCACCTCGCCCTCGCCGACCTGGTCGTGGTCAACAAGCTCGACCGGGCCGCCGACGGCGACCGGGTGCTCGCTCTCGTGCGGTCCCTCGCGGACGGCGCCGCCGCGGTCCCCGCCACCTACGGCCGGATCGACCCGGAGTTCCTCTTCGACTGCCGGCCGAGCGAGGAGCGGATCGGCCAGCTCTCCTTCGACGACCTGCACGATCACGGCACGGACGAGCACACCGGCCACCTGCACACTCGCTACGACAGCCTGTCCTTCGCCGCCGACGTGCCGATGGAGCCGCGCCGCCTCATGCGGTTCCTGGACAGCCGGCCCGAGGGGCTGTACCGGATCAAGGGGTACGTCGACTTCGGGCCGTACGACACCCGCAACCGGTACGCGGTGCACGCCGTGGGCCGGTTCCTGCGCTTCTACCCCGAGCCCTGGCCCGCCGCCGGCCCACGCCGCACCCAGCTCGTGCTGATCGGCGCCGGCATCGACACCGAGGCCCTCGGCCGGGAGCTCAAGGGGTGCGAGAACGACGCCCCGCACGCCGACGAGCACGGCATGTGGGGCGTCCTGCGCTATGTCCAGGGCACCGAGGAGGATCCCGGCGCCGAGGAGTTCCCCGGCGCCGAGGTCCGCTAGAGCACCGGCCCGGCGACCACGGACACCGTCTTCGGCAGCGACGCGCCCGAGCCGTCGCGACGAGGGTCCGGCTCCGGCAGCTCCGCCGGGGTGCCGTTCTTCTGCGCCGCGCGCGCGGGAGCCGCGCCCGCCCAGGCCAGGGACAGGCAGTCCTCGCCCTTCAGGAACCGCTGGCAGCGCACACCGCCCGTGGCCCGGCCCTTGCGCGGGAACTGGTCGAACGGCGTCAGCTTGGCCGTCGTCTGCACCGAGTCGTCCAGTGTGCCGCGCGAGCCCGCCACCGTGAACACCACCGCGTCGGCCGCCGGGTCGACGGCCGTGAAGGAGATGACCTTCGCGCCCTCGGCGAGCTTGATGCCCGCGATACCGCCGGCCGGGCGGCCCTGCGGGCGCACGACCGACGCCTGGAAACGCAGCAGTTGCGCGTCGTCGGTGATGAAGACGAGGTCCTCCTCGCCGGTACGCAGCTCCACCGCGCCGACGATCCGGTCACCCTCCTTGAGGGTGATCACCTCCAACTCGTCCTTGTTCGCGGGGTAGTCGGGCACCACGCGCTTGACGACGCCCTGCTCGGTGCCGAGCGCGATGCCCGGCGACGACTCGTCGAGCGTGGTCAGGCAGACCACCGTCTCGTCGTCCTCCAGGGAGACGAACTCCGCCAGCGGCGCCCCGCCGGAGAGGTTCGGCGCCGTCGCGGTCTCCGGCAGCTGCGGCAGGTCGACCACGTTGATCCGCAGCAGCCGGCCCGCCGAGGTCACGGCGCCGATCTCGCCGCGCGCGGTGGCCGGCACCGCCGAGACGATCACGTCGTGCTTGACCCGCTTTGCGCCCGCCTGCTCCGGGAACGGCTCGGCGGTCGCCGTACGGGCCAGCAGACCCGTCGAGGACAGCAGCACCCGGCACGGGTCGTCGGCCACCTGCAGCGGCACCGTGGCCACCGGGGTGGCGCCGGACTCCAGCAGGACCGTACGCCGGTCGGTGCCGAACTTCTTGGCCACGGCGGCCAGTTCGGTCGAGACCAGCTTGCGCAGCTCCGCGTCGGAGTCCAGGATCCGGGTCAGCTCCGCGATCTCCGCGGTGAGCTTGTCCCGCTCCGCCTCCAGTTCGATGCGGTCGTACTTGGTGAGCCGGCGCAGCGGCGTGTCGAGGATGTACTGCGTCTGCACCTCGCTCAGCGAGAACCGCCGCATCAGGCGCTCCTTGGCCTGCGCGGAGTTCTCACTGGACCGGATCAGCCGGATGACCTCGTCGATGTCGACGAGCGCGGTCAGCAGGCCCTCGACCAGGTGCAGCCGGTCCCGCTTCTTGCCGCGGCGGAACTCGCTGCGGCGCCGGACCACGTCGAAGCGGTGGTCGAGGTAGACCTCCAGCAGCTCCTTCAGGCCCAGGGTGAGCGGCTGGCCGTCCACCAGGGCGACGTTGTTGATGCCGAAGGACTCCTCCATCGGGGTCAGCTTGTACAGCTGTTCCAGGATCGCCTCCGGCACGAAGCCGTTCTTGATCTCGATGACCAGGCGCAGGCCGTGCTCGCGGTCGGTGAGGTCCTTGACGTCGGCGATGCCCTGGACCTTCTTGCCGTTGACCAGGTCCTTGATCTTCGCGATGACCTTCTCGGGGCCGACCGCGAACGGCAGTTCCGTGACCACCAGGCCCTTGCGGCGGGCCGTCACCGGCTCGATCGAGACCGTCGCGCGCATCTTGAAGGTGCCGCGGCCCGTCGCGTACGCGTCCCGGATGCCGTCCAGGCCGACGATCCTGCCGCCGGTGGGCAGGTCCGGGCCCGGGACGTGCTTCATCAGCGCGTCCAGGTCCGCGTTCGGGTACTTGACCAGATGGCGGGCGGCGGCGATGACCTCGCGCAGATTGTGCGGCGGCATGTTCGTCGCCATGCCCACCGCGATGCCCGAGGAGCCGTTGACCAGCAGGTTCGGGAAGGCGGCGGGCAGCGCCACCGGTTCCTGTTCCTGGCCGTCGTAGTTCGGGGCGAAGTCGACCGTGTCCTCGTCGATCGACTCGGTCATCAGGCTGGTCGCCTCGGCCATCCGGCACTCGGTGTACCGCATGGCGGCCGGCGGGTCGTCGTTGCCCAGCGAGCCGAAGTTGCCGTGGCCGTCGACGAGCGGCACGCGCATGGAGAACGGCTGGGCCATGCGCACCAGGGCGTCGTAGATCGACGCGTCGCCGTGCGGGTGCAGCTTGCCCATGACCTCGCCGACGACACGCGCGCACTTCACATAGCCGCGGTCGGGGCGCAGGCCCATCTCGTTCATCTGGTACACGATCCGCCGGTGCACCGGCTTGAGGCCGTCACGGGCGTCCGGCAGGGCGCGCGAGTAGATGACCGAGTACGCGTACTCGAGGTAGGAGCCACGCATCTCGTCCACGACGTCGATGTCGAGGATCTTCTCCTCGTACGAGTCGTCGGGCGGCGGGGTCTTCGTACTGCGGCGGGCCATCGCTGCCGGCTCCTTGCTCAAAGGATTGACGGTTCTGACGCGGACCATTGTGGACCGAGGCACTGACAACCCGTGCCACGACCCGTCCCTGCGGGCTTCCCAGGGCCTGCGGGCGGGTCCGCAGCAGGCTACGGGATCCGCTGTGGGCGTACGTCCCGCCGGAACGTCGCCGAGGTCCCGCACGCGTTGCATACAGTGGCAGGAACGGCAGGAAAACCGCGGTTTTCACAACCGCCTCCGCTCGCGAAGGGACGCACATGCCCATGGGTCACACGACCACAGCCGAGGCAGGCTCCGGGGGCCTGACAGCGACCGAGCACCGGCTGGCCAACGGTCTGCGCGTGGTGCTCTCCGAGGACCACCTGACCCCGGTGGCGGCGGTCTGCCTCTGGTACGACGTCGGCTCCCGCCACGAGGTCAAGGGACGCACCGGCCTGGCTCACCTCTTCGAGCACCTGATGTTCCAGGGCTCGGCGCAGGTCAAGGGCAACGGCCACTTCGAGCTCGTGCAGGGCGCCGGCGGCTCGCTCAACGGCACCACCAGCTTCGAGCGCACCAACTACTTCGAGACCATGCCCGCCCACCAGCTGGAGCTGGCGCTCTGGCTGGAGGCCGACCGCATGGGCTCGCTGCTGGCCGCCCTGGACGAGGAGTCCATGGAGAACCAGCGGGACGTGGTCAAGAACGAGCGCCGCCAGCGCTACGACAACGTGCCCTACGGCACCGCCTTCGAGAAGCTGACCGCCCTGTCGTACCCGGAGGGCCACCCCTACCACCACACGCCGATCGGCTCCATGGCGGACCTGGACGCGGCCACCCTGGAGGACGCCCGCCAGTTCTTCCGCACCTACTACGCGCCGAACAACGCGGTGCTCTCCGTGGTCGGCGACATCGACCCGCAGCAGACCCTCGCCTGGGTGGAGAAGTACTTCGGGTCGATCCCGTCCCACGACGGCAAGCCGGCCCCACGCGACGGTTCGCTGCCGGACGTCATCGGCGAGCAGAAGCGCGAGGTCGTCGTCGAGGAGGTCCCGGCGCGCGCCCTGATGGCCGCCTACCGCCTCCCGCACGACGGCACGCGCGCGTGCGACGCTGCCGACCTCGCCCTGACCGTCCTCGGCGGCGGCGAGTCCTCCCGCCTGTACAACCGGCTGGTCCGCCGCGACCGTACGGCCGTCACCGCCGGCTTCGGCCTGCTGCGCCTGGCCGGCGCGCCCTCCATGGGCTGGCTGGACGTGAAGACCTCCGGTGACGTCGAGGTGCCGGTCATCGAGGCCGCCATCGACGAGGAGCTGGCCCGGTTCGCCGAGGAGGGCCCGACGCCCGAGGAAATGGAGCGTGCCCAGGCCCAGTTGGAGCGCGAGTGGCTGGACCGGCTCGGTACGGTCGCCGGCCGCGCCGACGAACTGTGCCGCTACGCCGTCCTGTTCGGCGACCCGCAGCTGGCCCTCACCGCCGTCAAGCGCGTCCTGGAGGTGACCCCCCAGGAGGTCCAGGAGATCGCCAAGGCCCGCCTGCGCCCGGACAACCGCGCGGTCCTGGTGTACGAGCCGAAGACCCCCGAGGAGGTCCCGGACGCGGGCGTCCCCGAGGACCCGGAGCAGGAAGCGACCGTAGAGGCCGGTAACGAGAACGAGGAGACGGCCAAGTGACCGAGCTCGCCACCATGGACTTCCACCCCCAGCCGCAGCCCGGCGAGGCCAGGCCGTGGGCGTTCCCGGCCCCCGAGCGCTCGGCTCTGGACAACGGCCTGACCGTGCTGCGCTGCCACCGCCCGGGCCAGCAGGTCGTCGCCGTCGAGGTGCTGCTGGACGCGCCCCTGGACGCCGAGCCGGCCGGCCTGGACGGCGTCGGCACGATCATGGCGCGGGCCTTCTCCGAGGGCACCGACAAGCACTCCGCCGAGGAGTTCGCCGCCGAGCTGGAGCGCGCGGGCGCCACCCTGGACTCGCACGCCGACCACCCCGGCGTCCGGCTCAGCCTGGAGGTCCCGGTCTCCCGCCTGCCCAAGGGCCTCGGCCTGCTCGCCGACGCCCTGCGCGCGCCCGCCTTCGCCGAGAGCGAGGTCGAGCGGCTGGTCCGCAACCGCCTGGACGAGATCCCGCACGAGCTGGCCAACCCCGCCCGGCGGGCCGCCAAGGAACTGTCCAAGGAGCTGTTCCCGGCGGCTTCCCGCATGTCGCGTCCCCGCCAGGGCACCGAGGAGACCGTCGAGAAGATCGACGCCGGCGCCGTACGCGCCTTCTACGACCGGCACGTACGCCCCGCCACGGCCACCGCGGTCGTGGTCGGCGACCTCACCGGCGTCGACCTGGACGCGCTGCTCGCCGACACCCTGGGCGCCTGGACCGGCACCCCGGGCGAGCCGCGGCCCGTGCCGCCGGTGACCGCCGACGACACCGGGCGCGTGGTCATCGTGGACCGGCCCGGCGCCGTCCAGACGCAGCTGCTCATCGGCCGGATCGGGCCCGACCGGCACGACCGGGTGTGGCCCGCCCAGGTGCTCGGCACCTACTGCCTCGGCGGCACCCTCACCTCCCGCCTGGACCGCGTCCTGCGCGAGGAGAAGGGCTACACCTACGGGGTGCGCGCCTTCGGCCAGGTCCTGAGGTCCGCGCCGGACGGCACGGGCGCGTCGATGCTCGCCATCAGCGGCTCCGTGGACACCCCCAACACCGGCCCGGCGCTGGACGACCTGTGGAAGGTGCTGCGCACCCTCGCGGCGGAGGGCCTGACCGACGCCGAGCGGGACGTGGCGGTGCAGAACCTGGTCGGGGTGGCGCCGCTGAAGTACGAGACCGCGGCGGCCGTCGCGAGCACGCTGGCCGACCAGGTCGAGCAGCACCTGCCCGACGACTTCCAGGCGACGCTGTATCAGCGGCTCGCGGCGACGGGCACGGTGGAGGCCACGGCCGCCGTCGTGAACGCCTTCCCGGTGGACCGCCTCGTGACCGTCCTCGTCGGTGACGCGTCGCAGATCAAGGCGCCGGTGGAGGCGCTCGGCATCGGCGAAGTGAGCGTCGTGGCGGCCGAGTAGCGGCCACGCGCGCGTGGGGCTCCGACGGCTCGTGGACCGTCGGAGCCCCACGCTGTTCCACTCGCTTCCTCAGATGCCCGATTTGGGGCGGAGGTTGCCTGTCTGCCCTGTGGGATGCGCTACAAACACCCGGATCCGTTTGGGATTCGAAAGCGGGTTTTCGTAGCGTCGTCCGGGCTGTCCGCCGGCAGTGCGCCGCACCCGCGGCACCGGACAGTCATCGCCGAGTCCCCGTACGGCGCGAGCCAGGGGAGCCGGGGACCCACGTCCCTGGGGTGAATCGGGCGCCCGCGCGAGCCGCGAGGGAGCCCGTAGGAGACCTTCCTGCTCCGAACCCGTCAGCTAACCCGGTAGGCGAGAGGGAAGGAAAGGACCAGCCACTCCATGGCGTTCACGTGCGCCACCGGGAAGCACCGCAAGCCCGGCCGGGTCAAGCGCACCACCGCTCAGGCGGCCGGCATCGCTGCCCTCACCACCACCGGAGTCATCGGCACCCTCGCCGCCTCCCCGGCGCTCGCCGCGGAGAACACCGTGGCGCAGACCGGCCTCACCCCGGTCCTCGCCGTCAGCGACGACGTGGCCGAGCACATCGACGCGCAGGCCGCCGCGCAGAAGCGGGCCGCCGAGCAGAAGGCGGCCGCGGAGGCCGCGGCCCGTAAGGCCAGGCAGGAGCGCGAGGCCCGGGAGCGCGCGGCGCGCGAGGCCGAGCGCAAGCGCCTGCTGAACACCTTCGTCGCCCCGATCGCGAACTCCTACGTCTCCACCGGCTACAAGGCCAGCAGCTCCCTGTGGGCCTCCGGCTCGCACACCGGCATCGACTTCCACGCGGCGAGCGGCACGGCCGTCCACGCGGTCGGCGCCGGCACCGTCGTCTCCACCGGCTGGGGCGGCGCGTACGGCAACCAGATCGTGATCAGGATGGCCGACGGCATGTACACCCAGTACGGCCACCTGTCGTCCATCGGCGTCTCCGTCGGCCAGCGCGTCGTCCCGGGCCAGCAGATCGGCCTGTCCGGCGCGACCGGCAACACCACCGGCCCGCACCTGCACTTCGAGGCCCGTACGACCCCGGACTACGGCTCCGACGTCGACCCCGTCGCCTATCTCCGCAAGCACGGCGTGAACGTCTGACACCGCGGCGCGCGGCGGACGAGGCCCCGGCGAGGCCCCGGCTCACCGAGCCGGGGCTTTCGCCGTTTTCCCGCCGGCTCCGCCCTGGCGCTGACCAAAAAATATCCATGGCTTCCGGCCTGCCGTCGGAAATTCCGGCTCCTTGGAATAGAGTCACGGAACAGGCGTCCATCGTCGGCGTTTCACGGGGATTAAGGCGGAGGTCGGTCATGCGTATTCCGGCGCATTCGGTGTGCACGGCGATCCGGGACGACATCATCGCCGGCGTCCACGAGCGCGGCGGCCGCCTCACCGAGGACGTCCTGGCCCGCCGCTACGGCGTCTCGCGCGTCCCCGTCCGGGAGGCCCTGCGCACCCTGGAGGCCGAGGGGTTCGTGGTGACGCGCCGGCACGCGGGCGCGTGCGTGGCCGAGCCGACCGAGCAGGAGGCCGCCGACCTGCTGGAGATGCGGACGCTGCTGGAGCCGCTCGGTGCCGCGCGGGCCGCCCAGCGGCGCACCGAGGCCCACCTGAAGGTGCTGCGCGGCCTGGTCAGGCTGGGCCAGGAGCGGGCCAGGAGGGGCAACAGCGAGGATCTGCGCTCGCTGGGCGGCTGGTTCCACGAGACGCTCGCCCAGGCCTGCGGCAGCCCCTCGCTGACCGCGATGCTCACCCAGCTCCGGCACAAGATCGCCTGGATGTACGCCGTGGAGGCGCCGGCCAGCCCGGTGGACGCCTGGGCGGAGCACGGCGCCATCGTCGACGCGGTGGCGCGCGGGGACGGCGAACGCGCGCGGGCGCTCACGGCGCTGCACACCGAGCGCACGACGGCCGCGCACCGGCTGCGCACTCCGCGGGCCGCCGAGCGTGTGAGGACTTCGCAACACGCCGTAAACATCTCGGGTCTGCGGCATTAACACGGACGCCGTATACAAAGAAGAGGAATTCGGTGGCGGTGTATTTCCGCTGCCCGAATTCACGTGTGAGCGCAATGATCCCGGAAAAGGGCGGAAGCCGCGCCGCCCCGGAAAAGGGCGACACGGCTTCCGCTGGTCGGCGTGCCCGGTGCTCAGACCGTCTCGGGCAGTTCCTCGAGGCCCTCGGAGACCAGCTTGGCCAGGCGGTCGAGAGCGGCGTCCGCGCCCTCGGCGTCGGAGGCCAGGACGATCTCCTCGCCGCCCTGGGCGCCCAGGCCCAGGACACCCAGCATGGAGGCCGCGTTGACGGGGGTGCCGTCAGCCTTGGCGATCGTCACCGGGACGCCTGCGGCCGCGGCGGCTCGGACGAAGATGGAGGCGGGGCGGGCGTGGAGGCCCTCGGCCCAGCCGACGTTGACGCGGCGCTCAGCCATGTGTTGCTGCCCTTCAGTCTTCAGGGTTGTCTAGACCAGTTTCCCATATCGTGAAGCATGCCCGGATCGGACCTGTGTCCTTCCCGGGCACTGCCGGACCGCGGCCTCGATCCGGCGTGCCGTCCTCCACAGCCTGCCCCGCGCCGTTGTCGGACGCGAGCCGTACTCTGGGGCCCATGCAGACCTCGGCGGACCGGAAGGACCGGCACCAGTATCCCGCCCACTGGGAGGCGGACGTGGTGCTGCGCGACGGTGGCACCGCACGCATCAGGCCCATCACCGTTGATGACGCCGACCGCCTGGTCAGCTTCTACGAGCAGGTCTCGGACGAGTCGAAGTACTACCGCTTCTTCGCGCCGTACCCCAGGCTCTCCGCCAAGGACGTCCACCGCTTCACGCACCACGACTTTGTGGACCGGGTGGGACTCGCGGCCACCGTAGGCGGCGAGTTCATCGCCACCGTACGCTATGACCGCGTCGGCGCGGACGGCATGCCCGCCGCCGCACCCGCCGACGAGGCCGAGGTCGCCTTCCTCGTGCAGGACGCGCACCAGGGGCGCGGGGTCGCCTCCGCCCTGCTGGAGCACATCGCCGCGGTCGCCCGCGAGCGCGGCATCCGCCGCTTCACCGCCGAGGTGCTGCCCGCCAACACCAAGATGATCAAGGTGTTCACGGACGCCGGCTACACGCAGAAGCGCAGCTTCGAGGACGGCGTGGTCCGCCTGGAGTTCGACCTCGAACCCACCGACCGCTCCCTGGCCGTGCAGCGCGCGCGTGAACAGCGCGCCGAGGGCCGCTCGGTACGGCGGCTGCTCAGGCCCGGCTCCGTCGCCGTCGTCGGCGTCGGCCGCGCCCCCGGCGGGGTCGGCCGCAGCGTCCTCGGCAACATCAGGGACGCCGGCTACGACGGCCGGCTGCACGCCGTGAACAAGGCCTTCCCCGAGGACCTCACCGAGGTCGACGGGGTGCCGGCGCACCGGAGCGTCCGCGACATCGGCGACCACGTGGACCTCGCCGTGGTCGCCGTCCCCGCCGAGCACGTGCCCGCCGTGGTCGCCGAGTGCGGTGAACACGGGGTGCAGGGGCTCGTCGTCCTCTCCGCCGGATACGCCGAGAGCGGGCCCGAGGGGCGCGAGCGGCAGCGGGCGCTCGTGCGCCAGGCGCGCGCGTACGGCATGCGGATCATCGGGCCCAACGCCTTCGGGATCATCAACACCGCGGCGGACGTCCGGCTGAACGCCTCCCTCGCGCCGGAGCTGCCGCGCCCCGGCCGCATCGGGATGTTCGCCCAGTCCGGCGCCATCGGCATCGCCCTGCTGTCCCGGCTGCACCGGCGCGGCGGCGGGGTCACCGGGGTCACCGGCGTGTCCACCTTCGTGTCCGCCGGCAACCGCGCGGACGTCTCCGGCAACGACGTCCTCCAGTACTGGTACGACGACCCCGAGACCGACGTCGTCCTCATGTACCTGGAGTCCATCGGCAACCCGCGCAAGTTCACCCGCCTCGCGCGGCGCACCGCGGCGTCCAAACCCCTGGTCGTGGTGCAGGGCGTCGGCTCCGCGCCCCAGGGCCACGCGGTACGGGCCACCCGGCTGCCGCCCGACACCGTCGCCGCGCTGCTGCGGCAGGCCGGCGTGATCCGGGTCGACACGATCACCGAGCTGGTCGACACCGGGCTGCTGCTCGCCCGGCAGCCGCTGCCGGCCGGACCCCGGGTGGCGATCCTCGGCAACTCCGAGTCGCTGGGCGTGCTGGCGTACGACCGGTGCCTGGCCGAGGGCCTGCGGCCGTCGCGTCCACTGGACCTGACGACCGGGGCGACGGCGGAGGACTTCCGCGGGGCGCTGGCGCGGGCTCTGGCGGACGACACCAACGACGCCGTCGTCGTCACGGCGATCCCGGCCATCGGGGAGGCGTCGCCGGGGGACGCGGAGCTGGCCCGGGCGCTGCGGTCGGCCGCGGCGGCGGTGCCCGGCAAGCCGGTGCTGGTGGTGCACGTGGAGCTGGGCGGGCTCGCGGAGGCGCTGTCGGCCGCGGCCAGCACGGCACCGCAGGCCGGGGCCGTCGAACCGGCAGCCGGAGCGGCGCCGCACCCCGGAGAGCCGTCACCCGACGCGCAGCACGGTGCTCACTCTCCCGGTCGCCCCGCGGGACGACCGTCCACCGCGGTCGCGGACACCGGCGCGCCCCCCGCACCCGGCACCCCCGCGGAGAGCGCGCGGCTCATCCCCGCCTACCCCGCCGCCGAACGCGCGGTGCGGGCCCTGGCCGAGGCCGTCAGGTACGGACAGTGGCGGCGGGAGGCCATGGACCCCGGCAAGGTGCCCGAGTACGACGACATCGACGAGAAGGGGGCCGCGCGGCTGATCGACGAGCTGCTCACGCGGGGCGAAGGACTCACCGTCTCCGACGAGGAGACCTGCGAACTGCTCGGCAAGTACGGCATCCGGGTACGGCGCGCCCTGCCCGCGCCCACCCCCGACGCCGCCGCCGAAGCCGCCCGCACCCTCGGCTACCCGGTGGCCCTCAAGGCCACCGCCCCGCACCTCAGGCACCGTGCCGACCTCGGCGGGGTACGCCTCGACCTGGCCGACGAGGAGCAACTGCGCCGGGCGTACGCCGAGTTGACCGAGCTGTTCGGGAAGCCGGAGGAGCTGCGGCCGGTGGTGCAGGGTATGGCACCGCGCGGCGTCGACACCGTCGTACGGGCCGTGATCGACCCGGCGGCCGGGGCCGTGCTGTCCTTCGGGCTCGCCGGAGCCGCCTCCCAGCTGCTCGGCGACATGGCGCACCGGCTGGTCCCGGTCACCGACCGGGAGGCGACCTCGCTGGTGCGCTCGATCCGCACGGCGCCGCTGCTGTTCGGCTGGCGCGGCTCCACGCCCGTCGACACCCCGGCGCTGGAGGAGCTGCTGCTGCGGGTGTCCCGGCTGGTCGACGACCACCCGGAGGTGGTCGCCGTCACTCTGGAGCCGGTCGTCGTCGCCCCGCACGGCGCCGGCGTCCTCGGCGCCACCCTGCGGCTCGCGCCGCCGCCCGCCCGCGACGACCTCGGCCCGCGCACGATGCCGGCCTACTGACCGGGAGAGGGGGGCCGCATGGAGAGCGCCGGCCGCGAGCTGCCCGAGGGCAGCTGGCGGGACGGGGAGGCGACCGGCTGGGACGCGGAGGAGCCGCGGCTCGCCGCCGGGTACGACCTCACCTGCCACCCACGGCCCGGAGGCCGGCTTCGCCGCCCCGCTCTACGTGTCCTGCCCGTCCGCTTTCCAGGGCCCCGTCCTCCGCCCGCCCACCGCCGGGGCGACGGCACGGCTGGTGCGCGCCCTCGGCGAGGCGCCGGCCCTCGTGGTCGCGTCCGCAGCGGACGCCGGCGGCCCCGAGCCCCTCTCCTGTCTGATCGCCGCCGAGCGGCTGGAGGCCCGCCCGGAGGGCGTTCGCCGGCCTCCACGCGCGCGTGCGCAGCCCGCCCCCGGTCCGCGCGACTGGCCCGGACCGCCCTTGCCCACGGATTAGGATGGACGCCATGGCCAAGACCAGTACGACGACCCAGGGGCTGCGAGCGGCGATCGAGCGCAGCGGCTACTACCCGGCCCTCGTGGCCGAGGCGGTGGAGGCCGCCGTGGGCGGTGAGCCCATCCGGTCGTACCTGGTCCACCAGGAGACCACCTTCGACCAGAACGAGGTGCGCCGGCACGTGACCGTGCTGGTCCTCACCGGCAACCGCTTCATCGTCAGCCACACCGACGAGCAGGCCGCCGACAGCACCTCCCCGACGCCGTACGCCACCACCTCCACCGAGTCGGTGAAACTGGAGCGGATCTCCTCCGTCGTGGTCAGCCGCGTCGTCGCGAACCCGGAGCAGTACACCCCGGGCACCCTGCCCCGCGAGGTCGTGCTCACCATCGGCTGGGGTGCGGTCAGCCGCATCGACCTGGAGCCCGCCGCCTGCGGCGACCCCAACTGCGACGCCGACCACGGCTACACGGGCAACTCCACGGCCGACGACCTCAGCCTGCGCGTCAGCGAGGCCGGGGACGGCCCGGAGACGGTGCGCGAGGCGCTCGCCTTCGCCCAGGCCATCTCGGAGGCGACCGCGGACATCACCCGCTGATGTCCCAGCTCTCCGCCTGGGACCACCCGGAACCGCTCGCCCTGGACACCGCGCCGCTGCCCGAGTACGGCAGCGGCTCCCTCGCCGATCTGCTGCCCACCGTAGCCGCCGGCATGGGCGTGCCCGGTATGACCGCCACGATTCCCGAACTGGCCGCCGCCGACCGGGTCTGCGTCCTGCTGATAGACGGCCTCGGCTGGGAGCAGCTGCGGGCGCACGCCGACGAGGCCCCGTTCCTGGCCTCGCTGCTCGGCACCTCGCGCGGCGGCACCGGCCGCCCGCTCACCGCCGGCTACCCGGCCACCACCGCGGTCTCCCTCGCCTCCGTCGGCACCGGCCTGCCCCCCGGCCTGCACGGCCTGCCCGGCTACGCCGTGCGCAACCCGGCCACCGGCGAGCTGATGAACCAGCTCCGCTGGCAGCCGTACACCGACCCGCACGCCTGGCAGCCGTACCCCACCGTCTTCGAGCTGGCCCAGGCGGCCGGGGTGCACGCCGCCCAGGTGACCTCGCCCATCTTCGAGCGCACCCCGCTCACCAGGATCGCGCTCAGCGGCGGCAGCTTCCACGGACGGCTCGGCGGCGAGGAGCGGATGGACCTCGCGGCGGAGCAACTGGCCGCCGGGGACCGCTCGCTGGTCTACACGTACTACTCCGAACTGGACGGCGCCGGGCACCGCTACGGCGTCGCCTCCGACACCTGGCGCGGCCAGCTGATGTACGTCGACCGGCTCGCCCAGCGCCTCGCCGAGCAACTGCCGCCGCGCAGCGCGCTGTACGTCACCGCCGACCACGGCATGGTCGACGTCCCCTTCGACGACGAGCACCGCATCGACTTCGACACGGACTGGGAGCTGGGCGCCGGGGTCGCCCTGCTGGGCGGCGAGGGCCGGGCGCGGCACGTGTACGCGGTGCCGGGCGCCGAGGACGACGTGCTGACCGTGTGGCGCGAGGTGCTCGGCGAGCAGTTCTGGGTGGCGTCGCGGGACGAGGCGATCGCGGCGGGCTGGTTCGGGCCGCGCGTCGACGAGCGGGTGTACGCCCGGCTCGGGGACGTGGTCGCGGCCGCGCACGACGACGTCCTGGTCATCGCGTCGGAACGGGAGCCGAAGGAGTCGGCGCTGGTCGGCAACCACGGCTCGATGACGCCCGCCGAGCAGCTGGTCCCGCTGCTCGAAGTACGCTCCTGACGCTGTCCCCCTGCCCTCTGCGACTACTTGCCGAAAGGTGCTCGACTCCTCATGCCCGAGCTGGTGTTCTTCTCCGGAACGATGGACTGCGGGAAGTCGACGCTGGCTCTGCAGATCGAGCACAACCGCTCCGCGCGCGGCCTCGTCGGCATGATCTTCACCCGCAACGACCGCGCGGGCGAGGGCAAGCTGTCCTCCCGGCTCGGCCTGGTCACCGACGCGGTCGAGGTCGCCGACGACCAGGACCTGTACGCCTACCTCGTGGATCACCTCTCGCAGGGCCGACGGGCCGACTACGTGATCGCGGACGAGGCCCAGTTCCTCGCGCCGGAGCAGATCGACCAGCTCGCGCGCGTGGTGGACGACCTCGGCCTGGACGTGTACGCCTTCGGCATCACCACCGACTTCCGCTCCAAGCTCTTCCCCGGCTCGCAGCGGCTGGTGGAGCTGGCCGACCGCATCGAGGTGCTCCAGGTGGAGGCGCTGTGCTGGTGCGGCGCCCGCGCCACGCACAACGCGCGCACAATAGGCGGCGAGATGGTCGTCGAGGGCGCGCAGGTCGTCGTCGGCGACGTCGACCAGTCGACCGGCGAGATCGGGTACGAGGTGCTGTGCCGCCGCCACCACCGCCGCCGCATGACCGCCGCGACGGCCCGCGCGGCGGCCCTGTCCCCGGACGTCCTGCCGGTCTCCCCACGCTGACCCCGGCCCACTCGAGACCGACGCCGCCTCTCCCAACCGCCTCCCGGCCACCCGTGGGCCGTGCGCGCCGATGCGGGGGCAGTTGTCGTGCAGGGGGCGTCTGCCGGCTGTCCCCGGGCTGAGCGTGTCGGTCCGGGACAGGCGCCGCCCGGGCCGCTCTCAGGCTGTCCGTGCCGGTCCGAGGCAGGTGCGGCCCGGGCGTCTCCCGGCCGGACTCGGGCGGCACGCGTCGGTCGGGGGGCGTTGTCGTGTGGGCGCGTTTCCCGGCCGCTCTCGGGCTGCGCGTGTCGGTCCGGGACAGGCGCCGCCCGGGACGTTTCCCGGCCCCTCTCGGGCTCGCGCGCGTCAGTAGGGGGCGTTGTCGTGTGGGGCAGTCACCCGGCCGCCCGGGCCGCGTGCGTCCGCCCGGGGCGTCTGCCGGGCTGCTCGGGACCCGCGCGCGTTCCTCCGGGGCAGCTGTCGCTTTGGACCTCTGCCGGGCTGCCCAGGACCCACACGCGTCCGCCGGGGGCGTCTGTCGGGCTGCCAGGACCCGTGCGCGTCCCCCTGGGGCGTCTTCCTGGCTGCCCAGGGCCCGCGCGCGTCCGTTCCGGTCCGCGGGCGCCCAGGCCTGTGGGAGCGCTCGGGGCGGGGTGACCCGGGTCCGGGCGGCCCGGGGAGCGGTCAGTGGGGGTTCTCGACCACCGAGAACTCCGCGCCCTCCGGGTCCGCCACCGTGGCCACGCGGCCGTGGGGGCTGTCGTGCGGCTGGCGGACGATCCGGCCGCCCAGGTCGGCGACCTGCCGTACCGCCGCGTCCGCGTCGGCCACCTCGAAGTACGTCTGCCAGTGCGGTCCGCGGTCGCGGGGCAGCGCATGGCCGACGCCGTGCAGACCGGCGACGGGGCGGCCGCCGAGGTGGAGCGTCACATAGTCGAAGTCGGCCGAGACCACCGGCTCCTGCTCGTAACCGAACACCGTCGTGTAGAACTTGGCGACGCTCTCGGTCTCGAAGGTCACCAGCTCGTTCCACGCGGGCGTGCCCGGCACTCCCGTGATCGCGGTGCCGAGGTGCGCGGCGCACTGCCAGATCCCGAACACCGCCCCGGAGGGGTCGGCGGCGATGGCCATCCGCCCGGCCTCCGCGGCGTCCAGCGGTCCGACCGCCACCGTGCCGCCGCACTCCCGCACGGTGTCGGCCGTCAGATCCACGTCGACCGAGGCGAAGTACGGCGTCCAGGCGATCGGCAGCCGGCGGTCCGGCGGCAGCTGGCCCATGCCCGCCACCTCGTGGTCGTCCAGCAGCGCTCGCACGTACGGACCGAGTTGCTGCGGACCCGGCCGGAACTCCCAGCCGAACAGCTCCCCGTAGAACTCCTCGGTGGCGGCCAGCC
The DNA here is from genome assembly GCF_043202415.1 of Streptomyces sp. NPDC048192. Lineage (NCBI taxonomy): Bacteria > Bacillati > Actinomycetota > Actinomycetes > Kitasatosporales > Streptomycetaceae > Streptomyces > Streptomyces sp. NPDC048192. Next base: position 128,360 of record NZ_JBIDAL010000008.1, read on the forward strand.
CGTGCGCCATCAGGCTCACCCAGCAGGGCGTGCCGGGCGCACGCCCCGCGTGCGGGCCGGCCGGCTCCCGTGCCTCGGTCATCGATCACTCTCTCCCCGGCCCCTCGCGGTGGCCGTGTCGCTTCCGCCCCCGCAAGGGGGTCCACGCCGGCGTCGGTCACGCCCGTGCCGGTGCCCGCATCCTCCCCGCCGGGGCGGGCCGTGGCGGGCCGCCGCTCGGCGACACCCCCGGGAGGATGCCCGGTCTGCCGTCTTCGCCGCTTCCTGACGATGGCCGGCGGGTGTCCGCCGGTTGTACAGCACGTGCTCGATCCCGTACGCCACGTGATCGAGCGTGTCCGGCCGAGCAGAGTAGCCGGACCTGGACGCCGCGGCCACCCCTGGCGTATGCATGGCGCCATGACAGCCATCATCACCGCAACCGATCTCGCGCATGAGCTGGCCGGGGACCGTCCTCCGGTGCTGCTGGACGTGCGCTGGCAGCTGAGCCTGGCGAAGGCGGCGGGCGCGCCGGACTTCGACGGACGCGCCGAGTACGCCGCCGGGCACATCCCGGGCGCGGTCTTCGTCGACCTGGACCGGGAGTTGGCCGGCGAGCCGGGGCGGAACGGCCGGCATCCGCTGCCTGACCTGGAGGAGTTCGGTGCCGCCATGCGCCGCGCGGGCGTCTCGGCCGGCCGGCCGGTGGTCGTGTACGACGGCGGCCAGGGCTGGGCGGCGGCGCGCGCCTGGTGGCTGCTGCGCTGGACGGGTCACCCGGACGTGCGGGTTCTGGACGGCGGGTTGCCGTCCTGGCAGGGCGAACTGTCCACCGACGAGCCGGAGCCGGCCGAGGGCGACTTCCGGCCCGAGCCGGCCGCCTCCGGGCTGCTGGACGCGGACGGCGCCGCCGCCCTGGCCCGCACGGGTGTGCTGCTGGACGCCCGTGCGGGGGAGCGCTACCGCGGCGAGGTGGAGCCGATCGACCGGGTCGGCGGCCACATCCCGGGCGCGGTGTCGGCGCCGACCACGGAGAACGTGGGCCCCGACGGCCGCTTCCTGCCGGCGGACGAACTGCGGGACCGCTTCAAGGCGCTCGGCGTGTCCGCAGACGCCGAGGTGGGCGTGTACTGCGGCTCGGGCGTCTCCGCCGCCCACGAGGTCCTGGCGCTCGCAGTGGCGGGCGTTCCGGCGGCGCTGTACGTCGGTTCGTGGTCCGAGTGGTCCTCGGATCCGGAACGGCCGGTGGCGGTGGGCGCGGATCCGCAGTAACGCCGCTGCGGGCACGCGCGCGTGCAGCCGGAAGTGGGGGCACGCACGCGTGCCCCCACTTCCCGTTGCCATTCGGCCGGTTACTCCTGCTTCTTGCGGCGTGTGCCGAAGACGATCTCGTCCCAGCTCGGTACGGCGGCGCGGCGGCCGGGGCGGACGCCGTCGGCCTCCGCCTGGCGGTCGGTGGCGCCGATGAGCCGGTCCCGGTGGCTGCCCACGGAGCGGGGCATGAGCACGTCCGCGTAGGCCGAACCGGCCGAGGCGGCCGGAGCCGGCGGCTCCTCGGCGGCCGGTTCGGCGTCGGGCTCCTCCGGCGTCTCCGCCGGGCGCTCCGGGACGACCAGGTCGCCCCGGAAGCTCGGTACCGCCTCCAGCAGGCTGGTCAGCGAGTCGCGTTCGCCCGTGCTCTCCTCCGCCGGCTCGGACGACTGCGCGGGCAGGCTCGGCCGCTCCCGGTCGCCCCGGTCGAGCGCGCGGTCCATCGAACGCTCGCGCGGCAGGCGGGCGATGCGCGGCACGAACGGGAAGCTCGGCTCGGGTACGGCGAGGTCGTCGGACTCGCCGATGAGCGAGCGCGCCTCGTCGTCCACGGCCTGCACGAGCCGCCGGGGCGGGTCGTACGTCCAGCTCGCCGAGTGCGGTTCACCCGCGACCCGGTAGACGAGGAGCACCTCCCAGGTGCCGTCGTCGCGGCGCCAGGAGTCCCACTGCACGGTGTCCTTCTCGGCGCCGCGCAGCAGCAGCCGCTCCTGCACGGCCTCGCCGAGCAGCGGCCCGGAGTTCTCACCGGGGCGGCGGACCGGGGTCTTGCGGGCGCGCTCGGCCATGAAGGCGCGCTCGGCGAGCACGGGGCCCTCGAAGCGCCGCACCCGGTCCACGGGGATGCCGGCGAGCTGTGCGACCTCTTCCGCGGTGGCACCCGCGCGTATACGCGCCTGGATGTCGCGGGGGCGCAGATGGCTCTCGACCTCGATCTCGATCTGGCCGAGGCGGGGCCGGTCGCCGCGCACGGCGGCGCGCAGCCGTTCGTCGATCGGAAGGGTGTACTCCGTTGCGTCGGCAGCCTTCAGCACCAGCCGTGTGCCGTCATTCGAGACGGCCACGACACGCAGTTCGGGCATGGGGACCTCCCGGGTGGTGCCTGCCGACGTCACGTGCGTCGCTGCTTCCGCTAGTCGAGTGTGGCCTGCCCGGGTGCAGCCTGCCACAACCTTGCCGAGTTGCCCGGCGTGTCGGGCACGGGCCCTGGGCCGCCGTTATGGCACGGTTACCTGTTCGCAACGCTAAGTGACCAAATCCGTCACCCTGTGCAACTAGCCCCCCTCCCGGCGGTCCTGCAAGGCCGCGGACACCCTGGTGGGAGACCGGACCCAGGGCTCGCAACAGTACTCCATTTGGACCATGTGCGTGGATGGGCGCGCCGCCCAACTTCTGGCAACGCTTGCGACTTGGCCGTCGGCAACCGGTTTCGCGGATCATGAACGTGGCGAACTTCACGCAATCCCCGGAAACGGAAGCAATGCATTCCGGTACGACAAGTTCCCGGTATGCACGAAATGCCCGTTGTGGCGCCTACGGCCCCAGAACCCTCCTCAAGTAGGCGTTCTGGAACAGCCGTTCCGGGTCGAGCCGGTCCCTCAGTGCGGTGAACTCGCCGAAGCGCGGGTAGACGCGCGCGAAGTACTCGGCGTCCCGGGTGTGCACCTTGCCCCAGTGCGGCCGGCCTTCGTGGGCGGTGAAGATGCGCTCGGCGGCGGTGAAGTAGGCCTGGTACGGCGTGCCCCGGAACATGTGGACGGCGACGTAGGCGCTGTCCCGGCCGGAGGCGGTCGACAGGGTGATGTCGTCGGCCGGGGCGGTGCGCACCTCGACGGGGAAGCTGACCCGCAGTCCCGAGCGGTCGACCATGGCCTTCAGCTCGCGCAGCGTGTCCACCAGGGCCGCGCGCGGGACGGCGTACTCCATCTCCACGAAGCGCACCCGGCGCGGCGAGGTGAAGACCTTGTAGGGAATGTCCGTGTACGTCCGCGCGGACAGGGCCCTGCTGGAGATCCGCGCGATGGCCGGTACGGCGGCGGGGGCGGCGCGGCCCACCCACTGGGCCACCTGGAAGACGCCGTTGGAGAGGAACTCGTCCTCGAACCAGCCGGCCAGCTGCCCCACGGGCTGCTCGGGGCCGGCGCTGCGGTTGTTCCGCTTGGTGTTGGTGTTGCCGGTGTGCGGGAACCAGTAGAACTCGAAGTGCTCGTTCTCCGCCCACAGTTGATCGAACTCGGTGAGGACCCGGTCGAGGGGCATCGGCTCCTCGCGGGCGGTGAGCAGGAAGACCGGCTCGACGGCGAAGGTGATCGCGGTGACGATCCCGAGGGCGCCGAGGCCTATTCGGGCCGCAGCGAAGACCTCCGGGTTCTCCTTCTCGGAGCAGGTGAGCACCGAGCCGTCCGCCGTGACGAGTTCGAGCCCCTTGACCTGAGCGGCGATCGAGGCCGACTCGCGACCCGTGCCGTGCGTGCCGGTGCTGGTGGCACCGGAGACGGTCTGCTCCATGATGTCGCCCATGTTGGTGAGCGACAGACCCTCGCGCGCCAGTGCCGCATTGAGTCGCTTGAGCGGCGTGCCGGCCTCCACCGTGACCGTCATGGCCTCGCGGTCGATCCCGCGGATGCCGGTCAGCAGGTGAGGGCGGATCAGCACACCGTCGGTGGCCGCGATCGACGTGAAGGAGTGGCCGGTGCCGACCGCCTTCACCTTCAGGCCGTCCTCGGCGGCCCGGCGCACCACCGCGGCCAGCTCCGCCGCCGACGCGGGCGCGACCTGCCGGGCGGGCCGGGCCGACACGGTGCCGCCCCAGTTACGCCAGGTGCCGTTCTTCCCGCTCGCTGTGCTGCTCAACGGTGCCTCCCCGACCCGAGGCCGGCCTGCGCAGCCGGCGGTACCCGAGGAAACCGACCGCGACCGCGACGGCCCCGGACACCGCCGGGACCCCGTACCCGGCCCGCGCCCCGGCCGCGTCGATCACCGAGCCGGCCACGGACGAGCCGAGCGCCACGCCGACCGCGAGGCCGGTGCTCACCCAGGTCATGCCCTCGGTGAGCTGCGCGCGAGGTACGTGCTCTTCGATGAGGGACATCGTCGTGATCATCGTCGGCGCGATGGACAGGCCCGCAACGAACAGCGCCACGGCCAGAAGCGGCAGGTTTCCGACCAGTAGGAGGGGGATCATACTCACGGCCATCGCCGCCACGCCCAGCAGCCAGCGGCGTTCCGGCGCCCCGGCGAGCCGCAGCAGCCCGAAGACCACCCCGGCGACGCAGGAACCGGCCGCGTACAGCGCGAGGACCAGGCTCGCGGCGCTCTTGTGGCCGCGCTCGTCGGCGAAGGCGACGGTGACCACGTCCACCGACCCGAAGATCGCGCCGGTCGCCGCGAAGGTCGCCACCAGCACCTGCAGCCCGGCCGAGCGCAGGGCCGTACCGCCGCCGGAGGGCTCGCGCGGGTGCGGCTCGGGCTCCGTGGCGCGCTGGGCGGTGAGCCAGAAGACGCCGGCGGCCAGGAAGCAGGCGGCGAGCAGCGGCCCCGCCTCCGGGAACCACGCCGTGGACAGCCCGATCGAGACGATCGGCCCGAAGATGAAGCACACCTCGTCGACGACCGACTCGAACGAGTACGCGGTGTGCAGCTTCCCGGTGCCCCGGTACAGCGCCGCCCAACGGGCCCGGATCATCGCGCCGAGGCTCGGCACCGAGCCGATCCCGGCGGCGCACGCGAACAGCACCCAGTCCGGCCACGTCAGATGCGCGGCGAGCAGCAGGCCGGCCGCCGCGGCGAGGGCCACCAGGGTGGCGGGGCGCAGCACCCGGCGCTGCCCGTGCCGGTCGACCAGCCGGGAGATCTGCGGTCCGATCACCGCGGCGGACAGCGCGATGGTGGCCGACAGCGCGCCCGCGAGCCCGTACCGCCCGGTCAGCTGGGAGACCATCGTGACCACGCCGATGCCCATCATCGACAGCGGCATCCGGCCGAGGAAACCCGCGGCGGAGAACGCCTTGGTACCGGGTTCGGCGAACAGGGCTCTGTAGGGGCTGGGCACGGGGTCTCCGAAGCGGCTCGGTAAGGCGCGAATGCGGCTGATACAGCTTACGAGTAAGGGGACCCTAATCGCACCCGGTTCATCCGCCGGTCATCGGCCGGGGAAACCGCCATGAACCGGTTGGAACCCGACTCGTCACCCCACCGTTCCCCGGCTGTCGGCACCGGGTGGCAGGATCGAGTCATGCCAGACGCGCTCGATCCCACCCCGTACGACGCCCTGCTCCTGCTCTCCTTCGGCGGCCCCGAAGGCCCGGACGACGTGGTCCCGTTCCTGGAGAACGTCACGCGCGGGCGCGGCATCCCGAAGGAACGCCTGAAGGAGGTCGGGCAGCACTACTTCCTGTTCGGCGGGGTCAGCCCCATCAACGCCCAGAACCGCGCCCTGCTGGACGCCCTGCGCAAGGACTTCGCCGAGCACGGCCTGGACCTGCCGGTGTACTGGGGCAACCGCAACTGGTCGCCGTATCTGACGGACACCCTGCGGGAGATGGCCGCCGACGGCCGCCGCCGCATCCTGGTGCTCGCCACCAGCGCCTACGCCTCCTACTCCGGCTGCCGCCAGTACCGCGAGAACCTCGCCGACGCGCTGGCCGCGCTGGAGGCCGAGGGCCTGCCGCTGCCCAAGGTCGACAAGCTGCGGCACTACTTCAACCACCCCGGCTTCGTCGAGCCCATGGCCGACGGCGTGCTGCGCGCCCTGGAGGACCTCCCCGAGGACGTCCGCGCGGGCGCCCACATCGCCTTCACCACCCACTCCATCCCGACCTCCGCCGCCGACACCTCCGGCCCCGTCGAGGCTCACGGCGAGGGCGGCTCCTACGTCGAGCAGCACCTGGACGTGGCCCAGCTGATCGCCGACGCCGTCCGGGAGCGCACGGGAATCGACCACCCCTGGCGGCTGGTCTACCAGTCCCGCTCCGGCGCCCCGCACATCCCGTGGCTGGAGCCGGACATCTGCGACCACCTTCAGGAACAGCACGCCGCGGGCGTCCCGGCCGTGGTGATGGCACCCATCGGCTTCGTCTCCGACCACATGGAGGTCCTCTACGACCTCGACACCGAGGCCAAGGCCAAGGCGGTGGAGCTGGGCCTGCCGGTGCGCCGTTCGGCCACGGTGGGCGCCGACCCGCGCTTCGCCGCCGCCGTCCGCGACCTGGTCATGGAGCGCGCCGCCGTCGAGAGCGGCCGGCCGGTCACGCCCTGCGCTCTGGGCGCCCTCGGCCCGAGCCACCACCTCTGCCCGGTCGGCTGCTGCCCGGCCCGCGCCCCGCGCCCGGCCGCCGCCGGCGCCGACAGCCCCTACGCGTGAGGAGACCCGTGACCGACCCCCTGCACCGGGACCTGCTGGAACTGGCCCGGGAGGCCGCCCGCCGCGCCGGTGACCTGCTGCGGGACGGCAGACCGGCCGACCTCGCCGTGGCGAGGACCAAGTCGAGCCCGATCGACGTGGTCACCGAGATGGACATCGCGGCGGAGAAGCTGATCACCGATCTGATCTCCGGCCACCGCCCCGACGACGGCTTCCTCGGCGAGGAGGGCGCGTCCGTGGCGGGCACCAGCGGCGTGCGCTGGGTGATCGACCCGCTCGACGGCACGGTGAACTACCTCTACGGCCTGCCGACCTGGGCGGTGTCCATCGCCGCCGAGCAGGACGGGGAGACGGTCGTCGGGGTGGTCGCGGCTCCGATGCGCGGCGAGACGTACCACGCCGTGCGCGGCGGAGGGGCGTGGGCCACCGGCGCATGGGAGGGCGAGCGGGCGCTCGTCTGCCGTCCCGCGCCCCCGCTGGAGCAGGCCCTGGTCTCCACCGGCTTCAACTACGTCACCGAGGTCCGCACCCATCAGGCCGAGGTCGCCGCCCGGCTGATCCCCCTGCTGCGCGACATCCGGCGAGGCGGCTCGGCGGCGGTCGACCTGTGCGACGTGGCCTGCGGCCGGCTCGACGGGTACTACGAGCGCGGGCTCAACGCGTGGGACTTCGCCGCGGGCGACCTGATCGCCCGGGAGGCGGGCGGGCTGGTCGGCGGGCGGCCCGGACATGGCCCGTCGCGGGATCTGACCGTCGCCGGGTCGCCGGGGGTGTTCGAGCCCCTCCAGCGGCTGCTGGAGGACTTCGGCGCCTGGCACGACTGAGCGGGGGGCCGTGCCGGACAAGGCGCAGGCCTCGGCGGAGACACGGGGCGGGAAACGGACGGGACCCCCGGCGCTGGATTCGCCGGGGGTCCCGCTGTCGCGCTTTCGGGCCGATCAGACGCGTGACGCGCCGACCTCCACACCGTGTTCGGCGGCGAGGCGTCGCAGGTCGTCGAGCTCTGCCTGCTCCACCTCGACGAGGAAGTCGTCACCCTCGTCACGAGCCCGCGTCAGGTCGGACTCGGTCGCCCTTATGCGCTGCAGAAGTCCTGCGGTGAAAGCGTCCATGCTGCGCCCCCTCGTCCTGGGTCGTGGGTCGGTGGCACGGGGGTGTGCCGGTTGGGAAGGGGCGATCACGTCTCTCGCGGGTGCCCAGCGCTGCCCTGCTGGGCGGCGACGGTGCCGGACACCCACGCCCGCTCTGCGGAAGCGGATCGCGGAGTACCGCATGGTGCTGCGTTACATGCAGAGCGTGATCGCGGGGTGTAAAGCCGTCCTCCCCCTGCTCCCTCGTCCGGAAACCTCAACCGGAGGAGAAATTCTCGTATTCCCGGCCCGGGGCGCCGGTCCGTGAGGTCCGCAACCCGCCTTACAGCCGACTTACGGCCGAAAAGGGCAGGATGGAGGTCACACCCCACGAACACCCCTGCCCGCACGCGCCCACGGCGCGGCTACGCGGGTGGACATGAGGAAGGACAAGCGACGTGCGCGTACTCGTCGTCGAGGACGAGCAGCTGCTCGCCGATGCGGTGGCCACCGGACTGCGCCGGGAGGCCATGGCCGTCGACGTCGTGTACGACGGTGCGGCCGCCCTGGAGCGCATCGGCGTCAACGACTACGACGTGGTCGTCCTCGACCGCGACCTCCCGCTGGTGCACGGCGACGACGTCTGCCGCAAGATCGTCGAGCTGGGCATGCCCACGCGCGTGCTCATGCTCACCGCCTCCGGTGACGTCAGCGACCGGGTGGAGGGGCTGGAGATCGGCGCCGACGACTACCTGCCCAAGCCGTTCGCGTTCAGCGAGCTGATCGCGCGCGTGCGCGCCCTCGGCCGCCGTACGAGCGTTCCCCTGCCGCCCGTCCTGGAGCGCGCCGGCATCAAGCTGGACCCCAACCGCCGCGAGGTCTTCCGGGACGGCAAGGAGATCCAGCTCGCCCCCAAGGAGTTCGCGGTGCTGGAGGTGCTCATGCGCAGCGAGGGCGCGGTCGTCTCGGCCGAGCAGCTGCTGGAGAAGGCCTGGGACGAGAACACCGACCCGTTCACCAACGTCGTGCGCGTCACCGTGATGACCCTGCGGCGCAAGCTGGGCGAGCCGCCGGTGATCGTCACCGTCCCCGGCTCCGGCTACCGGATCTGATCCGCCATGGCCGCCACACCCGCGCCGCCCCAGGCGCCCCCGAAGCCCACCTGGGACCCCAGAAGGCCGCAGCCGCCCTTCCCGTGGCTGCGCCCGACCATCCGCATACGGCTGACGCTGCTGTACGGCGGCATGTTCCTGATCGCCGGCATCCTGCTGCTGTCGATCATCTACCTGCTGGCCGCACAGGCGATCAGCACGGGCAACCAGCCGCTGTTCAAGATCGTGAGCGGTACGGCGATCAAGGTCTCCAGCGACAACTGCCCGGCGATCAACACCACCAGCCTGCCGCTGTCGGAGTTCAACGACGCGATCGCGCACTGCGTCGACCAGCAGCGCCAGGCCGCCCTGGACGATCTGCTCAGCCGCTCGCTGCTGGCCCTGCTGGGCCTCGCCGTGATCGCCTTCGCGTTCGGTTACGCGATGGCGGGCCGCGTGCTGTCCCCGCTCGGCCGGATCACCCGTACCGCCCGCCAGGTGGCCGGTTCCGATCTGTCCCGCCGGATCGAGCTGGACGGCCCGGACGACGAGCTGAAGGAGCTCGCGGACACGTTCGACGACATGCTGGAGCGGCTCCAGCGGGCCTTCACCGCCCAGCAGCGCTTCGTCGGCAACGCCTCGCACGAGCTGCGCACCCCGCTGGCGATCAACAGAACGCTGCTCGAGGTGCACCTGTCCGATCCGAACGCGCCGGTGGAGCTGCAGCAGCTCGGCAAGACCCTGCTCGCCACCAACGAGCGCAGCGAGCAGCTGGTCGAGGGGCTGCTGCTGCTCGCCCGCAGCGACAACCAGATCGTCGAGCGCAAGCCCGTCGACCTGGCCGAGGTCGCCACCCAGGCCATCGACCAGGTGCGCGCCGAGGCCGACGCCAAGGGCGTGAAGATCCGCGGCGAGCGCAAGCCGGTCGTGGTGCAGGGCAACGGCGTGCTGCTGGAGCGGATCGCGCTGAACCTGGTGCAGAACGCGGTGCGGTACAACGTGCCGGAGGACGGCTGGGTGGAGGTGGACACGGAGATCCAGCACGGGCAGGCGGTGCTGACCGTCGCCAACTCCGGACCGGTGGTCCCGGCGTACGAGATCGACAACCTTTTCGAGCCCTTCAGACGGCTCCGTACGGAGCGCACGGGCAGCGACAAGGGTGTGGGCCTCGGCCTGTCCATCGCGCGGTCCGTGGCCCGTGCGCACGGCGGCCACATCGGGGCGCAGCCCCGCGAGGGCGGGGGGCTGGTGATGAGGGTCACCCTGCCGCTGTGATCCTCGGCGGAGCCGCCGGACCGGCCGTATCCGCCCTGGACCGACACACGCGGAGGATGTTCGCTCGACGCGGAATTTTTCAGCCGCCGAATGAGCTTGCTCCTGTGTGATCGATCACATGGACGGATTTTCGGCCATGTACTCTCTGTGATCATGAAACATGGCGGAAAGCCGGGAAAGTCCTGGTTTTCAGGGCTCTTGATCACGGGAAGTACACGATGAGGCGCCTTTGAGGTGCGACATTCGGACCGTGTACGGTCCTCACCGCCATCCAAGCCGATCACTCTTGAGGGGTCGGGTTGGGTGTCGATTGAGTAACAGACCTTGATGTGAGGCAAAATCTCCGCCTCAGGTCGGGCACAAGTCCGGCCTCTCACGCGTTACGTGCGCTGGAGACACCGCAGACACCCAGAGGGGGAGAGCGACTATGGCAACCGACTACGACACTCCACGCAAGACCGACGACGACGTCGACTCGGACAGCCTCGAAGAACTGAAGGCCCGGCGGAACGACAAGACCACCTCGTCGGTCGACGTCGACGAGTTCGAGGCCGCCGAGGGCCTCGAGCTGCCCGGCGCCGACCTCTCGAACGAGGAGCTTGCCGTCCGGGTGCTGCCCAAGCAGCAGGACGAGTTCACCTGCATGAGCTGCTTCCTGGTGCACCACCGCAGCCAGCTGGCCCGGGAGAAGAACGGCCAGCCCATCTGCCGCGACTGCGACTGAGGCCGGGTCGGCCGTGTCTGGCTCGACCCCTCCTCGGAAGCGCCGCTTCTCCCTGGGGAAAGCGGACGAAGGGCCGTCCGACGGCCCGCACGGCGCGCGTGACGACGAGCGGGGCACACCCGGAGTGGTGGCCCCGCTCGAACCGGCCGGCGACCGGGTGGACCGCCCGGCGCGGGCGCGCACCCTCGCGCCGGCCGCCCGGCGGAGGGCTGCGGTGATGGGTGGCAAGGCCCGGGAGATGGCCCGGCAAGGGGCCCACAAGGGTGGCAGCAGCGCCCGCGCGGGTCTGGCGTACCTCGCCGACCGGATCATCGAGATCGCCCCGCGCATCCCCGTACGCGACCTCGCGACCCTGCGCCGGCAGTTCCCCGGCCTCGGGCCCGAGGAGCTCGCCGACAAGCTGGTGGCGGGCGCCACGGCCGGGACCGCGACGGTCGGGGCCGGCATCGGAGCGGCCGCCATGCTGCCCATGCCGCCGGCCATGCCGACCGAACTGGCCGCGGAGATCACCGGGGTCGCCGCGATCGAGATGAAGCTCATCGCCGAACTGCACGAGGTCTACGGCGTCAGACCGCCGGGAAACCTCAGAACCCGCAGCACCGCGTATCTGTCCTCCTGGTCGGGGGAGCGCGGGGTCGACGTGCTCAAGCCGTCGACGTACGACTCGGCCCTCGGTGGCCAGATGAAGCGCCGGCTGCGCCAGCAGATCATGCGGCGCATGGTCCGGGACCTGCCCAGCCTCATGCCGTTCATGGTGGGCGCCGCGGTCGGGGCGGTCGTCAACCGGCGGGACACCAAGCGGCTCGCCGCCCGCATCCGGGCGGACCTGCGCGCGATCCAGGCCCCCTGGGAGGAGCTGGAGCAGCTGCCGCCGCTGGAGAAACCGGCCGAGCCCCTGGACCTGGGCGACCTCCCCGACGAGCGCTAGACGAGCGCCAGGCGTCCTGATCAGGAGCGTTGTCGGCGCCGCTCAGGCGTCGGCCGTGCGCGCCGCCTCGATCGCCGCCGCCAGCCTCTCCGGCTCCCGCGTCGACAGGTACAGGTACGGCGTCGGGTCCTCGGGGTCCGTGACCTCCACCCGAAGCGCGGTCGGGATGTACCCGCGCAGCAGCAGGAACGCCCGGGTGTCGGCCTTGTACGTCCGCCAGGCGCGGGCCTCCTCCGCGTCCAGCACCTCCGCCTCGCCCAGCGCCGACACCGGGATCCTCGCCTCGCCCGCGATCAGCGAGCCGCCCACGACACGGATGCGCGGCGAGCCGTACGCGCTGGCCACGACGGCCGCCGCGGCCGTACCGCCGACCAGGCCGCCGAGCAGCGGCAGGGTGCCGAACGGAAGCAGGACCAAGGCGAAGGAGGCGCCCACGAGAAAGCTGATCAGCCACCACGAGCGGGGGGCGGTGAGGCGTTCTTCGTAGGGGGTGGCGGAGAGCTGCATGGAGCCAAGCTTGGCACGGGATCCGTCTCCGGCCGGAGTCGGGGCGGCCGGCGCGAAGCGCTGCCGAGCAGGGCGGTGGCGGGTGACGGACGGGCGGGTAAGGTCTGCGCCTGTGAGTGGTAGTTCCGCAAGCCTTCAGCCCCCCGCCGACGCGGTGAAACCGGTACGGCACCCCGACGCGCCCGCGCCCGGGGAACTCCTCGGCGCCCACTATGAACACTGTTTCGGGTGCGGACCCGGTCAGCCGCACGGGCTGCACCTGGAGGCACGGGCCGGCGACGGCGTCTCGCTGACCGCCGAGTTCACCGTCCAGCCCGCCCACCAGGGTGCCCCGGGCCTCGCGCACGGCGGCGTGCTGGCCACGGCCCTGGACGAGACCCTCGGCTCGCTGAACTGGCTGCTGCGGACCATCGCCGTCACCGGCCGGCTGGAGACCGACTTCGTGCGCCCTGTCCCGGTGGGCACCACGCTGTACCTGGAAGCGGAGGTCACCGCGGTCGCCGGCCGCAAGATCTACTCCACGGCCACCGGACGCATCGGCGGCCCCGACGGCCCGGTCGCCGTCCGCGCCGACGCCCTGTTCATCGAGGTCAAGGTCGACCACTTCACCGACCACGGCCGCCGGGAGGAGATCCAGGCCGCCATGAGCGACCCGGACCAGATCCGGCGCGCCCGCGCCTTCGAGGTGAACCCGTGAGCCGTAGCCCGCTCGACGTACTGATCCGGCGCGTCGACCCCGACGTACCGCTGCCCGCGTACGAGCATCCCGGGGACGCCGGAGCCGATCTGCGCACCACCGAGGCGTGCGAGCTGAAGCCCGGTGAACGGGCCGTGCTCCCCACGGGTGTGTCGATCGCCCTGCCCGACGGGTACGCGGCCTTCGTGCATCCGCGTTCCGGTCTCGCCGCCCGCTGCGGTGTCGCCCTCGTGAATGCCCCGGGGACGGTTGATGCCGGGTACCGTGGGGAGATCAAGGTGATCGTGGTGAATCTCGACCCGCGCGAGTCCGTGCGGTTCGAGCGCTTCGACCGGATCGCCCAACTGGTCGTCCAGCAGGTCGAGAAGGTCCGCTTCCGCGAGGTGGCGGAGCTTCCCGGCTCGGCGCGCGCCGAGGGGGGCTTCGGGTCCACCGGCGGTCATGCCGCGGTGGGCGGCGAGAGCGGCACAAGCGGTCAGGCCGCCAAGGGCGGTCCGACGGGTGGGAATCGATACGCTTCGGTCGTATCCGACCGGGAAGGACAGTGACGTGTTCGGACGTCGCAAGAAGAAGGGTGCCGCCGAGGACGCGGCCGGCGAGGCCGAGCAGGTCGTCGACAGCGTCGACACCGAGGCGGACGAGGTGGAAGAGGTCGAGCGCGAGCGCGTCCGGCTGGAGCCCGGGCCCCGGCCCGACGGGCCGTGGGACAGCAGCGAGGTGCGCGACCCCGGCGACGGCCGCGTCGACCTGGGCGGTCTGTTCGTGCCGGGTGTCGACGGCATGGAGCTGCGGGTGGAGGTCGCCGGTGACGCGATCGTCGCCGCGACCGTCGTGCTGCGCGACAGCGCCATCCAGCTCCAGGCCTTCGCCGCGCCCAAGCGCGAGGGCATCTGGGGCGAGGTCCGCGAGGAGATCGCCTCCGGCATCACCCAGCAGGGTGGCATCGTCGACGAGGTCGAGGGCCCGCTCGGCTGGGAGCTGCGCGCCCAGGTGCCGGTGCAGCTGCCCGACGGCACCGGCGGCTTCCAGGTCGTGCGGTTCGTCGGCGTGGACGGCCCGCGCTGGTTCCTGCGCGGTGTGATCTCCGGGCAGGGCGCGGTGCAGCCGCAGGCGGCCGGGCTGCTGGAGCAGATCTTCCGCGACACGGTCGTGGTCCGCGGCGACGGCCCGATGGCGCCCCGCGACCCGATCGTCCTGAAGCTGCCCAACGACGCGCAGATGGTCCCCGAGGGGGTCCAGCAGGAGGAGGGCTCGCGCTTCTCCGGCGGCATGGGGCAGCTGCAGCGGGGGCCTGAGATCACCGAGGTCCGCTAGGCGCTCCGCTGGGTTCAGCAGGGTCGGTACGGGCCGTGCCTTCGGGGTGCGGCCCGTTTTTTTGCGGGGTCGCGCCGTTGGGGATGTGTGTCGTCGCCGAATGCGGGTCTGCCGCGGTTGTTCGCGCCGTTCCCCGCGCCCCTTCGCGGCGCCATACTTGCCGTCGGTTGACGGGGGAGGGGCGGTATGGGCGGTCAGGTGGTCACCGGCACCATGGTGCGGGTCCAGGACGTGCACAAGTCGTACGGCACGGGCGCCGGCGCCGTGCACGCGCTGCGCGGCGTGTCTCTGGAGGTGCGGCGCGGGGAGCTGGTCGCCCTCAAGGGGCGCTCGGGGTCCGGGAAGACCACCCTGCTGAACATCGTCGGCGGGCTCGACACGCCCGATCGCGGGCAGGTCGAGGTCGACGGGCTGCGGCTGGGGGAGCTGGGCGAGAGCGAGCTGCTGCGGCTGCGCCGGGACCGGATCGGGTTCGTCTTCCAGTCCTTCGGGCTCATCCCCATCCTCACCGCGGCCGAGAACGTCGGCGTACCGCTGCGGCTGCGCCGCGCCGACCCGCGCGAGCGCGAGGAGCGGGTGGAGCTGCTGCTGTCCCTCGTGGGCCTCGCCGGGCACGCGGCCCAGCGGCCCGGCGAGCTGTCCGGCGGCCAGCAGCAGCGGGTCGCCGTCGCCCGCGCCCTCGCCAACCGGCCGGCCCTGATCGTCGCCGACGAACCGACCGGCCAGCTCGACGCCGAGACCGGGCACGCCGTGATGGAGCTGCTGCGGGCGGTCGTCCGCAGCGAGCAGGTCACCGCGCTGGTCGCCACCCACGACGCGACCCTGCTGGACCTGGCCGACCGGGTGCTGGAACTGCACGACGGCGAGATCGCCGAGCACTGAACCGGACGGTGCGGCACGCCGCTCATCAGGGTTGCGTCAAAGTTGTCCCTCAGCCGCCCCCCTGTCCTTTTTGCCGCGATTGCGGGCCGTAGGGTCGACGCTGCGTAGGCAGGAGTCACGGGAAGACAATGGAGCCATGGCACGCGGCAAGCTGCGGATCTACCTCGGTGCGGCACCGGGCGTCGGCAAGACCTACGCCATGCTCTCCGAGGCGCACCGCCGTGTGGAGCGGGGCACCGACTGCGTCGTGGGCGTCGTCGAGCACTACGGCAGGCCGCGCACCGAGGTGATGCTGCACGGCCTGGAGCAGGTGCCGCGCCGGCAGCTGGAGTACCGGGGGAGCGCCTTCCCCGAGATGGACGTCGACGCCGTGCTGCGCCGGGCGCCCGCCGTCGCCCTGGTGGACGAACTCGCCCACACGAACGTCCCCGGCTCCCGCAACGCCAAGCGCTGGCAGGACGTCGAGGACCTGCTCGCCGCCGGCATCGACGTGATCTCCACCGTCAACATCCAGCACCTGGAGTCACTCGGCGACGTGGTCGAGTCGATCACGGGGGTGCGGCAGCGCGAGACCGTGCCGGACGAGGTCGTACGGCGGGCCGACCAGATCGAGCTGGTCGACATGTCGCCCGAGGCCCTGCGCCGCCGCATGGCGCACGGCAACATCTACCAGCCGGACAAGGTCGACGCGGCCTTGTCCAACTACTTCCGGCCCGGAAACCTGACCGCCCTGCGCGAGCTGGCCCTGCTGTGGGTGGCCGACCGGGTCGACGAGTACCTGACCGCCTACCGCAGCGAGCACCGGGTCTCCAGGATCTGGGGCTCCCGGGAGCGCATCGTCGTCGGGCTGACCGGCGGCCCCGAGGGGCGCACCCTGATCCGCCGGGCCGCGCGGCTCGCCGAGAAGGGCGCGGGCGGCGAGGTGCTCGCCGTGTACATAGCCCGCAGCGACGGCCTGACCGCCGCCTCCCCGAAGGAACTGGCCGTCCAGCGCACCCTGGTGGAGGACCTGGGCGGAACGTTCCACCATGTGGTGGGCGACGACATACCGGCCGCGCTGCTGGACTTCGCGCGCGGCGTCAACGCCACCCAGATCGTGCTGGGCTCCTCGCGCCGCAAGGCCTGGCAGTACGTCTTCGGGCCCGGCGTCGGCGCCACGGTCGCCCGCGAGTCCGGCCCCGACCTCGACGTCCACATCGTCACCCACGAGGAGGTCGCCAAGGGCCGCGGACTGCCCGTGGCCCGGGGCGGACGGCTCGGGCGGGCCCGGATCATCTGGGGCTGGGCGGTGGGCCTCGCGGGCCCCGCCGTCCTCGCGGTGCTGCTGAACACCGCCGGTCTCGGCCTCGCCAACGACATGCTGCTGTTCCTCGCCGTCACCGTCGCCGCGGCGCTGCTCGGCGGCCTGCTGCCCGCGCTGGCCTCGGCGGCCTTCGGCTCGCTGCTGCTGAACTACTTCTACACGCCGCCGCTGCACCGCCTGACCATCGCCGACCCCAAGAACATGGTCGCCATCGCGATCTTCTTCGGCGTCGGCATGTCGGTCGCCTCGGTGGTGGACCTCGCCGCCCGGCGCACCCACCAGGCCGCCCGGCTGCGCGCCGAGTCGGAGATCCTCTCCTTCCTCGCCGGGAACGTGCTGCGCGGCGAGACCAGCCTGGAGGAACTGCTGGAGCGGGTCCGGGAGACCTTCGCCATGGAGTCGGCCGCGCTGCTGGAGCGGGCGAGCGACGTCGAGCCGTGGACCTGCGCCGGGCGGGCCGGCTACGGGCGGCCCCTGGAGCGGCCCGAGGACGCCGACGTGGACATGCCCGTCGGCGACCATCTGGCGCTCGCCCTCACCGGCCGGGTGCTGCCGGCCGAGGACCGCCGGGTGCTCGCCGCGTTCGCCGCGCAGGCCGCCGTCGCCCTGGACCGCCGCCGCCTCCAGGAGGAGGCCGACCGGGCGCGCACGCTCGCCGAGGGCAACCGCATCCGCACCGCCCTGCTCGCCGCCGTCAGTCACGACCTGCGCACCCCGCTGGCCGGCATCAAGGCCTCCGTGACCTCACTCCGGTCGGACGACGTCGAGTGGTCCGAGCAGGACCGGGCGGAGCTGCTGGAGGCCATCGAGGAGGGCGCCGACCGGCTGGACCACCTCGTCGGCAACCTCCTCGACATGTCCCGGCTGCAGACGGGCACGGTCACCCCGCTGATCCGCGAGATCGACGTGGACGAGGTCGTGCCGGTGGCGCTCGGCGGCGTGCCCGAGGACAGCGTCGAGCTGGACGTGCCCGAGACCCTGCCGATGGTCGAGGCCGACCCCGGGCTGCTGGAGCGGTCCGTGGCCAACCTGGTGGAGAACGCCGTCAAGTACAGCCCGCGCGGCCGGACCGTGCTGGTCTCCGCGAGCGCCATGGCCGAGCGGGTCGAGGTGCGGGTGGTGGACCGCGGGCCGGGCGTGCCGGACGAGGCCAAGGACCGGATATTCGAGCCCTTCCAGCGGTACGGCGACGCCCCGCGCGGCGCCGGGGTCGGGCTCGGGCTCGCGGTCGCCCGGGGCTTCGCGGAGGCCATGGGCGGCACCCTCCACGCCGAGGACACGCCGGGCGGCGGACTCACCATGGTCCTGAGCCTGCGGGCGGCAGGATCGGGTTCCGGGCCCCTGGACGGGGGCCGGGACATCGCGGAACGAGAAAGGCAGACGACTCCATGACCCGGGTGCTCGTGGTCGACGACGAGCCGCAGATCGTGCGCGCCCTCGTGATCAACCTCAAGGCGCGCAAGTACGAGGTCGACGCGGCGCCCGACGGCCGTACCGCCCTGGAACTCGCCGCCTCCCGGCACCCCGACGTGGTCGTGCTCGACCTGGGGCTGCCCGACATGGACGGCGTCGAGGTGATCAGGGGCCTGCGCGGCTGGACCCGGGTGCCCATCCTCGTGCTGTCCGCCCGGCACTCCTCGGACGAGAAGGTCGAGGCGCTGGACGCGGGCGCGGACGACTACGTCACCAAGCCGTTCGGGATGGACGAGCTGCTGGCCCGGCTGCGGGCCGCCGTGCGGCGGGCGGAGCCGGCCGGGCCGGGTGAGGACGACCTGACGTCCGTCGAGACCGAGGGCTTCACCGTCGACCTGGCGGCGAAGAAGGTCAACCGGGACGGCAAGGACGTCCGGCTCACCCCGACCGAGTGGCACCTGCTGGAGGTCCTCGTCCGCAACACCGGCCGCCTGGTCAGCCAGCGGCAGCTGCTGCAGGAGGTGTGGGGCCCCTCGTACGGCACCGAGACCAACTACCTGCGCGTGTACATGGCCCAGCTGCGCCGGAAGCTGGAGACGGACCCGTCACACCCGAAGCACTTCATCACGGAGCCGGGGATGGGGTACCGGTTCGAGAAGTGAGGTCGGTGCGAGGTCCGGTGCGCAGTGAGCTGGGCTACGGTGCTGTCGGCGGGCCCCGGTACGCTTCATGTATGAGTGCTGTTCCTCGATCAGAAAAGCCGGCAGGCCGGTTCCGGCGCATGCTCGACCGGCTCTCCTCGTCGCAGGAGGACCTGGAGTCCGAGGAGCTGCGCGAGGACGCCGAGACCGCGGGCTGCACGAAGATCGGCGACTGCCACGACCGGCAGATCGTCACCGTAACTGGTACCTTGCGCACGGTCACCCTGCGTCCGCGGGCCGGGGTCCCGGCGCTGGAGGCCGAGCTGTTCGACGGCTCAGCCGCGCTGGACGTGGTGTGGCTCGGCAGGCGTTCCATCGTGGGCATAGAGCCGGGACGCAGGCTGATCGCATCGGGCCGGATCTCGATGAGCCGGGGCCGCCGGGTGCTGTTCAACCCGAAATACGAACTGCGACCCCTCGGACGGGAGTAGCCGGTGACGTCCCTCGACAAGCCGACCGAAGGCACCGACCAGACCACGTCGGACGACGCTCGCGCGGTGACCGAGGCAGCGCTTTTCGAGGCGTTCGGCGGTGTCCGCGGCATGGTGGAGACCGTCCTGCCGGGACTGCTGTTCGTCGCGATCTTCACGGTGAACAAGAACCTGCACGTGTCGGCGCTCGCCGCGCTGGCCGTCTCCCTGGTCCTGGTCGTGGTCCGGCTCGCGATGAAGGACACCGTCAAGCACGCCTTCAGCGGAGTGTTCGGCGTGGCCTTCGGCGTGGTGTTCGCGATGTTCACCGGAAACGCCAAGGACTTCTACCTCCCCGGCATGCTCTACACGCTGGGCCTGGCGCTGGCGTACATCGTCACCACCCTCGCCGGGGTCCCGCTGATCGGCCTGATCCTCGGCCCGGTCTTCAAGGAGAACCTCTCCTGGCGCACCCGCAACCCCGGCCGCAAGAAGGCCTACGCCAAGGCCAGCTGGGCCTGGGGCCTGATCCTGCTCGCCAAGTGCGCGGTCCTCTTCCCGCTCTACTGGTGGTCCGACACCACCAGGCTCGGCTGGGTCCTGGTCGCCCTGAAGATCCCGCCGTTCCTGCTGGCCGTCTGGCTCACCTGGGTCTTCCTGGCGAAGGCGCCGGCCCCCATCGACGTCTTCGCCGAGATGGAGGCGGAGGAGAAGGCCGAGCAGGAGCGCAAGGCCGCGCTGTCCGACAGCGGGGAGACGCCCGGCGGCAGGCACCGCCGCGAGGCCTAGCCGGCAGCCGTACGACGACGAAGGGCGCCCTTGTGTGAAAGGGCGCCCTTTTGCCGGTTTCCCGGTGCCGGTCAGGATTCGTCGTCGCGGCGCACCGACAGCAGCTCCTCCAGCTGCTCCTCACGGGCCTGCGCGGCCACGAACAGCAGCTCGTCGCCCGGCTCCAGGGAGTCCTCCCTGGACGGGGTCAGCACGCGGGTGCCGCGGATGATGGTGACCAGGGAGGTGTCCTCGGGCCAGCGGACGTCCCCCACCTGGGTGCCGGCCAGCGCCGACTCCTCGGGGAGGGTCAGCTCGACGAGGTTGGCGTCGCCGTGGCTGAAGCGGAGCAGGCGCACCAGGTCGCCGACGCTCACCGCCTCCTCGACCAGGGCCGACATCAGACGCGGGGTGGAGACGGCCACGTCCACGCCCCAGGCCTCGTTGAACAGCCACTCGTTCTTCGGGTTGTTGACGCGGGCGACGACGCGCGGGACGCCGTACTCGGTCTTGGCGAGCAGCGAGACGACCAGGTTGACCTTGTCGTCGCCGGTCGCGGCGATGACGACGTTGCAGCGCTGGAGCGCCGCCTCGTCCAGGGACGTGATCTCACAGGCGTCGGCCAGCAGCCACTCCGCCTGCGGCACCCGCTCCACCGAGATGGCGGTCGGGGCCTTGTCGACGAGCAGGACCTCGTGCCCGTTCTCCAGCAGCTCGGCCGCGATCGAGCGGCCGACGGCGCCGGCTCCGGCAATGGCGACCCTCATCAGTGACCGCTCTCCTCTTCCGGGCCCTGGGCGAACGCCGCCTCGACCTTGTCCACGTCGTCCGACCGCATCATCACATGCACGAGGTCGCCCTCCTGCAGCACCGTCTGCGAGGTCGGCAGGATCGCCTCGCCGAGGCGGGTCAGGAACGCCACGCGGACGCCCGTCTCCTCCTGCAGCTTGCTGATCTTGTGCCCGACCCACTTCGTGGAGGCGTGCACCTCGGCGAGCTGCACCCCGCCGGTGGGGTCGCGCCACAGCGGCTCGGCGCCGGAGGGCAGCAGCCGGCGCAGCATCTGGTCGGCGGTCCAGCGGACCGTGGCCACCGTGGGGATGCCCAGGCGCTGGTAGACCTCGGCGCGGCGCGGGTCGTAGATACGGGCGGCCACGTTCTCCACGCCGAACATCTCGCGGGCCACGCGCGCGGAGATGATGTTGGAGTTGTCGCCGCTGGAGACGGCGGCGAAGGCGCCGGCCTCCTCGATGCCCGCCTCGCGCAGCGTGTCCTGGTCGAAGCCGACCCCGGTGACCCGGCGGCCCCCGAAGCCCGGGCCGAGCCGGCGGAAGGCGGTGGGGTCCTGGTCGATCACGGCGACCGTGTGGCCCTGTTGCTCCAGGGTCTGGGCAAGAGCGGAACCCACTCTTCCGCAGCCCATGATGACGATGTGCACGACCGTCCTTCCGGTGTCCAAAAGTTACAGCTCAGCATCAGGGTCTCAGACCGAGGCCCAAAGCTACACAGGGCGCGTGGCGGTGGGCACCCCCGTGCGGGCCCCCGATGTGATCACCGTCAGCGATCATGGGCGTGAGCAGCGTCGGCGACCGGCTCGGGGATCATCGGGGACGGGCTCCGGCGCGTGATGCTGCGCACGCTGCACAGGGTCAGGATTCCGAGGCCGAGGAGGGCGAGGGTCGCCCCGATCAGCTCCGCGGTGGCGGGCATGGGTCCTCCGAGGTGCGACGACGTACGGGGTTTGCCATCTAGGCACGGGGAGTGCGCGGACCACGGAATCCGCAGTTCACCGCGCCTCCGATTTCACTCGTGAGGCAGATCCGCGGTGCCGGGTGGGCGTGTGCCCGTTCGAAGGCCTACGATCCTCTCTCGTGTCCAAACTGACCGACGTGCCCAAACGGATTCTGATCGGGCGCGCACTGCGCAGTGACCGGCTGGGTGAAACGCTCCTGCCGAAGCGCATCGCACTCCCCGTCTTCGCTTCCGACCCGCTGTCCTCCGTCGCCTACGCACCGGGCGAGGTCCTGCTGGTCCTGTCCATCGCGGGCGTGTCGGCGTACCACTTCAGCCCGTGGATCGCCGTCGCGGTCGTGGTCCTGATGTTCACCGTGGTCGCCTCCTACCGGCAGAACGTCCACGCCTACCCGAGCGGCGGCGGCGACTACGAGGTCGCCACCACCAACCTCGGCGACAAGGCGGGTCTGACGGTCGCCAGCGCCCTGCTCGTGGACTACGTCATGACGGTGGCCGTCTCCATCGCCTCCGGCATCGAGAACCTCGGCTCGGCCGTCCCCTTCGTGGTCCAGCACAAGGTGCTGTGCGCGGTCGCCGTGATCGTGCTGCTGACGCTGATGAACCTGCGCGGCGTGAGGGAGTCGGGCAAGCTCTTCGCGATCCCGACGTACGTGTTCGTCGGCGGCGTCTTCGTCATGATCGCCTGGGGCCTGGTCCGCAGCCTGCTCCTCGGGGACACCATGCGGGCCCCGAGCGCCGACTACCACATCAGGGCGGAGCACCAGGGCCTCGCGGGCTTCGCGCTGGTCTTCCTGCTGCTGCGGGCCTTCTCCTCCGGCTGTGCCGCGCTCACCGGCGTCGAGGCGATCTCCAACGGCGTGCCGGCCTTCCGCAAGCCCAAGTCGAAGAACGCGGCGACCACGCTGGCCCTCATGGGTCTGCTGGCCGTCACCATGTTCTGCGGCATCATCGGCTTCGCGATGTCGACCAAGGTCCGCATGGCCGAGAACCCGGCCACCGACCTGATCAACCACGGCCACCCGCTGGGCTCCGGCTACGTCCAGGACCCGGTGATCTCCCAGGTCGCCGAGGCCGTCTTCGGCAAGGGCAGCTTCCTGTTCGTCGTCCTCGCGGCGGCGACGGCGCTGGTGCTGTTCCTCGCGGCCAACACGGCGTACAACGGCTTCCCGCTGCTCGGCTCGATCCTCGCCCAGGACCGCTACCTGCCACGCCAGCTGCACACCCGCGGCGACCGGCTCGCCTTCTCCAACGGCATCGTGCTGCTCGCCGGCGCCGCGGCCCTGCTGACCGTCCTGTACGGCGCCGACTCCACGCGGCTGATCCAGCTGTACATCGTCGGCGTGTTCGTGTCCTTCACGCTCAGCCAGACCGGCATGGTCCGGCACTGGAACCGCCACCTCGCGGACGAGCGGGACCAGTCCAAGCGCCGCCACATGATGCGCTCCCGCGCGATCAACGCGTTCGGCGCCTGCCTGACCGGCCTGGTGCTGGTGGTCGTGCTGGTCACCAAGTTCACCCACGGCGCGTGGGTGGCCGTCCTCGGCATGTGCATCTTCTACGCGACGATGACCGGGATCCGCAGGCACTACGACCGGGTCGCCGAGGAACTCACCGCTCCGGACGACCCGGCCGACGACATGGTCCGCCCCTCGCGGGTGCACTCGGTGGTGCTGATCTCCAAGATCCACCGCCCGACCCTGCGCGCCCTGGCCTACGCCAAGCTGATGCGCTCCGACAGCCTGGAGGCGCTCACGGTCAACGTCGACCCGGCCGAGACCAAGGCGCTGCGCGAGGAGTGGGAGCGGCGCGGCATCGACGTGCCGCTGAAGGTCCTGGACTCCCCGTACCGCGAGATCACCCGCCCGGTGATCGAGTACGTCAAGAGCCTGCGCAAGGAGTCCCCCCGCGACGCGGTCTCGGTGATCATCCCCGAGTACGTCGTCGGCCACTGGTACGAGCACCTGCTGCACAACCAGAGCGCCCTGCGCCTGAAGGGCCGGCTGCTGTTCACGCCCGGCGTGATGGTCACCTCCGTGCCGTACCAGCTGGCGTCCTCCGAGGCGGCCAAGGTACGGGCCCGCAGGCGGCAGGAGTGGAGCGCACCGGGCGCCGTACGACGCGGTCCGGCGGGCGAGCGGCCGAAGGAGACGTCGGCGGCGAAGGAGTGAGCCGGCGCCGGGCCCGGGGCGCCGGGCCCGGCCTGCGGTCAACGGCCGGACGGCAGCCACGTAGACTGGTGGGCTGTTGTCCGGCCGTTCCCCGTTCCTTGATCTGGAGTCACCCCGCCATGCAGGCAGAAGAGAAGAAGTCGCTGGTCGGGGCGGAGTACGAGGTCGAGATCGGCCCGGTCGCCCACGGCGGCCACTGCATCGCGCGCACCGCCGAGGGCCAGGTGCTCTTCGTCCGGCACGCCCTGCCCGGCGAGCGCGTCGTGGCCCGGGTGACCGAGGGCGAGGAGGGCGCCCGCTTCCTGCGCGCGGACGCCGTACGGATCCTTGAGGCCTCCAAGGACCGCGTCGAGGCCCCCTGCCCCTTCGCCGGGCCGGGCCGCTGCGGCGGCTGCGACTGGCAGCACGCCAAGCCCGGCGCCCAGCGCCGCCTGAAGGCCGACGTGATCGCCGAACAGCTCCAGCGGCTGGCCGGCCTCACCCCTGAAGACGCGGGCTGGGACGGCACGGTGGTCCCGGCCGAGGGCGACAAGCTGCCCGCCGGGCAGGTGCCGCAGTGGCGCACCCGCGTGCAGTACGCCGTCGACGCCGAGGGCCACGCGGGCCTGCGCCGCCACCGCTCGCACGAGATCGAGCGCATCGACCACTGCATGATCGCGGCGCAGGGCGTCAGCGAGCTGGGCATCGAGCGGCGGGACTGGACCGGCATGGAGTCGGTCGAGGCCATCGCGGCCACCGGCTCCCAGGACCGCCAGGTGGTCCTGACCCCGCGTCCCGGCGCCCGCCTGCCGCTGGTGGAACTGGACAAGCCGGTCTCGGTGCTCCGCGTCGACGAGAAGACCGGCGGGGTGCACCGCGTCCACGGCCGCCCCTTCGTCCGCGAACGCGCCGACGGCCGTACCCACCGGGTCGGGGGCGGCGGCTTCTGGCAGGTCCACCCGAAGGCCGCGGACACCCTGGTGACGGCGGTCATGCAGGGCCTGCTGCCGCGCAAGGGCGAGACCGCCCTCGACCTGTACTGCGGAGTGGGCCTGTTCGCGGGCGCGCTGGCCGACCGGCTGGGCGAGAAGGGCGCGGTCCTCGGCATCGAGTCCGGCAAGCGGGCGGTGGAGGACGCGCGGCACAACCTCGCCGACTTCCCGCGGGTCCGCATCGAGCAGGGCAAGGTCGAGTCGGTCCTCCCGCGCACCGGCATCACCGAGGTCGACCTGATCGTCCTCGACCCGCCCCGCGCCGGCGCCGGCCGCACCACGGTCGCCCACCTCGCCTCCCTGGGCGCCCGCCGCATCGCCTACGTGGCCTGCGACCCCGCCGCCCTCGCCCGCGACCTGGCGTACTTCCGCGAGGGCGGGTACCGGGTGCGGACGCTGCGGGCGTTCGACCTGTTCCCGATGACGTCGCACGTGGAGTGCGTGGCGATTCTCGAGCCTGCCCAAAAGGGCCTCTGACCTGCGGCTTTCTTGTGTTTTCCAGGTGTGGTCGGCGGTGCTCGACCTGTTTCCCGAAGTGCATGACGTGAAGCGCGTCGTATGCCTCACGCACGACGCTGACCTGGCGTTTCATGACTTCGCGCTGGGACGATGTGTGAACGTCAGCCGTATCGGCGCGGACGGCGGCAGGTCGTCTCGACGCTGAGATGACGCTCTTTCTGATGGCCTGTCACTTTGCGGCCGGGCGCATTGAGTGATCTTCTGCCGCCTTGGTCCGCCAGCGCCTGGCGCTGCTCGGCCTCGGCCCCTTCAGGACGGCCATGCCGCCCTCGACCGGGCGGGGCCGGGCGCTCTGAAGCGGTCATCGTGCCCGATCCCAGGTCGCACCTGTGAGTGTGGCCGAACCGCCATTGCACCATCAGGGCGCTTCGTAGCTGTCACGTTCGTCCCGCCCCTCGTCGAAGACGAACAGTGGCTTGGTGCCGTGTGCGGGTGCTTCGGCGAGCGCGAGGGCTTCTGCGAAGGCTTCGAGCGGGAACGGCCGGCCCTCGGGGATGCTCAGCACGCCATCGGCGACGAGACCGCGCACCTGGGCCAGCGCGTGCAGCGTTTCCTCCGGCGTGGCGCTGCCGAACCAGCGATTCAGCCAGAACCCACGGACTGTTTTGGTCTCGTAGATGACCGAACGGGCCTGGAGCGGGATCGTCAGCGCCGCCGGGTCGGTCTGCCGGTGGGTAGAGAGCGCGCCGTACACCACCAGCTCTCCACGCGGAGCCAGTGCCTGGGACACTTGGGCGCCGACGGGGCCCGCGACACAGTCGATGGCCTTCCGCACGCCGGTCGGTCCCGCGATCTCAGCGACGCGTTGCACCAGGTCCTCGTCCTCTGTGCAGATGACCTCGTCTCCACCGAGCGCTGTGATCTCCTCGACAGCAGCCCGTCGGCGCACGACATTGATCGTACGAATCCCCAGATGCCGGGACAGCTGGATCACGAGCCGGCCGACGGTGGAGCCCGCCGCGGTCTGCAACAGCCATTCGCCCGGCTGTACGTCGAGTTCGCGCGTGACGAGGAGCAGCGCGGTCAATGGATTGACGGCGAGTTGGCAGGCCCTGGAATCACTCAGATGGTCGGGGACCGGCAGCAGCCTGTGTGTGTCGGCGACGAGGTATTCCTGCCAGGTGCCTGTCACAGCTGGCCCGGGTACAGCCGGGATCGCGGCGGCCACCACGCGCTCACCCACCTTCAGCCCTTCGGTTTGCGGGCCCAGGTCCGCGATACGACCCACGCACTCCATGTAGCCCCCGACAGCGGGAAACTCCGGCGAGAAGCCGTACCGGCCGCGCAGCACGTGCAGATCACTCGCGTGGACCGGGGTCGCCTTCACACGGATCAACGCCTGACCGGCGTCCGGCGTGGGAACAGGCCGGGATTCCAGCCGCAGGACATCGGCGGGCTCGCCGGCCGCTACGGCTACGAGCGCGCGCATGGATCGAGGCATGAGTGGCCTTTCGTCTCTCGGTCCGCGAGGAACCCGGCTGACGGTCCGGGCACATGCCGGGGTCGGCACCGGACCCCTCCAGATCCTTAGCGGCTCAGCCGAGGTGATGATGAAAGTGCTCTGGGCTCACAGATCTGCCGAGCCTCGTGTCCCGGACCCGCTCGCTGCTGCACGCGTCCGGACACGCATCCGTTACTTCACGCTACGCCCAGCTTCGGGAACGTTCTCGGCGGTGGACCACGACCACGGAGAGGATGCCCGCCGTGCCGATGGGGGACTCCGCGTCAGCCGCTCGTGTCGGCGTCGCCGTCATCAGGGGGTTCCTCCCGTCTCCTGCCGCCCGGAGGGGAGCCGTCCCCGTGCTCTTCCAGCAGCTCGAGGAGCGCGGCATCCGCTCTCCTCTGATCTTCCTTCGTCAGCTCGAGCGGTGCGTTGTTGTAAACGGTGTAGCGATCTGGATCGATGATGTTGGCGGCCCTCAAACGGAACGTCAGCAGGGGTCGCCACCCCTTGCGGTGGCCGACCCGCACCTGTATTTGGGCCTTGTAGTCACGGGCCTCCGGGAGGAAGCCGGAGAACGGTGCCTCGAACTCGAGGAAGAGCTGCTGCGCTTCTCTGCCGGGCACGACGAACCCCGCCGGCAGCTTCGCCTCCTCGTCCGGCCCCGGTTGGAGCCGGGACGGGGAGGACACCCACAGGAGGGGCAGATGAGAGGCGGGCTCATCAGGGAAGGTCAGGATGAGGTCCTGCACGACGATCGGTTTGGGACCGGTGTTGTGCAGGACGACAGGCAGTCGTAGGCGTGCCGTGGAACCGTGGACGATCGCCGCGAAGGAATGAGGCTCCCATGCCTGCAGGCGTCCCTGTCGGGCGTTGAGCCACCAGAACGACGCGACGGTGAAGAGCAGTGCGCAGGCTGACACCACACTGGCGCCGGTAAGCGATGAGGACGCGATCTGATCCGCCGCGGCCATCAGCGGAACCACAGATTCAGTCTGCCAGCCCCGCCGTGGGCTCGCTAACAGGACGAGTGGCCGCCCGCAGTCCCCCGGAACGGGTCAGAGGCCGGGGAGGAGTACGAGATACCAGGCGACCAAAGCAGCGCATGTCACCGCGGGGAGGAGTTTCGTCAGCCCGTCGCCCTTGCGTACGTGCGTGGTCACGGCACCGGCGAGCAGCATCAGCAGCCCGATACCGGTCAGGCCGCCGCACAGCGGTACGACCGGGCCGAAGGCCACGCCGATGGCGCCCGCCAGCTCCAGCCCGCCGATGACCCGGTAGGCCGCGGTGGTGAAGCCGGCGTGGGCGGCCAGCTGGGGCATCGGACCCAGGGCCAGAATCTTGGCCGCGCCCAGCAGGGCGAAGATCAACGCGATGAGACAGGTCAGCGAGGCGGAGAGGATCACGAGACGTCCTCGGGGGTGTGCGGACGAGGGGCCTGGCGGCGTTCGGCTCCCAGGCCGGCGAAGTAGGCGATCAGGTCGGGGTTGTCGACCGCGGAGGGGTTGAGGACCTGCTCGGCGGGTGCGCCTTGGAGGAGGCGCTTGACCGGGACCTCGAGCTTCTTGCCGGTCTTCGTGTGCGGGATGGCCGGCACGGCGAGGATCTCGTCGGGGACATGGCGGGGTGAGGCGCCGGTGCGGATCGCGTCGCGGATCTTCTCGCACAGGGACTCGTCCAGACCGACCCCGTCGGCAAGCACCACGAAGAGCGGCATCCAGTAGCCGCCGTCGGGTTCCTCCGCACCGATGACGAGGGCTTCGGTGATCTCGGGGAGGCGTTCGACGATGTCGTGGATGTCGGCGCTGCCCAGACGTACGCCGTTGCGGTTGAGCGTGGCGTCGGAGCGGCCGTGCACGATCACCGAGCCGTGGGAGGTGAGAGTGATCCAGTCGCCGTGCCGCCACACGCCCGGATAGGCGCTGAAGTAGGCGTCGCGGTAGCGGCTACCGTCGGGGTCGTTCCAGAAGTTCAGCGGCATGGACGGCATGGGCCGGGTGACGACGAGTTCACCCACCCGGTCGGTTACAGGAGAGCCTTCCTCGTCGTATGCGGCCAGTGCCACCCCCAGGTTGGGGGCGGACAGCTCTCCCGCCCACACCGGGGTGGTGGGTGCGCTGCCGGCGAAGCCGGAGACGACGTCCGTGCCGCCGCTGGTGGAGGCGAGTTGGACGCCTGCGCCGACGTGGTCGCGGACCCAGGGGTAGGCGGAGGCGGGCAGGGCGGAGCCGGTGCAGCCGATGACGCGGATTGCCGACAGGTCGTGCACGGAGGGTTCGATGCCCAGTTTGGCCATGGCCAGCAGGTACTGGGGGCTGGTGCCGAAGACGGTGACCTTGTGGCGGCCCGCCAGCTCCCACAGGACGTCCGGGCGTGCCATCGGCGCGGGGCTGCCGTCGTAGGTGCAGGTGGTGGCACCGGTCAGCAGGGTGGAGACGACCAGGTTCCACATCATCCAGTGGGTGGTGGTGTACCACAGCAGGCGGTCACCGACGCCCAGGTCGCAGTGCAGGCCGAGGATCTTGAGGTGTTCGAGTAGGACGCCTCCGTGACCGTGGACGATGCCTTTGGGCAGGCCCGTGGTGCCGGAGGAGAAGACGATCCACAGCGGGTGGTCGAACGGCACCGGGGTGATGGCGAGGTACTCGGTGCGACCGGCCGCGTCCTCCCAGGGAACCGTCAGCCTCGCGACCCGGGGCGCGGGCCACGCAAGGCCCAGGTGATCCACGAGGACCGTGGCCTTGAGCGTGGGCAGGGCGGCGGCCAGGTCGAGGGAGGCTGCGCGGCGGTCGTGCGCGGTGCCGTTGAAGAGGTAGCCGTCCGCGGTGATGAGCACCGTGGGTTCGAGCTGGGCGAAGCGGTCGGCGGCGGCCTTGGGTGCGTAGTCCTGGCCGCACACGGACCACACGGCGCCCAGGCTGGCGGTGGCGAGGAAGGCGATGACGGCGTGGGGGGTGTTGGGCAGGTAGCCGACCACCCGGTCGCCCGGTCCGACGCCGAGGTCGCGCAGGGTGGCCGCGACGGAGGCGACGCGGGCGCGGAGCTGCCGGCCCGTGATCTCGTAGGCGGCTCCGGTCTCGTCCAGTGCGGTGATCGCGGGTGCGTCCGGGTGCAGGTTGCGCAGTGCGTGGTGGGCGTAGTTGAGGGTGGCGCCGGGGAACCAGCGGGCGCCGGGCATGGCTTCCTCGGCCAGCACCCGCTCGTACGGGGTGGTGGCGTCGATGTCGAAGTACTCCCACACCGCGGCCCAGAACCCTTCCAGGTCCGTGACGGACCACTGGTGCAGGGCCTGGTAGTCGGTCGGGTCCGGTATCCCTTCGGCGCTCCTGTGTCGGGCGGCCCAGCGGGCGAAGTCCGCGATGCGACTGCCGGCGGCCGCTTGGGGGTCGGGCGGCAGGAAGGGCTCCGGACAGGGCGTGGAGTGCGGGGTGGTCATGGCGTGGTGTTCCTCGTCAGGGTGCGGGCCGGGCTTCGGCCGGGCGGCGGGCCGTGTGCAGCAGGGGAGCCCAGGCGGCGGCGTCGGTGAAGTCGCCGGTGCCGGTGGGGACGGTGTCCATCACGACGCGGTCGGGGCGCAGGAGGACGGCGTCCGCCCGGCCGCGTGACAGCCAGGCGGCCAGCGTGCCGTCGTCGTCCAGGTCGCCGACATGGATCACGGATGCGCCCAGGGCCGTGGCCACGCCCGTCATCCGTGCCGTGGGCGGCACGGCGGTCAGCACGGCGAAGGAGTCCCCGAGGATGTCGTCCAGGCGCTCTCGCCTGCCGTCGACGACCACCCATGGCTGCGGGCAGAAGGTGCCGGCCAGTGAGCGGCCGCTCAGCCGGGGGCGGCGTCGTACCAGCGGATTGGCGGTCAGTGCGGGACTGAGGTCGCGGCTCACCGCCGCGGTCACACCGGGGATGCGGCAGGCCGCGCCCACCACGGCCCGGCGGATGGCCGCACCGCGGTCCTGTCCGCCGGTCATGGCCCAGCCGACGGCGACCGCGACACTGATCACGTGGCGGGCGTGCGGCTTGCGCTCCTGCTGGTAGGTGTCCAGCAGCCGATCGTCCGCGCCCTGCTGAAGGACGCGGGCGAGTTTCCAGGTGAGGTTGCGGGCGTCGCGCAGGCCCGCGCACAGGCCCTGCCCGATGAAGGGCGGGGTGAGGTGGGCCGCGTCGCCCAGCAGGAAGACGCCTCCACGGCGCCACCGGTCGGCGAGGCGGGCCCGGAAGGTGTACTGCGCCTGCCGGATCACCTCGAAGTCGTCGGCCCTGCCCCCGTGGGCAGCGGACGGCAGGTCGACCCAGGGGGCCACCAGCTCGTGCAGCTGTTCCAGCCCTTCCGGGCCGTCCAACGGCTCACCCTCGGCCAGCCGGAACTCCCAGCGGTAGCGGTTTTCGCCGACTCGCATGAAGGTGGCCGGGCGGGTGGGGCAGCAGATCTGCTCGGCGCCTTCCCAGGTGCGCACCGGGAGGCTGGTGCGCACGTCGATGACCCGCCAGCTCTCCTCGAAATGCAGGTCCTCCCACACGGCGCCGATGGCGTCGCGGGTGATGCTGCCCGCGCCGTCGCAGCCGAGGACGGCGTCGGCCCACACGTGCTCGTCCTCATCGCTGCCGTCGCGGCGGAAGGTGACCCGGACCGGAGCCGATCCGTCGGTGTCCTGGCTGACGGACACGACCTCCACCCCGCCCCACAGCTCGCACTCGGGGCGGCGGGCCAGAGCGTCGCGCAGCAGCCGTTCCAGCTCTGGCTGGTCGAACATGCTGGTCTGCGGGAAGCCGTGGTGGCCGTTCAGAGACCGTGGGAACTCGGCGATCACGCGGCGCCGGGCGTCCAGCAGCCGCAACCCGGGCGCCGGCCTGGCGAGAGTGGCGAACTCCTCGTGGACGCCGACGCTCTGCAGGATCCGGCGAACCTCGTCGTCCACGACGACGGCGCGCGGCAGGGGGTAGATGTCCCGGTGGCGTTCGAGGAGCAGGCTGGGCACTCCGTGCTGGGCGAGCAGGAGCGCGGCGGTGACCCCCACGGGCCCCGCGCCGATGATCACTACCGGTCTGCGGGCGGCTGCGGCGCTCACCTTGCGTCCGCCACGGGGGTCCGCTGCTCGCCGAGGTCGATTCGCCCGTCCGGGGTGGCGATCGAGGCGGTGACGAGGTCACCGTTGCGCAGGTACAGGGGGTTCTTGGCCTGCCCCTTGAAGAACGCCTTCCACTTCAGCGCGGGCGGCAGCAGCGCGGCGATCTTCTCGACCGGCTTGGGCGGGGCCTTCAGGGCGGTGCCGCCGGGCGTTCCGGTCAGCAGCAGGTCGCCCGGGTCGAGGGTCTGGAAGCGGGCGAGCAGGGTGAGGGCCTGGGCGGGCCGTACGATCATGTCGGCCAGCGTGCGGTCCTGGCGCGGTACGCCGTTGACGTTCAGCCGCAGCCGCAGGTTCAGCAGGTGGGCGAAGTCGTCGGGCTCCAGCAGTGCCAGGTACGGTCCGGTCGGGGTGAAGGTCGGGTACGACTTGCTCTCGTAGAACTGGGTCTTGGTCAGTTGCACGTCGCGTGCGCTGACGTCGTTGGTGAGGACCAGCCCGGCGACGTAGCGCGGCAGGTCCTGCTCCTCCACGACGGTGCCTACGGGCAGGGTCGCGCCCATGACGAGGCCGAGTTCCACCTCGTAGTCGAGGAAGTTGACGTGTGCCGGGCGGACGATCGTGTCGTGCGGGCCGCTGACCGAGCCGGACGCCTTGCGGAAGAAGGTGGGCGGTATGTCGCCGGTGAAGCCGGAGTCCTTGGCGTGACTGCGGTAGTTGACCATCTGGGCGACCACCCGGCAAGGGGTGGTGACCGGGGGCAGCGCCACCAGGTCGGCGACCGGCGTGCCGTTTTCGCCGGAGGCGGCGGCCTCACGGACGGCGTCCCGGTCGGCGAGCAGCTCGGCGGTGGTGACGGCCTTGGTCTCGATGCGGACGGCGCGCTCGTCCCGGACGGCCCACCAGCCGTCGGGAGTGCGCAGGACGTTGGTGCTCATGAGCTCATCGCTTTCATCAGGCCCAGCAGGCGAGCGGGGTCGAGTTCGTTGTCGCCGCGCAGGGCATGCATGACTTCGCGCAGCTTGGCGGGGGACGGGCTGGCGCCGAGGAAGTCGCGAGTGACGGGCGGGCCCCACTGGGCCAGGCCGCTCGCGGACATCGGCGCCCATCCGGGTTCGAGGTCGCAGGAGAACAGGTCGCCGTCGGCGAAGTGCTCCAGCATGAAGTGGTCGGGGTCGCGCCAGTAGTCGAAGAGCTGGCTGCCCTGGATGTGCCGGCCGATGCCCCAGCTGCGCCGGTAGCCGCGCTCGGCCAGGTACTCGCCGCCGGCGGCGATCGCGTCGAGGTCGGTGACCTGGTAGGCGGAGTGGACGTAGCCGGTGCCGGGCCCCAGGTGCAGGGCGAGGGTGTGGTGGTCCACGGGCAGGCTGCCCTGGTCACAGCGGATGAACGCCATGGTTGGCCCGCGCTGACGCTGCCCGTCGAGAAACAGGAAGTCGGACACGATCATGCCGAGGACGTCCAGGTACCAGTCCAGGGTGCGAATGAACGACCTTGTCTCCAGCACCACATGACCGAGGCGCTGAATGCGCGACGGCTCGCGCGGGGGCCGCTGGGTGGCGTTCGTACGACGGCCTTCGACGCCGGTGTTGAGGAGCAGCGGGGGCTGCTCGGGCAGCGCCGGCAGCTGCTCGCCGCAGTACACGACGCGGACCGGGAGGCCGGAGGGGTCGAGCAGCGAGACCGACTTCCCTCCGCCGGGCACGTTGATGTCCCGGACGGTATTGCCGGTGGCTGTGGCCAGCCGGTCGAGGTCGGTGCGCTCGGCCGCGCGGAACGCCGGCCCGACGAAGCGGGACGCATGCCCACGCCGGATGACCATGCAGGGTGGGCCCGCGAAGGTGCCGCGCAGCCAGAGTGCCTCCTCGGTGCGTGCGACGATCGCGAACCCGAAGTCGCGGGCGAAGACCTCGGCCCGGTCCAGGTCCGGCTTCTCGAACTCCAGCCAGGCCAGGTCCGCCACTTTGATCACGGGGTTCCGGGCTCGTCCGGGGTGTTCACCGCGCAGGGCGCCCTGCTCACTGTGGAGCTCTTGGTGGGGCGTCAGAGGACCGCCCTTGTTAACGGGGATGTGGGACATCGTGTCCTCCAAGCAACACTGCCGTAATGAGGAAATCATCAACTCTGCCGTTTCTCTCCGTCAATAGGCGCAGCCCAAATAATTGAGGATCTCATCAGTAATGGCAGTGTCGTCGTTGCGGCGGTTACACTGGGCCGCATGCCGACGTCAGCCCCGCCCAAGAACCGCTTCGAGCGACGCCGTGCCGAGACCCGCCAGGCGCTCGTCCGCGCGGCCCGGCAGATCCTCGCGGAAACCGGGGACACGAGCGCGAGCATCCAGGCCATCGCCGAGCGCGCCGATGTCGGCTTCGGGTCCTTCTACAACCACTTCGAGTCGAAGACGGAGCTGTTCGACGTGGCGGTGACGGACGCCCTGGAGGAGTTCGGGCAGGTCATCGACGCGCGCGTGGAAGGCATCGACGACCCGGCCGAGCTGGTCGCGGCCGGCTTCCGGCTCACCGCCCGGATGGCCGACTCCCACCCGGAACTCATGCGAATCCTGCGCGACCGCGGCCTGTCCCACATCCACTCCGACCGCGGCCTCGCCCCACGCGCCCTGCGCGACCTGGAGATCGGCATCGCCTCAGGCCGCTTCACCTGCGGCAACGCGGCCACCGCTCTGTCCGCCCTGGGCGGCACCCTGCTGTCCCTGGTGGCTCTGCGGCTGGACCGCCCGGACCTCGACGGCGACGAGGCCGCCTCCGACCTGGCCGAGATGGTCCTGCGCATGCTCGGGCTCCCGCCGGGGGACGCGCACGAGGTCACCCGTCGCCCGCTGCCCGATCTCGTCTGAGGGTCCGGATCGGCGCGCCGCCGCCGGCCAAGTCGGGTGGGCCCCGTGCTAACCGTTCGGCTGGAGGCCGAGCGGGGCCGACTGGATCGGCTGACGGTGACGCGGGAGACGCTGGAGGAACTCGCGGCCGAGGGAGTGGCCCTCGAAGTGGCCCGGCCGTCGGCGGACACGCCGACCGCATCACCCGCGAGATGACCACGCAAGCGGGGAAAGAACAGCTCACCGGCTCCAAGCGCGAGGCCGTCGACACCTGTGTGCGCTACGTGACCGGGCACCTCGCCCGGCTCCGCTACGACATCGCACTGAAGAACGGTGGCCGATCGCGACCGGCTCCGTCGAGGGAGCCTGCCGCCACCTCGTGGGCGACCGCCTCGATATCACCGGCGCCCGCTGGGGCCTCGACAGCGCCGAAGCCGTACTCAAACTCCGCGCCGTCCACGCCAACGGCGACTACCTCACCTACCACCACACCGCGAGCACCAGCGCACCTACCCCGAACAGCGGGACTACCAACTCGGCGCCTGATCAACGACCTTCCCCCACAAGCATCCGCACCCATTCGGGAACGCCGGGGCCGACATGGACAACGGGAGCCTTGGAGGCGAGGTAATCGTCCCGGCTGCTCTCCTCGACTGCTGCTGCCAGGCCGCGCGCCAGCTGCGCGTCCCCGAGCCGCACCCCCCGCAGGACGAGCTCCAGCGGGATGCCGCGGCGCGCGAACTCCCGGCATCCTTCCAGCGCCTCCTCGGTGAGGGTGGGGAGGGGCCGGCCGATGTCGGACGCGATCAGGTGCAGGCCCGTCAGCACCGCAGACTGGGTCACACGCCGCAGGGTGGTCGCGGCAGCGGGACCGCCGCCGTGCTCGGGCACCTTCCTGAGGACCTCCTCCGCGATGGCGTCGGCGTTCTGGAGCGCCCACTCGACCGGCCCCGCGCCGAGCTCCGTGCGTGCCGCGGCCAGTTCCGCCGGTGACAGGACGGGCTCGGTCAGGCGGCCGGGGTCCGGCCGCAACCACTGGAGCCACTGTCCCCTCACGCTTCTCGTCCCTCCGTCGCGGGGAAGGTGGGCGAGCGGGCCGCTCGGAGCTGCGACCTAGGTCAGGGACCCATAGCTTCCCTGCTGAGTCGAGCAGCCGCGGCCCCCGCCGCTGAGGACGACGAGCGCCGCCGTGCAGGCCAGCTGCAGGATGCGTCCTGCAGCTGGCCTGCACGGTCGCACCGTTCATCGGCAGGGGTTGCTCACCCCGCGCGCTGGCGCGGCGCGGTGCGTAAAGCGCGGCCCCGTGCCGCGCGTCGCTGTGCTCGGCGCGGCCTGCCATGGGCACCGGCTGTGGCGCCGGTGGCTCAAGCGGTGACCTCCGGGGCGGGGGCCGCCGTGAGCCCGTCGCGCAGCGCAGTGACCAGACGCGGGAGGTCGGCCGTACTCTTGGTGCCGCCGAAGACGTAGAAGTCGGGGCGCACCAGCATGGCCTCGATGCCCGTGCGGGCCAGGTCGGACAGGTAGGTGCGGTCGAGATCGACGACGTCGTCGGGGCCGTTCGCCGCCGGGTCGTCGGTGATCCTCAGCAGGCGGAGCCCGACCTGCTCACACCAGGCCAGGGTGTCCTCGTCGAGCCCGTCACGCGGATCACCGGTGGTGAGCAGGGTGAGCCCGATGCCGACGGTTTCGTCGAACATGCCGGTGCGGCCCCTGAACCGCACCCGTCCCTGCCGGCAGAGGTGCCCGGTCGGCTCCGCGGTGGCGCCGGTGCAGTCGCGGTCCAGCAGTCCGCCGGTGAAGGTCCCCAGGAACTGGTCTCCTTGTGGTACGCGGCCTGCCTGCTGGTCGGCGATCATGCGGGCGTCGCGCTCGGCGGCCGCGGCCGGGTCCGGCTCGCAGACAACCCTCCCCAGCATCACGGACTTCTCGATCGCATTCTGCAGATGCTGGCATCGCTCGGTGGTGTAGGTGTCCAGCAGGCTGTCGTCGGCTTTCCCGGACAGCACCAGGTCGAGCTTCCAGCTCAGGTTGATGGCGTCACGGAGGCCCGAGCACAGGCCCTGCCCGGAGAACGGCGGCATCTGGTGGGCCGCGTCCCCGGCGAGCAGCAGCCGGCCGTCGCGCCAGGAGTCCGCCCAGCGTGCCCGGAAGGTGTAGACGGTTTGCCGCTCCAGGGTGGCGTTGTCCGGGTGCAGGTCCCACGGCTCGAGCAGCTTCCAGGCGGTCTCGGCCTGCTGGAGCTCGGCGATGGACTCGCCGGGCAGGCGCATGAATTCCCACCGACGGCGGCCGGGACCGCCGACCACTGCTGTGGTCGGCCGGGCCGGATCGCAGAGCTGGAGGTTCATTGGCGTCCATGCGCGGTCCCGGTCATGGGGTATGACGTCGAGGACCAGCCAGTCGTACTTGAAGCCGAGGTCGGTGACCGAGGTGCGCATGCACGAGCGGATGAAGCTGTTGGCGCCGTCGCAGCCGACGACGTACGCGGCCCGGAGGGTACGCTGCGCGCGCAACCCGTCACGGAGCAGGGGCTCGTCTCCCGCGCTCTCCGCCACGGTGACTTCCACCGCCGTGGGGCCAGCCTGGACGGCCACGGCTTCCCAGCCGCGCAGGATGTCGATCCCCGGCAGCGACTGGACGCGCTCGTTCAGGGCCGCTTCCACGGTGGGCTGGTTGAACGCGCTCATGTTGGGCCAGCCGGAGTAGCTGTCGTCCGCGAAGTCGAAACGGAGGAGTAGCTGACCCTCTCCGTTGCGCCACTCGTAGTCCACAGCGGGTTCGCTGACAGCGGCCATGTCCAACCCCAGCGACGCCAGGATGCGGCCGGCCTCGTGGTCGAAGACGACCGCGCG
Source organism: Streptomyces sp. NPDC048192 (assembly GCF_043202415.1). Classification (NCBI taxonomy): domain Bacteria; kingdom Bacillati; phylum Actinomycetota; class Actinomycetes; order Kitasatosporales; family Streptomycetaceae; genus Streptomyces; species Streptomyces sp. NPDC048192. Next base: position 165,694 of record NZ_JBIDAL010000008.1, read on the forward strand.
TGGCAGCGGGTAGGGCTGCGGCCAGCGTTCGACGATGCCGACCCGGCGGTCTCGGATGGCCAGCTGGATGGCCGTGGCCAGCCCGACCGGACCAGCGCCGACGACCAGCACGTCGTAGGCTTCCGCGGCGAGACCCTCGGTCGAAATGCTCATCGTTGCGTTCCTTTCGTCTGTTCAGCCGGCGTCGTGCGCGCCGGTCATCATCGCGGCGAGGTCCTCGGGGCGGAGGAAGGACGGCGGTACGGGCGGGCCCCAGTGGTACAGGGCGAGGCGGGCGTCCTCCCACGTCCCGGGGGTCCACAGTTGGTCGTCGACGATGCAGTCCATGTCGGAGTAGTACTCGGAGAAGTTGCCGGCCGGGTCCCGTAGGTACCAGAAGAAGTTCGACCCCAGCTGGTGGCGGCCCAGACCCCAGACGTGGCGCTCGGGGTGGTCCTCCAGCATCCGGGTGGCGCCGCGTCCCACCTCGTCCACGTCGTCCACCTGCCAGGAGGTGTGGTGCAGGAAGGAGATGGGGGCCTTCTGGACGAGGACGTTGTGGTGGTCGGTGGAGCACCGCAGGAACGCCGCGCCCGGTACCAGGTCGCTGACCTTGAAGCCGAGCCCTTCGGTGAAGAAGCGCTGGGAGGCTTCCTGGTCGGTCGAGCCCAGGACGACGTGTCCGAGGCGGCGGACGCGCACCGGACCCTCACGCAGCACGCCGGGGGCACGCTCGCCGGTCCGCTCGATCCGCCCGGGAGCGTTGTACGGCATCCGCGCGGCGGCGGGCTGCACGATGCGCGGCTGGACCTCGACGGTCACCGTCACCTCGGTGCCCGGATCGACCGCGCGCAGGCGGTGGGTGTCCCGGACGAACGGCACCTCGAGCCGGTCGAGGGCCGAGCCGATCCGCCCGAGGTCGTCCTGGTCGTCGGCGCTCAGGGTGAGTTCCTCCAGGCGGCGCCGCGCCGCGTAAACGATCTTGAGCTGTTCGCCGCCGTCGGCAGTGGCGAATCGGCCGTCGCCGAGGTCGGTCAGTCCGAAATCGGCGTAGTAGGCCGAGGTGTCGGCCACATTGGGCACCCCGATCGTGATGTGCGCCACGCGGTGCAAGGCCATGGCAGTCTCCTCAAAGAGCTTCAGTGTGCGGGTGGTTGTACGCAGACAGGTGTGGGGCCGCGGGTCGGACGGCCTGGGTGCCTTCGGGGTAGGTGGGGCCGGCGACCAGGGGGTTGCGCAGCTCACCGATGCCGTCGATCCAGCTGCGCAGTTCCTCGCCGGGGGCCAGGAACCGGCGCGGGTTCCGGGCGCCGCCCACGCCGGCCGGGGTGCCGGTGAAGATCAGGTCGCCGGGCAGCAGCGTGCAGATCGACGACATCCAGGCGATCTGCTGGGACACCGAGAAGATCATCTGGGAGGTACGGGAGTCCTGCATGGTCTCGCCGTCGATCGCGCAACCGAGCGCGAGGTCGTCGGGGTTGTCGAACTCGTCCGGGGTGACCAGCACCGGCCCGGTCGGGCTGAAGCCGGGGAACGACTTGCCGAGGGAGAACTGGGGCGCCGGTCCCGACAACTGGATGCCGCGCTCGGACAGGTCCTGGCCGAGCATGAGGCCGGCCACATACTGCCACGCGTCCGAAGCGGCGACCCGGTGCGCCTCACGACCGATCACCGCTACCAGCTCGACCTCCCAGTCGACCAGGGCACTCGGCAGCTCGACCGTGGCGTAGGGCCCGGTCAGGGACGTGACGTACTTGGTGAAGACAGCGGGACGCTCCGGTACGGCGACCCCCGACTCCGCCACGTGGTCGGCGTAGTTCAGCCCGACCGCGAAGACCTGCCGCGGGCGCGGCACCGGCGCGCCCAGCTGCTGCTCCACCACGGCGATCCGCTCGTGGCCGGTCGCGGCCGCCGACTGGGCCCAGTCGCGGAACTCGGCCCAGCGGCCGAAGACCGCCTGCGGATCCGAGGAGAACAGGCCGTCGCTGGCCTTCTCCACATCTACGGCGCCGTCGGGGAAGACGAGCACGAGACGGCTGTTGAGTGTGGCTGTCCGCATGGCACAACCTCCATGTTCAGAAAGCGAAAAAAGGAAGGGGGAACGGGACGATCGGGTGATCAGTCGGACGGTCGTTGCCGCTGCTCCGGCTGTGCGGCGGGAGACCGGGCCCGTCCCACGTCGTCAGGCGTCGGCCCGTCGCCAGACAATGCGCACCTGGGAGTCCTCGGCCCCGGCAGCTGTCAGCTCCAGCCGTCCCGGGCCGAAGTGGACCTCGCGTACCAGGTCCGTCCCCGTCCACGGTGCGTAGTGACTGGTCTGAACGTGGTGCACGACCGACCCGTCCGCCTCGCGTTCCCAGCGTCCGGCGTACGCCACGGTCCCGGTGGCCGTCTCCTCGAACGGGGATACGAACGGGGCGTCATCGGGATGGGCTGTCAGCAGTGCGCTCATCCAGCCGTCGGCGGCGTAGTGCAGCATCCCCCTGGGACGCTCCCCGAGCGGACGGACGACCGTCCCCTCTCGTGTCAGCGAGAAGTCCTCGAGGACCCAAGCTCCGAGCAAACTGTCCATGTGTGCCTCGCATCGTGCTTCAGTTCGGTCGGCCCGGCCGCGCAGACATCGTCACAGCACCACGGTGACGGCCCGGCGGCCTGGCCGAGTGGCCGGCTCCTGCCACTGCTGGATGAAATCGGGCTGATGATTGAACGAGTAGGCCATCAGCTTGGGATGGCGGTGTGCCGGCGTCCGGAAATCCGGGGCCGGCGCCGCCCGGGGTGCACCCACGGGCGCTGTTGGTGGGCACGCCACTCACCCCCGAGAGCTGCTCCAGTGCTCCTCGAGGACGGCGGCGACCTCGGCCGGCTTCTGGATAGGCGTCCAGTGGCTGCTGTCCAGCCTCAGAAAGCGGGTGGCGCGCACGGAAGCCGCCATCTTCTCGCCGAAGTCGACGGGGCAGACTGGGTCGAACGCCCCCCAGAACACCAGGGACGGTCCGGCCAGGTCCGCCAGACCCGGTTCCCACTCCACACCGACCGTCAATGCGGAGCGGTACAGCTTGAGGATGCTGTCGCGCATGGTCTCATCCACGCGGCCGGCCGTCTGTTCGGCCAGCTCGGCCGGGATCTGGGTTTTGTCGGTCAGGTCCTTGGCGAACGCGCCGGCGTCGTACTCCTTGGCCCAGCGGTCGCCCGCGACGGGGTCCTGCCACAGCTTGGCCAGCGGATGCCAGTCGTACTCGGCGCTGACCGGACCGTTGCTGCCGGCCCACGTGCGGATCAGGTCCGGACGTACGGAAGCCACGCGTGCGGTGAGGAGGCAGCCCCAGTCGTGGCCGACCAGGTCGACCGGCTCGCCGATTGCCTGCAACCGCTCGATGAGCCAGGAGACGTACTCCTCCTTGGTGCAGTGGAAGCCCTCGGGTCGCGGCGAACCGAAACCGGGCAGGTCCCAAGCCTCCACGTCGCTGCGGGTCAGGTGCTCGCGAACGCCGTCCCACACGCGGTGGGTGTCGGGTACGCCGTGGATCAGAATGGCAGGCATGGATAAACTCCTCGAAAGATGGATATTTTTATTGAGAAGCGAAATAACGGCAGAGGGCGGGTGAAGGAGCCGAAGCCTCGTGCCGCAGGCCCGCGCCTTCGCGCCCACGTGGATGGGACCGAGTGGCGGCACTTCCCGCCTGCGGCGTTTCGATCGACACTGGTCAACGAGTCGGTGCAGCCGTCCCGACCGGGGCGACGACTTGGTCATGCAACACGGCACGAACCCGGAGTGATGCGGTCTGTGGTGCTACGCCGGCGGCGACGAGGAACGCGGTCGCCGCGGCCTCACCCGTGGGGTCCGCCCAGGTGGACGTGGTGTTCTCCTCGGCGAGGGCCAGCATCAGTGCTTCCAGCGCTTGTGCGAGGACGGGCGCGGGGACGTGGTTCGCGAACACGCCTTCGTGCTGACCGCGTCGTATGGCCGCGATGGCCTCTTCGCGGGCAGGTGCCAGGGTGGCGCGGATGGCCTCCTCTCCGAGGTGGCGGCGACCGAGGGAGATGAGCATGCGGTACTGGTCGCCCACCGCCCATGCCGCCAGGGCCATCCGCGCCATCGCCTCCAGCGGATCAGCACCCGGGATGCGTGTCACGGCGAACGCTTGTCGAAGCGCCTGGGCTGCTTCCTGCGCCAGCTCGGTGATGAGCGCGTGCCGGTTGGAGAAGTGTCCGTAGAAGGTGCGCCGCGCGAGGCCGGCCGCCAGGGCGATGCTGTCGAGACTTGCGTCGGGGTCGTCCCGCAGTTTCCGCCGAGCGGTGGCGAGGATGCGCTGACGGTTCGCGTGAGCGTCGCTGCGCTGCGGTGCGCGGCCCGGGGCGTCGGTCGTCTGCATGGTTCTGTCTCTCCACGGTTGCCGGAAAGCCGTGGGCGCCGGTGCTCCCTCACGCACCGGCGCCCACTCACCCCTGCCCAGGGTGGCTTGTCGTCCGGCTGACGGGCGTCAGGGGACGAGGATGAGGCGGATCGGGTCGCCGATCTTGTTCTCCAGACGGCTGACCGCGTTGGCCGCGTCGATGAGCGGGATGTGGTCGGTGATGGAGGGGGCCAGGTCGAGCCGACCGGCCGCGGTCAGCTGCACCAGCTCGGAGACGGACTCGGGGAAGCCGCCGTAGTGGCCGCGCACCTGCTTCTGCAGGTAGTTGAAGGTCAGGCCCTCGGTGATGGTCAGTGGCCGGGGTGTGATGCCCACCAGGATCAGGGAGCCGCCCAGGCCGAGCACGGAGGCGGCCTGGTCGCGGACGGCGGGGACGCCGGCGCAGTCGAAGGCGAAGTCCAGGCCGCGTCCGCCGGTGGCTGCGCGGACCTGGTCGGCGAAGTCGGGGGCTGCCGGGTCGAGCGCGAGGTCCGCGCCGAAGGCCAGGGCGCGCTCGCGGGCGCTGGGCAGCGGGTCGACGGCGATGATCGGGGCGGCGCCGACCAGGCGGGCGAGGCGTACGTTGTGCGCGCCGACTCCGCCGACTCCCCAGACGCCGACGGACTGGGCGGCACGGACGCCCGCGGTGGCGACGACGGCGGCGTAGGGGGTGGAGACCGCGTCGGGGATGATCGCGGCCTGGTCGAAGGGGAGGCTGTCGGGGATGGGTACGAGGGTCTCCTCGCGGGCGATCACGTACTCGGCCCAGCCGCCGTCGTAGTCGATGCCGGCGGTGAGCATCTGGGTGCAGGGGCGGTGGCGCACGCATCCGGCGCACGTGCCGCAGGTCTTGCCGGCCTCCAGGGTGACGCGGGTGCCGACGGGCAGGCCGCGCTTGAGGTCGGGGCCGAGCGTGTGGATGACACCGGAGACCTCGTGGCCGACGGTGACCGTGTCGGAGGTGGCGAACAGCGGGACGAGGGAGCCGTCGAGCAGGTGGACGTCGGAGAGGCAGACGCCCGCGGCCTTGACCTCGATGAGGACCTCGCCCGGGCCCGGCACGGGGATCGGGACCTCTTCCACGGCGAACTTCTTGCTGTCCAGGTGGAAGCGTCCGGCGAGCATGGAGTCCATGACGGTCTGCTTTCTGTGAGAGGCACCGCCCGGTGGCTCGGGTCAGTGGGTGCTGTGTGGTGTCTGGGGGCTTGTGGTGGCCGGAAGGCGTACGGCCGGCAGCGGGGGATGCCGCACGCCTCCCGGCGGCTGGGGGTCACACGCCTTGCCGGCGTTGTGACGGTCAGGCGAAGACGTCCTGCTGGTAGCGCTCGTCGGCCTCCAGCCGCGCGAGCCACTGCTGGGCGGTCTCGTCGTCGCTGCCGGTCTTCTGGCGGTGGATGGCGGCGAGGGCCTCGCGGACGGCGGGTGCCATACGGCGGCCGTCACCGCAGACGTAGATGTACGCGCCGTCCTCGATGGCCTGCCACACCGTGTCGGCGGCATGGGCGATGGCGTTCTGCACGAACCGGGCCGGGTGGCCGGTCACCGCGGAGAAGGCGGTGTGCACCTGGGCGATGCCGGCCTGCTCCCAGTCCTGCATCTCCTGGCGATAGAAGTAGTCGTGCTCCGGGTGGCGGCAGCCGACGAACACCTGGGACAGGCCCACCTGGGTGCCGTGGGCGTGCTGCCAGGCGCGCTCCTCCAGGAAGCCGCGCAGCGGCGCGATGCCGGTGCCGGGGCCGATGAGGATCAGCGGAGTGGCGGGGTCGGCGGGCGGGGCGAACGTCGGGGAGGGGACGCGGACGTAGCCGTACACGACGTCCCCTGGCTCCAGGCCCGCGATGTACGCGGAGCAGGTGCCGCGGTACTGGCCGTCGCCGGACAGGGCCGGGCCCTCCAGCAGGCCGACGGTCAGGCGCACGTGACGCGGGTTGGCCGACGGCGCGGAGGAGATGGAGTAGAAGCGGGGACGGATGGGGCCCATCATCTCCAGGAAGACCGCCAGCGGCAGTTCGACGGCCGGGAAGCGCTCCAGCAGGCCCAGCACCGAGATGCGCTTGCCGAGGATCTCCTTGCTGTAGCGCTCCTCGGCCTCCTCCGTTTCGGCGGTGTACGCCTGGAGCTGCGGCCGGGTCCACGGGCACTCGGTGTACTCGGCCAGCGTCTGGATCTGGGACCGGGTGGCGACGTCCTGCAGTTCCAGGAACTCGGTGAGCAGGATGCCGGCGGTGACCGGGGTGCCGACCGGCAGATGGGTGCGGCCACCGGCCGGCTGGTCGAGCCGGAGCACCTGGTCGTACTCGACGCCGAGCCGCCTCAGTGCGCGCTCCACCAGGGCGAGTTCGTTCTTGGCGAAGACGGCCAGGTGGTTGCCGGTGTCGTAGGTGACACCCTCGGGCAGCTCGACGGTGATGGACTTCGCCGACGGGCGCGGCGGCTCGATCTGGAAGTCCCACAGGCCGGTCGCGTCGGCCACGAGCTCCTCGTTGGCCACCACGGTGAGCGGGTACGCCTGCTCGGAGACGATGGCGGGGCGCACGTCGGACTCGGTGAGCAGCTGGACCTGGTAGCGCGGTCCGCTCGCCTGGGAGGTGTCGGCGGCGTACTCCTCGGCCAGGGTGGCCCACAGGTTGTCCATCCACCGCGTGGCCATGCCGTCGAAGTCACCGGCGGCGTCCGCGATGCCGCGCTCGACGATGGGGGTGGCGCCGGCGGCCAGCAGGCCCTCCTCGATCCGCTTGGGGAATGCCTGGTAGGTGGCCACCCATTGGGTGTTGCCGGCGCCCAGCAGCGCGTACCGCACGTCCTTCAGCGAGCCGGCGGGCAGTCCGGCGGCGAGCAGGTCGTCGAAGCGCTGGGCGTTGTCGGGAGCCTTGCCGTTGTAACTGGCGGCGACCACGATGAGCAGTCCCTCGGTGGGCAGGTTGTCGCCGAGCTCGTCCAGGCTGACGAGGGTGGTGCCGAAGCCGGAGCGTTCACCGCGGTCGGCGATGGTGCGCGCCAGGTCCTCGCACGAACCCAGGCTGGAGCCGTAGGCGACGGTCAGGTTCACCCCGACGCCGCTCACCGCGGCCTGCGCCTGCGTGTCGCCCGTCTGCACGTCCGCGGCGCCGAACACGGTGCGCTCGTGTGCCTGACGGCGACGGACGACCAGCTCGAAGTTGTCGGGCTTGCGGGTCAGCGCCTCCCGCACGTCCATCTTGTAGTCGGCCGTGTCGGCGAACTTGAACTTCTGCAGCACCAGCGCAAGGACCAGGCGGGCCTCGACGAGCGCGAACTGACGGCCGATGCAGGCACGCACACCGTTGCCGAACGGCTTGTAGGCGTGCGGGTGCTGCTTGGCGCGGTTCTCCGGCAGCCACCGGTCGATGTCGAACTCGTCGGGACGGTCCCACGCCTTGGGGTTGGTGTGCAGGGGACCCTCGAGGATGTTGACCCGCGTGCCCTTCTTCAGCTCGTAGCGGCCGCCGATGACGGTGTCCTCATGCGGCGCCTTGCCGATCAAAGGGATGGGGGCCCACAGGCGCAGGGTCTCCTCCAGGATCCGCGGGATGACGTCCATCTGCATGATCGTGTCGTAGTCCGGCACCGTGTCGCCGGGCAGGAGGCGGTCCACCTCGGCATACGCCTGGGCCAGGACGTGCGGGTTGCGCATCAGCGAGTAGGTGGCGAACGCCAGCAGACTGCTGGTGGTCTCGTGGCCGGCGATCAGGAACGTCAGCACCTGGTCGCGGACGTTGTCGTCGTCCAGCGGCTTGCCGGTGTCCGGGTCGGTGGCCTCCAGCATCAGGCCCAGCAGGTCGTCCTCACCGGTGCCCTTCCCGTCGCGGCGCTCCTTGATCACGCTCTCGACCAGGTCCTGCATCTGCTGGATGTTCGCGCGGTACTTCTTGTCGTCCGCCTTGCGGAGCTTGGTCATCATCGGCAGCTCCTGCGAGCGCCGCAGCGACTCGATCAGCGTCTCCAGCAGCGCGTTGAGGAAGGGGTGCAGCTCCTCCTTGTCGAAGGACCTGAACCGGTAGCCGAACCCCGACAGGGCGATCGTGTCCAGCGTCAGCCGGGTGTAGTCGTCGGTGATCTTGACCGGCCGGCCCTCCCTGGCCTCCCACTTGCCCGCCAGGTTCTGGGCGATCTCCAGCATCTGCCCGAAGTAACCCTTCATGGCCCGCTGGCTGAAGGCAGGCAGCAGGATCCGGTGCGCCCTGCCCCATTCCTCTTCGTGCTGGTGCGCGGTGAACAGGCCCGCCCCCGTGAAGTCCCGGACATGCATCAGCGGCGTCTTGTCGATCTGCTTGAAGAACCGCGTCTCGTCGCTGACCTCGGCCACCAGGTCCGGGTCATAGACGAAGACCTGCTCGATGCCGGCGATGTCCATGCCGTAGATGCCCTCGGGGAACTGCTTGGACAGTTCGGCGAAGTACTCGAACGGGTTGGTGCTGGGGATCTGCGGCGTGTGGCCGAGGAGGGGGACCCCACGAGGGGACCGAATGGGGCGAAGGTCGTTCGCGGAGTGCGTGGTCATGGCTTGCTCCTTTGCGCGGAGAGGGGGAGGGCAAGGGCGCCGGTCGATGCCGCGCTGCACGACAGAACCATACGTCGTATGGAATTGAAACCATACGCGGTACGGAAAGTGGCGCGCAACCCTCGGCGGCAGGTGACCGCTGTGGGGAAGCTCATTCCCGTACGGCGTATGGAACTGATACCGTACGTGGTATGGAAAAGCCGAGGCGTCCCCCGCGGGGCACAAGGAAGAGAGATGTGCCTCTGACCGAGGCCGGGATCTATGCCGCCGCTCTGCGGCTCATCGACGAGGACGGCGTCGAGGCGCTCACCATGCGCAAACTCGCCACCGCACTCGACGCGAACCCGATGTCGCTGTACCACCACGTGCCGAACAAGGAAGCCGTGCTGCGCGGCGTGGCGAGAATGGTCGGCGCCCAGTTCCGCACGGTGACGCTCGAGGACGCGCCCTGGCAGGATCGGATCCGCCTGCTCGCCACGGACTTCCGGACCCTGGCACACCGTCACCCCAAGCTGCTGGCCTACTCGTTCAGCCACCAGCCGGACTTCATCCAGCCCGACGACCCGTTCTGGACCGCCCTCACCGCCATCGTGGCCGCTGCCGGTGTGCCGCAGTCAGAGGTCTCGGAGATCGCTGCGCTGATGGTCGCCGTCGTCATCGGTGTCCTCACCGCCGAACTCAACGGCTCGCTCCACACGTGGGCGAACCTCACACCCCCCGGCCTCGACGCCGACGAAGACGGAGCCGCGGACGCAGATCCCGGCCTTGCGGCTGCAGCGCATGAAGGCCCTGATCAAGACCACATGTTCCGCCTCGTGCTGGACACGCTGATCACGGGCCTCGAAAGCCGACTCACCGGCGATCGCGACGGCCAGGGCACCGACCACTGACCCAATCATCGGGAGGCGCTGCGCCGCAGGCAGTCGCACCCTGAGCCGCGCCCGCAATCGGGCGACGCCAGGGCTGCGACACGGAGGAGCCATCCCGTGACATCGGGGGAGACCGCCCGGCGGCGTCGTTCCACGAGTTCTGCACGGCAGCCCTATGCCGACGCTGCGTGCAGAGTGCGCGTGTTCGTGAACCTTTCTGAGGCGGGAGACCGTCGGCCTCGTCGAGCTGCATCCCCCGCGCTTTGGTTCACCGAGGCGGTTGCCGCCGACTGCTCTCGCCCGTGAGCGCGAAGTGGGGCCCCGCCGCATGAGGCGTACCTGATCTCTCCATCTGTTCCTTTCGCTCTTACTTCATTTCCCACCGCTGACGGGCAGACGCTCATGGTTCAGATTGCCGATGCCGTGCGTCCCGCTGTTGCCGCGGCCGTCGAGTGCGGCCCGCATGATCTCCTGCGGAGCCTGCGGTGTCGGCCAGAATCTCGGCTGTAACGGCGTCGCAGACCTGCTCGGCGGCTGTGATCGTTGCCTCCCAGTCCGGAAGGGTGCGCTTGGGCGGGAGAGGTTCGGCGCGGGCCTGAGCCGCCGCGCGGCGCGCGTCGGCCAGGCGGCGGTAGGCGGCGCGGCGCAGTGTCTGGCGCTGGGCGGACGTGGCGTTCGGCGCCAGGTCGCGGTAGCGGCGGACGGCGATCAGAGCGGCTTCGGTCTGCGCCGCGGCCCAACTGCCGGCGGAGTCCGGCCACACCAGGAAGTTCGCCACCAGCACGATGGCAGCGGCTAGGGTGGTGTCCAGGATGCGGGTGCCGTACAGCGTCCGATGATCTCCGAGCAGATCGACGAGGACGAAGACGATCCCGGTCAGACCGGTGGTGGCGACGGCATAGTGATGGCGGACGCCTACGGCCATGAGCGCGCCGAAGACCGCCACCGTCCCGACGAGTGCGTACGGGGTGTTGCCGGTCAGCAGGGCAACCGCACCGATCGCGGCGACGCCGACGACCGTGCCGACGCAGCGGTGTACCGCCCGGCGCAGGACGGGGCCGAAGTCAGGCTTGTAGATGAAGGCCACGGTCATGGGCAGCCAGTAACCTCGTGGGCCGTGCAGCAGGACGGCGCTGAGGTGGGCGACGAGGACACAGGCGGAGAGCAGAACGGCGTACCGCTGACGGACGGTCCGACCTGGGCGTGGGCGTGCCGGTACCGACAGGACCACATCCGCGCCGGCTTCCGCGTCGGCTGCCCCGCACAGTTCCACGAGCGCTCGTACCGCGGGTGAGCGCAGGTCGCGCTCGGGTACCGCCTTCTCGGCCGACAAGAGGCCCTGCCCGGTGGCGGTGCTCCTCCCCGCGGGAAGCAGCCGCTCGGCCATCTTCAAGGGAAGGTCGGCCACGTCGGGCGGGAGAGGGCGTCCCTCCCACACGAGCGCCGACACCACCTCGCCGAGGCGAACGGCCAGGCGCAGAGCGTCGAGCAGTCGACTGGTGTCGGGATCTTCCGGCCTATGGCGGGTCGCCGCCGCCAGACCGGGGGCCAAGACGTCGTGCGCGTCGTTGAGCGCCAGCGTCATGGAACGGCGTGCGGCCTCGGCATGCGGGGTGCCGACGGCCATCAGCGCCTGCGCGGCGGCGCGGTACACGGCGCGCACGGAGTCGGACTCGATCCGGTGCCGCCGCCACAGCCACGGGCTCGTGGACAAGAAGGTGACCAGGAGCACTCCGGACAGCAGTGCCAGGGGCGGCTGCCACCAGGGTCCGGACAGGGCGATGCCGCTGCCGACGGTGGTTCCGAGGAGCATGTGCATGCCGGTCACGGAGAGAACGGGGCCACGCAGACTGATCAGTCCCCCGACCACAGCGGTCGAGACCAGACAGCCCGCTACTGCCGCCGTGTGCCCACTGCGCAGCGCCAGTTCCCCGATGAGCAGGCCGAGGGCGCTGGCCAGCCCTACGGCCAGCAGTCGCTGCATGCGCAAGCGGTAGGGGGACGAACCGTCCTGCCCCACACCCCACAGGGCACCGATCCCGGCGAACACGGCCGGAACCATGTGTCCTGTCCACAGCCCGAGCAGGAGGGGAAGAGCCAGAGCGACGACACCGCGCAGGGCGGCGGCGAGCGGAAACCCCGCGCGCGCTGTGCTCAGGGCACGGCGCAGCCATGTGGTCACGGCTGTCCCTGGACGGCGCGACCGCCGGGTCTCTGCTGTGGGTGCCATGGGAGTGGGTCCTGGTTGCCGTAGCGCTGGTCTCATTTCAACGCCCCGCGGTGCGCCCGTCGAGCACGGCCCAGCTCAGTTCGTGACAAGGACGGTCAGCTTGCGGGGCCATGGACCGCCCTGGACACGGATCATCTCGATGTTCGTGGTGGCCGAGGGGCCGGCTTTGGTGTCGTGCCCGCGCCGAGAGCACTCGGGTCGGCTATCTCCTGCTCGGCCACCGCCTCGGCGTGGGCGCGTACGTGGTCCAGGAACCGGGTGGAGTTCGGTGGCAGGGTGCGCGGGGTCAGCCAGGCGATGCCGATGTCCCGGGCCGCCGCCACGTCGGTGACCTGGAGGTACGACGGTCCGCCGGTGGGCGCGGCGGCGTGCGGGCGCGGTACGAGGGCGACGCCCAGCCCGGCCCCGACCAGGCCGCGCAGGGTGGCCACCTCGTCCCCCTCGAAGCCCACCCGGGGGCTGAAACCCGCCTGGGCGCACAGTGCCTCGGTCACCGAGCGCAGGCCCTGTTCGTTCCGCAGCAGGATGAACGGCTCCTCGGCGACCTCGGCCAGCCGCGCCCGTCGGCGCTGGGCCAGCCGGTGCCGGGGAGGTACGGCCAGCCACAGCGGCTCGACCAGCAGACGGCGCCAGGTGATCAGGGGGTGGCCGGGGTCGCCGGCGGTCAGGAGCAGGTCGGCGGTGCCGTCGAGCAGCGCGGCCACGAGGTCGGCCTCACTCCCCTGGCGCAGCTCGAACCGGGAGAGCGGGAAGCGCTCGCGGAAGCCGGTGATCAGCGGGGGCAGCAGCCAGGTGCCCAGCGAGTGCAGGAAGGCCAGCGGGATGAGACCCGCCTCGGGGGCCACCGTCTCGTGGACCGCGCGCAGTCCGCGGTCCAGCCGCTCCAGCGCCGCCTCCGCGTGGTCCTTGAACGCGCGGCCGGCCGGCGTGAGCCGCAGGACGCGCCCCACCTGCTGGAAGAGCTCGGCCCCGACCTCGGTCTCCAGGCGCCGCAGGGCCCGGGAAAGGGCCGGCTGGGTCAGGTGTGCCTCCGCCGCGGCCTGGGTCACCGTGGTGCCGTCCGCCACGGCCACGAAGCAGCGCAGTACCTGCAGGTCCATGCAATCCATGCTATAGGTGCATGAGTTCCCGCGTATTCAGTCATTGGACGCATGGAACTTCCGGCGCCACCCTGGGAGGGACAGGGCGACCGACGGGTCGCGACCCCGGACACGTCTGGAGCGACGATGAGTACCCAGTGGAAGGCCCGCGCCGACCGGTTCGAGACCTCCGCGCGCGGCCGCGCTGTACTGGCCGACCCCCGGCTGAACCGCGGCACGGCGTTCACCGAGCAGGAGCGCCGGGAGCTGGGCCTGGACGGGCTGATCCCGCCCCGGGTCCTGACCCTCGACCAGCAGGCCGACCGGGCGTACGGCCAGTACTCGGCCCAGCCCACCGACCTGGCCAAGCACGTCAACCTCGCGGCCCTGCACGACCGCAACGAGGTGCTGTTCTACCGGCTGCTGAGCGATCACCTCTCGGAGATGCTGCCCATCGTGTACACACCGACGGTCGGTACGGCCATCGAGCGGTACAGCACCGAGTACCGGCGGCCGCGGGGCATCTACCTGTCGGTCGACGCGCCGGAGGACATGGAACGGGCCCTGCGCGCCTCCGGACTGGGCGCCGAGGACGTCGACCTGGTCGTGGCGACCGACGGCGAGGCCATCCTGGGCATCGGCGACTGGGGCGTGGGCGGCATCGACATCTCCGTCGGCAAGCTCGCCGTCTACACGGCCGCCGCCGGCATCGACCCGGCCCGCACGCTCGCCGTCGTCCTCGACGTCGGCACCAACCGCAAGCAGCTCCTCGACGACCCGCTGTACCTGGGCAACCGCCACCCCCGGGTGGACACCCAGACCTACGACGCGTTCATCGAGAGCTACGTCAGCACCGCGGAGCGCCTCTTCCCCGACGCGCTGCTGCACTTCGAGGACTTCGGTCCGGCCAACGCGCGCCGCATCCTCGACCGCTACCGGGGTGAGCACTTCGTCTTCAACGACGACATCCAGGGCACGGGCGCGGTCAACCTGGCCGCCGTACTGTCCGGCGCTCGGGCCAGCGGGACGCCGTTGCCCGAGCACCGGGTCGTGGTCTTCGGCGCCGGTACGGCGGGCATGGGCATCGCCGACCAGCTGCGGGACGCCATGATCGCGGAGGGGCTGAGCCGTCAGGAGGCCACCGCCCGTTTCTGGGCCGTGGACCGCCACGGGCTGGTCACCCAGGACCAGGAGGCTCTGCGCGACTTCCAGGCCCCCTACGCGCGGTCCGCCGACGAGGTCGCCGACTGGCAGCGGGACGAGGAGGTCGGCGGCTACTCGCTGGAGGAGGTGGTGCGCCGGGTGCGGCCCACCGTGCTGATCGGCACCTCGGGACAGGGCGGTGCCTTCACCGAGGGCATCGTGCGGGAGATGGCCGAGCACACTGAGCGCCCGATCGTCCTGCCGATGTCCAACCCCACCCGGCTCGCCGAGGCCGTGCCCTCCGAGCTGCTGGACTGGACCGACGGCCGTGCGCTCGTCGCGACCGGCAGCCCCTTCGATCCGGTGACCAGCGGCGGGGTCACCTACGAGATCGGCCAGGCCAACAACGCGCTCATCTTCCCGGGCCTCGGCCTCGGCGCCGTCGTCGCCCGCGCCACCCGCGTCACCGACTCCATGCTGTCCGCCGCCGCCCACGCCGTCGCCGAGCAGGTGGACCCCACGGAACAGGGCGCCTCGCTCCTCCCTCACACCCGGGACCTGCGGCGCACCTCCGCCGCCGTGGCGGTCGCCGTGGCACGGGCCGCTGCCGAGGACGGCGTCGCCCGCGAGCGGGTGGACGACCGCATCGAGGAGCGGGTGCGGGAGGCCATGTGGGAGCCGGTGTACCGGCCGGTGGTGGCGGTCTGAGGCGCCGGGGACAGGGATCGGCATGAGCGGCGGAACGATCGAACGCGGGCGGGCCACCCGGTTGTTCGCGGCGACGAGGGAACTGGTGGGCCAGGACGACCGGCTGTTGCCGCCGCTGCTGGTGCTGACCCTGCTCAGCGGGGTGGTCGACGCGGTCAGCCTGCTCGGCCTGGGGCATGTCTTCGTGGCCAACATGACGGGCAACCTCGTCCTCGTCGGCCTGTCGCTCGCCGCGTCGCCGGAGTCCTCCGCCACCGGTCCCGTGGTGGCCCTCGGCGGCTTCATCGCGGGTGCCCTGCTGGTGCGCGCGGTGGCACCCCGCCATGTCGACCACCGGTCGCTGCTCGGCGTCTGCGCCGCGCTGGAAGCGGTGCTGTTCGTCGCGGCGGCCCTGAACTGGTCGTACGGCGACGGGAAGACGCTGCCGATCCTGCTGTGCGCGGTGGCGCTGGGCATGCAGAACGCGGCGGTCCGGCGGCTCGGCCTTGAGGGGCTCACCACCACGGTGATGACCAGCACGCTGACCGGCCTGGTCGCGGACCGCGCCGAGGAGCGCACGGCGTCGACGTCGCGCCGACAGACGCTCAGCGTGCTCATCCTCGTCGCCGGTGCCGCGCTGGGCGCGGTGGCCGTGCGGTCGGCGGGCACGCCCGGGACGCTGGCGGCGGTGGCCGTGCTCGCGGTCGTCGTGGCGGTCACCGTGCTCGTGCGCGAATCCGGCACGAGGAGCGGGGCCAGGGCGTGATCCGTGCGCTCAGCTCGCGATGGGCCGGGCCAGGCCGATGCCGTACGCGAAGATCACGGCCTTGACGCGGTCACGGGCGCCGATCTTCGCCAGGGCCCGCCCGACGTGGGTCTTCACGGCGGACTCGGACAGCACGAAGTGGGCGGCGATCTCGCCGTTGGTCCATCCCTTGCCGATGGCCTCGATGATCCCGCGCTCCCACTCGGTGAGCGTGGTGAGCCTCGGGTCCTCGCCGAGGCCGACGATCTGGCTGATGCCGAAGCCCTCCCAAGTCCGCCCGGAATTCAGGACTCGACAGGTATGCCTCCAGCCGCTTCTGCACGTCGTCGGCGTCCTTGTAGGAAACGAGGGCGTACAGCCAGGGGTGCCGCTTCCGGGCGCCGCGGGCACCGTCCGGACGCCGTGGGTGGTGATCCGGTGCTTGGCCATACCGGGAATGTGCTGGACCCAGATCTTCTCCTAGGCGGAGAGCCCGTCGGAGCTGCGCAGGGTGTAGACGCGAAGCTGGTACTGGGACATGACACCGGCTCTCTGACTTCTGAGCACGGAGGGTCGGCGGTCAGCCTCGGGGGAGAAGGTGTGCCAGTTCGGAATCCCAGTCGATGAGTCCGGACTCGGTACCCCGTGGCACCAGAGCCTCCGTGTCCTCGAGGAAGGACGCGAGGTCCCGCACGGGGACCTCGAGCAAGGCGGTGCCTCCGGAGGAACCGAGAGCGATGTAGATCGACTTGTCCCCCCGCCCTGCGGCCGACCAGATCCGGACGTCCGCGTGACCTGCGGAACCCTCCAGACCGTCAGCCAGAAGATCCCGCCCCAGGATCCATTCCACCGGCTCGTCGCTGTGGACGAAAAAGGCGGCACGGACGACGTAGGGATCAGCAGGCTCGTACCGCAGCCGCATGCACAAGGGCTGTGAGTAGGTGCGCGAGACGACGAGCTGCACGGTCACCGCCCGGACCACGGTCCTCGAAGACTCCATGGGCATTCACTCCAAGGGCACCCTCCTTGCCTCGGCCGCGCCCCGGCGCTCGTGGCGACAAGCACGCATCGGATCAGGAGGTGTTCAGCAGGGCCCGGGCGCCGGACGGCATCGGCGGACCGCGCGGGTCGTGGCGTCGCGGCAGGTGGGCGACGCGCGCCTGTGGCTCGAGGTGGTGCCGCGGGCGCGTTCAGAGGGGAGCGGGAGCAGGGAGCAGGCCCTCGCTCGATCACCCGCCCGGGCGGCGGGCAGGGGACCGCTGATCCGTGACCAGCGGTAGCATCCCTGCCGCCGACAGGCATCAAGGCGGGGGGGCACAGCCTCCGCTCAGGGGTACAGGCGGGACCCGTCCTACCGGTCACCGTGGTTCCGGTCGTAGTGGTCCCATCCGTAGTAGTCCCAGCCACCGTGGTTCCGGTCGTAGTGGTCCCAGGTGAAGTAGTCCCGGTCACCGCGGTTCCAGTCACGGTGGTCCCAGCACCGGCCGTCGCTCTCGTAGCGGTTCCAGTCGAGTCGGTAGGACCTGTCGGACTTCCACTCGCGCCGTTCGTCGTCCCAGCGGTAGCAGCGACCGTCGCGGCTGTGCCAGAGGGAGCCGGCGACATGGTCGTCGTGGTGCCAGCCACGCCTTCCGTCCCAGCAGTAGCCCCGCTCGATCAGGTGACCCACGCCGTGGTCCCAGCGGTAGTCGGTGAGGTTGACCTCGCTCGACCGCTGGACGTGCACGGAGGCGGGAGTCGCGGCCGAAGCGGTGCCCCCGGCACCGACAACGGCGACACTCGCGACCGCCACGGAGGAAACGGCGACAGCAATCCGCTTCGTGAGCTTCTTCATGATCTTTCCTTCCGGTTGGTGCGATCTGCACCAACGGCTGGTTTTGCAGGCGATGTAAGGCGCCTGGCGTTGTGTGGCGTTGTCCGTCAAGCAGTTCCATACGTTGTATGGAATCACCCCGCCAGGATAACCATACGACGTATGGAAATGGGAAGGCGGTGCGCAGTGACTCGGCTCACCCGGACCACCTGGCCGAAGGAGGCACACCCGAACGCTTCTCGGCAACTGGGCCGCCATTGTCGGGAGTTCACCTGCTTTTCCCCCACCCTGCCGGCCCGAATACCAGCTCTCGATCACAAGGCGTGCGGGGACTCGGCCCTGGCCCGATGCGGGAGAGGAGGGGGCTGCGACGCCGGAGGTGTTCGAGCTGCTCGGCGGGGAGGGGCTGCTGTACGCCACGGTTGTGCCCGACGATCGGCGGCACCCTGTCCAAGCTGGCCGCCGTCATGCAGCGCAACCACGGTGCGGACCTGCGCACGGAGGTGACGGTCACCGGCCTTGAACGGCAACGGCAGCTGCACCGGTGCGCAGCTGTCCGACGGCAGCCGCGTCGAGGGGTGTGTGTCGTGGCGCTGGGGGTGATCCGCAGCGTGGAGTGGGTGGCGGAGTCGGGGTCTGCCCGGTACGGGGGCGGCTCTTCGGCGACGCGATGCTCCGCGGTCCCCGCCAGCCGCCCATCCACCTGTGAAGCCGAGAGGGCGCGGCGTTGTCAGGCTACGGCGGGAGGGGGGCGCCGTACGCTGCCGCGGACTTCGCCTGCGAGATGCCGAGCGTGGGCGGGAGCTTCCCGGTCGTGCCGTCCCAGGCTTGCCCGCGCTGCGGCGAGGCGCTGAGTCGCAGGCGCGGGGGCGAGGAGCTGTGCCCGATCCCCGGCTTGCGGGCGTTCGTCCCACAGTCCTGATCGTTCAATCAATACCGACCGAGGCACTTGACGATGAAAGGATTAGGTCTGACTATTTCATCATAAATGGGCAGAATGTCGCATCAGACACGTGCCCCACGTGTGCCGCTCAACCGGACAACGCCGTTCACCACCGCTGCACACAGGACGCCGCGCCACGTGCCGACGCCCTCTTCACCTCCGCACCGATGGGACGAACCGCGATGACCCACACCACTCAGACCGCCCTCGCCGAGCCGGCGTGCCCCCGTGAGATGCCCGACGCCGCGCTAGCGGTCGTCGATGCCGAGGGCACGGTGGTGGGGTGGACACAGGCAGCGCAGCAGCTTGTGGGGTATGCGGCCGGGGAGGTGGTGGGCCGGTCCGCCGTACACGTGCTGCCGCCCCCCGAGGAGGCCCCGAGCGCCTCGGCGTTCGCCGAACAGTGCCGTGCGCGGGGTGGCTGGTCGGGGACGGCGGCGATCCGCCACCGCGGCGGCCGCACGCTCAGGGTGACGCTGCACATCTCGTTG
Organism: Streptomyces sp. NPDC048192; assembly: GCF_043202415.1. Lineage (NCBI taxonomy): Bacteria > Bacillati > Actinomycetota > Actinomycetes > Kitasatosporales > Streptomycetaceae > Streptomyces > Streptomyces sp. NPDC048192. Next base: position 184,586 of record NZ_JBIDAL010000008.1, read on the forward strand.
TTGTGGGGGCAGGATGCGGGCAGCCGGTGGCTGGTGTCCGTGACCGAGATAGGGTCCCTGTCCTCGGGCGCGACCGGACGGCCGGTGCGGGAATCACTCCTTGCCCGAGCCCCGATCGGCATCGTCGTCTATGACACGCGGCTGCGCTGTGTCTGGGTGAACGACGCCATGGAGCGTCACGACGGCGTGCCTCGTCACCGGCGCTTCGGGCGCGGCCTGAAGGACTCGCTGCCCGCCATCGAGGCTGAAGCCCTCGAGGTCGTGATGCGGCAGGTGCTGGAGAGCGGTACCACGACGGTGCACGAGTACCGGGCGTGGCCGCCTGCGGATCGGCGCCGTGAGCATGCGTTCTCGGCCTCGTTCTTCTGCCTCCAGGGCGCGGACGGCGAGCCTCTGGGCGTGTGTTCCATGACCGTGGACGTGACCGGGAACAGGCGTGCGCGTGAGCGCCTCGCCATCCTCAGCGAGGCCGGCACGCACATCGGGAGCACCCTCGACGTGATGCGGACCGGGCAGGAACTGGCCGAGCTGGCCGTACCGTTGCTGGCCGACCACGCTCTCGTCGATCTGGTGGAGTCTGTTCCGTTCGGCGTCGAGCCGTCGGCACGGATCGGCACAGCGAGTGGCCGTCCGCCGCTGCTGCGCCGTGCCGGTGTGGCCTCCGTCGACCTGGGTGTCCTGGAGCTGCCGTGGGTGCGTGAAGAGGTGGTCCACGCCCACCCGGACTCGCCGTTCACCGCCGCCGTGCGTACGGGGAGGTCCTACCTGGAGCCGGTGCTGGACACCCGTTCAGGTCCCTGGGTCGACCACGATCCGGTGCGGGCGCAGAAGGTGCGTGACAGCGGCATCCACTCCTTGATGGTCGTACCCATCCGTGCGCGGCGCTGCGTGCTGGGCCTGGCGCTGTTCGGCCGTTCCGCGGAGCAGACGCCGTTCCAGGAGGACGACCTGCTCCTCGCCGAGGAGCTGGTCACCCGCGCCGCGCTTTGCCTGGACAACGCGCTCCAGTACGCCCGTGAACGCACAGCCGCCCTCACGCTGCAACGCGACCTGCTGCCCCATCGGGTGCAGGGCGGTGCGGCCGTCGAGGTCGCCTCGCGCTATGTGCCGGCCGACATGGATCACGGCGTGGGGGGTGACTGGTTCGACGTGATCGAGTTGTCCGGTGCCCGGGTGGCCCTCGTCGTCGGCGATGTGGTCGGACACGGCATCAACGCCGCGGCGACCATGGGCAGGCTGCGCACCGCCGTGCGCACCCTGGCCGACCTGGACCTGCCCCCGGACGACCTGCTGGCACACCTCGACGACACGGTCCGACGGCTGAACGACGAGGACGGCGACGACTCCGGCCAGGCCCCCGCGGTGGTGGGCGCCACCTGTCTATACGCCGTCTACGACCCGGTCACCCGGCGGTGCACGATGGCGCGGGCTGGACATCCGCCGCCCCTGATCGTCGGTGCACAGGGCGGGGTCACCGTCCCCGACCTGCCTGCCGGAGCCCCGCTCGGCCTTGGTCTCGGCCTGGTTCCCTTCCAGTCCGCTGAACTGGAACTGCCCGAGGGAAGTGTGATCGCTGTCTACTCCGACGGGCTGGTGGAGTCCCGCGACGAGGACATCGACGTCGGCCTGGACCGTCTGGGCGCCGCCCTGGCACAGCCGGGCGTGTCCTTGGAGGACATGTGCTCGCGAGTGATGGAGACCTTGCACAGGCACACGCCGGCCGACGACGTCACCTTGCTCCTTGCCCGGACCCGCGCGCTCGAGCCCGCTCAGGTCGCCTCCTGGGACCTGCCGAACGAACCGGTCACCGTCCCGACAGCCCGGCGCCTTGCCGCCCGTCAGCTCAGGGAATGGGGTCTGGAGCCGCTCGTGACGCCCGTGGAGTCGATCGTCAGCGAGCTGGTCACCAATGCCATCCGCCACGGCGACGGCCCCCGCCGCCTACGGCTCATCCAGCACCGGGTGCTGACGTGCGAGGTCTCCGACAGCAACACAGGCCAGCCACGCCCCCGCCATCCCCACACGCTCGACGAGCACGGCCGCGGCCTCCACCTGGTCGCGCAGCTCTCGCGCCGGTGGGGCTCCCGCTCCGCAACGGACGGCAAGGTCGTCTGGGCCGAACATGACCTGCCCTCCCCGGCCGGTGCCCGGTGACCCGTCGGCGAGCCGGGCGGCCGCCGGCGAACGTCCGCGCATGCCGGTATCCCGTAGCAGCAGGCTCTCACCAGGAAGCCAGAGACATGGACCACCCAGTGAACGAGACATGGACCACCCGGTGAACCGTGAAAGCGCCGCACCGGCAGGCGCCTCCCCAGCAGCGACGAGCGACTCCGGCGCCCGTCCCGGCGGAAGCGTCTCCGCCTTGGACGGCCTGGCAGCCGCGGTGCTCGACGATCGAGGCGTGGTGGTGGGGTGGACCGGGACGGCAGAGGATCTGACGGGGTTCGCCGCCGCCGACGTCCACGGCCGCCCCGTGCGGGAACTGGTGGCCGACCTCCCGGACGACCTGAGCGGGGCCCCACACGTGCCGGCATTCGGCCGGGTACGCCTGCGGCACCGGTGCGGCCACACCGTCGACGTCACTTTCCGGACCACAAGGCTGGGCACCTCGGCGGAGTTCCTCGTGCTGGCGGCGGCCACCCGTCACGTCGCCGACCATCAGCACGGCGCGGCCCTCCTGCGCGCCCTGTCCGCACAGCACCGGATCACCATCGCCCTGCACGACACGGACCTCACCACCGTGCAGACGAATGCCACGCAGGACGCTCTCTACGGCCGTCCGGTACAGCCCGGCACCCGGCTGCACGACGTGCTGTGCGCCGAGGACGCCGAGAACCTCGAGGCGGTACTGCGCCAGGTACTCGAGACGGGGGTCCCGGTGGTCCACAGGAGCCGGCAAGTGAGCCTGCGGCACCGGCCGGCGCGGCGGCACGCGCTGGCCCTGTCCGCCTTCCGCCTGGAGGACCCGCGTGGACGTCCCACCGGGGTCGCAGCCCTGTACATCGACGACACTGAGCTGCGCGCCCGCCGGCAGCTGGATCTCGCCCGCGAGGTCGCCGAGCGGGTGGGGGGCTCCCTGGACGTCGTGCGCACCGCGCAGGACCTCGCGGACGTACTCGTACCCGCTTTCGGCGAACTCGCCGCGGTCGACCTCGCGCAGTCCGTCTTCTACGGTGACGAGCCCGCCGAGCTGCTGGGCGGCGGAGATCTGCGTCTGCGCAACGCGGGCCTGGCGCCCGCTGCCGCAGCATGGCCCGCCGGCATCGAGCACGGCAACCTGGTCTCCCCGCCGTCCGACCACCCCCTCCTGCGCAGCTTCCAGCACGGCGAGACAGTCGTCTGCGGCCGGGACGACTTCGCCGCCCTGCTCGGTGGCCCGCACCTGGCCGAACACCTCATCCCGCACGACGCCCACACGGTGATGGCGGCCCCCCTGCACGCCCGCGGCCTCACCCTCGGCGCGATCGTGGTCTGGCGCACCGGCCTGTCCCAACCCTTCACCGAGGACGAGACGGACCTGATGCGGCAGATCGCCTCGCGGGGAGCACTCGCCATCGACAACGCCCGCCGCTACACGCGCGAGCACCGGGCGGCCATGGCCCTGCAGCAGAGCCTGCTTCCCCCGGCCACGACCGACACACCGGCAGCCGAGACCGCCGGCGTCTACCGGCCCCCAAGCAGAGGAGCGGGCACCAAGGGCGACTGGTACGACGCCATCGCCCTGCCCTCCCTCCGCCTCGCCCTCGTCGCCGGAGACGTGGTCGGCCACGGCATCCCCGCAAGCGCCACCATGGGCCGCCTGCGCGCCGCCATCCAGACACTCGCTGACCTCGAACTGGAACCGGACGAGGTGCTCACCCGTATCGCGGACCTGGTCCAGCGGCTTGCGGCCGAAGCACCGTCCGACGAACACGACACCGTCGGCGCCACCTGCCTGTACGCGGTCTACGACCCGGTCACCCGACGCTGCGCCATGGCCAGTGCCGGACACCCGCCACCCGTCCTGGTCCGGCCCGACGGGACCGCCGAAGCAGTCGACATCGTCCCCGGACCACCACTCGCCGTCAGCGGCATGCCGTACGAGACCACCACGGTCGACCTCGAGCCGGGCAGCGTTCTCGCCCTCTACACCGACGGCCTGGTCGATCGAAGGGCGGACGACGGCATCGACGGCGGGCTGCGACGGCTGACCCATGCGCTCACCACCTCCCATCGCTCGAACCGCACTCTGGACGAGACCGGCCGGGCGATCGTCGCCGACCTGGTGGACGAAGAAGCGCGTGACGACGCGACCCTGCTACTGGCCCGCACCCGCGCCGTGCCCGCGGAGGACACCGCTCATTGGCAGATCCCGGCCGATCCGGCAGCCGTCTCCCAGGCCCGGGCATGGACGACCCGCCAACTCACCCGCTGGGGACTGGACAACCTGCTCTTCACCACCGAACTCATCGTCAGCGAGCTGGTCACCAACGCGATCCGCCACGGTCGCCCACCGGCGGAGCTGCGACTGATCCGCCACAACGTCCTGATCTGCGAGGTCACCGACTCCAGCAGCACCCAGCCACGCCTGCGCCGCGCCCGCACCACCGACGAGGGCGGACGCGGCCTGTTCCTCGTCGCCCGACTCGCCGAGCGCTGGGGCTGCCGCCATGGCCAGAACCACAAGACGATCTGGTCCGAACAGCCCATATCGCGCGCTCACTGATCCCGCCCCGAGCTCGGCGTCTCGAGTGAGCGGGCCGCAGCCTGCGAGGCGAATCGGTGTAGATGGTTCAGCCCCCCGTATGAGGAAAGAGCAGTCGGCCGTGACGCTCGTTTGACGCTCCGGATGCCCGCCCACCGCGCGGCGAGTCGAAAAACCACGTCTGACCTGCCCTTTTTCGTGGCGGGCGCAGGCCGACATGTTCCCGATGACGCACCATGTGGAGTGCGTGGCTGTTTTGGAGCCTGCTGCAAAGGGGCTCTGACCTGCCGTTTCCTGATTTCCCAGGGTCTGGGCAGGTGGCGTCGACATGTTTCGTTGTGTGCATGACGTGGAGCAGGTGGCGTGCCAGACGTATGCCTCCTGACCTGCGGCTTCCATCGGTGACGGGGAAGGTGGGTGCGTGGTGCTCCCGATTGCGCAGGGTCCGCGCAGGCACTGTGTGGTTCGGGCGTCGAGCCGGGCGGCGATCGGATGAGGGCCGGCCACTCTGATGAGAGCCTCCGGGCCTCCGAGTGCGGCATCGTTGAGGCGGTGCTCTCCGATCAGAGCGCTGACGAGGCCGGAACCCGGTTCCGGGCGCTCGGTTCCGCTTGGGGCGCCGTGCCGCGACGGCCACGAAAGCGGTAGCGAGCATCCGGCCAGGCGGTATGGCCGCTCCCGTGCGCGTGCCGGAGACGGCCGTGACGCTTGCCGGCGCCACCCTGATCTCCACGCCCGCCCGCACCACCCCTTGCAGGCAGCAGCCGTTACGGTGGGCGCGCCCAGATGCTTACGTTCCGGCTGGGTCAATATCTGTGCCCGCGAGCTGAGATTTCAACGGGGCACGCTGATACATTCTCCGCCGCATTACGTGGAGTGGGTTTCTTCACCGTACACAGGCCGCTGCGGCGTGCTACTGTCGATGTCAGTTGCAGTTGTGGTTCCCAAAACTTCAAGTGCTCACCGGGCGGCACCTGTGCCACTGGAAGCGCTTTTGTTATCCGGTCTTTTTCCGGGCGGGGTGATCATCGCGGCGACACGGAGTCCGTGACGTGCGGATCCCGGTGCACTGCCCCAAAGGAGAAACGACATGGCTGCTGGTACCGTCAAGTGGTTCAACGCGGAAAAGGGATTCGGCTTCATCGAGCAGGACGGTGGCGGCGTCGATGTGTTCGCCCACTACTCGAACATTGCCGCCCAGGGCTTCCGTGAGCTGATCGAGGGCCAGAAGGTGACCTTCGACATCGCGCAGGGCCAGAAGGGCCCGACGGCCGAGAACATCGTTCTCGCCTGACGCTGACTGTCGCGTACTTGTAGCTGGGGCCCGCGTCCTTCGGGGTGCGGGCCCCAGCTGCTCGCATTTTCCCGCAGTGGTCTCGCCTGCGGACGACAATCAGGAAACCCGTAGGCTCGCCGCATACGGGGCATTCTTCGGGGGCGGACGCGCCTCTTCATAGCTTCATCGCGGTGGACTCCCGAACATGGCGTCCGTTCCGCGTCACTCATTCCAGCTTCTGTGCCCGCACGGATTCTCCGTGGGTCAGATTCGCTCTCGCATTCTACCGGTCCATTCTTGCAATTCTCTGTGCTGCTGATCGCTGCGGGAATTCCTTGATATGTGCCGCATCGAGGAAGGTTCCGCATGAACGGCACACGCACGAACGACCGTTTCACCCGCACCCGTAACGGCAGTGCCGAATCCGGAAGGGGTGGCAGTCGATTCGGTTCGTCGGCCAGGAGCCGCTCCGCCGGGTCGAGCCGTTCCGGTGGTTACGGCCGCCGGCCGGCCGCGGTCCAGGGGGAGTTCGCGCTGCCCAGGACGATCACTCCCGCCCTCCCCGCCGTGGAGGGCTTCGCCGGTCTCGACATGCCCAGGGAGCTGCTGGGCGCGCTCGGCTCGCAAGGCGTGACCGTACCCTTCCCGATCCAGGCCGCGACCCTGCCGAACTCCCTCGCCGGCCGGGACGTACTGGGCCGTGGCCGCACCGGCTCCGGCAAGACCCTCGCCTTCGGGCTGGCGTTGCTGGCTCGTACGGCCGGGCAGCGCGCCGAGGCCAGGCAGCCGCTGGGGCTGATCCTCGTACCCACGCGTGAGCTGGCGCAGCAGGTCACCGACGCGCTCGCCCCGTACGCCCGCTCCGTGAGGCTGCGGCTGGCCACGGTGGTGGGCGGAATGCCGATCGGCAGGCAGGCGAGCGCGCTGCGCGGTGGCGCCGAGGTCGTCGTCGCCACGCCGGGACGCCTCAAAGACCTCATCGACCGTGGCGACTGCCGGCTGGACCAGGTTTCCATCACCGTCCTCGACGAGGCCGACCAGATGGCCGACATGGGCTTCATGCCGCAGGTCACCGCCCTCCTCGACCAGGTCCGCCCCGAAGGCCAGCGCATGCTGTTCTCCGCCACTCTCGACCGCAACGTCGACCTGCTCGTGCGCCGCTACCTCAGCGACCCCGTCGTGCACTCCGTCGACCCCTCGGCCGGCGCGGTCACGACGATGGAGCACCACGTGCTCCACGTTCACGGCGCCGACAAGCACACGGCCACCACCCAGATCGCCGCCCGCGACGGCCGCGTGATCATGTTCCTCGACACCAAGCACGCCGTCGACGGCCTCACCGAGCACCTCCTGAACAGCGGAGTACGGGCCGCCGCCCTGCACGGCGGGAAGTCGCAGCCGCAGCGCACCCGCACGCTGGCACAGTTCAAGACCGGACAGGTCAACGTACTGGTGGCGACCAACGTCGCGGCGCGCGGCATCCATGTCGACAACCTCGACCTCGTCGTCAACGTCGACCCGCCGACCGACCACAAGGACTACCTCCATCGTGGCGGCCGTACCGCCCGCGCAGGAGAGTCCGGCAGTGTCGTCACGCTGGTCACCCCCAACCAGCGCCGAGGCATGACCCGCCTCATGGCAGCGGCCGGCATCGTCCCGCAGACCACCCAGGTCCGCGTCGGCGAAGAGGCCCTGCACCGCATCACCGGCGCCCGGACCCCCTCCGGCGTCCCGGTCGTCATCACCGCACCGGTGGTCGAACGCCCCAAGAAGCGCGGCGCCACCTCACGCGGCCGACGCCGCCCCGTCTCGGCGGCCCGCCGCGCGCCCGCATGGCAGTCCACCGCCGGTACGGCGGCATAGGACCGTTCGCGACAGGAAGCCCGCCCAACTCCGCAGGAGGCACCCTTTGACGCTGGACCAGACGCAGTTCCACCAGACGAGCGCCCACCCTGCGCACGGCACGGAGGCCGACATCCTGGACGCGGCCGGACCGCAGGTCTGGGAGGACATGACCGTGGAGGTGGCACTGTCCGTGATGGCCGCTGCCCGTACAGGTCATCTGGCGGTCTGCGACGAGGACGGTCTGTGCACCGGCCTGGTCACCCGGACCGGGCTCACGGCCGTTCGTGACGGCTCCGGATACACGGACCGCATCCGCCTGCGTGACATCGCCGACGTCATCGGGCCCTTCGCCTCACCGCTGACCACCGGGACCGAAGCCGAACGTGCGACGCACCGCCGTCGGCTCGGGGAGCCGCCCGTGGTCGACGAACACGGCAACGCTCTGGGCGTCCCTCGCCCTCTCCCGCTGAACCGCCCTCACCCCACCCGGCTTCGTCTTCTCTTCCCCCTGGAGCCATCATGCGCTGTGTCATCGCCCGCTATCGATGAAGGGCGTCACACCCGAGCCGGTCACCGGTGAGTTCGTCATCATCGGACGACGCCACTACCCCGCCAAGCAGGTCGGCCAGGTCATCACCCGCCAGGACCGGCGCGATTTCAGCGCCGGCGAAGTCCTCAAGGCCATGACCCGACTCGGCTTTACCTGCCGCACCCCCCCTACCGCCGCATCTGCGTCCCTGGCCGGCCCGTACGGGCCGGCTTCCGCAACGCTCGGCACTCTCCCTGCCCGCCTGACTTACGGACAGGTGTGAACCGAACAGAGCAGTGAGGCCCCACCGGCGTGCCGGTGGAGCCTCACTGTGCGCTGTGGGTCGGCGGGTCAGTGATCGGAGTAGCTGACGTCGCCCACGGTCCAGGCACTGACGTCCTCGATCGCGACGCGGTACATCCCGCCCGTCTCCGGGATCCCCACCGTACCCTGCAGGATCCGGGCGACGTGGAAATGCAGATGCTTGGGCGGCCCGTCGTTCCTCGCGGGGGTGTCGAAGACGACGGAGAACGCGCCCAGGTCGGCGGAGTCCGTCAGCACCTCGGACACCCTCTGCCTCCACTTGGCTTCCGGAGCCAGCCGACCGGTGATGACAGCACCACTGGTGACCACGGTCAGGGACATCTGATTACTCTGCCCGGACTCCACGAGGGCGGCTATCGCAACGAGCAGCTCGTCAGGCTTCGGCATGGGATCGGATTCTATGCACCGGCCTGCCCGGGCGGGTGCAGCGGTGGCGCAACCGGGCGAGACGGGCGCACACGGCTCCCCTGATGCCGCACTACAGGTCAGGGGGTGCGCATGTGCGGCCGCTGCGAGCCAGGGGCGTGCTTCGAGGCATTGAGCGGCTGCCGTTCGGCTGCGGCAGGTCTTCGTTGAACGCTTGTGCTGTATCGCGTGCGTCGGCAACGGCTGCGTGGAACGGGGCAGCTGTGGCGTTGACGGACACGAGGCACAACTTCCCGTCCTGTCTCGTTCTTCTGGGCATCATCGGCAACCATCCGATCATGCTAAGAGCCTGCCCGTGACAGCCCTGTCGAGGTCGGTCTCGCCACCAACTGGGCGTGCGGAAGCCGTGTAAGCCGCCTGGCCATGGGAAGGACCAAGGTTCCCAGAGCGCGCATCTCCGCCCGCCTACGCCCAAGGACCGCCGATGCTTCCCGAGTTCCCCTCCCACGTATCCGCCCCCCTCACAGATCAGCTGGAACAAAAATTGGGGCTGCACTCGCAGTTCGAGACCGGCCGTTTCGACGTGGAGCGTGTCGCCGGCATCGCCGTCCTCGCGGCGGCCCACTCCGACGGCTACGCGGCCACCGCTCATCTCCTCGGACTGCTCGCCGCGCTCCCCGCCCCCACCGATGCGGGAGAACGCTTCTGGTCGAACCTGTGGAGATCCTCGGGCACCGCCTACATGCTGCCGGCCCATATCAAGGACCTGGTGCTGCGCGCGCTGGCCGGAGAGGGAACCGGACTGGCCGGACAGATCCTCTCGGCCGTCGACGAGATGACGCCTGCCCAGCGGGTTGCGGCCGCAGAGGTGATCGGCCAGGCGCTCGCCGAGTCCGACCACCTCCCTGACCTCAAGACACAGGTCATCGGCGAACTCTGGCTCCGGGACCTGGAACTCACCGCCTGGCGTGTCCTTCACGCGGCCCACAAGTCGCCCGATGCGGCCGGACGTGACGCCTTCATCGAAGCATGGACGAGTGTCTGACCCCGTCGGAGCCGGCACACACACAAGCATCCGAATGATTCGTCATGGCACGGCTGCGGCCCCTGGGCGCACGGGCTTGCCACACTGTCCCGGTTGCTGAGCACCGACGATGACACTGTGCCGACCTGGGCACAGGCGGCCGCCGACCTCGCCTCGACCCGAACGTGAGGGGCAGCGGTTTGACAGCCGCCCTCGCGGGGCCCTCTCGATGCCGCAGGTACCAAGGTCTCGCCGTAGCCGATGAGACGCACACGCCCGGCTTCCTGGTCACCGCTCCCTTCGACGGCATGGAGTCGAGTGGCAGCGCGCCTGCACGGACGCCATGATCGCCGCCCAGCCGAGGGACGGCGGGTACCGGGGGCAACGTCGGAACACACTTCCGGCATCAGGCGCCTTGCTCGCCAGGACCGGCCCATTGTTCTGGCGCTCGGCGCTCTCCGCCCGTCCTTCGACGCCCGCACCCTGGATTCGCTCGCGATCGACCACCACACCCTGGTCTTGGACTTGGCGGCTTTCGCGGAGCTGACCGCTGGCGAGTCGGCCGACGCCGCGTTGAGGCGTTGATCGCGAACACCGTCATTGATCGCCCCGCTCCTGCCGGGAGCGCGACGTGATCGCGCAGGTGGCCTCGGTGCCGCCGGCCTGACCCGGTGCGTGCTCGAGGCCGTGGCCCGGCCCATCTGGGACACGGCCTCGAGCGCGGGGAGACTGCTGCCGCCGGAGCGCGGGGCCGACCGCCCCGCCGCACCGGTGCCCGTGCCTCAGGCGAGGGTGACCTCGACCGGGAGCTTCTTGATGCCGTTGACGAAGTTGGAGCGCACGCGCGGGACGTCGCCGACGAGGCGGACGTCCGCGAGGCGGGGGATGAGTTCCTCGAACATGATGCGGATCTCGGTGCGGGCCAGCAGGTTGCCCAGGCACAGGTGGGGGCTGCCCTTGCCGAAGGTGACGTGGTCGTTGTCCTGGCGGGTGACGTCGAAGTCGTAGGGGTTGCCGAAGACGTCCTCGTCGCGGTTGCCGGAGGCGAACCACATGACGACCTTGTCGCCCTCCTTGATGTGCTTGCCGCCGAGTTCGACGTCCCGCGTCGCGGTGCGGCGGAAGTGGTAGACGGGGGAGGCCCAGCGCAGGAACTCCTCGACCGCGGTGGGGATGAGGGAGGGGTCCTCCTGGAGGCGGGCGAGCTGTTCGGGGTGCTGGAGGAGGGCCAGCATGGAGTGGGTGATGGTGTGGCGGGTGGTCTCGTTGCCGGCGACGACCAGGAGCAGGAAGTAGTTGTCGAAGTCCTGGGCCGACAGGGGCACACCGTCGCGGGGGGTCTCGTTGACCAGGCGGGAGATCAGGTCGGTGCCGTTGCCGCCGCGCCGCTGCCGGGCGAGCTCGCGGCCGTACTCGAAGACCTCCAGGGAGGCGGGGGAGCGGAAGGGCAGGTCGCGGTACTTCTCGCTCTCCTCGCTGTGCAGGAGCACGTCGGAGTAGTCGGGGTCGGTGTTGCCGATGATGCGGTTGCCCCAGTCGATGAGCTGCTGGTTGTCCTCCGGGGGGACGTCGAGGAGGCGGGCGAGGACGTTGATGGGGAAGTCGGCGGAGACCTCCTTGACGAAGTCGAAGGTGCCCTTGGCCAGGGCAGCGTCCAGGGTGGTGGCGGTCAGTCCGCGCAGGAAGTCGGCGTAGCTGTTGATGACGCTCGCGCCGAACTGCCGCTGGAGCAGGCTGCGCAGGGCGCGGTGGCGGACGCCGTCCAGCTCCAGGATGGAGGCGCGCTTCTTGATCTGGTCGTCGTCGACCTCTTCGAGGTTGACGAACCTCGTGGAGGTGAAGGTCTCGGCGTCGCGGTCGACACGGGCGATGTCGGCGTGCCGGGTCACGGACCAGAAGCCGGAGTTGGGCGCCTCCTCGGGCTGCCAGTGGACGGGGTCCTCGTGCCGCAGCGTGTGGAACATGCGCCAGGGGGTGACGCCGTCGGTGAAGTTGTCGAGGTTCGCGAGGTCGACGTCGGCCAGCGGCAGCGGCTCGCGCACGGCCTCGGTGAGGGACTGGGCGGTGGTGGTCATGGGGTGTGTGCTCCTCGGCGTCACGGGTGCTGGCGGCGTCACAGGTGGTAGGCGTACTCGGTGAACTCCCAGTCGGTGACGTGCCGTTGGAAGCGCGCGACCTCGTCACGCTTGTACGCGAGGTAGGAAGTGGTGAAGTCCTTGCCGAGCAGCTCGGTCACCGCGGTGTCGGCTTCCAGGGCGTCGAGGGCGGCGGGCAGGGACATCGGCAGGACGGGCGACTTCGTCGTGTCGTAGCCGTAACCCTCCAGCGGGGCGGGCGGCTCCTCGCCGGCCAGCACCCCGAGCAGGGCGGCCGCGACGGTGCCCGCGATCAGCAGGTAGGGGTTGGCACTGGCGTCGCCCAGGCGCAGTTCGAGGCGGGAGCCGGAGCCGCGCTCGGGCGGGATGCGGACCATGGCGCTGCGGTTGTCCAGGCCCCAGTCGATCAGCCAGGGCGCGAGGGTGTCGGGGCCGAAGCGCTTGTAGGAGTTGACCGTCGGGTTGGCGAGCGCGGCCAGCGCGGGGGCGTGGGCCAGGACGCCGGCCACGGCATGGCGCCCGGTGGAGGACAGGCCGTAGGGAGCGGACGGGTCGGCGAAGGCGTTGGTGCCGTGGTCGTCCACGCAGGAGAGGTGGAGGTGGAAGCCGGATCCTCCCGCACCGTTGAAGGGTTTGGCCATGAACGTGGCGAGGCGGCCTTCCTTGCGGGCGAGTTCCTTGATCGCCGCCTTGAAGCGGAAGGCGCGGTCCGCGGCCGTCATGGCGTCGGAGTGGGTCAGGTTGATCTCGAACTGCGAGCCGTCGAACTCGTGGTTGCCGCTGGTGACGCCGATGTTCAGGTCGCGCAGCAGGCGCAGGGTGCGCAGCAGGTGGTTGTCGTCGTCCGCGCGCAGGCCCGCGGTGTAGACGACGCCCTCGGCGTCGTTGTACCGGCGCCATCCGGTCGGCGTGTCCGCCGCCGCGTCGCACAGGAAGTACTCCAGCTCCGGGCCGACGACGGGGCGCAGGCCGTGCTCGGCGCACCGGTCCAGGACGGCGCGCAGCAGGTCGCGCGGGGACTCCGGCGCCGGCCGCCCGGTGGCCGGGTCGGTGACGTCGCCGAGGCAGGTGGCGACGCCGGGCTCCCACGGCAGGGCCGTGAGGGTGTCGAGGTCGGGGCGTACGCAGATGTCGGGCAGGCCCGCGTCGAGACCGCCGGACACGGGGACGACGTCGCCCTGGGGGCTGGTGTGGTAGACGGCGCGGCAGAAGGCGAGGCCGTGGTCGCAGGCCGAGGGCAGGTGGTCCAGCAGGACGTCCCGGGCCCGTTCGGTGCCGATGAGGTCGGGATAGGTCACCCGGACCACGTCGATGCCCTCGGCGGCCAGCCGTTCCATGTGCCGGCCGACGGTCGGGGTGTCGGATGCGCTCACCGGTGTCTCCTCTGGGGAAGGGGGCGCCTCCCAGGGCTCAGGGCGCTGGGGGAGAGACGAGGGGGGAGGGCGGCTGCGTACTGCGGAGCGCAGGAGGCCGCTCTGTTTGGTGCCAAACGGTAAGGACGCTCGTCACAGTCCCGCAAGGGGGCCGGCACAAAAATTTATCCATCTGGATAGCTATTGACCAGAGCCCGGCGGCTTCCTATGTTGTTTGAAGCCAAACGAGTTGGGGTGCGGTGACGCCGCACCCTTTGGCCGGGGCCCGGCCCTTCAGTGGTCCGGGCCCCTTCATCCCCCTCTCCGACGCCCCCTCAGTACCAGGAGGACCGGCCATGAAGGTCGTCGTCGACATGAACAAGTGCCAGGACCACGGCCAGTGCGTCTTCGCCGCCCCCGACGTCTTCCGCTTCGACGACGCCGGCCACCTGGCCTACGTCCCCGACCCCGACGACGCCCTGCGCGACGAGGTCGAGGAAGCCGCCGACGTGTGTCCGCTCCAGGCCATCCGGATCGAGGACTGAGCCGTGAGCGCACCCATCGTCGTGGCCGGCGCCTCCATGGCCGGCCTGCGCGCCGCCGAGCAGCTGCGCGCCGCCGGCTGGGACGGGCCGATCACCCTCGTCGGGGACGAACCGCACATGCCCTACAACCGGCCCCCGCTCTCCAAGGAGGTGCTGGCGGGCAAGGCGGCCTTCGACTCGCTCGCCTTCCGGCCCCGCGCGAGCGTCGCCGACGCCGAATGGCGGCTGGGCACCAAGGTCGTCCACGCCGACCTCGACCGGCGGATCGTCGAGCTCGACGACGGTGAGGCCCTGGCCTACGGCGGGCTCGTCGTCGCCACCGGCATGCGTCCCCGGCGGCTGCGCTGCCCGGGACCTGCCACCGGCCGGCACACGGTCCGTACGCTCGCCGACGCCCGGGAACTGCGCCAGGCGCTGACCGAGCCGGGCGTACGCGTCGTCGTGGTCGGGGCGGGCTTCATCGGCTGCGAGGTGGCTGCCACCGCCGTGGCCCTCGGCGCCGCCGAGGTCACCGTGGTCGACCCGCTGCCGCTGCCCATGGTCGGACCGCTCGGCGAACTGCTCGCGAAGGCACTGCTCGAGCGGCACGAGGAGCGCGGGGTGCGCTTCGCCCTCGGCACCGGAGTGACCGGCTTCGAAGGCGACGACCGGGTCACCGGAGTGATCCTGGGCGACGGCACGGTGCTCGCCGCGGACGTCGTCGTCGAGTCCGTCGGCTCCGTCGCCAACACCGAGTGGCTCGACGGCAACGGCCTCGACCTGACCGACGGCGTCCTGACCGACGAGCACCTGAGGGTCGGCGGCCGCCCGGACGTGATCGCTGTCGGCGACGTCGCCCGCTTCCCCAACGCCCGCTACGACGGCGTACCCCGCCGCGTCGAGCACTGGTGCATCCCCACGGACACGGCCAAGCACGCCGCCCGCGTCCTCGCCGCCCACCTGAGCGGCACCGAGGCCGGCCTCGCCCCGTTCGCACCGCTGCCGACCTTCTGGAGCGACCAGCACGACTTCCGGCTCCAGTCCTTCGGCGCCCCCGCCCTCGGCAGGGACGACGTACGCGTCCTGGAGGGCGACCTCGACGGGGACGTGCTGGCCGGCTACCACGCCGCCGGCCGGCTCGTCGGCGTCGTCGCCCTCGGCGGCCCCGCCGCCGGCGGCGCCGCCGCCCGCCACCGCGCCGAACTGCTGAAGCAGCCCGCCCTCGCCGCGTGACCCCCGTACGCAACCCCGTTAAGGACCCTCAGTGACCCGTGTCCGTGGATACTTCCACCCCAAGACCGCGACGGGTGCCTCGTCGCTGATCCCCTCCCCGCCGTGGCGCTACTCCGGAGACCTGCTCACCATCGAGTACCGCACCGACCCGGCCCGCGTGCGGGAGCTGCTGCCCGAGCCGCTCCAGCTCGCCGACGAGGACCCCGGCGCGGTCGCGCTGATCTGGGCCGACTGGCAGTCCTGCTCCGCCTCGGGCGACGAGCTGCTGGACCCGGTGCTCGCGCAGTACAAGGAAGCGTTCGCCGTCGTCCGCTGCAAGTACCGGGGGCAGACCTACACCCGCTGCGTCTACATCTGGGTCGACAAGGACTTCGCCATCGCCCGGGGCCTGCACCAGGGCTACCCGAAGAAGCTCGGCTCGATCCACCAGACCCGCCCGCACCCGTACGGGCCCGCGCCGCGCATCGAGGCCGGTGCGCGCTTCGGCGCCACCCTCGCCGCCGCCGACCGGCGCCTGGCCCAGGCCGTGGTCACCCTGCGCGAGCCGTCCGAGACCAACGGCTTCGTCAACGGCCACCCCATGGCCCACCACCGGTGGCTGCCCTCCATCGAGAAGGGCAGGGGCCTCGCCCTCGACGAGCTGATCGAGTCCGGCGCCGCCTCCTTCGAGGGCGGACAGCCCTGGGTCGGCGACGCCGAGCTGGAGCTGTTCGAGGCGCCCACCGAGGAGCTGGCCCGCCTGGAGATCCGCGAGCCCATCGCCGCGTACTACCGGCAGGTCGGCGTGGTCTGGGACGGCGGCCGGCTGCTGGAGTCCGGCACGTCCGCGGCCGAGTGAACCCGACCCCCACCACCCCCAGGAGCCCTGCGATCATGAGCGCACACCTCACCACCGTCGCCGGCGTCGCCGTCGACACCCGGCACTGGATCGGCGGCGAGCGCGTCGCCTCCGCCGAGACCTTCACCGACGTCTCGCCCATCGACGGCAGCACCCTCGGCGAGATCTCCCGCGGCACCGCGATGGAGGCTGCCGCCGCCGTCGCCGCCGCCAAGGCCGCCTTCCCGGGCTGGGCCGCCACTCCCCGCGCCGAGCGCGCCCGCATCCTGCACGCCATCGCCGACGGCGTCGACAAGCGCCTCGAAGAGCTGGCGATCGTCGAGACCACCGACAACGGCGCCCTGCTGCGCTCCCACCGGCGCGGCGTCATGCCCCGCGTCGCCCACAACTTCCGCTTCTTCGCCGACTGGCTGCTGACGCTGGAGCACGAGGACTTCACGACGTACACGAGCGGCTCCGCCGCGGGCCGCGGCCACACCAACCACGTCAGCTGGGACCCGGCCGGCCCCTGCGTGCTGATCACCCCGTGGAACGCCCCCCTGATGCTGGCCACCTGGAAGGTCGCCCCGGCGCTGGCCGCCGGCAACACGGTCGTCCTCAAGCCCGCCGAGTGGACCCCGCTCACCGCCTCCCTGCTCGCCGACATCGCCGCGGAGGCCGGTCTGCCCGCCGGTGTCCTCAACGTCGTCCAGGGTTACGGCACCGAGGTCGGCGACGCCCTCACCTCGCACCCCGATGTGCGGCGCATCAGCTTCACCGGTTCCGTGCCGACCGCCCGGCACATCGCCGCGTCGGCCGCCGCCAACCTCACGCCGCTCAGCCTGGAGCTCGGCGGCAAGTCCCCGCTGCTGGTCTTCGCGGACGCCGACCTCGACCTCGCCGTCGACCTCGCCGTCGAGCAGTACGACAACGCCGGCCAGGTCTGCCTCGCCGCCACCCGCATCCTGGTCGAGGAGACGGTCGCCGAGGAATTCACCCGGCGCTTCACGGAGAAGGCGGCCGGGCTGAAGCAGGGCGACCCGCGTGACGAGGCCACCGACATCGGGCCCAACATCCACCCGCGCCAGCTGGAGAAGATCGACGGCTTCGTGCAGCGGGCCCTCGCGGCCGGCGCCCGCGCGGTCATCGGCGGCCACCGCGGCGAAGGCCAGTACTACGCGCCGACCCTGCTGACCGATGTCGCCCAGGACTCGGAGATCGTCCAGGAGGAGGTCTTCGGCCCCGTCCTGACCCTCCAGACGTTCACCACCGAGGAAGAGGCGGTCCGGCTCGCCAACGACACCCGCTTCGGTCTGGCCGCCACCGTCGCCACCGGCGACCCCGAGCGCGCCGAGCGCGTCACCGCCCGGCTGGTGGCCGGCACCGTCTGGGTCAACTGCTTCTTCGTCCGCGACCTCCAGGCCCCCTTCGGCGGTTCCCGCCACTCCGGCGTCGGCCGTGAGGGGGGCACCTGGAGCTTCGACTTCTACTGCGACATCAAGAACACCGTCACCGCGCCGAAGGGCTTCACCGTGAAGGGAGACGAGGACCATGGGTGAGATCGTCGGGGCGGGCCTGCTCGCTCACGTCCCCACCATCGTGCTGCCCGAGGAGACCCGGCGGGAGCTGAACGAGGGCAAGGAGATCACCCTCGTCACCGGCCTGAAGCAGCTCCGCAAGGACGTCTTCGAGCGCGACGACTACGACACCGTCGTCGTCCTCGACTCCCACTGGGCCACCACCGTCGAGTTCGTCGTCACCGCACAGGACCGCCGGGCCGGCCTGTTCACCTCCGAGGAACTGCCGCGCGGCATGTGCCGGATGCCGTACGACTTTCCCGGCGACCCCGAACTCGCCCACAGCATCGCCTCCTTCGCCGACAAGCACGGCACCTGGATCACCGCGATCGACGACGCGTACCTGCCGATCTACTACGCCACGATCAACCTGTGGAAGTTCCTCGGTGAGGGCCTGCCCGACAAGCGGTGGGTGACCATCGGCGTCTGCCAGACCGGCGACATGGAGGACCACCTGCGCCTGGGCCGCGCGCTCGCCGACGGCATCGCCGCCACTCCGGGCCGCCGGGTGCTGCTGATCGCCTCCGGTGCCCTGTCGCACACCTTCTGGCCGCTGCGCGAGCTGCGCGACCACGAGGCCAGTGACCCGGCGCACATCTTCACCCCCGAGGCACGCGAGGCGGACTTCGAGCGCATCGCCTGGTTCAAGGAGGGCCGCCACGACAAGGTCCTCGGCACCATGGACGCGTTCTGGAAGTACAAGCCCGAGGCGAAGTTCTTCCACTACCTGATGATGGCCGGCGCCCTCGGCGAGCAGGCGTGCACGGCCAGGGCACGCCAGTACGGCGAGTACGAGAACTCCATCGGCACCGGCCAGGTCCACCTCTGGTTCGACCGTCCGGCCGACGGCTGGACCGGCGCCGGGCTGCCCGCGCCCGCCACCCCCCGCACTCCGCACACCCGCTCCTAGCAGGCTCCGCCCAGCCGTCCAGCCGCCCAGAGAGGCTCCAGCCATGCCCGAGTACCGCCGCATCCTCCTCGACGGCGCCACCGTCGAGACCGTCCGTGACGGTGACGAACTCGTCGCCGGAGACGGCCGGCGCGTCAAGACCGACGACGCGCGGCACCTGCCACCGGTCGTCCCGTCCAAGATCATCGCCGTCCACCTCAACCACCGCAGCCGGGTCGACGAGTTCCGGATCGGCCTGCCCGGCACCCCCACCTACTTCCACAAGCCCACGTCCTCCCTCAACTCCCACCGGGGCGCGATCGTGCGTCCCGAGGGCTGCAAGTGGCTCAACTACGAGGGCGAGGTGGCCATCGTCATCGGGAAGACGGCACGCAACATGGCCCCGGCCGACGCGGGGGAGTACATCGCCGGCTACACGATCGCCAACGACTACGGTCTGCACGACTTCCGGGACACCGACGCCGGCTCGATGCTCCGCGTCAAGGGCTCCGACACGCTGTGCCCCCTCGGCCCCGGCCTGGTCACCGACTGGGACTTCCACGGCAAGCGGCTGCGCACCTACGTCAACGGCGAGGTCGTCCAGGACGGCTCCACCGACGAGATGACCTGGGACATGCACTACCTCGTCGCCGACATCGCCCGCACGATCACCCTGTACCCCGGCGACGTCCTGCTGTCCGGCACCCCGGCCAACTCCCGGCCCGTCCAGCCCGGCGACGTCGTCGAGGTCGAGGTCGAGGGCCTCGGCCGGCTCACCAACCACATCGTCACCGGCCCCACCGCCATCCGCACGGACGTCGGCGCCCAGCCCACCGAGTCCGAAGAAGTCCTGTCCACCGCCCTCGGCGGCGACTGGGAGTTCCGTGGCATCAGGCCCCCGAAGCGCTGACCGGAACGCCGGTAGGGTCGTCGCATGACCGACTCCGTCGAGCCCGCAGGTGAGCGCCGCGGCCGCAAGCGCGTGACGAACTACGGCACGGGCCGGGCCGCGCTGCTGGACGCCGCCGTGCGTGTGGTGGCGCGGGGCGGCCTGCGCAAGCTCACCTACCGGGCCGTCGCCGAGGAGGCCGGGGTCACGCACGGGCTGGTCGTGCACCACTTCGGCTCGCGGGACGCGCTGATCGAGGAGGCCGTCACCCACGCCATCCGCACCTCGCTCAGCACCAGCACGCTCGGTGTCGGCACCGGCAAGCCGGCCGACTTCGCCGGCGGCCTGACGCAGATGGTGGAGTCCGGCCCCGAGCTGCAGGCCTTCCAGTACGAGCTGCTGCTGGAGGCGCGGCGCAGGCCGGAGCTGCTGCCGCACCTGCGCAGCCTGTACGAGGAGTACTTCGAGGCCACCAGGCGCGAGCTGTCCCGCATGCTGACCGCGCCGGTGGAGCGCGGCATGTCACGGCTCGTCTTCGCCGCGCTGGAGGGTCTGGTGCTGCACCAGCTCGTGTTCGGTGAGCAGGAGGTCATCGAAGAGGCGCTGGCGGAGCTCAGGACCCTGCTGGAAGGGCTGGCCGGGGGCCCGGCCGCCGGCTGATCCCGGCTTCTGTGGAGTCGCTGCCGTGTCCGGGCGGCTCCTGTGACGGCGCGCCTCGGTCACGGCGGCGTAAGGATTCGCCGCCTGGCCGGATTCCGCGCCCCCACCCCCTTGTCAAACGGATAGTTCCAGCCCAGGATGAGGCAACTCGTTTGGCCTGAAACGATCCTCCCCTTCTCTGGCAGGTGATCCGAGTGGACAGTCAGACGGCCTCCGCCCAGCGGACCGTACGGGACGCCCCCACTGCAGCCACGCTCAAGCCCAACGCCCTGGGGGTCCTGGGCATCCTCTTCTTCGTCCTGTCCGGTCAGGCCCCGCTGACGGGTATCGCCGGCGCCGCTCCGATCTCGATCGCCATAGGCAACGGATCCGGCACTCCGGCCGCCTACGTGGTGGCGGGGGCCGTGGTCCTGCTCTTCTCCGTGGGGTTCGTCGCCATGGGCCGGCACGTCGTGGACGCCGGCGCCTTCTACACGTACATCGGCACGGGCCTCGGCCGCAGGGCCGGCGCGGGCAGCGCGAGCGTCGCCCTGTTCGCGTACTGCGTCATCCAGGCGGCGATGTACGGCCTGTACGGCTCGATCGTCAGCTCTCTCGTCGCCGACCACACCGGCGTCCACCTGGCATGGTGGGTGTACGTGCTGGTCACGATGGCCGTCGTGCAGGCTCTGGGCGCCGCGGGCATCGAGATGGGCGCCAGGGTCCTGGCCGTCTTCGTCCTCGCCGAGTTCGGCATCCTGCTGGTCTTCGGCCTCGTCACCCTGTTCAAGGGCGGAGGCCCCGAGGGTCTCGGCGCGGCCGACAGCTTCTCCCCGTCGGCGGCGCTCCAGGGCGCCCCCGGCGTCGCCGTGATGTTCGCCGTGGCGTCGATGTTCGGCTTCGAGGCCACGGCCATCTACGGCGAGGAGGCCAAGGAGCCGAGGAAGACCGTGCCGCGGGCCACCTACCTGTCCGTGGTCGTGGTCACCGGCTTCTTCGCGCTCACGTCATGGATGCTCATCTCCGCCTACGGCGCCTCGCAGGCACCCGCGGCCGCGGGCAAGGCGCTGGCCGCCGGCGACTCCGCCGGCTTCGTCTTCGCCCCCATCGCCGACCAGTTCGGTGGCTGGGCCAACGACGTCCTGCCGGTCCTGCTGGCCACCTCCCTGTTCGCCGGCATCCTGACCTTCCACAACTCCGCCAACCGCTATCTGTTCTCCCTCGGCCGTGACAGGCAGCTCCCCGCGGGGCTGTGCCGCCTCAACACCCGTCACGCGCCCTGGATCGCGGGCTGTGTCCAGACCGTGATCGCCGTCGCCCTGGTCGTGCCGTTCGCGCTGGCCGGTCAGGACCCGGTGCTCACCCTCTTCTCCTGGTTCAGCGGACTCGCCGTCCTGGCGATGATGCTGCTGTACCTGCTGACCTCGGTGTCGGTCGTGGTGTTCTTCCGCCGCCGGCGCGTGGACTCCCGGACGTGGAACACCCTGATCGCACCGGTGCTGGGCGCGCTCGGCATCGCGGGGGCGATCTGGCTCATCCTCGCCAACTTCACCACCCTGATCGGCGGGAAGACGAGCACGGCCGTGTGGCTGGTGCTCTCCGTGCCCGTCGTCCTGGCGCTCGGCGTGCTCAACGAGCGTATCCGCCGCCGGCGCACCGGACCCCTCACGGACTGACTCCCCTTCCGCAGGCGCGCTTCCCGCATTCCCGGCGCGCGCCTGCGGGGGCCCCGTCCCCTTTCCTCGCTTCGTCAGCCACCTCTGTTCCGTTGTTCCGTAAGCGCTTCACCGACGTGGTCTGGAGGACCGCATGACCACCGCCACCCACGACGACTGGCTGCACCGCGCCAAGACGTTCGCACCGCTCGGCACTCATCTGATCGACGGCGCCGACGAGCCCGGGGGCGGCAGCACGTTCTCCGTCGTCTCACCCCGCGACGGTCAGGTCCTGACCGAGGTGGCCGACGCCGGCACCGCCGAGGTGGACGCTGCCGTCGCCTCCGCACGCCGTGCCTTCGACCACGGCCCCTGGCCGCGCCTGGCCCCCGCCGAACGCGGACGGATCCTGGTCCGCCTCGCCGATCTGCTGGAGGAGCACCGGGCGGAACTGGCGCTCACCGTCAGCCTGGAGATGGGCAAACCGATCACGGACGCCCACGACATCGAGCTGCGTGCCGTGATCAACACGTTCCGCTGGTACGGCCAGCTCGCCGACAAGCTCACCGACGACTCCCCGCACACCGCTCCGGACGCGCTGGCCCTGGTCACCCGGGAACCCGCCGGGGTCGTCGGCGCGGTCGTGCCGTGGAACTTCCCGCTGACGCTCGCCGGGTGGAAGGTCGCCCCGGCCCTGGCGGCCGGCTGCACGGTCGTGCTCAAGCCCTCGGAGAACTCGCCGCTGTCGGCGCTCCTGCTCGGCCGGCTCGCCCTGGAGGCAGGCCTGCCCCCGGGTGCGCTCAACGTGGTGGCGGGTGACGGCCCGGTGGCCGGCCGCGCCCTCGGACTCCACCCCGACGTGGACGTCCTGGCGTTCACGGGCTCCACCGCCGTCGGCCGCCACTTCCTGCGCTACGCCGCCGACTCCAACCTCAAGCGCGTGTGGCTGGAACTGGGCGGCAAGTCCCCGAACATCGTCCTGCCCGACGCTCCCGACCTGGACAAGGCCGCCGCCACCGCCGCATGGGGCATCTTCTTCAACCAGGGCGAGATGTGCACCGCGCCCTCCAGGCTGCTGGTGCACTCGTCCATCGCCGAACAGGTCACCGAGGCCGTCGTGGCGCGCGCCCGCGCCCTGCGCGTCGGCGACCCCCTCGACCCCGCCACCGAGATGGGCGCCCTGGTCGGACAGGACCACCTCGACCGGGTGCTCGGCCACGTCCACGCCGCGGTCGACGACGGCGCCCGGCTGCGCACCGGCGGCGCCCGCACCCTGACCGAGACCGGCGGCGTCTACCTCGAACCGACCGTCTTCGACCAGGTCGACCCCGCCGGCCGGCTGGCCCGCGAGGAGGTCTTCGGACCCGTGCTGTCGGTCCTCGCCTTCGACGACCTCGACGAGGCCGTCGCCCTCGCCAACGCCACCGAGTACGGCCTGGCGGCCGGACTGTGGACGTCCGACCTGTCCACCGCCCACCAGGTCTCCCGCGCCCTCAAGGCCGGCACGGTCTGGGTCAACTGCTACGAGGAAGGCGACCTGACCGTCCCCTTCGGCGGCATGAAGCAGTCCGGCAACGGACGCGACAAGTCGGCGCACGCCCTGGAGAAGTACACCGAACTGAAGACCACCTGGATCCAGCTGTGACCCACCGCCCCCTGATCGCCGTCCCCGCCCGCTTCTCCGCCACCACCTCCGCCCTGCGCTACGCCGCCGAAGTCAACGCCCGCGCGCTGATCGAGGCCGTCTGGCGGGCCGGCGGCGAGCCTGTCACCCTCCACCCGCACGCCCCTGGAGGGACCGCCGACCCCGCCGAGGTCGCCGCCCGTCTGACCCGCTTCGACGGCCTGCTGCTTCCCGGCGGGGGCGACCTCGCCCCCCACCGCTACGGAGCGGCCGACGCGCACGAGGCCGTCTACGACGTCGACGACGAACAGGACGCCTTCGACCTGGAACTCGCCCGGCAGGCCCTGGCCGGCGGCCTGCCGACGCTGGCCGTCTGCCGGGGCCTGCAAGTGGTCAACACGGTCCTCGGCGGCACTCTGCACCAGGACATGGGCGGCCCCGGGCGGGAACACCGCCACGTCCGGCACCCCGTCTCCTTCGCCCCGGGGTCCGTCCTGACCCGGATCACCGGCGTCGACAAGGCCGAGGCGTCCTGCTACCACCACCAGCACGTGAACCGGCTCGGCGAGGGACTGACCGTCACCGCCCGCGCCGCCGACGGGACCGTCGAGGCCCTCGAACTCCCCTCCGCCCGCGCCTGGTTCGTAGCCGTTCAGTGGCACCCCGAGGACACCGCGCACGAGGACCCCGCCCAGCAGAGTCTCTTCGACGCGTTGGTACGGGCAGCGCGCAGCCCCCGCTGAGACGAAGACCGTTCCCCGGCGGCGCTCTACCGCCGGGAAGAGGGCGGGGTCAGCCCCGGGGGCGCCGTCCGCTGCGGCGGGGTGCCGGTTCCTCGCCGTTCAGCAGGGATCGGCGCCGCTGCTCGCCCTCTTCCTCCACCTGGAGCACCACACGCCGCAGCCCGTCGGCGAGGCTGCGGCACTCCGCGTCGGTCAGCCGGGAAGTGACGAAGGCCTCCTCCTCGTTGAAGGCCGGGAAGACCCGGCGCATGAACTCCTCGCCCTCCTCGGTGAGGCACAGCAGGACCAGCCGGCCGTCGGTGGGATGGGAGGACCTGCGCAGCAGACCGCGCGACTCCAGGGTGCGCGAGACGCCGGTGAGCGTGCCCTTGGAGATGCCCGCCTCCTCGGCGACGTGCCGCGTCTCCGACTCCCCCCAGACCCACACCACCCACAGCACGACGAACGCGGTCCAGGTCAGGTCCGAGCCGCGCAGCACCGAGTTCTCCAGGTGGTGCCGCACGGTGGACGCGGCCCGGTAGATGTTGGCCACGGCCGCCATCTGCTCGCGCCGGACGGGGATGCCGCCCAGCTTGGCCTCCGCGAGCTTCTCCGCTTCGGTGATGGATCGCTGGCCGGGCAAGCGTGCTCCCTGGGTCTCCTCGGCGGGACCGGAGGACCTCCGGATCCGTCCGGTCGTTCGGAAACAGATTGTACGGGCGGGTCCGCGGCCGGTATCCGCCCGTCGGCCGGCTCGGTGTGCGGGGACGCGCGGCGGCGGACGACGTGCCCGGTGCTCCGGTCGGTCAGGGGGTGCGGAAGCCCCGGAAGGTCACGTGTTTGCGGGTGGTGAAACCGAGCCGCTCGTACAGCGCTATCGCGCCGGTGTTCGCCTCGGCCACATGGAGGAAGGGGCGTTCGCCACGCGCCGCGATGCGGGCGGCGAGCGCACCGACCAGGCGGGCGGCGTGGCCCCGCCCCCGTGCCCCGGGAGCGGTGCAGACGGCGCTGATCTCCGTCCACCCCGGCGGTCGCAGGCGCTCCCCGGCCATCGCGACGAGGGTTCCGTCCACCCGGACACCCAGGTAGGTGCCGAGTTCGAGGGTGCGGGGCCAGAAGGGCCCCGGCCGGGTCCGCGCGACGAGGCCGAGCATCTCGGGCACGCTGTCCGGCCCCAGTACGACCAGGCCGGCGCCGGACTCGGCACCAGGTCCGTCGGGGCGGTCACCGCCGGGCCGGATCATCTGACGGCCCTCGAGGCTGAAGACCGGCTCCCAACTCGGCGGCGGTACAGCGGGACAGCTGAACATGTCGGCGAAGGCACCCGGACCGAGGAGTTCCGCAAGGTCGGCCCAGTCCTTCGCGTCCGGTGCTGCGGGTACGGCGGAGAAGGTCGCCACGTCCGTGAGGTAGGTGGCAGCCCGGCCCAGTCGCCGTGCGAGATGCGCGTGCCGACCGGTGAGTGACTGGCCTACCGGGTCATCGAGGACCGAGTGGTCGTCGTTCATCGTCGTGCTGTTTCTCTTCCGGTGGGTGTCGAAGAAGGCGGCCGCCTCATGCCGCCCGCGTCCCCGGAGGGATCGCCGGGGACGCCGCTCACCGGGTCAGGTGCCGCAGTTCGTTCTCGTACAGTTCGGCCGGGTCGAATCCCATGCCGGTGAAGTGGCCTGCCAGTTCCAGGGAGAGGATGCCGTGCAGGCGGGTCCAGAAGTGCAGGGCGCGGCGGAGGGCGGCCGGGGGTGCGGGGTGGTCGCCTGCCCAGTGCCGGTGTTCGGCGAGGTGGGCTTCGAGGGGAGTCTGCTCCGCCGCGGCGGGGCCGGTGGCCGGCTGGGCGGCGTCGAGGAGGGCGTCCATGATCTCCGAGGCGATCGTGGTGATGTCGTCGGGTGCGTGGTAGCCGGGGACGGGCGTGCCGTAGATGAGGAAGTAGCGCTGGGGGTCGTCCAGCGCCCAGGTGCGCAGCGCGTGCCCGAGTCCGGGCAGATCGGCGCCTGACGCGGCGGCGGCACGGATGGTGTCGGCGAGGCTGCGGTAGGCGTCGCGGATCAGTTCGGTGATCAGCTCGTCCCGGCCGGCGAAGTACCGGTACAGCGCGGGGCCGCTCATGCCCATCTGCTTGGCGATGGCGTTGAGGGACAGTCCCGGCGCCCCGGCCGCGGCGATCTGCTCCCAGGCCCGCTCCTTGATCTCGGCGCGCAGCTGGGCGCGGTAGCGCTCGCGTGGGGTCTCCTTGCCCGCGATGGCCATGTGGCTCATCCCTTCCCTGTGTGTCCGTCGGCTCCCCGGAGCCGGTGAGCGGCTGGACGCATGCTTTGAGTTAGACCCTATTACGAACGCACTTGACTGTCACTCGCTCGTGACGTTATAACTTCTAACGAAAGCGCCACCCGCTAACGGAGTGGGTGGAGTCGAGGGAGGTCGTCATGAACGCCGCAGCGATGGTCGAGGTCGTGCTGCCGGGCAAGGTCGAGCCGGAAGGGCTTCAGGTGCGCCACGGCGCCGTCCCGGTCGCCGGCCCGGGTCAGGCCGTGGTCCGTATGGAGGCGACCGGCGTCTCCTTCGCGGAGCAGCAGATGCGCCGCGGCCGCTACTACGACCAGCCGCCCTTCCCCTTCGTCCCGGGCTACGACATGGTCGGCACCGTGGCGGCGACCGGCGAGGGCGTCGACGCGGGCCTGGCCGGCACCCGGGTGGCCGCGCTGCTGAAGGTCGGAGGCTGGGCCAGCCATGTCGTCGTCGACGCCGCCGACCTGGTGCCGGTTCCGGACGGGATCGGCGCGGCGGAGGCGGAGACCGTGGTGATCAACGGCATCACGGCCTGGCAGATGCTGCACCGCAAGGCCCGCGTCCGCGCCGGGCACACCGTCCTGGTGCACGGCGCCAACGGGGGAGTCGGCTCCGTCCTGGTCCAGCTCGCCCGCGCCGCCGGGGCGCACGTGATCGGCACCGCCTCCGCACGGCACCACGCCGCCCTGCGGGAGCGCGGGGTGAGCCCGATCGACTACCGCACCGAGGACATCCCCGCCCGGGTCCGCGAACTCGCCCCGGGCGGCGTGGACGCCGTCTTCGACCACGTCGGCGGCCGCAGCGTCGTCGACTCCTGGCGCCTGCTCGCGCCCGGCGGCACGCTCGTCTCCTACGGCAGCGCCTCCACCCGCGACGACGAGGGCTCCAAGCAGTGGCCCGTGCTCAAGCTCCTCGGCCGGGTGTGGCTGTGGAACGCCCTGCCCAACCGCCGCCGCGCCTACTTCTTCAACGTCTGGGCCGGCCGGGCCGTGAACCGCGGCCGCTTCCGGACCCGGCTGCGCGCCGACCTCACCGAGGTCTTCGCAGCGCTCCGGCGCGGCGAGATCACCGCCCAGATCGCTGCCGAACTGCCCCTGACCCAGGCCGCCGAGGCGATGCGGCTGGCCGAGTCCGGCACCGTCGCCGGCAAGGTCGTCCTGCACGCCTGACGAACAGCGCGGCCGGCGCCTTCGCCGGCTGTCCCGGGCGTTCGCTCAGCGCCTTCCGTCTTCCTCCGGGCCACCGCCCTGTCGCCCCATCCGCCCACGGTTCCTCGAACCCTTTTCCAAGGCCACCATCATGCGCGTCACCACCGCGGCCAAGTTCGCCGCTCTGACCACCGCCCTCACTCTCGCCGCCGGCGGCACCGCAGCCGCCCTCACCGACGAGGCCCCCGCCGGGACCGCCGTCACCACCCCGCACACCGCCGATGTGCACATCGACGAGAGCGCGCCGGTCATCACCCGGGAGAGCATCCTGATCCACGCGCCGCTCCACACGATCTGGAAGGTGCAGACCGACGTCGTCAACTGGCCGTCGTGGCAGCCGAAGGTGGACGTCGTGGTCAAGGACACTCCCGGCCGCCTGCGTCCCGGCTCGGTGTTCCGCTGGAGCACCGAGGGGCTGGACATCACGTCCACCGTCAAGCAGGTCGACCACGGCAGGCGCCTGGCCTGGGGCGGTCCGCCGCAGGGCATCACCGCCGTCCACGTGTGGACCTTCACCCCGACCCGCGACGGCGTCCTCGTCCGCACCGAGGAGTCCTGGGCGGGCGCCCCCGTCGTCGCCGACCAGGCGACTCTGCAGGCCGCGCTCGACGACTCCCTGCACAACTGGGTCGCCAACCTCAAGCACGAAGCGGAGACCCGGGCGGCCGGGTAGCCGCGAACGGGACCAGGGCCGGCCGGCCGAGCAGCACGCTGACCGGCCGGCCCTCCGGTGATCCTGCCGCCGGCCGCCCCACCGGGCCGGGCCGGCCTCTCCTCACCGTTCGACCGGTCGCGACAGCGCGTGCTTGACCTGCCGGGTGCGTTCGTCGGCGAGGACTTCGACCCGGTCGTTCGCCAGCGCCTCCATGGTCTGCTCCGCGACGTCTTCCGCACTCGTCTTCGGCGCGTCCGTGAAGGAGCTGAGATCCGTCTCCACGAAACCGGCGTGGACACCGATCACGAGGGTCCCCTGCTCGCGCAGGCCTTCCCGCAGCGAGCCCGTCAAGGACCACTGGGCCGCTTTGGAGGCCGCGTACCCGGGAAACTCCGGCCGGGCGGCCCAGGACGCGACCGACAGCATGTTGATCAGTGCGCCGCCGCCGTTGCGCGCCAGGACCGGGGCGAAGGCCCGGGAGACGGCCCAGGTGCCGAAGTAGTTGGTCTCCATCGCCTGGCGTGCGCCGTCGAAGGAGCCCCGCAGCAGCTCGGTCTCGAAACCTCCGACGCCCGCGTTGTTGATCACGATGGTGACATCACCGGCTGCCTCGGCCGCCGCGGTGACCTCGTCAGGCGCGGTGACGTCCAGCCGCAGCGGACTGAGGTCCTCGTCGGTCACGCTCGCCGGATCGCGGACACCCGCGTAGACCTTCGCTGCTCCCCGCGCGAGCAGTGCGCGGGCGAACGCGTGACCGATGCCGCGGTTGGCGCCCGTCACCAGGGCCGTGGATCCTCTGATCTCCATCGCGCTTCCTTCCCTCTGCCGCCTGCCGATCAGTGAGGGACGACCCGGCGCTGGGAGGCCACGCGGGTTGCCCACGCGGGAAGTCCTCCCCACCATCCAGCGTGCACCGGACGCCGCAGCGACGCATGCGCGCCGCCCTGCGGCCGCGGGGACACCGGCGCGGGCCCGCCGTGGGCAGCGCGGCAGCCGTGGGCGGGTGTTGCCGTCGTCCGGACGCCGCCCCGGTCAGCCCGCGGCGGCGGCCGGCAGGGTCGGGCGGGCGGCGGGGGACGGGTCGCCGGTGAGGTACGGGCGCAGGGTGCGGCGGGCCGCGAAGAAGGCGGCGTCCGCGAGGGCGGCGGCGGTGGCCGGTGCGACGGCGAGGGAGAGCGGGACCGGGTCCGGGGCGGGCAGCGGCGGCAGGGGCTCGGGGAGCGGCCGGGGCACGGTCGCCGGGTCGGGGCTGTGCGCGGGCAGACAGGTCAGGCCCAGGCCGGCGGCCACCGCGGCGCGCAGCCCGGGGACGTCGGGGCCCTCGTAGGCCAGGTGCCAGGGCCGCTCCTGTGCGGTGAGCGCGGCCAGGACGTGCCGGCGCAGGCTGCACGGCTCGCCGCACAGGGCGATCGGCACGGAACCGGGAGCGGGGGAGGGCAGGCTGCCGTACCAGGCGAGCGGCACCGCGCCGACCGGACGGGACCCTGGGTCGCGGTCCGGCCGCAGCACCAGCGCGAGGTCGAGTTCTCCGGCGGTCACCCGGGCGGCCAGCGGATCGCTCAGGCCGGTGTGCACGGTCGGGCGGATCCGCGGCATCAACTCCACCAGCGCGGCGAGGAATTCGGGGAGTGCGCCCTCCAGGTAGGGGGAGACGCCGATGTCGACGCGGGCCGGGTGCTCCGCCGCGGTGATCCGGTCGGCGGCCTCGTCGTTGAGCGCCACCAGACGGCAGGCGTAGTGGTACAACTCCCGCCCGGCATCGGTGAGTTCGAGCCGGCGGCCGGTGCTGGCGAAGACCGGGCCGCCCAGTACGGCCTCCAGCCGCCGTATGTGCTGGCTCACGGCCGGCTGGGTGAGGGACAGGGCCTTGGCGGCACGCCGGAAGCCCCCCGTGCGCACGATGGTCACCAGCGTGCGGAGCTGACCGACGTCCAGGTTGCGGTACACGCGTTCCCCCTTCCCCGCCCTCGGCCGTTGCCGCGTCTGTGAGAATCTCTTTACCGGCCTTTTTGGTTTTCCTGTCGGCGGGTGACGGATTTCGGACGCATGCAGGCTACAGGCGGTACCGCCACCGGGCGCACGAATGGCGTCGCGATCTCCGGCCGGGCGTTATCCGAGGCTGGCCGAAAATTGACCGTCCAAGCGGTGCGCGGCCGGTCGCGCGGGACCGGAACCCAACCCGAGACGAGCCTGAAAATCATCACTGATCAGGCGTGATAACGAACAGAAGTTTGCCCGCCCCCGGCTGGTGAAGTTAGCCTCATGGCGACCCGCGAAGGGAAAACGCGATGTCCGGAAAACCCGCTTGAATTGCGTTGCGCCACCGTTCGCGGGCTCGTCACCGGACGACATACGGAAATGCACTGGGGGAAGGTCCGCATCATGCCGCAGACAACGGCCGCTCACGATTCCACGCCCACCGAACTGTGGAATCCCCGCACCTATGACGCGCTGCGCCGGCAGCTCATCCCGTCCTTCGACCTCCTCTACGACAGCGCGGTCGCCGCCGTGGCCCTGTCGGTCGGCCCCGCTCCCCGCGTGCTGGACCTGGGCGCCGGCACCGGACTGCTCAGCGCCGCCCTGCGCGACCGCCTCCCCCGGGCCGACCTGCTGCTCCAGGACCGCTCGGAGCGCATGCTCGCCCAGGCGCGACAGCGGTTCGCCGCCGACGACCTGGTGTCGGTGCGGGTCGCCGACCACCTCGACGCGCTGCCCGCCGGGCCGTTCGACGCCGTGGTCTCCGCGCTCTCCATCCACCATCTGACCCACGAACAAAAGCGGGACCTCTTCTTCCGGATCCGCGAAATCCTCCGCCCCGGCGGGATATTCGTGAACGTCGAGCAGCTCCTCGCGCCCACGCCCGCCCTGGAGAAGATGTACGACGAGCAGCACGAGGCCCATGTGCACGCCTCCGGAACCCCCGCCGAGGAATGGGCCGCCGGCCGCGAGCGCATGAAACACGACATTCCCATCGACGTCGACACCCAGCTCCGCTGGCTGCGCGAAGCCGGATTCGGCACCGTCGACTGCCTCGCCAAGGACTGGCGCTTCGCCACCTACGCGGGCTGGAACGACAAGTGACGCCGCGCGCAAGGGCCGACGCACGAAGCAGGACACCCGGCACGAGGCAAAAAACGTACGCGTTCCGTCCGCTTCCCGGCCGGCGCCGCACCGGGCCGGTGGCCGGCCGCTCATCGAGGTGAAGCGTGCTCTACCAAGCCCTGAGTGACATCGCGGCCCGCCGGCCCGACCACCGTGCCGTCACCACCACCGACGGCACGGCGGTCGGCTACGCGGAACTGGTCGCGCTGGTCGACCGCACGGCCTCCGGACTGCACCGCCACGGCATCGCCGCCGGCGACACCGTCGCCTGCTCGCTGCGCAACAGCGTCGGCTATGTGGCCCTGATCCTGGCCGTGGCCCGCACCGGCGCCCGCTATGTGCCGCTGATGAGCAACTTCGACACGGCGGACACCGCGACCGCGCTGCGTCTGACCGGGCCGCGCCTGATCGTCGCCGACCACGACCGCCCGTTCCCCGCGGGCTCCCCGCCCCGGGTCCGGCTCGACGACCTGACCCGCACCGCACCCGCACCGCGCCCGCCCGCCGAACACCACGCCGGCGTCTTCCGCGCCCTGTGGACCTCCGGATCGACGGGCTTCCCCAAGCAGATGGTGTGGCGGCAGGACAGGTTCCTGCGCGAGCGGCGCCGCTGGCTCGCGGACACAGGGATCACGGGCGACGACGTGTTCTTCTGCCGGCACACCCTCGACGTCGCCCACGCCACCGACCTGCACATGTTCGCCGCCCTGCTGTCGGGCGCCGAACTCGTCCTCGCCGACCCGCACGCGGAGCCCGCCGTCCTGCTGCGGCAGATCCAGGAGCACCGCGCCACCGCGATGAGCGCGCTGCCCCGCCACTACGAGGAGTACGTGCGCGCGGCCGCCGGCGGCCCGGCCCCGGACCTGTCGCGGCTGCGCCGTCCGCTGTGCGGCGGCGCCTACCTCAGCCCGGCGCAGATGCGGGACGCCGCCGGCGTCCTCGGCATCCACATCCGGCAGATCTACGGCTCCACCGAGTTCGGCCTGGCCCTCGGCAACATGACCGACGTGCTCCAGGCGGAGCGGGGCATGTTCCCCGTGCAGGGGGTGGGCGTCCGCCTCGAACCCCTCGCACCGGACCGGCCGGACCTCGGCGAACTGGTGCTGCGGTCGGACTGCACCAGCGAGGGCTACGTCGGCAGCGACGAGGCCAACGCCCGTACCTTCCGCGGCGACGAGTTCTGGACCGGCGACGTGGCCGAGCGGCAGCCGGACGGCTCGCTGCGCATCCTGGGCCGGGTCACCGAGATCCTGGCCGCCGCCGGCGGACCACTGCCCGCGCCGGTCCTCGACGAGGAGATCGCCGCCCAGTGCCCGGTCCTGGAATCGGTGGCGCTGCCGGCCCGGCCCGGCGCCTACGGCAACGAGGTGCTGCTCGCCGTGCACCCCGACCCCGCCCGGCCCGGCAGCGAGGTCCGCAAGTCCGTCGAGGCCGTGCTGCGCGGCCACGGCCTCGCGGGCACCGTCCGCCTGACCGGCGACATCCCGCACACCCCGGTCGGCAAGCCCGACAAGCCGGCCCTGCGCAGACGCTGGGAGACCGACACCGCTACGGAGGTGCCGCATGCCTGAACTCACCCTGGACGACGGCGGGCAGGTGCACTACGAGGACACCGGCGACGGCCCGCCGCTGCTCCTCGTCCACGGCCTCGGCGCGCCCTCGGCCTTCTTCGCCCGCACCGTCCCCGCCCTGGCCACCGGCCACCGCGTCCTCACCGTGGACCTGCGCGGCCACGGCGCCACCCCGCAGGGCACCGAGCCGGTCACCGTGGACCGCTGTGCCGCCGATCTGCACGCCCTCACCGAGAAACTCGACGTACGCGGGCTGACACTGGTCGGCTGGTCCCTCGGCGCCACCGTCGCCTACCGCTACCTGGACCGGTACGGCGCCGACCGGGTCACCGGCCTGGTCTCCGTCGAGCAGACCCCGTACCTGCTCGGCGAGGACGGCTGGGAGCACGCGGCCTTCGGCGGGCTGGACGCGGCCGGCGCGGCGGACGTGGAGCGGATGCTCGGCGCGGCGGACCGCACCGTCACCGCGGACCTGGTCCGCGGCTTCTTCGCAAGGGGCACCACCCCCGAACCGGAACTGGCCGACGCGCTCACCGACGCCGCGGCCGGCTGCCGCCCGGACGCCAAGCGGCAGCTGTGGCGGGACGCGCTGCGCCAGGACTGGCGGCGCCGCCTGCCCTCGCTCGGCGTGCCCGTGCTGTTCCTGCACGGCGCGCTGAGCCAGGTCTACCCCACCTCCGTCGGGGCCTGGCTCGCGGCCGCCGTACCCGGGTCCCGGCTGGAACTCTTCGAGCACAGCGGACATCTGCCGTTCCTGGAGGAGCCCGAGCGGTTCCACCGCGTCATCGGGGCGTGGACGGCACAAGGAGGGAAGCGTCGATGAGCACTGCACCCGCCGGGCGGGCCGCCGGCCGCCGGCTGTGCTGGATCTACCCGGACCGCGGCACCGAGCGGATGCGCACCAAGGAGTGGACACACGTCTGGGGCGTGTACGAGGAGGTGGCCCGGGAGCGCGGCTGGGCGCTGTCCCTGCACAAACCCGAAGAGGTGTCCGTGGACGCCACCGGCCCGGGCACCCCCCGCGTCTTCCTCGACGGCACCGAAGTCACCCCCGCCGACACGGTGTTCGTGACCTCCCTGTGGTCCCTGGCGCACCACACCGTGGACGTCTGCAACCAGCTCTACCTGTACACCATCCTGGAGGCGGCGGGCTTCTACCTGCCCATCCCGCCCCGGCTGTCCTTCCTCGCCAACGACAAGACGGCGACCATGCTGCACCTCGCGGACAGCCCCCTGCCCCAGGTGCCGACCGTGCGGATCGGCGTCGGCAGGGACGCGCCGGCCCGGACCTACGAGGCGGCCCTGGACGGGCTGAGCTATCCGCTCATCGTCAAGCCCGCCTACTGGGGCATGGGCCAGGGCGTGTGCCTGGTGCGCAGCGCCGAGGAGCTCAAGGGCGTGGTCGGACTCGCCGCCGGCGCGGAGACCGCGCTGGTCTGCCAGCCGTACCTCGGCGAGGGCATCAACGACTTCCGGGTCTACGTCGTCGACGGCAAGCCGCACACCGTACTGCGCCGCATCCCGAAGGGCGCGTCGCTGACCGCCAACCTCTCCTCGGGCGGCGCCATGGAACACGTGCCGCTGCCGCCCGAACTGGCCGGCACGGTCGCGTACGTCGCCGGGCGCATGCCCATGCCGTACATCGCCGTCGACTTCCTGCACGACGGCGAGCGGTTCTGGCTGTCGGAGGTGGAACCCGACGGCGCGGTCGCCTTCCCCGGCTCGGAGCAGGCGGCCCGCGAGCAGCGGCAGATCATCGCCGCCCGCTTCGACGCCTACCGCGCCGCACACGAGGAATTCCTGCGCGGCACCGGCGAACCCGCGGACCGGCACACGGCCCACAGCCACGGCACGCACGACGCGGAGGACCGCACGCGATGATCGGGCACATACCCACCGACGACCTGCTCGCGCACGCCAGGAAGCTGGCCGACGCCGGCGGCCTCGCCGTGCCGGACACCGCGCGGGAGGTGACCGACCTCCCGGTCAGCGGCCCCCGGGAGATCTACACCCTGACCCGCCTGGCCGCCCGGGACGCGGGCAGCGTGCTGATGTCGAGCGGCGGCACGACCGGCACACCGAAGCTGACCCATGTGCCGCACGGCATGGGCCTGGACCGGCTGCTGGACTCCTGGCGGCCCCTGCGGCCCGGCGACACCCTGCTCAACCTGTTCAACGCGGGCCGCATGTGGGGCTCCCACTACTACATGCAGACCCTCGCCGAGAAGTGCCGCTGCACGGTCGTCCCCTCGGGCCCCTACGAGCCCGGCGAGGTCGGCCGCTGGCTGGACATGTTCGGCGAGGTCGGCGTCACCGCCCTCGCCGGCACCCCCACCGGGCTCGCCGACTTCGCCCGGGGCGTCCTGGACGCCGGGGGCGCCCTGCCCGTGCGGACCATCGTGTGGATGGCCGAGCCCTGGACGGGCAACAAGCGCGACCTGGTCCGCGAGGCGTTCCCCGGTGCCGGGCTGTGGGGCAACTACGGCTCGGTGGAGACCTGGGTGATGGCCGCGAACCAGCCCGGCTGCGACGAGACCGTCCTGCACCTGCTGCCCGGCCAGCTGATGGAACCGGACGAGGACGGCGCCCTGCTCAGCCGGGTCGGCGACGGCTGGACCGTCCCCGTCGTGCGCTACCGCCTCGGCGACCGGGTGGCGCCCGCCGCATGCCGCTGCGGCCGCCCCGACGGGCTCACCGTGCTCGGCCGCGCCGACGACGCGGTGACCCTGCGCAGCGCGCTGTTCAAGGTGAGCGAGCTGATCGACGTCGTACGCGGCGAACCGGGCGTCGTCGAGGCCCAGTTGCGGCTCACTCGCAGCACCGACTCGGCCCGCGCGGCGAGTGCGCTGACCCTCGACTTCACCGGCACCGCCGACCCCGAGGCCGTATGCGCCCGGCTGACCGGCGAGTTCTACCACCTGGCCGCAGTGGCCCGGCAGTACCCCGGCGCCCTGCGCGCCCGCCGGGTGGACCGCCTGGCCCGGGTCGAACGGACCAACAAGGTCCCGGCGATGCTGTGGCAGGACGCCGACGCCGGCGCACTCCCGGAGAACGGCGGGAGCACCGCATGAGCAAGGTACGCGGCAACCCCTGGGCGATCCTGGTGGTGCTGTCCCTCGGCTTCTTCATGACGCTGCTGGACCTGACGATCGTCAACATCGCCATCCCCAGCATGATCCACAGCCTGCACGCCTCGTTCGACGAGGTGCTGTGGTCGATGAACGGCTACATCCTGGTGCTCGCCGCCCTGCTGATCACCGCGGGCCGCCTGGGCGACCTGCGCGGCCCGCGCCAGCTGTTCGCCGCGGGCGTCGCCCTGTTCACGCTGGCCAGCCTGGCCTGCGCCCTGGTCGGCGGCCCCGCCGAGCTGATCGCCGCCCGCCTGGTGCAGGGACTGGGCGCGGCGCTGCTCGTCCCGCAGACCATGACCCTGATCGTCGGCGCGTTCCCGGCCGAGCGGCGCGGGGCCGCGCTCGGGGTGTGGGGAGCGGTCGCGGGCGTCGCCGCCGTGGCCGGCCCGGCGCTGGGCGGCCTGCTGGTCAGCGGCCCCGGCTGGCGCTGGATCTTCCTGGTCAACGTGCCCGTCGGCGCGGTCGTGCTGGCGGTGCTGTTCGTCGTCGTCCCCGACATCCGGCAGGGCGCCACGCACCGTCTGGACCTCACCGGCGTCCTGCTGTCGGCGGCCGCCGTGTTCTGCCTGACGTTCGCCCTGACGGAGGGCGAGCGCTACCACTGGAACGGCGTCGTCTGGGCCCTGTTCGCCGCCTCCGCCGTGCTGTTCACGGCGTTCACCGCGCAGCAGCGGCGCCGCCAGGACCGCGAGCCGCTGGTGCCGTTCGCGCTGTTCCGCAGCCGCAACTACACGGCGATGAACGCGGTCTCGGCCGCCATCTCGGTCGGCGTGCTCGGCCTGATGCTGCTGCTGTCCCTCTACTTCCAGAACGTGCTGCACTTCAGCGCGCTCAAGGCGGGCCTCGCGCTCGCCCCCGCCTCCGTGGTGTCGATGCTCCTCGCGCCGTTCGCCGGGCGGCTCACCGACAAGGTCGACGGCAAGTACGTGCTGCTCACCGGCATGCTGCTGACCGCCGTCGGCATGCTGTGGAACGCGCTGGCGATGGGCCCGCACACCGCCTGGGCGGCCTTCGTCGCCCCGATGATCGTGGTCGGCGCGGGCAACGGCTGCCTGATCGCCCCGATGGCGGCCGTCGCGATGCGCGGCGTCGAACCCGCGGTGGCCGGCGCGGCCTCCGGAGTGCTCAACACCGTACGGCAGCTGGGCTCGGTGGTCGGCAGCGCCGCGGTCGGCGCGCTCGTGCAGACCCAGACGGCCGGCGGCCACGACGGCGTCTCCGCCATGCGTACGTCGATGGCGCTGCCCATCGCGGTCATCGTGCTCGGCGCCGTCGCCTGCGCCACGGTCCGGCGCGAGGAGGCCGCCCCCGCGCGCGAGACGCCGCCCGCGGCGGCCGAGGCCACGACATCCCCAGGGAGCGCACCCTCATGACACCGCCCCACGCCCCCGGCCCGCAGGGGGGCTTCCGCACGGCCGGCCGCCCCGGAGTCATGCCGTCCTGGCGCTACGCCCCATGGCGGCCCGCCGACCTGCCCGATCGCACCTGGCCCGGCAGGACCCTCGCCAAGGCACCCCGCTGGCTCTCCACGGACCTGCGCGACGGCAACCAGGCGCTCATCGAACCGATGAGCCCGGACCGCAAGCTGCGCCTGTTCGAGACGCTGACCGCGATGGGCTACCGGGAGATCGAGGTCGGCTTCCCGGCCGCGAGCCGCGCCGACCACGCGTTCGTGCGCCGGCTGATCACCGAGGACCGGATCCCCGACGGCGTACGGATCTCCGTGCTCACCCAGGCCCGGGACGAGCTGATCGAACGCACCGTGCGCTGCCTGGCCGGCGCCCGCGCCGCCACCGTCCACCTCTACAACGCCACCTCGCCGCTGTTCCGCCGCGTGGTGTTCGGCGTGACACGGGAGGAGTGCACAAACCTCGCGGTGCGCGGCACCGAGCACGTCCTGAAGTACGCCGAGCGGCATCTTCCCGGCTGCGACCTGGGGTTCGAGTACTCGCCCGAACTGTTCAGCGAGACCGAGCACGAGGTCGCGCTGGAGGTGTGCGAGGCCGTCATGGACGTCTGGCAGCCCGGGCCGGACCGGGAGATCGTCCTCAACCTGCCCGCCACGGTCGAGCGCACCACCCCCAACGTCTACGCCGACCAGGTGGAGCGGATGAGCCGCGCCCTGTCCCGCCGCCGGTACGTCGCCCTCTCCGTCCACCCGCACAACGACCGCGGCACCGCCGTGGCCGCCGCCGAACTGGCCGTGCTGGCAGGCGCCGACCGCGTCGAGGGCTGCCTGTTCGGGGGCGGCGAGCGCACCGGCAACGTC
Organism: Streptomyces sp. NPDC048192; assembly: GCF_043202415.1. Classification (NCBI taxonomy): domain Bacteria; kingdom Bacillati; phylum Actinomycetota; class Actinomycetes; order Kitasatosporales; family Streptomycetaceae; genus Streptomyces; species Streptomyces sp. NPDC048192. Next base: position 222,873 of record NZ_JBIDAL010000008.1, read on the forward strand.
TGCCTGGTCACCCTCGGCCTCAACCTGCACGCACAGGGCATCGACCCCGGCATCGACTTCTCCGACATCGACGCGGTCCGGCGCACCGTCGAGGAGTGCACGGGCCTGCCGGTCCACCCCCGCCACCCCTACGCCGGGGACCTGGTGTACACCGCCTTCTCCGGCTCCCACCAGGACGCCGTCAAGAAGGGCTTCGCCGCGCTGGAACAGCGGGCGGCCGCCGACGGGGTGCCGGTGCGGGAGGCCCGCTGGGAGGTGCCGTACCTGCCGATCGACCCGGCGGACGTCGGCCGCTCGTACGAGGCCGTCATCCGGGTCAACAGCCAGTCCGGCAAGGGCGGGGTGGCCTACCTGATGCGCCGGCACGGCTTCGAGCTGCCACGGCGGCTGCTGATCGAGTTCGCCCGCGCGGTGCAGGCCCACACGGACGCGGACGGCGGCGAGATCAGCGCCGAACGGCTCGGCGAGCTCTTCCGCGCCGAGTACCTGGACCCCGCCGACGCCGAGGGCGCCGTCCCGGACACCGGCGTCCGGGTCCTCTCCCACACCGAGCAGCACTGTCCGGCACCGGCCGGCGGCACTCCCGACGTCGTCGTCTACGCCGAGTGCGCCGTCACCGGCCCGGCCGGCCCGCGAACCCTCTGGGGCGTCGGCCTCGCACCGACCCCCGCCGAAGCCCTCCGGCGCGCCCGCCGCAGCGCCACCACCCGCGCCGCCCGCCTCCCGGTCGCGGTCAGAAGGCCAGTGAGGTGAAGAAGCGCTGCAGGGCCGCCGTGACCTCCGTGGGGCGCTCCAGGGGCGGCAGGTGGCCGGTGTCGGGGAGCTGAAGGTGCCGGGCGCCCGGGATGTCGCTGGCGAGGCGGGCGGAGACCTGGAGGATCTCCGGCACGTCACACAGGCCGCTGACGACCAGGGTCGGCACCGTCACCTCGGCGAGCCGGTCCCGGGCCGGGGGACGCGCCGTCAGCTCGGCGGTGCGCGGGCCGCCCCAGATCCGCCGCCGGGTCAGCCGGGCCATGTCCACGGCCCGCCGCCACACCTCGGGATCCAGCGCGGTACGGTCCCGGCCCTCGCCGGCCACCAGGAACTCCGCGTCGGCCACCGCCACCGCCTCCAGGTCCGCGGGGTCGATCCACTCGGCGGCGCCCTCCTCGTAGCGCCGCAGCCGCTCCTCGGGAACCGCGCCGAGCAGCCGCCGCCGGGCCCGGCGCACCATCGCCGGCGGCCAGGTGTGCCCGGACAGGCCGGAGGCGATGAGCACCAGCGCCCGGAACCGGTGCGGCGCCGTCAGCGCGGCGTCCAGCGCGATCCGGCCACCGTCCGACGCGCCCACCACCGCGGCCCGCTCCACCCCCCACTCGTCCAGCAGACCGAGCAGGTCCAGGTGGTGGGCGACCTCCCCGGCCGGGTCCGCGGAGCCGCCCCGGCCCCGCCAGTCGTGGCGGAACACCCGGTACCGCTGCGCCAGCGCCGTGAACTGCGCGTCCCACATGCGCCGGTCCGCGCACCCCGCGTGCACGAACACCACGGGCTCCCCGCTGCCCGCCTCCTCGTACGCGATCCCCGCCCGTGCCACCCGGATCCGCCGGGCCGTGCCGATGACCAACACCCACCTCCGCGCCGTCGCTCTCCGCGTCCAGCCCCAGACCTACCCACCACCCCGGCCCCCGCCCGGCACGTTCACCCCGGGTGTGCTCCTCGTCGGCCTCGAACAGGACGCGGTCGCCGGGGCGGATGACCTCGATCGGTCCGCCCCGCCGCCGGCACAGGCCGACGCCCTCGGTGACGAAGACGGTCTGGCCGAGCGGGTGCCGGTGCCAGTGGGTGCGCGCGCCGGGCATGAAGTGCACCAGGGAGGCGGTGACCCGGGACGGCTCGGGTGCGGCGGCGACGGCGTCGATGTAGACGTCGCCGGTGAACCAGTCGGCGGGACCCTTGACGGTGTCGATCGAGCTGCGGGTGATCTGCAAGGCCGTGCTTTCTCTTCGGGGCGTTCTCTTCGGGTGCCGTGCGGGACGGTGAGACGTGTGCGTGGGCGTGGGCGGTCAGGGCTGCAGCAGGGCCTTGATGGCGCGGCGCTCGTCCATCGCCCTGTAGCCCTCGGCGACCTGCTCCAGCGGCAGGGTGAGGTCGAAGACCCTGCCGGGGTCGATCCGGCGGGTCAGGACGCGCTCGATCAGGTCGGGCAGGTAGCGGCGCACGGGGGCCGGACCGCCGCGCAGGCCGACGTGGGAGAAGAACAGCTCCTGGCCGTCGACGGCCACCTCGTGGGGGACGCCGACGAAGCCGACGTTGCCGCCCGGCCGGGTCGCGTGCAGGGCCTGCCGCATGGACTCGGCGGTGCCGACGCACTCCAGCACCGAGTCGGCGCCGATGCCGTCGGTGAGGTCCCTGATCCGGGCCACGCCCTCCTCGCCGCGCTCGGCGACGATGTGGGTGGCGCCGAACGCGCGGGCCAGTTTCTGGCGGGGCTCGTGGCGGCTCATGGCGATGATCCGCTCCGCGCCCATCTCCTTGGCGGCGATCACCGCGCACAGGCCGACCGCGCCGTCGCCGACGACCACGGCGGTGGAGCCCGGCCTGACCTCGGCGGCGTCGGCGGCGTACCAGCCGGTGCCCATCACGTCGGAGACGGCGAGGAGGCCGGGCCAGAACTCCTCGCCCGGCACCTCCTCGGTGGCCACCAGGGTGCCCTGGGCGTTGGGGATGCGCACGTACTCGGCCTGGCAGGTGCTCATGAACTCGCGGTTCAGGCAGTTGGACTGCCAGCCGCCCAGGCAGTTGGCGCAGGTGTTGTCCGAGGTTGCGAAGGAGCCGACGACGAACTGGCCGGGCCTGACGGCGGTGACCTCGCTGCCGACCTCCTCCACGAAGCCGACGTACTCGTGGCCCATCGGGTGCGCCTCGTCGGTGGCGTCCAGGCCGCGCCAGGGCCACAGGTCGGAGCCGCACACGCAGGTGACGGCCGTACGGATGATCGCGTCGGTGGGCTGGAGGATCTTCGGGTCGGCGAGGGTCTCGAAGCGCACATCGCCGGGGGCGTGGATCACTGCTCCGCGCATGAGAGGAGTTCCTTACGTGCTGGGGGGTGGTGGGCCGCTGCCGCGGCCGGGAAGCATCGCGTCTTCCAGGTAACCGGTTCCCGGCGCGCTCAGCGAGTCACCGGTGAGAGGTGTACCGCCAGTACATCCCTCGCAGGGCGGACAGGCCGTACGGTCGAGGGGTGGACAACCGTGACGAGGTCCGCGAGTTCCTCACCTCGCGGCGAGCGAAGATCACCCCGGAGCGGGCCGGGCTGCCCGCGGGCTCCCGGCGCCGGGTGCCGGGGCTGCGCAGGAGCGAGGTCGCGGCGCTGGCCGACATGAGCGTGGAGTACTACGCGAAGCTGGAGCGCGGCAGTCTCGCCGGTGTCTCCCCGGCCGTCCTGGAGGCCGTCGCCCGCGCCCTGCAGCTGGACGACGGGGAGCGCGCCCATCTGCTCCATCTGGCCCAGGCCGCCGACGGCTCGGACGTGCTCACCCGCCCCCGGCGCCGTGCCGGCGCCCGGCAGTGGACCCCGCACCGCAGCCTGCAGTGGACGCTCGACGCGATCACGGCGGGGCCCGCGTTCGTGCGCAACGGCCGGATGGACGTCCTGGCCGCGAACTCCCTCGCCCGCGCCTTCTACACGGACCTGTTCGCGAACCCCGGCAACCAGGCGAACCTGGCCCGCTTCCAGTTCCTCGACCCCGCCTCCCGGCGCTTCTACCCCGACTGGGAGCGCTTCGCCGGCATCGCGGTGGCCATCCTGCGCACCGAGGCCGGGCGCGACCCGTACGACAAGGACCTGCACGACCTCGTCGGCGAGCTGTCCACCCGCAGCGAGGAGTTCCGCACCCGCTGGGGCGCGCACGACGTCCGCCACCACGGGACCGGCACCAAACGGTTCCACCACCCCGCCGTCGGCGCGCTCACCCTCGCCTTCGAGGGGCTGGAGATGGCCGCCGAACCCGGTCTCACCCTGACCGTCTACGCCGCCGAACCCGGCTCGGCCTCGGAGGAGGGGCTGCGGCTGCTCGCCTCCTGGGCCGCCACCGAGGAGGCCTCCGCGCGCGCGGCGGAGCGAGGGGCGGCGTCCTCGTGAGCCGGATCCTGGTGACCGGTTCCGCGGACGGTCTCGGACGTGCCGCGGCCGACGCGCTGCTGTCCGCGGGACACCAGGTCGTGGTGCACGCCCGGAACCCGCAGCGGGCGAGGAGCCTGGACGACCTGACCGGCCGCGGGGCGGACCTCGTCGTCGGCGACCTCGCCGACCGGGACGCCGTACGGCGCCTCGCCGCCGAGGTCGAGGGCACCGGGCCGCTCGACGCGGTCATCCACAACGCCGGCGTGTGGAGCGGGCCGGCGGTCATGCCGGTCAACATCGTCGCGCCGTACCTGCTCACGGCACTGCTGCCGGGGCCGCGCCGGCTGGTGTACCTGAGCAGCGGCTCGCACTTCGGCGGGCGTCCCGAGCCGGCCGGCGTCGACTGGCGGGGGCGCGGCGCGCCGGGTCGTACGCCGACAGCAAGCTGTTCGTGACGACGCTCGCGGCCGCGGTGGCCCGGCTGCGTCCGCGGGTGACGAGCAACGCCGTCGACCCCGGCTGGGTGCCGACGAAGATGGGCGGCCCGCACGCGCCGGACGACCTCCAACTCGGCCACGAGACACAGCAGTGGCTGGCCACCGCCGACGACCCGGAGGCCCTGACGACCGGCGGGTACTGGTACCACCGCCGGCGCCGGCCGCCGCACCCCGCCGTCCACGACGAGGCGTTCCAGGACCGCCTGCTGCGCACGCTGGCCGAGGAGACCGGCACCGAGCTGCGGCCCTGACCGGGGCCGGAGCTACTTGACCTGCTCGGCCGCCCAGACCGCCCAGTCCCGCCGCATCTCGTAGAAGCGCAGGCCGTACTCCAGGGCGATGCGGCCGTAGACCGACAGGTCGTCGTCGTCCCAGTCGACGGTGCCGACGAGGCGGCGCAGGTCGTCGTACAGCTCGGCGGACTGCCCGGCCAGGCCGGTCGGATAGGCGTGGGCCTGGCCGGATTCGAGGACGCCGAGGAAGAAGACGCGCAGCAGGACGTCGCTGCGCGTGGTCCGCTGCGGTCTCGTCTCCGTCAGCCAGTGCCGCAGCTCGGCCAGGCCCTCGCCTGCGACGACACGCTCGTGCGGTACGACCTGACCACCGGCGCCGTCACCGCCCACGACTTCGGGCCCGGCCGCACGCCCGGCGAGGCCGCCTTCGCCCCCGCCGACGACGTGGCCGGCGGCCCCGGCCGGCTGATGACCTACGTGTACGACGCCGCCGCCGACCGCAGCGACCTGGTGGTCCTGGACGCCGGCGACCTGGCGGCGGAACCGGTCGCCACGGTGTCCACCTGCCCGCCCGGGTGCCCTTCGGCTTCCACGGCAACTGGCTGGCGGACTGACCGGCCGGTGCGTGCAAGCGCCTTTTTAGGCCTGATGACGTTCCCCGGGCGCTTCACCGACCAGCTGATGCCCGGTGAACTCTCCCACGTCTCCCGCCGGCGTGGACGAGGACCCGGCCGAGTCCCACATCGTCCGGGGCATCGACCAGCCGGCCCGGCGAGCCGCCCGCGGGCGCCCGCCGGGGCCGGTGCCGCCGCGGGCGGCGGTGCCGTCAGGAGGAGCCGGACGTCCCCCGGAACGCCTCCAGGATCCGTTCCGCCGCCAGGGTCGCCGTCAACGAGCCCTCCCGTACCGCCCGTTCGAGGGCGGGCGCGACCTCCCGTACCGCGGGGTCGGCGTGCAGGCGGCCCAGCAGCTCGTCGCGGACCATCGCCCACGTCCAGCCGACCTGCTGGTCCCGCCGCTTGGCGGTGAGCCGCCCGGTGGAGTCCAGCAGGGCCCGGTGCTGCTCAAGCCGCTCCCACACCGTCTCCAGGCCGGTCGACTCCCGCGCGGAGCAGTGCAGCACCGGAGGCGTCCAGAACGCGTCCTTGCCGTGCATCAGCCGCAGCGCGCCCGCCAGTTCACGGGCGGCGGCGCGCGCGTCCCGCTCGTGCGGGCCGTCCGCCTTGTTGACGGCGATCACGTCGGCCAGCTCCAGGACGCCCTTCTTGATGCCCTGCAGCTGGTCGCCGGTGCGGGCCAGGGTGAGCAGCAGGAAGGAGTCGACCATGTCGGCGACCGCGGTCTCGGACTGGCCGACGCCGACGGTCTCCACCAGGATCACGTCGTAGCCGGCCGCCTCCATGACGACCATCGACTCGCGGGTCGCCTTCGCCACCCCGCCCAGCGTGCCCGCGCTGGGGGAGGGGCGCACGAACGCGTCCGGGTCCACGGCCAGGCGCTCCATCCTGGTCTTGTCGCCCAGGATGGAGCCGCCCGTGCGGGTCGAGGACGGGTCCACGGCCAGCACCGCGACCCGGTGGCCCAGCGAGGTCAGCATCGTGCCGAACGCGTCGATGAACGTCGACTTGCCGACACCCGGCACCCCGCTCACACCGATCCGCCGCGCCCGGCCGCTGTGCGGCAGCAGCTGCGTCAGCAACTCCTGTGCCAGCGACCGGTGCTGGGGCCGGGTGGACTCCACGAGCGTGATCGCGCGGGCCACGACCGCCCGCTTTCCGTCGAGCACGCCCTTCACATAGGCGTCGAGATCGAGCGGTGCCATCGGCGCCCTACAGCTCGTGGCCGAGGTCGGCCGACAGCCGCTTCACGAGGTCGTACGCCGCGTCCGGGATCACCGTCCCGGGCAGGAACACCTCCGCCGCGCCCATCTCGCGCAGCGTCGGCACGTCCTGCGGCGGGATCACCCCGCCGACCACGATCATGATGTCCTCGCGGCCCTCCTCGGCGAGCTTCTCGCGCAGCGCCGGGACGAGGGTCAGATGGCCCGCGGCCAGCGAGGACACGCCGACCACGTGCACGTCCGCCTCGACCGCCTGCCGGGCGACCTCCTCCGGCGTCTGGAACAGCGGACCGACGTCGACGTCGAAGCCGAGGTCGGCGAAGGCGGTCGCGATCACCTTCTGCCCGCGGTCGTGGCCGTCCTGGCCCATCTTGGCGACCAGGATGCGCGGCCGGCGCCCCTCGGCCTCCTCGAAGGCGTCCACCAGGGCACGGGTGCGGTCCACGTTCGGGGACTGGCCTGCTTCGTTGCGGTACACACCGGAGATCGTACGGATCTGGCTCGCGTGCCGGCCGTACACCTTCTCCAGGGCGTCCGAGATCTCGCCGACGGTCGCCTTGGCGCGGGCCGCGCGCACGGCCAGCTCCAGCAGGTTCTCCCTGCCGTCGGCGGCCCGGGTCAGCGCGTCGAGGGCGTCCCGGCAGGCCTGCTCGTCCCGCTCCGCCCGCAGCCGCCGCAGCTTCTCGATCTGCTGGGCGCGTACGGCGGAGTTGTCGACCTTGAGGACCTCGATCTGCTCGTCGCTGTCCACGCGGTACTTGTTCACGCCGATCACCGGCTGGCGGCCGGAGTCGATCCGCGCCTGGGTGCGGGCCGCCGCCTCCTCCACGCGCAGCTTCGGGATGCCGGCGTCGATGGCCTGCGCCATGCCGCCCGCCTGCTCGACCTCCTGGATGTGCGCCCACGCCTTGCGCGCCAGGTCGTAGGTGAGCCGCTCCACGTACGCGCTGCCGCCCCACGGGTCGATGACCCGCGTCGTGCCGGACTCCTGCTGGATGAGCAGCTGGGTGTTGCGGGCGATGCGCGCGGAGAAGTCGGTCGGCAGGGCGAGCGCCTCGTCGAGGGCGTTGGTGTGCAGCGACTGGGTGTGGCCCTGGGTCGCCGCCATCGCCTCCACGGCCGTACGCGTGACGTTGTTGAACACGTCCTGCGCGGTCAGCGACCAGCCCGAGGTCTGCGAATGGGTGCGCAGCGACAGTGACTTGGTGTTCTTCGGCTCGAACTGCGAGACCAGCTTGGCCCACAGCAGCCGGGCCGCGCGCAGCTTGGCGATCTCCATGAAGAAGTTCATGCCGATCGCCCAGAAGAACGACAGCCGGGGCGCGAACGCGTCCACGTCCAGGCCGGCTTCGCGCCCCGCGCGGATGTACTCCACGCCGTCCGCGAGCGTGTACGCCAGCTCCAGGTCGGCCGTCGCGCCCGCCTCCTGGATGTGGTAGCCGGAGATGGAGATGGAGTTGTACCGGGGCATCTTCTGCGAGGTGTACGCGAAGATGTCGGAGATGATCCGCATCGACGGCTTCGGCGGATAGATGTAGGTGTTGCGGACCATGAACTCCTTCAGAATGTCGTTCTGAATGGTTCCGGCCAGCTTCTCGGGCGGTACGCCCTGCTCCTCCGCCGCCACGATGTACAGCGCGAGGACCGGCAGCACCGCGCCGTTCATCGTCATCGACACCGTCATCCGGTCCAGCGGGATGCCGTCGAACAGCTGCCGCATGTCGTAGATGGAGTCGATGGCCACGCCCGCCATGCCGACGTCGCCGGTCACCCGCGGGTGGTCGCTGTCGTAGCCCCGGTGCGTGGGCAGGTCGAAGGCGACCGACAGGCCCTTCTGGCCGGCCGCCAGGTTGCGCCGGTAGAAGGCGTTGGACTCCTCGGCGGTGGAGAATCCCGCGTACTGCCGGATCGTCCAGGGCTGGTTGACGTACATCGTCGGATACGGGCCGCGCAGATACGGCGCGATGCCCGGGTAGGTGCCCAGGAAGTCCAGGCCCTCCAGGTCACGGCCGGTGTACAGCGGCTTGACCCCGATGCCCTCCGGGGTCTCCCACAGCGGCTCTTCGCTGCCGGTCGCCCGCGCGACGGCCGCACGCCACTGATCGGCGCCGCCGTCGACGGCCGGCGTCCCCAGCTCGATGCCGGAGAAGTCGGGGATTCCCATCAGGACACTCCCATGCGGTCGAGGGTCGCGGACAGCACGTCGACGGCGTCGCAGCCCGCGAAGACACAGCTGTCGACGCCGGCGTACGCGCCGCGGCCCGCCAGGAACACATGCCGGGCGCCGGACGCCTTCAGCGACTTGGCCGCCTGCTCGGCCTGCTCGGCGTACAGGGCGTCGCTGGAGCACAGCACGGCCTCGGTGGCGCCGCTGTCCTCGAAGGAGCCCTCGGTGACCGGCTCGATGCCGCCCGCCTGGAAGAGGTTGGCGGCGAAGGTGGCGCGCGCGGTGTACTCGGCGGCCGAGCCGAGGGTCGCCAGGAAGATCCGGGGGCGGGCGCCGGTCGCGGCCAGGTGGGCGTCGGAGCGGGCGCGCAGCTCCTCGAACGCCTCGTCGCGGCGCACCCGCGGCAGTCCGCCGGACGGCGGCAGCGGCGCGGGCTCGCGCTCCACCGGCTTCTCCGCCAGCAGCGGGAACTCGCTGACACCGGTGATCGGTTCGCGGCGCTTGGCGAGCCGCTTGGAGCGCTCCGCCCAGGTCGTCGCGAGGTCGGTGCGCAGCCGGCCCGAGCGCAGCACGGCCGCCTGACCGCCGTCGCGCTCGATCGTGCGGAAGAACTCCCAGGCCGCCTGGGCGAGTTCGTCGGTCAACCGCTCCACGTACCAGGCGCCGCCCGCCGGGTCGATGACCCGGGCCAGGTGGGACTCCTCGATCAGGATCGTGGAGGTGTTGCGGGCGATCCGGCGGGAGAACGCGTCGGGCAGGCCGAGCGCGTGGTCGAACGGCAGGACGGTCACGGCGTCGGCGCCGCCCACCCCGGCCGCGAGCGTCGCGACCGTCGTGCGGAGCATGTTCACCCACGGGTCGCGGCGGGCCATCATCACCGGCGAGGTCACCACGTGCTGCACCTGGGCGCCCGGGGCGCCGCAGACCTCGGCGACCCGCGCCCACAGCCGGCGCGCGGCCCGCAGCTTGGCGATGGTGAGGAACTGGTCGGCGGTCGCGGCGTAACGGAACTCCAGCTGCCCGGCGGCCTGTTCGACGCTCAGCCCCGCCTCGGTGAGCTGCCGCAGATACGCGACCCCGGTGGCGAGCGAGGCGCCCAGCTCCTGCGCGGCCGAGCCGCCCGCCTCGTGGTAGGGCAGCGCGTCCACGGTCAGCGCGCGCAGCCCGGGGTACTGCTCGGCGCAGCGCGCGGCCAGGGCGGCGTACGGCGCGAAGTCCAGGGCGGCGCCGGTGCGGGCCTCGTACCCGAGCGGGTCGCCGCCCAGATTGCCGCGTACGGCCCCGGCGGCCACGCCCTTGTCCGCGTACAGCCCGAGCAGCGCCTCGGCGGCCTGCTCGGTGTCGCGGCCGGCGTCCAGCACGACCGGCGCCAGGTCGAGGTACACGCCCTGAAGGGCCTCGCCCAGCCGGCCGACCGGGATGCCGCCCTCGCCCAGCACGAGCCACAGCGAGGTGCCGCCGTTCTCCAGGTCGTTCAGGACGGCGCCCTCGGCGAGGGCGGTGTGCCGCTGCCGTACGTCCCAGCCGCCCGCGGTGTTCCCCTCGGGGCGGCTGCCGCGCACGTACGGCGCGAAGCCGGGCAGGCCGGGGTCGGGCGCGGCGTCGCGCGCGGTGTACAGGGGACGGGTGCGCAGCCCGTCCTCCAGCGTCGTGGACAGGGCGTCCTCAACTGCCGCGCCCGAGACTTCCTTGCCCGACTTGCGCAGCACGCCCTCGACCAGGCGTTGCCACTGCTCGTGCGTCGCGTCAGGGAACTCGGCGGCCAGTGAGAGCCCGTCGTCAGGCAGGACCGTCATGGCTGGGATGCTAGGGCAGGGCGCTCAACCGCGACTAAACGCAGCCCTGTGAGGTTTCTCCTCTTGCCTTTGTGACCTGCGTCGCTCAGCCCTGGGAGGCGGCTTCGCCGGGCTCGGGAAGGTCGGGTACGAGCGCGCACACGGCGGCGCGCTGGTCGGGACCCATGGAGTCGGCGAGGGCCTGCCGGACGGTCGTGGCGAGCAGCGCGGAGGTCTCGGCCAGCAGGTCGCGGGCCTTGTCGGTGAGGGCGACCTGGACGCCGCGCCTGTCGCCGCACACGGACGTGCGGGCGACCAGACCGGACCGCTGCAGGCAGGCGATCTGGTAGGTGAGCCGGGTCTTGGGGCGGCCGAGGAGGTCGGCGACCTGGGTCATGCGCAGCCCGGTGCGCGGCTGTTCCGCCAGCAGGCACAGGATCAGGAACTCGTCGTGGGAGACGTCGAGGGTCTCCTTCACGGCCGACCGCAGCCGCTGCTCCACGGTGCCGGTGGCGGCCAGCAGGATCATCCAGGCGCGCAGCTCGGCGGGCAGCAGGCTGCCGGCCGAAGCGGGGCAGCGGAGCCGGTCGGCGGGATGCGCGTCGGGGGCGGACATGGCTCGAGTCTACCTGTTGTCCAATTTTGGACACCTTGTCACCGGAAGGACCGGAAGGGTTGTCCAAATTTGGATGAGCAGCTAGCGTGGCGCTCATCGTCCAAATTTGAACCACTTACCTCGGGAGCACGACCATGACCGTCGCCGTGCAGACAGGCACCTGGCAGCTCGACCCCGCCGCGTCCACCGTGGCGCTGCGGCACAAGACCTTCTGGGGGCTCGTCACCGTGAAGGGCACGTTCACCGGCGTCACCGGCGGCGGAGAGGTGCAGGCCGACGGCTCGGCCACCGGCACCGTGACCCTCGAGGCGGCCTCCCTGGACACCGGGCACGCCAAGCGGGACACCCACCTGCGCTCCGCCGACTTCTTCGACGCCGCCGAGCACCCGGAGATCACCTTCGCCGTCCGCGCCGCCGAGCGCCTCGACGGCGACGCCGTACGGGTCACCGGCCGGCTGACCGTGCGGGGCGTCAGCAAGCCGGTCACCTTCACCGCACACCTGGCCGGCGCCGACGGCGACGCGCTCACCCTGGACGCGGAGTTCACCGTGGACCGCGAGCAGTTCGGCATGGGCTGGAACCAGCTGGGCATGATGCGCGGCCTCACCACGGTGACGGCGAGCCTGCGCTTCCGGCCGACGGGGGCCTGAGGGGCCCGCTCAGCGCTTCGGCGCGCGGTGGCCGTTGCCGGCCGCGTCCTGGATGCCCAGCTCGGCGCGGCTCACGTCCTTGGTGGAGAGCGTCTGCGGGGTCGCCGTGAAGGCGCGCAGCCGGATGTGCGTGTACTTCTTCCCGGGCAACGGGTATCCGCCCTTGGGCGCGCGCAGTTCGACGGTCGCCGTGGTGTGCGCGGGGATCGTGGCCGGGCCGTGCGCCAGCGACCAGTACCGGCTCATGCCCTGGCCGGACGTCAGCATGTAGTGCGGGGTCAGCGCGGTGCCGCCGGTGTTGGTCACCTTCACGGTCAGCGCCGACAGCGTGTGCCGCGGGCCGTGCCGGTTCGCCGTGATGTCCATGCTCAGCGGCGGCTTCCCCGTCACCGCCAGGGTCGCGCTCACCAGCGCGGGCAGCACCAGCACCACCACGGCCGCCGCCAGGGCCGGCCGGCGGCGCCTGCCCGTCAGCCACCGGGGACGCGGCTGCCACGCGTTCCTGAACTCCTGCAGGGGCGCGCTGACCGCCGCCGTCAGCCACAGCGGCGTGTACATCAGGTAGTAGCCGTCCTGGGAGCGGGTCGCCAGGTAGAAGGCGCACCAGGGCAGCACGGTCGCGGCCGGGCCGAGCCGCCGTACGAACAACACGAACAGCACGAACAGGGCGGCGGCGAGCAGCATGCTGGCGTGCCCGTACCAGTCGAGCCGGTCGCTGCCGTGGGTGAAGTACAGGGAGACGTCGACCAGGCCCTGGCCGTGCAGCACCGCGCCCTGGGTCAGCGGCAGGGCGATGCCGTCCAGCCACGGCCCCGGCTCGGTGACGATGAAGTAGGCGTTGATCAGCAGCCAGGTCAGGGCGGCGGTCCCGGCGATCCGCAGCACCACCCGCGCGGCCTCGCGCCCGCCGAGTTCACCGCGGCGCACGGCGTAGATCCCGGCCAGCAGGAACGGGGTGACGAACCAGGGCAGTTGCTGTGCCGCGCACGCGGCGCCGATGCACGCCGCCCGCGCGATCCCGGCCGCGCCCAGCCGGCCCCCGGCACCGAACCTCGGCCAGCGCATCACCACCGGCACCAGCAGGACCAGCCCGATGATCGCCGGGTAGCCCTGACGGGCGTACATAGGCAGGAAACTGAAGCCCAGGCAGACCATCGTGGCCGCCGAACGCCACGGCGCCGGCAGCAGCCGCCACAGCACGACCGCGCCCAGGATCAGGACGACCGTCACCGCCAGCGTCGCCGGGGCGCCGGCGTGGCCGATCCACAGGAAGGGCACGGTGAGCAGCGGCGCCAGCGGGGGATAGCCGTACGTGAAGTCGTAGCCGCCGGTCGTCGTGGCGGTCAGGGCGACGCCCTTGATGCGGAACAGCCACGGCCAGGGCTGGTCGTACACCTGGTGTCCGTGCGCGATCTGGTGGGCGGCCTGCGTGGTCAGGACGGCCTCGTCGCCGCCCGCGTGGTTCAGCGCCCAGGTGCACAGGGTGAGCGCGATCGCGGTCACCAGCACCACCGCGTCCAGGCGGGCCAGGGAGCGCGCCCGGCGGACGGTCAGCGTGAGCACGCCGGTCACCAGGATCGAGGCGTAGCAGACGGAGATGACCGCGGCGAGGACCAGCTTGTGCGTGGCCGCCTGCGTCCACACCGCGCGGGTGCCGATGAACAGGCTGACGTCGGCGAGCAGCGTCAGCACGCGATGCCACTGCGCGGGAGGTTCGTGGATCTCCGCGCGGGCGACCGGAACGGCGGACACCGCCGACTGCGTCCGCCGGCCGGCTGTCACCTGCTGTGTTTCTGCCAAGTGCACGGGAATGGACGCTATCGGGGACGGATGTGCGACACGTGGCGCGGGGTGAAGAGAACGGTATGAGGGCGGTAAGAAGCGGGCGTAATCGTACATGTGGCGCGGGTCGCTCCCGGCCACGTCGCACCGGATCGGTCGCGCAGTGTGTCGCTGTTGGGCTGAACGGGTGACTTGGCGTAAGAATTGGCTGGTGCAGGCATCGAGTGCGAGTCAGGTCGGGGGGAGCCGGTGAGCCGCTACGACGTCACCGATGAACAGTGGGAGGGGCTCGCCCAGGTCGTGCCGCTGCGGGGCCGGGACGCCTGGCCGTCCGCGGTGAACCACCGCTCGCTGCCGGACGCCGAGACCGAGACCCGGCGCCGGTTCGTGGTCCTGCGCGTCAACGTCTTCGCGGACGCCCGCGACGTCGCCGAGACCCTGATGGCCGGCGCGCCGGTCCTGCTCGATCTGACCGGCGCGGAGAACGAGGTCGCCAAGCGCGTCCTCGACTTCAGCACCGGCGTCGTCTTCGGCCTGGGCAGCGGCATGCACCGCGTCGACCGCAACGTCTTCCTCCTCACCCCGCCGGGCACCGAGGTGAGCGGCTTGATGGAGGGCGTGGGAGTCTCGGGCGGCTGAACGCCAGGGAAGCGAGAGCGGCCACGCCGGGGCGGGCCGAGCGGGAAGCCGCCGGTGTGCTTCTGACGCCCTCGGCTTTTCGGGCGAGGTTGAGCTGGGCCGCAGGGCGACGCGGGGGGCTCCGGGCGGGTTGAGGGGGCCGCAGGCGGTGCTGGCGGGTTCCGGGTCGGTTGAGCGGTTTCTGCGGCGGTCGGTGGACTCCCAGGGTGCTTTGAGCGGGGCCTCCGATGGGCGATCGACATCCCGGCTCTTCGGGCGGGGCTGCAGGCGGTCGGCGGGCTCCGTGGGGTGCTTTCGGCGGGCGATCGGAGAGGCGGTGCGTCGGCCCGCGGGGCTCGGCGCCGGGCGGGCGTGCGTGGCGCGGGTGGCCCTCCGGGCAGGTGGTCGGCGTCGGGGTTTCCGGGTCACTCGTCCGGGCGGGGCGGGGTGTGTTTGACGGCGGGCGGACCGCTCGATCGTGGGAAGGCGCCGGTGCTCAAACGGTTCGGCAGACGGGGCGGGGCCTACGGTCCGGGCATGGCCGTGCCTTCCGTGTCCGCTGAGCCTCCCGCCGCCGAGGTGTCCGCCCCGACCGTCCCCGCGCAGTCCCGTCAGTCCCTGGACGTGCGGGCCCGGATCACCGAGTTGCGGCTGTCGGCCTTCGCCGGGCACCGGCGGGCCGGGTTCGCGCTGGGCGCCGTCACCCTGTTCGCCGGGCGCAGCGGTGCCGGGAAGACGACGGCGCTGGCGGCGTACGAGGCGCTCGCCCGGCTCGGCGGCGGTGCCTCCTTGTGCGAGGCGTTCCCGGACCCGGTGGCCTGTGTGCCGGAGCGGGCGCGTCCCGATGCCGGCGGGCGCCGGGGCTTCCGGATCGGGTGCACGGCCGACGGCGCCGAGGGACCGGTCCGGCTCGACCTCGCCGTACAGGCCGAACCGGACCTCAGGATCGTCGGCGAGCGGCTGACCGCGGGCGGCGTGGTCCTGCTGGAGACCGCGCTGCGCGACCCCGGCCGCCGCAGCGTCCAGGCCGCCTGGCACACCGCGGGCGCCGCCCCGGTGACCCGCGCCCCGCTGCCCGACGACCGCCTCGGCACCGCCCTGCTGCCGCTGCGCGTGGCCGGCAAGACGGACGGGCAGCGGCAGGTGCTCGCCGCCGCCGAGCAGATGGTGGTCGCGCTGCGGTCCGTGTTCCCCTGCGATCCCCGGCCCGAGTGCATGCGCCGCCCCGTGCCCACCGGCTCCGGCCGGCTGCTGCCCGGCTGCGACAACCTCGCCGACGTGCTGTGGCGCACCCGGGCCGAGTGCAGCCGCCGGCACGGGCTGCTGGTCGACGCGCTGCGCGCCGGATGCGCGGGCCCGGTGACCGACCTCCTCGCCGAACCGCTGCCCGACGGCACGGTACGGGCGCTGCTCGACCGCGGCGACGGCCCGCGCACCGAACTCGCCCGCCTGGGCGACGGCGAACTCCGCTACCTCGCGCTGACGCTGGTGCTGCTGACCGGGCCCGGCGTGCTGGCCGTGGACACCCCGGGAGAGGTGCCCGACGCGCTGCGCACCCTCACCGTCCTCGCCGACGGCTTCGACCGCGGCCTCGACCCCGTCCAGCGCCGCGAACTGCTGTCGACCGCGGCCCGGATGGGCGAGCGCGGGCACATCCGCTGCGTCGCCGCGGTCAGCGACGCCTCATGGGCCACCGGGACCGACGGCGTCACGGTGGTACACCTGGACGCGTGACGGAACCTCTCGACCTCGCCCGGCTGCAGCGCCGGCTCGCCGAGTTCGCGGCCGCGCGGAACTGGCAGCCCTACCACACCCCCAAGAACCTCGTCGCCGCGCTCAGCGTGGAGGCCTCCGAACTGATGGAGATCTTCCAGTGGCTGACGCCGGAGGAGTCCGCGCGGGTGATGGACGACCCCGGCACCGCGCACCGGGTCACCGACGAGGTCGCCGACGTCCTCGCCTATCTGCTGCAGTTCTGCCAGGTCCTCGGCATCGACCCGCTGGCCGCCCTGGACGCCAAGATCGACCGCAACGAACAGCGTTTCCCCGTACCTGGAGCGCAGAACGCAGCCGTGCGCCCCCAAGGGCCGGACTCCTGAACTCCGTTATCACTCTCCGCAGTCAAATCGCCTGTCGAATCCGAATTGTTGTCCACAGATTTCGGTCTACCTCTGGCTTTTCGTCCTCAGGTCCTTCACTCTGGGTAGTGGACAAGGGAGTTCCGGCGGGCGTGCGAGGGGGCACGCGGAAGGGACGGGGGCGACGCATGGATGCGATACGGCTCATCCTGTCGAGCAGGCGTGCGCTGGCGTGCGGCGCCGACGCGGGCGAGATCATGACGGAGGTCTGGCAGGCCCAGGCCCTGGCCCAGGCGATCGGCAGCCGGCTTGCCGTCTCCGGCCCGCCGGAGCTCCGCGGCGAGGCGCTCGGCCTGACCGAGCTGGCGGGCCGGGGCTGCGGAGTCCTGGACCCGCCCGAACTGGACCTGGGCGCCCTGCGCGCCGCCCAGCTCACCGAGCTGGCCGACGCCCGCGAGACCCTGCTCTGCCTCGGGGGCCTGCTCGGCGAGGTCGGCATCGCCCTGGTCGGCATGGCGAGTTCGGCCGACGACGAGACGACGTACTGGCAGTGCATGGAGGCCATCGACGCGGCCGACGAGTCCCGCGACCGCGTCGTCGAGATGCTGCGCAAGCTGGCGGCGCGCGAGGAGGCGTTACAGCGGGACGAGACGTTGCGGGACGAGGCACTACGGGTGGAGACGTTACGGATGGAGACGTTACGGGGGGAGGCGGCACTGCACGGGGACGAGAGACCGGAGGGGGAGGAGGCGGCGGTGCGGGAGAACGGCCGCCGCAACAGCCCGTCGGGCGCCCTGGGCACATGACCGGGGACGCGGTGTGCAGGATAGATGTATGGACCTTCGAATCTTCACCGAGCCCCAGCAGGGGGCCACCTACGACACCTTGCTCGCCGTGGCGAAGGCCACCGAGGACCTCGGCTTCGACGCCTTCTTCCGTTCCGACCACTACCTGCGCATGGGCAACGCCGACGGCCTGCCCGGCCCCACGGACGCCTGGATCACCCTGGCCGGCCTGGCCCGCGAGACCCGCCGCATCCGCCTCGGCACGCTGATGACGGCCGGCACCTTCCGGCTGCCCGGCGTGCTCGCCATCCAGGTCGCCCAGGTCGACCAGATGTCCGGCGGCCGGGTGGAGCTGGGCCTCGGCGCGGGCTGGTTCGAGGAGGAGCACCGGGCGTACGGCATCCCGTTCCCGAAGGAGAAGTTCGCCCGGCTGGAGGAGCAGCTGGCGATCATCACCGGGCTGTGGGCGACCGAGGTGGGCAAGACCTTCGACTTCCACGGCACGTACTACGACCTGACCGACTCGCCCGCGCTGCCCAAGCCCGCCCAGACGAAGGTCCCGGTGCTCATCGGCGGCCACGGCGCGACCCGTACGCCGCGGCTGGCCGCGCAGTACGCGGACGAGTTCAACATCCCCTTCGCCTCCGTCGAGGACAGCGCGCGGCAGTTCGGCCGGGTGCGTGCGGCGGCCGAGGCGGCCGGGCGGGGCGCGGACGCGCTGACGTACTCCAATGCGCTCGTGGTCTGCGTCGGCCGGGACGACCGGGAGGTCGCCCGCCGCGCCGCCGCGATCGGCCGCGAGGTGGACGAACTGAAGGCCAACGGCCTGGCCGGCTCGCCCGCCGAGGTCGTCGACAAGATCGGCCGGTACGCCGAGATCGGCTCCCGGCGGATCTATCTGCAGATCCTGGACCTCGACGACCTGGACCACCTGGAACTGATCTCCGCGCAGGTCCAGGCGCAGCTGTCGTAGGCGCACGACCGCCGGGAAGGCGGGCCCCACCCCGCCGTGACGACGTGCCCCGTGACCGGAACCACGGCTCCGGTCACGGGGCACGTCACTCCTCCCGCAGGCTCATGACCAGATCGCGGGGCAGGCCGTGGGTGTCGTGGAGATGGTGGAAGTCCTCGTCCGTCAGCGGGCCCCGGAACCGCGGCCGGGCGAGCACCTGCCGGCCGCGTTCCAGAAGCCGGCCGAACCGCCGCTCCTCCTCCAGCAGCAGCCGGTGCACGGCGCCGGGGTCCCCGTGCTGCCGGAAGTGGTCGAGGGTGTGCACGACCAGTTCCTGCGGCAGGTCTCCGAGGCTGCGCGAGCGGTCGTCCCGCCACAGCACGGTGAGCACCCGTCGCACCAGGCGGCGCAGCACGTAGCCCCGCCCGGTGGCGGCCGGGCGCACCCCGTCGCCGATGACCACGACGGCCGAGCGCAGATGGTCGCAGACCAGGCGCAGCGACGGTTCGTCCAGCGGCCACAGGGGCGGCAGGAGACGGCGCCAGGGGTCGAAGACGTCACACTCGAACACCGACGACCTGCCCTGGAGCAGCGAGGCGAGCCGTTCGACGCCCAGCCCGGTGTCCACGTTGCGCTGCGGCAGCGGCACCACGGAACCGTCCTCCAGACGGCGATGACGCATCATCACGTGGTTCCACACCTCCACCCAGCGGTCGTCGCGGGTGGGGGTCGACCGGGGCGGGGTGTCGCCGGTCCACAGGAAGATCTCCGAGTCGGGCCCGCAGGGGCCCACCGGGCCGTTGGACCACCAGTTGTCCTCCACGGTGAGCTCGACGGGGACACCGCGCTCCTGCCACAGCCGCAGCGAAGCGGTGTCCGGCCCGAGCCGCTCGTCGCCGCCGAACACGGTGGCGTGCAGCAGGCCCGGATCGACGCCCAGTCCCTCCGTGAGCAGCCCGTATCCCCAGTCGAGGCTCAGCGGGCCCTCGTAGTCGCCCAGCGACCAGGTGCCGAGCATCTGGAACACGGTCAGATGGGTGGCGTCGCCGACCTCCTCAAGGTCCGTGGTGCGCAGACAGCGCTGCACATTGACCAGCCGCCTGCCCAGGGGATGGGGCCGCCCCTCCAGATACGGGGTGAGCGGATGCATACCGGAGGTGGTGAACAGCACCGGGTCGCCGGGCGGTGGCAGGAGCGTCGAGCCGGAGATCCGGCGGTGGCCGCGCTCCTCGAAGTACTCGATGAACGTGCGGATGACCAGATCGGTGTTCATGGGGGTGACTCCTTTGCGGCAGGGCGGGGGAGGCACCGGAGAACGGGACCGTGCGGTCGTCGCACCGGGCAGGAGGGCGAGGATGCCGGGGAAGCACCGACGGGCCGTTTCCGGTCGCCGGTGGACAGAGGAACGTCAGGCGGCGGCAACCGGCGAGCTGGTCGCTCGCGCGGTCGCGGTGGTGTTCCGGCCGGTGACATCCATGGGTGTGACCGTAACCCGGCCCGTGCGCCGGCGCACCTGCATTTCCGCCCTGGCGCACCGTTCTCACCGGCCCGGCGGCTCGCGGAGGCCGACGCCCCTGATGTGCTCGTGACACATCTGTGAAGTCGCCGTGCCGGAACTGTGGGTTCCATCACGGCGCCCGTGATCCGGAGCTGATCGGATGACCGGGTGCGCAGAGTCCTCCCCCTCGCCCTCACCGGCCTGTTCGCCCTGTCGGCCTGCCAGTTCGCCGGTCACGACGACCCCGCCGGCAAGGCCCGCGGCCTCAACACCATGGCGGCGCTCCCGCTGCACGCCTACGTCCCCGATTCCGGGTCGGACGGCGCGAAGGCCGTCGGCAGGGCCCAGTGGATCCTCGGGAAGCAGTGCATGGTCCGGCTGGGCTTCACCGGGTTCGCGACCCTCGACACCGAGTCCGTCGCGTCGACCGACCCGGTCCGGCAGGACACGGTCACGGAGGACGCCGGCATGCCCGGCGACGACACGCCGTACGGCGTCGTCGACCCCGACCTGGCCGCCGGACACGGCTACCACAACCGCACGCCGGACTCCGCCGGCCGGTACCAGAGGTGGCCCGCCGACCAGTACGCCGCGCTCACCGGATCCTTCGAGCCCGGCGACAGCCACGTCGCCCACGGCCACCGCATCCCCGAGGGCGGCTGCCTGGGCCAGGCGATGCGCAAGATCTACGGCGCCCCGCCCAAGCCGGCCGAGGTCGCCGGCATCAAGCTGACCGGCTACTACTCGCTCGCCCTCGAACTCTGGCACGACTCCCGCGAGCAGGCGAGCAAGGACCCCGCCTGGAAGGAGGCGGACCGGGCGTGGTCGGCCTGCATGAAGAAGAAGGGCTTCCGCTACGCCAGCCCGGACAAGGCCGCCTACGACTCCGACTGGTTCGGGCACACCGAACCGTCGGAGAAGGAGAGGAGGACGGCGACCGCCGACGCCCGCTGCAAGCTCGGCACCGGCTACGTCCCCGCCGTCCACGCCTTGGAGGTCCGGACCCAGAAGGCCGCCATCGTCCGGCACCGGCAGAGCCTCGACGCGCTGCGGGCGGCCGAGGAGCGGGCGATTCGGAAGGCGCGGAAGATCGCAGGCCACGCGTCGTGACGACCGGGGCACGATGAGAAAACCGGTGGTCGGCGCGGCTGGATACCGGAAGACTCGGACGTGTGTTCCTGACGATCTCCACGCGCGGCGACGCCGCCCACCCGGCCACCGACCTCGGGTACCTGCTGCACAAGCACCCCGGCAAGGCGCAGAAGTTCTCCACGTCGTACGGCACGGCGCACGTCTTCTACCCGGAGGCGGACGACCGGCGCTGCACGGCCGCGCTGCTGCTGGAGGTCGACACGCTCGCGCTGGTCCGGCGGGGCAGGGGCAAGGGACGCGGCGGC
This sequence comes from Streptomyces sp. NPDC048192, assembly GCF_043202415.1. Taxonomy (NCBI): domain Bacteria; kingdom Bacillati; phylum Actinomycetota; class Actinomycetes; order Kitasatosporales; family Streptomycetaceae; genus Streptomyces; species Streptomyces sp. NPDC048192. The sequence goes on from NZ_JBIDAL010000008.1 coordinate 243,866, forward strand.
GCCCCCGACGCTGCCCTCGCCCAGTACGTCAACGACCGCCCCTACGCGGCCTCCTCGCTGCTCGCGGTCGCGCTCAGCGGCGTGTTCTCCAGCGCGATGAAGGGCACCTGCCACGCCAGGCCCGGACTTCCCGGCCGGCCAAGGCCGTTGCGCATCGAGGTGCCCGCGCTGCCCGCGCGTGGCGGACCGGAGCTGGTACGGCGGCTCTTCCAGCCGCTGGGCTGGACGGTCGCCGCCGAACCGGTCGCCCTGGACGCCGAGTTCCCCGAGTGGGGCGACTCGCGGTATGTGCGTCTCGTCCTGGAGTCCGAGGCGCTGACCCTCGCCGAGGCCCTGCGTCACCTGTATGTCCTGCTGCCGGTCCTCGACGACGCCAAGCACTACTGGGTCTCCTCCGAGGAGGTCGAGAAGCTGCTGCGGGCCGGTGAGGGCTGGCTGCCGGGCCACCCGGAGCAGAAGCTGATCACCAGCCGGTACCTCTCGCGCCGCTGGTCGCTCACCCGGCAGGCGATGGAGCGGCTGGAACTGGTCCGCCTGGCCGAGGCCGACGACAGCGAGGTCGAGGAGATCGACAACGCCGTGCCGGAGGACACCGAGGCGGATGCCGAGGGGACGGATGCCGAGGCGACGCACCGCGGGCAGGGGGACGCCGGGGAGACCGAGGCCGGGGAGACCGAGGCCGGGGAGAAGCCGGTCCCGCTCGCCGTCCAGCGCCGCGAGGCGATCCTCGCCGCCCTGCGCGACCACGGCGCCGCCCGCGTCCTCGACCTCGGCTGCGGGCAGGGCGAGTTGGTCCGGGAGCTGCTCAAGGACGTCCGGTTCACCGAGATCCTGGGCGTCGACGTGTCCGTGCGGGCGCTCACCATCGCCTCCCGGCGGCTCAGGCTCGACCGCATGGGAGAGCGGCAGGCGTCCCGCGTCCGGCTCGTGCAGGGCTCGCTCGCCTACACCGACAACCGGCTCAAGGGCTACGACGCCGCCGTGCTCAGCGAGGTGATCGAGCACCTGGACCTGCCCCGGCTGCCCGCCCTGGAGTACGCGGTGTTCGGGCACGCCCGCCCGCGCACGGTCCTCGTGACCACTCCGAACGTCGAGTACAACGTCCGCTGGGAGACCTTGCCCGCCGGGCACGCCCGGCACGGCGACCACCGCTTCGAGTGGACGCGCGAGGAGTTCCGCACCTGGGCGCAGACGGTGGCCGGACGGCACGGCTACTCCGTGCGGTTCGCGCCCGTCGGACCGGACGACCCCGAGGTCGGCCCGCCCACGCAGATGGCCGTGTTCACGATCGGCACCGAGAAGACCGAGAAGACCGAGAAGACGGAGAAGGAGGCGAAGGCCGCATGAGCGAGATCCGGAAGCAGGGGCGGGTGCTCCCCGTCACCGACCTCTCCCTCGTCGTGCTCGTCGGCGCCTCCGGCTCCGGCAAGTCCACCTTCGCCCGCCGGCACTTCAAGCCCACCGAGGTGATCTCCTCCGACTTCTGCCGCGGTCTGGTCTCCGACGACGAGAACGACCAGAGCGCCACCCGGGACGCCTTCGACGTGCTGCACTACATCGCCGGCAAGCGGCTGGCCGCCGGCCGCCGCACCGTCGTGGACGCCACCAGCGTGCAGCAGGACGCCCGGCGCCAGCTGCTCGACCTGGCCCGGCAGTACGACGTGCTGCCGATCGCCATCGTGCTGGACATACCGGAGGAGGTGTGCGCCGAGCGCAACGCGGCCCGCACCGACCGCGCCGACATGCCCCGCCGGGTCATCCAGCGGCACGTCCGCGAACTGCGTCGCTCCCTGCGCCACCTGGAGCGCGAGGGCTTCCGCAAGGTGCATGTGCTGCGCGGCGTCGAGGAGGCCGAGAACGCCACCGTCGTCACCGAGAAGCGCTTCAACGACCTGACCCACCTCACCGGCCCCTTCGACATCATCGGCGACGTCCACGGCTGCTCCGCCGAACTGGAGGCGCTGCTCGCCAAGCTGGGCTACGCCGACGGCGTCCACCCCGAGGGCCGTACCGCCGTGTTCGTCGGCGACCTGCTCGACCGCGGCCCCGACACCCCGGGCGTGCTGCGCCGGGTGATGGCGATGGCCGAGTCGGGCAACGCGCTGTGCGTGCCCGGCAACCACGAGAACAAGTACGGCCGCTACCTCAAGGGCCGCAAGGTCCAGCACACCCACGGGCTCGCCGAGACCATCGCGCAGATGGAGGGCGAGAGCGAGGAGTTCAAGGAGCGCGTCCGCGCGTTCCTCGCGGGACTGGTCAGCCACTACGTCCTCGACGGCGGCAGGCTGGTCGTGTGCCACGCCGGCCTGCCCGAGAAGTACCACGGCCGCACCTCCGGCCGGGTCCGCAGCCACGCCCTGTACGGCGACACCACCGGCGAGACCGACGAGTTCGGGCTGCCGGTGCGCTATCCCTGGGCGGAGGACTACCGGGGCCGCGCGGCGGTGGTCTACGGCCACACCCCGGTCCCCGAGGCCACCTGGCTCAACAACACGATCTGCCTGGACACCGGCGCCGTCTTCGGCGGCAAGCTGACCGCGCTGCGCTGGCCGGAGCGCGAGCTGGTCGACGTACCGGCCGAGCGGGTCTGGTACGAGCCGGCGAAGCCGCTGCGCTCCGAGGCGCCCGGCGGGCAGGACGGCCGGCCGCTGGACCTGGCGGACGTGTACGGCCGCCGGGCCGTGGAGACCCGGCACGCCGGCCGGGTGGCGGTCCGCGAGGAGAACGCGGCGGCGGCCCTGGAGGTCATGAGCCGCTTCGCGATCGACCCGCGGCTGCTGCCGTACCTGCCGCCGACTATGGCGCCGACGGCGACCTCGAAGGCCGAGGGCTACCTCGAGCACCCCGAGGAGGCCTTCGCGCAGTACGCGGCGGACGGCGTCGAGCGGGTCGTGTGCGAGGAGAAGCACATGGGCTCCAGAGCGGTGGCCCTGGTGTGCCGGGACGCGGAGGCGGCGCGGAAGCGGTTCGGCGTGGACGGCCCGACAGGTTCCCTCTACACCCGCACCGGGCGCCCGTTCTTCGACGACGCGCGGGTGACCGAGGAGATCCTCGGCCGGCTCCGCTCGGCGATCACGGACGCCGGTCTCTGGGACGAACTGGCCACCGACTGGCTGCTGCTGGACGCCGAGCTGATGCCCTGGTCGCTGAAGGCCTCCGGCCTGCTGCGCAGCCAGTACGCGGCCGTCGGCGCCGCGTCCGGCGCGGTGTTCCCGGGTGCGCTGGCCGCCCTGGAGGCCGCCGGCGCACGGGGCGCGGACGTGGGCGGCCTGCTGGAGCGGCAGCGGGAGCGCGCGGCCGACGCGGCCGCGTTCACCGCCGCCTACCGCCGCTACTGCTGGACCACCGACGGCCTGGACGGCGTACGCCTGGCCCCGTTCCAGCTGCTCGCCGTCCAGGGCCGCAGCCTCGCCGCGCTGCCGCACGACGAGCAACTGGCCCTGATCGACAGGCTGGTGGAGCACGACGGCACCGGGCTGCTGCAGACCACCCGGCGGCTGTACGTCGACACCGGCGACCCCGAGTCGGTGCGCGCGGGCGTCGACTGGTGGCTGGAGATGACCGGCCGAGGCGGCGAGGGCATGGTCGTCAAGCCGGTCGGCGCCCTGGTCCGGGGCGGCGACGGGCGGCTGGTGCAACCCGGCGTCAAGTGCCGGGGCCGGGAGTACCTGCGGATCATCTACGGCCCCGAGTACACCCGCCCGGACAACCTCGCCAGGCTGCGGCAGCGGTTCCTGAACCACAAGCGGTCCCTCGCGCTGCGCGAGTACGCCCTCGGCCTGGAGGCCCTGGACCGGCTCGCGGACGGCGAGCCGCTGTGGCGGGTGCACGAGGCGGTGTTCGGGGTGCTCGCCCTGGAGTCCGAGCCGGTCGACCCGCGCCTGTGACCGCCGGGCACCCGCTCCGTCACACGACGCCCTTGTGTCGCACACACATCTGTCCATATGGTGGACGGCCGTGCGGCACAAGGGTGTTCGCGCGCCGACGGGGAGGAACCGGCATGGAGATCAAGAAGATCGTGGTCCGCGAGGAGGAGCGGGGCACCGGGCGGCGGCCGGCGATCCTGGAGAAGCGGCCGACCCGCTGAGCATGCGCGTCCACCTGGTCACGATGCCCTGGCATCCGCTCGACCTGCCCTCGCTCCAGCTCGGCCTGCTGAACCGGCTGGTCCGGCGCGCCGAACCCGCCGCCGAGGTGACCGAGTTCCACGGCTCGCTGCGCTGGGCGGAGTTCCTGCTGGAGCGCTCCGGCGGCCGGCTGCGGCCGGGCGACTACGTCTCCGTCGGCAGCGACGCCATCTTCCACGGCCTCGGCGACTGGGTCTTCTCCGGCGTCCTGTACGACGACCCGGACTGGGGTCTGGCCCGGCTGCGCGCCTACGCCGCCGAGCGGGACGTCTTCATCGGCACCGCCGTCGCCATGCGGCCGTACGCCGCCGCGTTCGTCGCCGCCTGCGCCGAGGAGGTGCTGGCGGCCCGGCCGGACGTCGTCGGGTTCACCAGCACCTTCATGCAGAACGTCGCCTCCCTCGCGCTCGCCCGGGAACTCAAGCGCAGGCGGCCGGAGCTGACGGTGGTCTTCGGCGGCAGCAACTGCGACGGGCCGATGGGCCATGCCCTGCACCGCAACCACCCCTTCGTCGACCACGTGGTCCGCGGCGAGGCCGAGTACGCCTTCCCGGCCCTGTTACGGCACCTGGCGGACGGCACCGACCCCGTCGACGTGCCGGGACTGTGCTGGTGGGACGGCCCGGTCCCGCGCGCCAACCCCGCCGCCCGGCGGACCGTGGCCCCGGCCGACATCCCCGAGCCCGACTACGACCAGTGGCAGGCCGCGCTGGACGCCTCCCCGGTGCGGGAGTACGTCCATCCGAAGCTCGTCGTGGAGGGCGCCCGCGGCTGCTGGTGGGGCGAGAAGCACCACTGCACCTTCTGCGGGCTCAACGGCTCCGCCATGACCTTCCGGGCCAAGCCGGGGGAGCGGCTGTGGGCGGAGACCGCCCGGCTGGTGCGCCGGCACCGCGTCCTCGACGTGGTGACCGTCGACAACATCATCGACATGGCCTACTTCCGCGACTTCCTGCCCCGCGTGCGGGACAGCGGCTGGGACCTGCGGCTGCACTACGAGGTCAAGTCCAACCTCACCCCCGCCCAGGTGCGGCTGCTCGGCGAGTCCGGCGCCGTGCACATCCAGCCCGGCATCGAGAGCCTGGGCAGCCGGGTGCTGGACCTGATGGACAAGGGCGTCACCGGCGCGCGCAACGTCCGCACCCTGCGCGAGTGCGAGAACCACGCCCTGACCTGCTCCTGGAACCTGCTCTACGGCTTCCCCGGCGAGACGGACGACGACTACACACCGGTGATCGACCAACTCCCCGCGCTGGTCCACCTCCAGCCGCCGAGCGGCGCCCACCGCATCCAGCTGGAGCGGTTCAGCCCGCACTTCACCGACCCGGGCCTCGGCTTCGGCAAGCGCCGCCCGGCCCGGATGTACCAGCACGTCTACCAGCTGCCCGAGGACGAACTCGCCGACCTGGTCTACCTGTTCGACACCGAGGACGCCGGCATCGGGGGAGCGGTCGAGCGGCGCCTGCGGGACGCCGTGGCCGCGTGGCGCGCCGGGCACGCCGGCTCCCGGCTGCTGTTCGAGGAGGAGGGGGAGCACCTGGTGGTCCACGACCGCCGGCAGGGCCGGCCGCCGGCCGTGCGCCGCTTCACCGGCTGGCAGGCCGACGCCCTGCGCAGCCTCCAGGACGGCCGCACCGTCCCGGCCCTGCACCGGATGCTGACCGCCGAGGGCTCCGGGCCGGCGCTCCAGGCCCTGACGGAGTGGGTCCGGCACGCTCATCGGCTGGGCCTGCTGTTCCGCGACGGGGCCACCTATGTGTCGCTGCCGACCTGGGGCGAGCCGGTCCGCCTGCCCGAGGGCGCCGCATGAGCGCGCCGCCCGGCGAGGTGCCGTACCGGCTCGCCGGACGCGAGGCCGACGTGGCGCGGGCGCTCGACCTGAGCGGCACGGGCCGGGCGACGGCGGAGGCGGTGCGCTTCCTGCGCGAGTGCGAGAGCCGGGGGCTGCGCGTCACCTGGCGGGCCGCGGGCAGCCCGTCGTACGACCCCGGACTGCTCCACCACCTCCCGCCGCCCCTGGAACTGCCGGGTCACGAGGGCGAGTTGGCGAACTGGCGGGCCGCCTACTCCTACGGAAGCCTCCATCACCGGCGCGGGCCCGGCTTCGTCACGGTCCTGGACCGCAGACAGCGGGGCACGGCCGTACGGCTCACCCTCGACCACCCCGGTCTGCTCGCCGCCTTCCTCCGCCTCCAGGAACCCGCGCCGCTCGACGCCGTCGACCCGGAGGCCCTGGCGCTGCTCACCGCCGAGCGGCTGGTGCTGGCCGCCGGGGGCTGGGCCGTCGCGCTGCCCCCGCGCATCCGCCGCTGGCCGGTCCCCTGCACCGCGCTCTGAGGGCACCACCGCTTGTCGTCAGCGGGACGAAAACAGAAGAGGTCGGAAACGGTCGACAAGGGCGTGAAGACGGGCGCGGACGGCCAGGATGGAGGCATGGCATACCACGTCGACTCCGAGGCCGGTCGGCTGCGCCGGGTGATCCTGCACCGGCCCGACCTCGAGCTCAAAAGGCTCACCCCGAGCAACAAGGACGCCCTGCTCTTCGACGACGTGCTGTGGGTGCGCCGGGCGCGCGCCGAGCACGACGGGTTCGCCGACGTCCTGCGGGACCGCGGCGTCGCCGTCCACCTCTTCGGCGACCTGCTCGCCGAGACGCTCCGGGTGCCCGAGGCCCGCGCCCTCGTCCTCGACCGGGTCTTCCACGAGAAGGAGTACGGCCCCCTCGCCGCCGGCCATCTGCGCGCCGCCTTCGAGGCGATGCCCGCCCGGGAGCTGGCCGAGGCGCTGGTGGGCGGCATGACCAAGCGGGAGTTCCTGCAGGGCCACGCCGAGCCGACCTCCGTCCGCTTCCATGTGATGGACCTCGACGACTTCCTCCTCGGCCCCCTGCCCAACCACCTGTTCACCCGCGACACCTCCGCCTGGATCTACGACGGGGTCGCCATCAACGCCATGCGGCTGCCGGCCCGGCAGCGGGAGACGGTCCACTTCGAGGCGATCTACCGGTACCACCCGCTGTTCCGCGACGAGACCTTCCACGTCTGGTCCGAGGGGCAGGCCGACCACCCCTCCACCATCGAGGGCGGCGACGTCCTGGTGATCGGCAACGGCGCCGTCCTGGTCGGAATGAGCGAGCGCACCACTCCGCAGGCGGTGGAGATGCTGGCGTACAAGCTGTTCGCGGCGGGCTCGGCGCGCACGATCGTCGCGCTCGACATGCCCAAGCGGCGCGCCTTCATGCACCTCGACACCGTGATGACCATGGTCGACGGGGACACCTTCACCCAGTACGCCGGGCTCGGCATGCTGCGCTCGTACACCATCGAGCCGGGGGTCTGCGAGAAGGAGCTGAAGGTCACCGACCATCCGCCGGAGCACATGCACCGCGCGATCGCCGCCGCGCTCGGCCTCGGTGAGATCCGGGTGCTGACCGCCACCCAGGACGTGCACGCCGCCGAGCGCGAGCAGTGGGACGACGGCTGCAACGTGCTCGCCGTCGAGCCCGGGGTGGTCGTCGCCTACGAGCGCAACTCGACCACCAACACGCATCTGCGCAAGCAGGGCATCGAGGTGATCGAGATCCCGGGCAGCGAGCTGGGCCGGGGGCGGGGCGGGCCGCGCTGCATGAGCTGCCCGGTGGAGCGGGACGCCGTGTAGCGCCGTCCCGCGGAGCGAGATGCCGTATATAAATGTGGAGGGTCGTATAGACTTCCAATAGTCACGTGTTCTCGTACCCTCTGGAGCGCCCCATGGCGACAGCCCCGACCGCCCTCGCCGGCCGCCACTTCCTCAAGGAGCTGGACTTCACCGAGGAGGAGTTCCGCGGCCTGGTCGAGCTGGCAGCCGAGCTGAAGGCCGCCAAGAAGGCCGGGACGGAGACGCAGTACCTGCGCGGCCGGAACATCGCGCTGGTCTTCGAGAAGACCTCGACGCGCACCCGCTGTGCGTTCGAGGTCGCCGCCGCCGACCAGGGCGCTCACACCACCTACCTGGACCCGTCCGGCTCGCAGATCGGGCACAAGGAGTCCGTGCGGGACACCGCCCGCGTGCTGGGCCGGATGTTCGACGCCATCGAGTACCGCGGCGACAGCCAGGCCAAGGTCGAGGAGCTGGCGGCGTACGCCGGGGTGCCCGTCTACAACGGGCTCACCGACGACTGGCACCCCACCCAGATGCTCGCCGACGTGCTCACCATGACCGAGCACAGCGCCAAGCCGCTGCGCGACATCGCCTTCGCCTACCTCGGCGACGCCCGCTTCAACATGGGCAACTCCTACCTGGTCACCGGCGCCCTGCTCGGCATGGACGTGCGGATCGTGGCCCCGAAGAGCTACTGGCCCGCCCAGGAGATCGTCGACCGCGCCCAGGAGCTGGCCGCCTCCAGCGGCGCCCGGATCACCCTCACCGAGGACACCGCCGAGGGCGTCGTGGGCGCCGACTTCGTCGCCACGGACGTGTGGGTCTCCATGGGCGAGCCCAAGGAGGTCTGGGCCGAGCGGATCGACGCCCTCGCGCCGTACGCCGTGACCATGGACGTGCTGCGCGCCACCGGCAACCCGGACGTGAAGTTCCTGCACTGCCTGCCGGCCTTCCACGACCTGGGCACCCGGGTGGGCCGCGAGATCCACGAGACCTACGGCCGCGACTCGCTCGAGGTCACCGACGAGGTCTTCGAGTCCGCCCACTCGGTCGTCTTCGACGAGGCCGAGAACCGCCTGCACACCATCAAGGCGGTGCTGGTCGCCACACTCGGCCGGCACGCCTAGTACCCCGTCCCCACCAGCCCTTATCCTGGCCGACGGCCCGGCACACCCCAGCCTCGGGCCGTCGCCGCGACCCACCAGGTCGCCCGCACATCCCAGAAACGAGCACCACCCGCAATGCCCGCTCCCCGCATCAAGTCCCCGCACCTGCTGGTCGCCGAATCCGGCGCCGACCGCGAGGGACACGGCCTGAAGCGCACGATGGGCCTGTTCCAGCTCATCTGCTTCGGCGTCGGCGCCATCGTCGGCACCGGCATCTTCGTCGGCCTCTCCGACTCCGTCGCCCAGGCCGGCCCGGCCGTCGTCGTCTCCTTCGTCCTCGCCGCGATCACCTGCGTCTTCACCGCCTTCTCCTTCGCGGAGCTGGGCGGCGCGATCCCGGTCTCCGGCTCCTCGTACTCCTTCGCCTACGCCGGCCTCGGCGAGTCCACCGCCTTCCTGGTCGGCTGGTGCCTGCTGCTGGAGTACGGCGTGTCCATCTCGGCCGTCGCCGTCGGCTGGAGCCAGTACGTCAACGAACTGCTGCACAGCCTCACCGGCCTGCAGCTGCCGGCCGCGCTGTCCGCGGGACCCGGCGACGGCGGGATCATCAACCTCCCGGCCGTGATCGTGATCGCCATGGCGTCCGTGCTGCTGGTGCGCGGCGTGCGCGAGAGCGCCCGGGCCACGGCCGCCATGGCCGCCGTGAAGCTCGTCATCCTGCTGGCCTTCTGCGCCGTCGGCTACAGCGCCTTCAAGCACGGCAACCTCACCCCGTTCTCCCCGGCCGGCCTCGGCGGCATCGGCGCGGGCACCACGGCCGCGTTCTTCTCCTACATCGGCTTCGACGCGATCACCACGGCCGGCGAGGAGGCCAAGAACCCGCGCCGGGACATCCCCGTCGCGATCATGGTCTGCATGGGCATCGTCACCCTGCTGTACTGCGCGGTCGCGGTCGCCGCGATCGGCGCCATCGGCAGCGACCAGGTCGCCGGCCGCCCCGCCGCTCTCTCCTACGTCGTCAACGAGGTCACCGGCTCGACCGTCGGCGGCGGGGTCATCGCCTTCGGCGCGGTCGTCGCCATCGCCTCGGTCGTCCTCGCCGTGATGTACGGCCAGACCCGCATCCTGATGTCGATGTCCCGGGACGGCCTGATCCCGCGCGTCTTCGAGAAGGTGAACCCGAAGACCTCCACCCCGGTCGCCGGCACCCTGATCGTCGCCGTGGTCTTCGCGCTCCCGGCGGCCTTCGCCTCGCTCGACGCCGTGATGAACCTGTGCACCATCGGCACCCTCGCCATCATGGCCGCCGTCAACATCACGGTGATCACTCTGCGCCGCCGCGAGCCCGGCCTCAGCCGCAGCTTCCGGGTGCCGCTGTACCCGGTCGGCCCGCTGCTCGGCGTCGCCTTCTGCCTGTACCTGATGTACGAGACCGGCTGGCGGACCTGGGCCCAGTTCGCCGTGTTCCTCGCGGTGGGCCTCGCGATCTACGCCGCCTACGGCCGCCGGCACTCCACGCTGGCCCAGGCCGCGCCCGAGGTCACGCCGAGCGCCGCCGCTGAGCGGGAACCGCAGGGAGTCTGAACCACACCGCCTTGCCCCGCGGGGTGGGGCGGTGCCCGCAGGACGAGCTGAGGGCGCGGATCAGCAGCAGCCCGCGGCCGCCCTCCTGCCAGACGTCGGGCTCCTCGATCACCGGCCGGGTCAGATGGCCGGGCGGCGCCGGGTCCGGGTCGTGCACCTCGACCTGGCAGCCGCCCGGCAGCAGCTCCACCACCAGCTCGATCGGGCCGCGCCCGGCGGTGTGCTCCACCGCGTTGGCCACCAGCTCCGCCGTGAGCAGCTCGGCGGTGTCGCAGTCGGCCGGGTGCTCCACCTCGGCGAGGGCCGAGCGCACCAGGGCGCGGGCCGCGGGCACCGCGGCCGCGGTGTGCGGCAGCGCGATGCGCCAGGATGCCGGTTCGGTGGGGCGTTCGTGCAAGGTGAGTCCGTTCATGGAGCAGGTTGTCCTGCTTTCGACTTGGCAATGGTACGGGCCCGGCCCCGGGGACCGACGGCGGGCTGCGCCCGGGACCCCCGGCCCCGGTACCGGGCGGCTTACCCACGCGAACGGCCCGGCTCGCCCGCTCGTCCCCACTGTTACGGCGCTGTCGCCGACCGGTGACGCACGTGACCGGATCCGGCCGAACCACCTGGCATGTCGCGCACTCGTGACGACAGTCACAAAGAAGTGATAACTTCGGGGGACAGCGCAACGTACGGCACCGCCGCCCAAGGAGGCCGCACGTCATGAGTCCCTTCACCGGCTCCGCCGCCCGCACCCGCGACTGGGAGCATCTGCGCCTCCGGATCGCCGACGGGGTCGCCACCGTCACCCTCGCCCGCCCCGAGAAGCTCAACGCGCTCACCTTCGGCGCCTACGCCGACCTGCGCGACCTGCTCGCCGAGCTGTCCCGGGAGCGCTCCGCGCGCGCCCTGGTGCTGGTCGGCGAGGGGCGGGGCTTCTGCTCCGGCGGCGACGTCGACGAGATCATCGGCGCCACCCTCGGCATGGACACCGCACAGCTCCTCGACTTCAACCGGATGACCGGCCAGGTGGTCCGGGCGATCAGGGAGTGCCCCTTCCCCGTGATCGCCGCCGTCCACGGCGTGGCGGCCGGCGCCGGAGCGGTGCTGGCGCTGGCGGCCGACTTCCGCGTCGCCGACCCGAGCGCCCGCTTCGTCTTCCTCTTCACCCGCGTCGGCCTGTCCGGCGGCGACATGGGCGCCGCCTATCTGCTGCCCCGTGTCGTCGGCCTCGGCCACGCCACCCGCCTGCTGATGCTCGGCGAACCGGTCCGGGCCCCCGAGGCCGAGCGGATCGGCCTGATCAGCGAGCTGACCGAGGAGGGAGGCGCGGACGAGGCCGCGCTGGCCCTGGCCCGCCGCCTGGCCGACGGCCCGGCCCTGGCGTACGCCCAGACCAAGGCCCTGCTCACCGCCGAACTGGACATGCCCCTCGCGGCGGCCGTCGAGCTGGACGCCTCCACCCAGGCCCTGCTGATGAACGGCGAGGACTACGCGGAGTTCCACGCGGCCTTCACCGGGAAACGCCCTGCGAAATGGCGAGGAAGGTGAGCGCTCATGCGCGTGGCGGTCATCGGCGGCGGCCCCGGCGGGCTGTACGCGGCGGCGCTGCTGAAACGGCTCGACCCGGCCCGTGAGATCACCGTCTGGGAGCGCAACGCCCCGGACGTCACCTTCGGCTTCGGCGTGGTCCTCTCCGACGAGACCCTCGGCGGCATCGAACACGCCGACCCCGTGGTCTACGACGCCCTGCAGCGCGACTTCGTCCGCTGGGACGACATCGACATCGTGCACCGGGGCGTCACCCACCGCTCCGGGGGACACGGCTTCGCCGCGCTGGGCAGGCGGCGGCTCCTCGCGATCCTGCACGAGCGCTGCCGGTCCCTCGGCGTGGACCTGAGGTTCGCCACCGAGGCGCCCCGCGCGGACACGCTCTCGGCCGAGTACGACCTCGTCGTCGCCGCCGACGGGGTCAACAGCACCACCCGCGCCGCCCACGCCGACGTGTTCGAGCCCCGGGTGACGACCCACCGCTGCCGCTACATCTGGCTCGCCGCTGACTTCCCCTTCGACGCCTTCCGCTTCGAGATCGCCGAGACCCCGCACGGCGTGATGCAACTGCACGGCTACCCCTATGCCCACCCGTCTCCCGACCACCACCCCTCAACGGGGCCCTCCGGGCCGCAGAATCAATTCGGCGCCTCCACCGTGATCGTCGAGATGCGGGAGGAGGTGTGGCGGGCGGCGGGGTTCGACGAACTCGAACCGGACGAATCCGTCGAGCGCTGCGCCAAGATCTTCGCCGACGCGCTCCGCGGCCGCCCCCTGCGCTCCAACAACTCCGCCTGGACCAGCTTCCGCACGGTGGTCAACGGCCGCTGGTCCCACGGCAACGTCGTCCTGCTCGGCGACGCCGCGCACACCGCCCACTTCTCCATCGGCTCCGGCACCAAGCTGGCCGTGGAGGACGCGCTGGCCCTGGCCGCCTGCCTGGAGGAACAGCCCGACGTGCCCAGCGCGCTGGCGGCCTACGAGGAGGAGCGCAAACCGGTCGTCGCCTCCACCCAGCGGGCCGCCCGGGCGAGCCTGGAGTGGTTCGAGAACCTGCGGCTGTACCTGGACCAGCCGCCCCGCCAGTTCGCCTTCAACCTGCTCACCCGCAGCCGCCGCGTCACCCACGACAACCTCCGGCTGCGCGACGCCCGCTTCACCGCGGCGGTCGAGCGGGAGTTCGGCTGCCCGCCCGGCACGCCGCCGATGTTCACCCCGTTCCGGCTGCGCGGCCTGACCCTGCGCAACCGGGTCGTGGTGTCCCCGATGGACATGTACTCCGCCACCGACGGCGTCCCCGGCGACTTCCACCTCGTCCACCTGGGCGCCCGCGCGCTCGGCGGGGCCGGACTGGTCATGACCGAGATGGTGTGCGTCAGCGAGGACGGCCGCATCACGCCGGGCTGCGCCGGTCTCTACACCGGCCGGCAGGCGGAGGCATGGCGCCGGGTCACCGACTTCGTGCACACCCGCGCGCCCGGCACCGCGATCGGCGTCCAGCTCGGCCACGCGGGCCGCAAGGGCTCCACGCGGGTGATGTGGGAGGGCATGGACGAGCCGCTGCCCCACGGCAACTGGCCGCTCGTGGCCGCCTCCCCGCTGCCGTACAGGCCGGGCAGCCAGACACCGCGCCAACTGTCGAGGGCCCAGCTCACCGACATCCGCGAGCAGTTCGCCGCCGCCGCCTGGCGGGCCGCGCGGGCCGGGTTCGATCTGCTCGAACTGCACTGCGCGCACGGCTATCTGCTGTCCGGCTTCCTCTCCCCGCTCACCAACCACCGCACCGACGCCTACGGCGGCTCGCCGGCGCGGCGGCTGAGGTTCCCGCTGGAGGTCTTCGACGCCGTACGCGCGGTGTGGCCGGCGGAGCGGCCGATGACGGTCCGCATCTCGGCCACCGACTGGGCCGAGGGCGGCACCACCGCCGAGGACGCGGTGGAGATCGCACGCGCCTTCGCCGCGCACGGCGCCGACGCGATCGACGTGTCCACCGGGCAGGTCGTGGCCGGGGAGCGGCCGGAGTTCGGGCGGTCGTACCAGACGCCGTACGCCGACCGGATCCGGCACGAGGTGGGCGTCCCGGTGATCGCCGTGGGCGCGATCTCCTCGTGGGACGACGTCAACTCCCTGATCCTCGCCGGACGGACGGACCTGTGCGCACTGGCCCGCCCGCACCTGTACGACCCGCACTGGACCCTGCACGCGGCGGCGGAGCAGGGGTACGAGGGTCCGGGCGCCGTCTGGCCCGCGCCCTACCGGGCCGGCAGCCGCCGTCCCCAGACCGGCCGCACGGACGCCCCGAAGCCCCGCCTGACCCTCGGCGGCTGAATTGTCAGTGCCGTCTGCTGTACTCGACTCGTGAGGCGGTGAGACGAACGGAGACATCATGGGCGTGTCGCACGAGTACTTCCTCGCCCGCGACCGGGGCACGGCGGTGGAGCGGGTCATCGGGGCGGACGGTGCCTGGCTGGGCGCGGACGGGCTCGATGTGGGGGGCATGGATCCTCACCTGGCGCTGCCCCGGCTGATCGCCTTCGCGACGGGCACACCGCCCGCCCGCGGGGAGCGGCCGGAACTGGTCTCGCCCGACCCGGACGAGGTGCCGTACCCCGACGAGACGCTGGTGGTGTCCGGGACCGTCTGGGACGAAGGGACGTTCCTCGAGGAACTGCCCGACGCCTGGCGGGACGCGCTCGCCGACGTGGTGGAGGACGCGGTGCCGATGCTCGCGCTCCAGGCGTGCGACATGGGCGACGCACACTTCGCCGACTACCTGCACGCCGAGGACGACATCCGTACGTTCGTGGGCCTGGCCGACCGCGCCCGGACAGAAGGAGCACACCTGTACTGCCTGACCTACCTGTGAAACAGCCCCGCCTCACAGCCCGGCGAACTCGGCCCCGGCGTCGCGCAGTCGGCGGTGCAGGCCCTGGAACACCTCCGCCGAGCGCAGCCCGGGCCAGCCGGCGGGCAGCAGCCGGGTGGGCAGGCCGGGGTCCGTGTACGGCAGATGGCGCCAGGAGTCGAGGGCGAGGAGGTAGTCCCGGTAGGCCTCCTCGGGCGGGGTGTCCGGCCGGCGCTCCCAGTCGCGCAGCACCGGGCCGTGCGCGTCGAGGAAGTGCTCGTGCTCCTTGGCGATCGCGGTCAGGTCCCACCAGCGGGCGACCGCCTCGGCGGTCGGCGCGAAGCCCAGGTGCGCGCCGCGGAACAGGTCCACGTACGGATCGAGGTGCAGCCGGCGCAGGGTGTGCTCGGTCTCCTCGTACAGCCGGGCCGGAGCGATCCACACGCCCGGGGCCGCCGTGCCGAAGCCGAGGCCGGCCAGCCGGGAGCGCAGCACGTGCCGCTTCTGCCGCTCCGACTCCGGCACGGAGAACACGGCGAGCACCCAGCCGGCGTCCGCGACGGGCGGGGTGGCGTAGATGCGGCGGTCGCCGTCCTCCAGCAACTGCCGTGCCTCCGGGGAGAGTTGGTAGCCCGCCGCGCCGGACTCCGTGCGGGCCGGCAGCAGCAGGCCGCGGCGTTTGAGCCGGGACACCGAGGACCGGACCGAGGGCGCGTCCACGCCGACCGCGGCCAGGAGCCGGATCAGCTCGGCGACGGGCACCGGGCCGGGCATGTAGCGGCCGTACGCGCCGTAGAGCGTGACGATGAGGGACCTGGGGGCGTGCTGCTCGGACACGTTGATCATTTTAGGTCGTCGGCGTCACCGCCGGTCACCCTCGCGGCGCAGCCGGAACCGCTGCAGCTTGCCGGTGGCGGTGCGCGGCAGCGCGTCGAGGAAGACGAACTCGCGCGGGCACTTGTACGGCGCCAGCTCGGCCGTGAGGAAGGCGCGCAGGGAGTCCGGGTCGCGCCGGGCGCCCTCGCGCAGCACGGTGTAGGCGACCGCCACCTGCCCGCGGGCCTCGTCCGGGCGGCCCACGACCGCGGCCTCCACCACGTCCGGGTGCCGCAGCAGCGCGTCCTCCACCTCCGGGCCGGCGATGTTGTACCCGGCCGAGATGATCATGTCGTCGGCGCGGGCCACGTAGCGGAAGTAGCCGTCGGGCTCGCGGACATAGGTGTCACCGGTGACGTTCCAGCCGGCGCGCACGTACTGCCGCTGCCGCGGGTCGGCGAGATAGCGGCAGCCGACCGGGCCGCGCACCGCGAGTAGCCCGGGCTCGCCGTCCGGCACGGGCCTGCCGTGCGCGTCCTGCACCCGCGCCCGCCAGCCCGGCACCGGCACGCCCGTGGTGCCCGGCCGGATGTCCTCGTCGGCGGCGGAGACGAAGATGTGCAGCAGCTCGGTGGCGCCGATGCCGTTGATGATCCGCAGCCCGGTGCGCTCGTGCCAGGCCCGCCAGGTGGCCGCGGGCAGGTTCTCGCCGGCCGACACACAGCGCCGCAGCGAGGTCACGTCGTGCCCGTCGAGCCGGTCCAGCATCGCGCGGTAGGCGGTCGGCGCGGTGAACAGGACGGAGACGCGGTGCTCGGCGATCGCGGGCAGCAGCCGGCGGGGGTTGGCCTCTTCCAGGAGCAGGGAACTGGCGCCCGCCCGCATCGGGAAGACCACGAGTCCGCCGAGGCCGAAGGTGAAGCCGAGCGGGGGAGAGCCGGCGAAGACGTCGTCCGGCCGGGGGCGCAGCACATGCCTGGAGAAGGTGTCCGCGATGGCCAGCACGTCCCGGTGGAAGTGCATGCATCCCTTCGGGCGGCCCGTGGTGCCGGAGGTGAACGCGATCAGGGCCACGTCGTCGGCGGCGGTGTCCGCGGCCCGGTACGGCGTCTTCGGGGCGGGCCGGCGCAGCAGGTCGTCGGGGCCGTCGCCGCCGTACGTGGTGATCCGCAGCCCGGGTATGTCGGCCTTCGCCAGGTCCTCCACCGACCGGATGTCGCACAGCGCGTGCCGCACCAGGGCGATCTCGCACATCGTCGCCAGCTCGTGCGGGCGCTGCTGGGCGAGCACGGTGACCGCTATCGCGCCCGCCTTCAGCACGGCCAGCCAGCAGGCGGCGAGCCAGGGCGTGGTGGGGCCGCGCAGCAGCACCCGGTTGCCGGGGACCACGCCGAGGTCGCCGGTGAGCACGTGCGCGATCCGGTCGACGTGCGCGCGCAGGTCGCCGTAGGTCCACGGGGGGCCGGCCGGGGTGCGGAAGACCGGCCGGTCCGCCGCCGCGTGGCCGAGCAGCTCGGCGGCGCAGTTCAGGCGCTCGGGGTAGCGCAGCTCCGGCAGGTCGAAGAGCAGCTCGGGCCACTCGTCGGGGGGCGGCAGGTGGTCGCGCGCGAAGGTGTCGACATGGGCCGAGCGATGCATGGCGGTTCGCCCCCTTGCCGTGACAAACGTCGAAGACGGGCGTCGTGGTGGGCACCGGCGTCCTGGTGGGCTCGCAGACCGAGCGTATCGTGTTGGTGACGGCAGTCAACCTTCCGCGATAACGTCGTCGGCGGGTGGGCAGCACCCGCGAGGCCGGCCCGCTCGACAGCGAACGTGACGGGCCGTGCCGGCCCCGACCGGAGGGAGGACGGCAGTGCCCGCTTTCTCACTCGAACCGGAGCAGGCCGCCTGGTGCGCCGAGCTGCGCGCGACGGCCGCCGAACGGCTGCGGCCGCTCGCCGACAAGGGCGAGCCGGGGCACGTCAACCGGCCGCTCGTCGCCGAGCTGGGCCGACTCGGGCTGCTGACGCGGCTGTTCGGCTCCGGCGCGCTGGACCTGTGCCTGATGCGCGAGTCCCTTGCGCAGTCCTGCACCGAGGCCGAGACCGCGCTCGCCCTGCAAGGGCTCGGCGCCCACCCGGTGCACGCGCACGGCACCCCCGCCCAGCGCGAGCGCTGGCTGCCCCGGGTCGCCGACGGCAGCGCGGTCGCCGCCTTCGCGCTGAGCGAGCCCGGCGCCGGTTCGGACGCGGCCGCGCTGTCCCTCACCGCCGAGCCCGACGGTGCCGGCTGGCGGCTCACGGGCGCCAAACGCTGGATCTCCAACGCCCCCGAGGCCGACTTCTACACCGTCTTCGCCCGCACCACACCCGGCGCCGGCGCCCGCGGCGTGACCGCCTTCCTCGTCCCCGCCGACCGGCCCGGACTCACCGGCACCGCGCTGGAGATGCTCTCCCCGCACCCCATCGGCGCCCTCGGCTTCGACGCCGTACCCGTGAGCGCCGCCGACGTGCTCGGCGAGGTGGACCGCGGCTTCGCGGTCGCCATGGGCACCCTGAACCTCTTCCGGCCCAGCGTCGGCGCCTTCGCGGTCGGCATGGCCCAGGCCGCGCTCGACGCCACCGTCGCCCACACCCGCCGCCGCGAGGCCTTCGGCGGCCGGCTGATGGACCGGCAGACCGTCGCCCACCAGGTCGCCGAGATGGCCCTGCGCACGGAGGCTGCCCGGCTGATGGTCTACGCGGCGGCAACGGCGTACGACGAAGGCGCCGCCGACGTCCCGAAGCGCGCCGCGATGGCGAAGCTGCTCGCCACGGAGACCGCGCAGTACGTCGTCGACACCGCCGTCCAGCTGCACGGCGCCCGCGCCCTGCGCCGCGGCCACCTCCTGGAGCACCTCTACCGCGAGGTGCGCGCCCCGCGCATCTACGAGGGTGCCAGCGAGGTCCAACGAGGCATCATCGCCAAGGAGTTGTACGCCCACGCCGACGACCGGGAGGTCCGGTGAGCACCGAGCGCGTCAACCCGCCCGAGCTGTCCCCGCCCACCGGGTTCTCGCACGCCGTCGTCGCCTCCGGCTCCCGCGTGGTGTTCCTCGCCGGCCAGACCGCCCTCGACGCCGGCGGCAGGATCACCGGCGACACCCTCCCCGAGCAGTTCGAGCGGGCGCTCGGCAACCTGCTCGCGGCCCTGCGCGCGGCCGGCGGCACCCCCGCCGACCTCGCCCGCGTCACCGTCTACGCCACGGACGTCGCCGCCTACCGCGGCCACGCCGCCCGCCTCGGCCGCATCTGGCGGGACCTGGCCGGCCGTCACTACCCGGCGATGGCCGTCGTGCAGGTCGTACGGCTGTGGGACGAGCAGGCGATGGTGGAGCTGGACGGCTTCGCGGTCCTGCCGTGACCATGCGGCCTCGTCACCGGCGGGCGCGTCCCGAACGGGCCCATGACGCGCCACCGAAGGAGTGACGATCACGCCCGGCGGGACGGCCGACCGGTACGAGTGGAGGCGCCCAGACCCCCTCTGAACCGGGAGGCATCCCATGCCCGTACGTCCCGCCCTCGCCGCGGCCCTCGGCGCCGTAGCCCTGCTGTGCACCGCCGCCACACCGGCCACCGCCATCCCGGCCGCGGCCCGGCCGGGCGGCACCGACCCCGCGGAGAGCATCACCGTCGACCACACCGGACGGATCGCGTCCGACGGCACGATCACGCTCGCCGGCAGCTACCGCTGCACCGCCGGCACCGGGCCGGTCTTCGTCACGTCCTCGCTGAGCCAGAGCGACCCCCATGTCAGGAACGGCATCGGCGGCAGCGTCGCGCAGTGCGACGGCGCCGAGCACCGGTGGCAGAACTCCGGCACGGTCGACTCCGAGGTCTTCAAGGCCGGCCGCGCCCATGTGCAGGCCACGCTCATGGAGATGCGGCCCGTGGGCATCGTCCCGCTGCCCGCCTTCCACGCCGTCACCGACCAGGACGTCACCCTCGCCAAGAAGTGAGCCGGGGGTGAGCGGCGGTCCACGCCGGGCGGCCCGGACGCGGGCCGCTCCGGGCCGCTCCGCGCCCCCGTGGCACGCCGGTCAGGCGCGCTGCCAGCTGTGCGGCGCGTGGAAGGCGTGCGGGCGCCAGCACGTGGTGCCGGGGGAGGCCGGCGGGGTGTCCGGCGCGGCCAGGGCGCCGCGGCTCAGCAGCAGCACCGCGAGTGCGGCCAGCTCCTCCTCGGTGGCCTGGCCCTTCTCGACCCGGATCGGTGCGGTGGGGGACGTGCGGGACACGGGCATGGGAACCTCCGTCGGAGTGCGGGAACCGGGCGGGATCACTGCGGGGGGTTGCCGTGCTTGCGCGCCGGGCGCTCGGCGTGCTTGGTGCGCAGCATCGCCAGCGCGCCGATGAGGACGGCACGGGTGTCGGCCGGGTCGATCACGTCGTCGACCAGGCCGCGTTCGGCGGCGTAGTACGGGTGCATCAGCTCGGCCTTGTACTCCTTGACCAGCTCCGCCCGCCGGGCCTCCGGATCGTCGGCCTCGGCGATCTGCCGCCGGAAGATGACGTTCGCGGCGCCCTCCGCGCCCATCACCGCGATCTCGTTGGTCGGCCAGGCGTAGGTGAGGTCGGCGCCGATGGACTGCGAGTCCATGACGATGTACGCGCCGCCGTAGGCCTTGCGCAGGATCAGCGAGATACGGGGCACGGTGGCGTCGCAGTAGGCGTACAGCAGCTTGGCGCCGTGCCGGATGATGCCGCCGTGCTCCTGGCCGACGCCGGGCAGGAAGCCGGGCACGTCGAGCAGGGTGACGATGGGGATGCTGAACGCGTCGCACAACTGGACGAAACGCGCGGCCTTTTCGCTCGCCTCGATGTCCAGCACGCCGGCCAGGGTCTGCGGCTGGTTGGCGACGATCCCGACGACCTGGCCGTCCAGCCGGGCCAGCGCGCAGATGATGTTCCGCGCCCAGCGCTGGTGCACCTCCAGGTACTCGCCGTCGTCGACGATCTCCTCGATCACCCTGGCCATGTCGTACGGCCGGTTGCCGTCGACCGGCACCAGCTCCGCGAGCGACTCGCAGCGCCGGTCCGGCGGGTCGTCGCAGGGCACGGCGGGCGGGGTCTCGCGGTTGTTGCGGGGGAGGAGGGAGAGCAGGTACCGGACCTCCTCCAGGCAGGTCTCCTCGTCGTCGTACGCGAAGTGGCACACCCCGCTGGTCTCCGCGTGGACGTCGGCGCCGCCCAGCCCGTTCTGCGTGATCTCCTCGCCGGTCACCGCCTTGACCACGTCCGGGCCGGTGATGAACATCTGCGAGGTCTCGCGCACCATGAACACGAAGTCGGTGAGGGCGGGCGAGTACGCGGCGCCGCCCGCGCACGGGCCCAGCATCACGCTGATCTGCGGGATCACCCCGGACGCCGCCGTGTTGCGGCGGAAGATGCCGCCGTACCCGGCGAGCGCGGTCACGCCCTCCTGGATGCGGGCGCCGGCGCCGTCGTTGAGGGACACCAGCGGCGCGCCGGCCGCGAGGGCCATGTCCATGATCTTGTGGATCTTGGCGGCGTGGGCCTCGCCCAGCGCGCCGCCGAAGATACGGAAGTCGTGCGCGTAGACGAAAACCGTACGGCCCTCGACCGTGCCCCAGCCGGTGACGACGCCGTCGGTGTACGGCTTCCTCGCCTCCAGCCCGAACCCGGTCGCCCGGTGCCGGCGCAGCGGCTCGACCTCGTGGAACGAGCCCTCGTCGAGCAGCAGGCCGATCCGTTCGCGCACGGTGAGCTTGCCCTTGGCCCGCTGGGCTGCCGTCGCCTTCTCGCCGGGTCCGGCGAGCACGCGTTCGCGCAGTTGGGCCAGTTCCGCGACCTGGGACTTCATGTCTCCCTGCCTCTACGTGAGGAGTTCTCGAGGTGGCGTCACCGCAAGGAGCGTGACAACCGGGGCTGACCGTGCGCTGACGGGCCGCCGACGCGTGCGGCCACCGCCCGGCTCAGGCGGGCTGGAGGAGGCGGTCGCCGCTGAGGGCCGGGTCGTGGGAGAGGATCGCGCTCTCGATGCGGCGCAGCGCGGGGGAGGGCTGGATGCCGAGTTCGTCGTCGAGCCGGCGCCGCATCCGGTGGAAGACGTCGAGGGCGTCGGCCTGCCGTCCCGCGCCGTACAGCGCGATCATCAGCTGCTCGCAGAACCGCTCCCGCAACGGGTGGTTGGTGTGCGCCTCGGCCAGTTCGGCGAGCACCGCCGCGTGGTGGCCGAGCCGCAGCTCGGCGTCGAACAGCAGCTCCAGCGCCCGCATCCGGTACTCCTCGTAGCGGGCGCCCGCCAGCTGGCACAGGGTCCCGCCGGGAAACCCGCCGAAGACCGGCCCCCGCCACAGCGCCAGCGCGTCCCCGAGCAGCCGCGCGGTGCGCCCGGCGTCGGCCGGGGGCGCGGCCTCGGCCAGCCGCACCGCCCGCACGAACTCCGCGGCGTCGAGCTCCCCTTCGCCCAGCCCGAGCCGGTAGCCGGCCGGATGGATCGTCACCCGCGACACCGGCCGTTCCGGCTCCAGCGCCCGCAGCCGGCGGCGCAGCCGGCTGATGTGCGCCTGCAGCGCGTTGGCCTGGTTGTCGGGCGCGGCCTCGCCCCACATCTCCTCGGCCAGGCTCTCCCCGGAGACCGGCCGGCCCTCACTCACCAGCAGGGTCTGCACCAGGATCCGCTGCAGGTCGCCCGGCACGTCCGCCGGACCCGCGTCGGTGCGTATCTGCAGTGGCCCGAGAACGGAGAACCTCAGCATGTCTTTTCCCCCTGGACGAACTGGACGACCTTGACGACCTTGACGCCAATTCCTCGGCGCCGGTTTTTCCGGTGTTCTGCTGCGCTGGAAGGGCTGAGCCGCCGAACGCGCCACGCCCCGGCGGGCCTTTTCTCGAACGGCCCGCCGGGGCGGTTGCTCCGCCGGGACGGGGGGCGGCCGGCGGTTCCTGGGAATCCGGTGTCCGTCGCCTTCGGCGGAACACCGGCTGAGGGTTGTCTCTCTTCCGCGCGACGGAACGTGAATTCTCGTTCACCCGCGTACGGAAAACATGAACCGGCTTGTGGTGGAGGCTGCGGCGGAGCGGGCGGGCCCCTGGCTCCGGTGGCCCGTGCCGTTCACAGGCCTCACATTGGCAGTCGGCGCTGACGGAAAGCTGACACGCTTCTGACGCAGGCAAAGGAATTTCCATCTGCCCTTTTCCCGGGCAACCCGGCGGTGCTGTACTCCCTTCGGAACTCCCTTGCCGTGAAAGGCTCCCGAAAGGGGTACGGAATGACCGCCACCACCACCGAAAGCACCACCCACGACCGGATTCTCGACGCGATACGCCGGCACACCACGAGCGAGAACCCGAGTTCGTTCCTCGCGCTCAACAGCGGAAACAGCGTCTTCACCGTGCCGGGCGCGGACGGAGTCGTCGTCCACCGGCGCACCGGCCGCTGGGCCGTGCAGTTCGGCGGCCCCTTCGCCGCCGAGGAGGACTACGACACCCTGCTGGACGCCTTCCGCGCCCACGTGAGGGCCGAGGGCCTGAACCTGGTCGGCGTCCAGCTGCAGCGCGCGGACGCCGAGCGCTACGCCGGGCGCGGCTTCACCGTCAACCAGGTCGGCGCCTCCTGGGCCGTGAGCCTCGACGGGTTCACCCTGCGTGGCACCAAGTTCATGCAGCTGCGCAACAAGATCTCCCGCGCCCACCGCAACGGCCTGACCATCCACGAGGCCGACGCGGCCGACGTGGGCGAGGCCATCGCGGCCATCGACCGGGCCTGGCTCGGCTCCAAGGGCGGCGCCCAGCAGCTGGAGTTCCTCGTCGGCCAGATCGGCGGCGCCGCCCAGGCGCACCGCCGGCTGTTCGTCGGCACCATCGACGGCGCCCCGGTCGCGTACATCTCGTACTCGCCGGTGTACGGCAGCCGGGCCGGCTGGATGCACGACCTCAGCCGCCGCATCCCCGAGGGCTCCCCGGGCCTGATGGAGGCCATCAACGCGCACGCCATCGAGGTGTTCCGGGCCGAGGGCGTCGCGTGGCTGCACTTCGGGTTCACGCCGTTCACCGGGCTCGACTCCGCCCACGAACTCGACGGCCACAGCCCCGCGTTCCAGTGGCTGATGCACGCCCTGTGGGCCGAGGGCGCGGCGCTGTACCCGGCCCAGACCCAGCTGTCGTACAAGCAGAAGTGGGCGCCCGACGTGACCATCCCCGAGTACGTCGCCTTCGACGGCCCGCAGGCCTCGCTGCCCGGGTTCGCGCACATCTTCCGTGCCTGCAACGCCTTCTGACGCTCCACCACCTCGATCCGGGAGACACATCATGAGCCAGTCCACCGAGGAACTCCAGCACGCCATGGTCGAGCAGCTCATGGCCGTCATCGGCGCCCCCGACGACCAGCAGGTCGCCGACGCCGCCGACGCGGTCGTCCGCGCCCTCGACGAACGGCTGCGCACCGAGGCCGCCGCCTGAGCGCGCCCGGCTGGATCAGACCGGCATCAGTGCCACATCAGTGCCGCGCGGAACGCTGGACGTGCGTTCGCCCGGCGGTCCGGGTCCGGGAGCACCGCACTGTGCTCCCGTCGTCCGGGCCCGCCGGGCGGGCCGCAGCCCGCGACCGCACGCGGGAGCTGAAGTCGACTCGCGGCGCCCGCAGCTCCGCGGGGCAGCGGCGCCGCCGCCCGCCACCGGGCACTTCTCCCAAGGAGAGCAACGCATGCAGCGTCCGCACATCCAGACGGCCGGGGTCCCGGCCTCCGAGGCCGCCCCGCGCCCCGGCGCCTCGGCGACCTTCGCCGAACTGCTCAAACGGGTCAGGGCCGAAGGCCTGCTCGACCTCGACCCGCGCTACTACGTGGGCAAGCTCGCCCTCAACACCACCCTGCTGCTGATCGGCTTCGCCGCCTTCTTCGAACTGGGCGACACCTGGTGGCAGCTCGTCACGGCCCTGTGGATGGGCCTGTGCGGCGGCCAGTCGGCGTTCATGTGGCACGACGCCGGCCACAAGGCGATGTTCCGCAGCAAGAAGGCGGCCTCCGCGGTCGGCTACATCCACGCCAACCTGGTCAACGGGGTCAGCTACGGCTGGTGGGTCAACCACCACAACCGGCACCACAGCAACCCCAATCACCTCGACATGGACCCGGACATCGGCCGACGCACCGCCATCTTCGACATCAAGCAGTACCGCACCCGCAAGGGCACCCAGAAGCTCGTCGTGCGCTACCAGAGCGTGCTGTTCTTCGTGCTGCTGGTCCTCGAGGGCTTCAAGATGCTGAAGACCGCGGTCAAGTCCATCGTCACCGGCAAGACCAAGCGGCCCGTGCTGGAGACCTTCCTCATCCTGCTGCGCGCCGCCGTCTACCTCACCTGCGTCTTCACCGTCCTGTCCCCGGCGCTCGCGGTCGCGTTCATCGTCGTCCAGCACGCCTCCCTCGGCGTCTACTTCGGCATGATCTTCGCCCCGAACCACAAGGGCATGCAGGTGCGCGACGGCGAGGAGGAGACCCTGGACTGGCTGGAGCGCCAGGTCCTCACCTCCCGCAACATCCGGCCGGGCCGGCTGGTCGACTTCCTCTACGGCGGCCTCAACTACCAGGTGGAGCACCACCTGTTCCCGGCCATGCCGCAGAAGAACCTGCCGCGCGCCCGCGAACTGACCATGCAGTACTGCGCCGAACGCGGTGTGCCCTACCACGAGGTCGGCTTCTGGGCCTCGTACCGCGAGGTCGCCTCCTTCCTCCACGAGGTCAGCGCCCCGGTCCGCCGCGGTGACGTGGAGGAGCAGATCCGGCGCCGGGCCATGGAATCGGTCTGACCCCGGCTCGCCGGATCCCAGGGCGGCCCCACCGCCACCCGCTCCCCACATCCCCCACACCCCACACTCCGGCCCCCGGGCCGTACGCCCGGGCCCGCCGGTGGCCCGGGCGGCTCCTTGGCCGGGGGCGACGCGACAGTCCGTAAGGAGCCAGCCCCATGTCCCACACCACCGCGGCGCCGGGCGGCCGTACCGCCCCCGCCCCGATCGGCGCCCGCCTGGACCGGCTGCCGATCACCCCGCTGCACCGCAGACTCACCGCCGTCGTCGGCGTCGGCCTGTTCTTCGACACCTTCGAGAACAACCT
The DNA here is from genome assembly GCF_043202415.1 of Streptomyces sp. NPDC048192. NCBI lineage: Bacteria > Bacillati > Actinomycetota > Actinomycetes > Kitasatosporales > Streptomycetaceae > Streptomyces > Streptomyces sp. NPDC048192. The sequence continues at coordinate 269,606 of NZ_JBIDAL010000008.1, forward strand.
GTCCGGCACCATCGGCAAGGTCCTGCAGAGCGACTTCGGCTTCGGCGCCGCCTCGCTCAAGCTCGTCCTGGCCTCCGCCTTCCTCGGCCAGTTCCTCGGGTCCCTGACGCTCGGCCGGATCGCCGACCGGTTCGGCCGGCGCCGGGCCTTCCAGCTCAACCTGGCCGTCTACTCGGCGGCCTCCCTGCTCGGCGCCCTCTCCCCGAACGCCGCCTGGCTGATCGCGACCCGCTTCGTCGCCGGCCTCGGCATCGGCGCCGAACAGGCCCTGGCCGACTGCTACCTGGCCGACGTGCTGCCCGCCGGCAAGCGCGGCCGGTTCATCGCCCGGGCCTACACCCTCGCCTTCTGCGGGGTCCCCGCGGTCGGCTTCGCCGCCCTGTGGCTGGTGCCGCACACCCCGCTCGGCGTGGCCGGCTGGCGCTGGCTGTTCGTCCTCGGCGCCCTCGGCTCGGCCGTGGTGTGGATCCTGCGCCGGGGCCTGATCGAGTCCCCGCGCTGGCTCGCCGCCCACGGCCGCGCCGCCGAGGCCGAACGGCTGGTGTCGCGCATGGAAGCGGAGGCGGCGGGCCGGGGCCTTCTTCCAACCCAGCCCGCACCCCGGGCCGAGGCTCCGGCGGACGGCAGCCACGTGCGCGACATCCTCAGGCCCGGCATGCTCCGCCGCACCCTCGTGCTGTGGCTGTTCTGCGTGCTCTCGGTCGTCGGCTACTACGGCTTCGGCACGCTCGCCCCGCAGATCGTCGCCGCCAAGGGCTACGGCGTCGTCGCCGGCCTCGGCTTCACCGCGCTGTCCTTCCTCGGCTACCCGGTGGGCTCCGCCCTCGCCCTGCCGGTCGTGGACCGCGTCGAGCGCCGCACCCTGATCGCCCTGTCGGCGACCGCGATGGTCGCGGCCGGACTCGGCTTCGCCTACGCGGGCTCCGCCGGGCTGATCGTGGTCTGCGGCTTCGCCTACACCCTCTTCAGCAACGTCTTCTCCAGCGTCTCCCATGTCTACCTGTCCGAGCAGTACCCCACAGCGATCCGGGCCACCGCCGCCGGCGCCGCCTACTCGCTGTCCAAACTCAGCGCCGGCGCGCTGCCGTTCGTCCTGCTGCCGGTGCTCGACGCCCACGGCCCCGGCGCCCTGTTCACCGTGATCGCCGCCGCCATGGCCGTCCTCGCGCTCACCGTGCTCACCCTGGGCGAGCGCACCACCGGCGCCCCGGTCGACTGAACCCGCCCATCAGATCAAGGAGTTGAAGATGGCCTACGTCATCGGACTGCCCTGCGTCGACGTCAAGGACCGCTCCTGCATCGACGAATGCCCCGTGGACTGCATCTACGAAGGCCGCCGCGCCCTGTACATCCATCCGGAGGAATGCGTGGACTGCGGCGCCTGCGAACCGGTGTGCCCGGTCGACGCCATCTACTTCGAGGACGACCTGCCCGAGGAGTGGGGCGGCGACCACGCGGCCTCCAACGCCGACTTCTTCGCGGGCCTCGGCTCGCCCGGTGGAGGCAGCGCCCTCGGCCCCCAGGACCACGACTCGGCGCTGGTCAGCGCGCTGCCCAAGGGGGTGCCGGCGGCATGAGCGGCATCCTCGCGGGCAAGCGGATCCTGGTCACCGGGGTGGTCACGGACGCCTCCATCGCCTTCCACGTGGCCCGGATCGCCCAGGAGGAGGGCGCCGAGGTGCTGCTCACCGGCTTCGGCCGGCTCTCCCTGATCGAGCGGTTCGCGGGCAAGCTGCCCAAGCCCGCCCCCGTCATCGAGCTGGACGTCACCGACCAGGACCACCTGGACACCCTCGCCGACCGGATCGGCGCCCGCACCGACTCCCTCGACGGCGTCGTGCACTCCATCGCCTACGGCCCCCAGGGCGCCTTCTCCTTCCTGGAGGGCACCTGGGCCGACGTGTCGACGGCCGTGCACGTCTCGGCGTACTCCCTGAAGTCCCTCACCACCGCCTGCCTGCCGCTGCTCAAGCGGCGCGGCGGTTCGGTCGTCGGCCTCACCTTCGACGCGAGCGTGGCCTGGCCGCACTACGACTGGATGGGGGTCGCCAAGGCCGCCCTGGAGTCCACCAGCCGCTACCTCGCCCGCGACCTCGGAGGGCACGGCATCCGGTGCAACCTCGTCGCGGCCGGCCCGCTGCGCTCCATGGCCGCCAAGTCCATCCCCGGCTTCGCGGAGCTGGCCGACGTGTGGACCACCGGCCGCGCCCCGGCCGGCTGGGACCTCACCGACCCCGAACCGGCCGCCCGCGGCGTGGTCGCCCTGCTGTCCGACTTCTTCCCGCGCACCACGGGCGAGATCGTCCACGTGGACGGCGGGGTGCACATGATGGGCGCCTGACGCACCGCGCACCGGGCGTTTGGCGCAGGTTTTGCCGACGTTTCGCATTTACATCGCACCATAAATGCCCCTGCCATTGATACGGGAATCAATCGGGCAAAAGTGGTGCGGCTTGAATTCGACGAGCGCGCTGGTTTATGTGAAGGGGGAACTCGGGTACCTTGCCCAACGGTCATACGAAGGAGGTGAGTTGCAATGCCGAACGCGCTGGCACCGGAGGAGACCGTCGAGCAGGACATCGAACTGGTCGACCTCGGCGACCTGGTGGACGAGCTGTACTCGGAGGCCCAGGTCGAGCGTCCGGGTGTCATCTGTGAAACGGCCTGACGGCCGGCACGGATGACCTCAGATCCCTGAATGCCGGGTTCCGGCGGCGGGGCTCCACCGCCGGAACCCGGAATCCCGCACCTGGTGTTGCAACAGGAATCCATGTCGGCGAGGAAAGGCGACCGGGCGGAATGACGTCAGACAAAGCAGTGGTTCTCCCGAGCGGCGACGGGCTGCGCGGCACGCTCTACGACCCGGACCGCATGACTTTCGCCAGCCTGCCCCCGGACGTCGCCGCCCGCGCGCGGCGGTTCGCCTCCGCCGGACACGGCGGAGCCGAGCTGAGCGAGGAGGAGCGGCGGGAGTGGCAGGGGCTGACCCGGCTGGTCTCCGACGGCGCCCTCCCGGTGCCGGCGGACAACCACAGCACCCGGATCAGCCAGCTGGTGATCGGCAACACCTACCACTGCAACATGGGGTGCACCTACTGTTACAACGAGCTGGACTCCAAGGAGAAAAAGGGCTCCGAGGTCCCGCAGGGGATGTCCTGGGAGACCGCCCGCGCCAGTATCGAGCAGGTGCTGGACCAGGCCGATCCAGGCAAACCGGTGCGGATCTTCTTCATCGGCGGGGAGCCGCTGCTGGAGCGCGAGATCCTCGAGCGAAGCGTCGCCCACGCCGAGGAGTACGCGGCCGCGCGGAACCTGAGCGTGCGCTTCAACGTCTACACCAACGGCACCCTGCTCACCCCGCGTACCCTCGACTGGTGCGAGGCGCACGCCGTCTCGCTGATCGTCAGCCTGGACGGCCCGCCGGCCCTGAACGCCGACCGGGTCCTGCTCTCCGGGCGCCCGACCAGCCGCATCGTGCTGCGCAACATACGGCGCATGATGGAGACCCAGTCCTCCCCGATGCGGCGGGTCCGCGCGGTGAGCCGGCAGGGCACCCCGCTGCTCCCGCTGCACAAATACCTCGTGGCGCTCGGCTTCAACGAAGTCCATGTGCAGCCCCTGTACGACAACAACGGGATTTCGGCCACCAGTGAGTCCGAGACGATCGAACTGCTGGAATGGTGGACCGATAACCTGGAAAGGGGCATCGTCTTCGACATCATGCCCTTCGCCGCGTTCTTCCAGAAAATTCTGTACCAAGGGCGAGCCGTCAGTTCCTGGTATCCGTGCCAGGCCGCCCGGAACGCCGTGACGGTGGGGCCCGACGGCCGTATGTATTCCTGCCATCACGCCATCGAGGAGCCCGCCTTCGAGATCGGGCACATCAGCCGCGGGCTGCCCCTCGTCGAGGTCCGCAGCCGGCATTTCCGGCGGGTCGACGAACGTGAACCGTGCCGGAGCTGCTGGGCGAAACACGTCTGCGGCGGAGAGTGCTATCACCGCTCGCTTTCGGCCGGGGCCGGCGAGTTCGGCACCCTGCCGGCCGCCTGCCGTGAACGCAAGGCGCTGATCGGCTTCACCCTCGACGCCTTCGCCCGGGTGGCCAAGCGCAACCCCGAGGCCCTGCGGCGGCTGGCGCTCGGCCGGCTGACCGTGCCCGAGCCGCAGGACGCGGCCTACCGGGCGGCCGATCTGCGGGACTTCGTCTGAGGCGGACCGGATGACCACCGAGGCCGACCGCATGACCACGCCCACGACGACCGGGCATCCCCTGGACCATCTGGCGCCCGCCGCCGAGGCCGTCCTGACCGACACCGCGCCCCACTGCGACAAGGACCTGTACGCGCGCACCGGACGGCACCGGCCGCTGACCGACACCATCGACCGGGCCTGGGCCCTGCGCGCCACCGCGGGCGTGTCCCGGGTCGCCGACATCACCGGCCTGGACCGGCTGGGGATCCCCGTCTTCAACACCTACCGGACCACCGCCGAGGCCGGGAACCTCACCGTGACCTGCGGCAAGGGCCGCACCCGTGAGGCGGCGCTGGCGTCCGCGCTGATGGAGGCGTACGAGCGCTACTGCGGGGAGCAGCAGGGCAGGTACGGACCGGTCCTGACGGTGCAGCAGGCCCGCGAGCGCTTCCCGCAGGTGCTCGACCCCCGTGACCTGGTGCTGGACACCCGCACCCGCTGGGAGCCCGGTTCCCCGCTGGAGTGGGTGCCCACCCGGGACCTGCTCAGCGGCGCCGTGGTGCATGTCCCGGCCGACGCGGTGTTCTCCCCGTACGCGGCCCGCGGCGCCCGGCTGTTCGCCGGCCACTCCGACGGCCTGGCCTCCGGCAACTGCCTCACCGAAGCCACGCTGCACGCCCTGTACGAACTGATCGAGCGCGACAGCCGCTCCTTCGGCGAGGTGCTCCGGCTGGGGCGGCAGGTCCGCGTGGATTCGCTGCCCGCCGAACTCGGCCGGCTCGTCGCCGTCTTCGAGAGGGCCGGGATCTCGGTGTCCCTCTTCGCGTTCCGCTCCTCCCTGGAGGTCACCAGCTTCTTCGCCCTCGGCGACGACCGCCTCGCCGACAACGCCATGCTGGTGAACGCGGGGGCGGGCTGCCACCTCGACCCGGCGGTCGCCGTCTCCCGGGCCCTGACCGAACTCGCCCAGTCACGGCTGAGCGTGATCTCGGGCGCTCGCGAGGACTTCAGCAGTCGCTACCGTGCCCAGCGCACCGAGACCTACGGGGCCGCCCACGAACGGGCGGTCCGCTGGGCGCGGGGCTGGCAGCAGGCCGACTTCGGTGACGTCCCGGGCGGTTCGTCCGGGGACGCGGAGAGCGACCTGAGGACGGTGTGCCGGCGGATCGCCGACGCGGGTCTGCGCCGGATCCTGGTGGCCGACCTGACCCTGCCCGCCGCCGCCCCGGACCGCGTCGCCCGGCCCCGCGTGGTCAAAGTGATCGTCCCCGGGCTGGAGTTCGCGGCCAACGAACCCTCGCGCATCGGCAGCCGCTTCTATCGGCAGGCCCGGAAGGCACGCTGACATGTCCGTCATGACGACCGTAGCCGCGCCGCTGAGCCAGGCGCTGAACGACCTCGACCGCAGCGATCTGGTGGTGTTCGCCGGCCCCAGCCTGGTCGGCTCGCCCCTGATGGAACAGGCCGCGCACCTGCTGCTGCCGCCCGTCCGCGACGGCGACCTCATCGGCGCCTGCGCGGACCGTCCGCCCACGGCCATGCTGGTCGTGGACGGCTATTTCGGCGCCGGACAGGCGGTGACGCTGACGGAGGTGCGGCAGGTGCTCGACCGGGGCGTCCGCCTCTACGGCTGCAGCAGCATGGGCGCCCTGCGGGCGGTGGAGGCGCGGCCCTGGGGAATGATCGGCCTGGGCCGGGTCTTCACCGACTACCTGACGGGGGTCCGCACCGCCGACGAGAACGTGGTGCTGCTGCACGACGACGGCTACCGCGGCCTGACGGCTCCCACGGTCAACGTCGACCGCCTGTGCGCGTTGCTGGAGGCGGAAGGGGTCGAGGCCGCGCGCTGCCGCGCGTTCGGCCGCCGCGCCGCCGAGATGTACTTCGGCGACCGCAGCTACGCGGCCCTGCGCAGGCTCGCCGCGGACTGCTTCGACGCCGGCAGCGGCGCCGCCTCCGGCGCGCTGCAGCGCGTGCTCGACCACCTGGAGCCGGACCGGCGGCCCCGGTGGGACGTCAAACGACAGGACGCGGAGGCCGCCCTCGAAGCGGTCGCGACCGGGCGCGCGCCCACCCGCCCCGGCGCGGAACCGGTACCCGTGCCCGACGTCCCCGACCTGCTCCTCGGGAAGGGACCGACGGATTGATCCGCACCTACGGGGCCTCGTTCGAGAAGCTGTACGCCGCCGCCGTAGGCACCCGTCTGGGCGACGCCGCCAGGACCTCCGCCGTCGCCGTCATCGGAGCCGGACTCACCGGCGACCCGGCCGTCCTGTCCCTGATCTCCGCGATGTCCTTCGCGCCCTGGCTGATCTTCGGGCTGCCCGCGGGCGCGCTGGTCGACCGCTGGGACAAACGCCGGGCCTTCCTCACCGCGGACACCGTCCGCTGTCTGCTGTCGGTGCTGCTGCTCGCCGTGGCCGGTCTCGGTCAGCTGTCCGTCGGCGTCCTGATCTTGTTCGTCTTCGCGCTGACCACCCTGCAGACGGTCTCCGACAGCTGCTTCAACAGCTTGCTCCCCGCCACGGTCGACAACGGCCGGCTGGGACCCGCGAACGCCCGCCTCAGCGCCTCCCAGTCCACCGCGGGCATCGTCGGCGCGCCCCTGGGCAGCTGGCTGGCGTCCGTCTCCTCCACTCTGCCGTTCCTGCTGAACGTTCTCACCTTCGGCGCGGCCGCCGGCTGGGTCGGCTCGCTCCCGGCCTCCGCGGCCCCCCGCTCCGCTCCCGCGCGCCGCGGCTCCTGGCCGCGCTCGCTGGCCCGGGACATCCGCCGGGGTCTCGGCAGCCTCGACCGGAAGGGGCTGCTGCCCGTCCTGCTGGGCTGCGTCACGGTGAACAACTTCTGCAACGGCCTGAACAGCGCGGTGCTGCCGCTGCTCGCCCTGCACGAACTGCACCTGAGACCGGCCGAGTTCGGAGTGCTGACCGGGACGAATGCCGGCTGCATGGTGCTCGGCAACCTGCTCGCCGGGCGGCTCGCCGTCAAGCGGGTCCCGCATCAGCGTGCCGCGGCCCTGGCGATCGCCCTGAAGGCGCCGGGCTTCCTCCTGGTGTGCGCCGCCGGCTCACCGGTCGTCCTGGTGCTCGGCATGGCGGTGCTGGGCCTGGCCGCCGGACTGTGGAACGTTCCCTCGTCCACCCTGCTGATGGGCTCCGCCCCCCAGGAGACGATCGGACGCGTGATGGCCCTCTTCCGGACCGTGTCCGTGGCCGGCATGCCGCTCGGGGCGGTCACCGGCGGCCTGGTGGCCTCCGCCACCGGACTCCGCGGCAGTTCGCTGACCGCCGCCGTACTGAGCGGCGCGGTCCTGGCCGGCTATCTGTGGCGGACGCGGAACCTTCCTGTGCCGGCCGGGTCCTCGGCGGCCGGAGCGGACTGAGCCGACAGCAGGACGCCCTCCCCGGCGTCGAAGCCCACGCCCTGGATGGACGCGGCCCGGCGCACCTCCCGGAATCCGAGGGTCCGGTGCAGATCGAGCGAGACCGGGTTGCCCGCCGAGACGAAACACCACACCGTGCTGCTGCGCTCCCACGCCCAGGCCATCCGCCACCGGGTCAGGGCCGCGCCGACCCCCCGCCGCCGCCACCGCGGGGCGACGGTGACGCCGGTCAGGTAGTACCCCTCGGGCGCGCCGTCCCCCGGATGCCGGGGCAGGAAGGAGACGTTGCCGTATCCGGCGATCTCCTCTCCCACCCGCGCCAGGACGACCGCGCTGCGCTCCCCCGAGACGGCCCGCCCGATCCGCTCGGCCCACCGGGCGACCGGGCCCCCGCGCACCCCCGCCTGGAGCGCGGCCAGGGCGGGACAGTCCTCGGCCTCCGCCCGCGCGAGAGTGACCCGGACCCGCTCCGGACGGGCGTCCGGGAAGGGGACGTAGGCCGCGAAGAAGGAACCCGGACCCACGGATCCGCCGCTTTCCGCCATGGACGGCCCACACCCCTTCCGTCGAAGCCCTCTACGGCACGTTACGCCACCCTCACTCGGTTCCGCCGCCCGGCAGGATCCGCCGGAACCCGGTGTACGGCACCAGCGCCTCGGGCAGCACCACGGACCCGTCGTCCCGGACGCCCTGCTCCAGCAGCGCGGCCACGGTACGGCCGATGGGCAGCGCCGAGCCGTTCAGGGTGGCCGCCGGGCTCTTGCGGCCGTCGGCGCGCCTGACGCGGATGTCGGCGCGGCGGGCCTGGAAGGTGCCGCAGTCGGAGACCGAGGAGATCTCCCGGTAGGAGCCGCCGCCCGGCAGCCACACCTCGATGTCGTACGTCATCCGCGCCGAGAACCCCATGTCGCCCGCGGGCAGCAGCACGGTCCGGAAGGACAGTTCGAGGCGGCGCAGGCACTCCTCGGCGTGCCCCACCATCAGCTCCAGCTGCTCCTGCGCCTGCTCCGGCGCGCAGATCCGCACCAGCTCCACCTTCTCGAACTGGTGCAGCCGGAGCACCCCGCGGGTGTCCCGGCCGTACGCCCCCGCCTCCGCGCGGAAGCACGGGGTGCGGGCGGTGAAGGCGTACGGCAGCGAGCGCGCGTCCAGCAGCTCGCCGGCGACCAGGTTGGTCAGCGGCACCTCGGCGGTCGGGATCAGGAACAGCTCCCGGTCGCCGACCTGGGTGCGGAACAAGTCCTCCTCGAACTTGGGCAGTTGGCCGGTGCCGGTCATGGTGTCCCGGCTGACCAGGAACGGCACGGACTGCTCGGTGTAGCCGTGCTCGCGGGTGTGCAGGTCGAGGAGGAAGTCGCCGAGGGCCCGCTCCAGCCGGGCGCCGGCGCCCCGGGCCACGCTGAACCGGGCCCCGGAGAGTTTCGCCGCGGCGGGGGAGTCCAGGATCCCGAGCGCCTCGCCGATCTCGGCGTGGTGCCGCGCCCCGGCGGCCGTACGCGGCTCGGGACCGCCGCGCCGTATCTCCACCGCTTCCTTCTCGGAGTCGCCGTCCGGCACCGCGTCCAGCGGGAGGTTCGGGATGGACAGCAGCATGCCGGACAGCTCTCCGGCCGCGGTCCGCGCGGTGGCCTCCGCCGCCTGGACCTCGGACCGCAGCGCACGCGCGGCCTCCTTCTCCGCCTGGGTGGGCGGACCCGAACGGCGGGCCTTCGCGGTGCGGTTCAGCTCGGTGCGCAGCCGGGTGACCTCCGCCTGGGCGGCGGTACGCGCCCGCAGGGCGGTGGCCAGCGCGTCCAGGTCCAGCTCGTGGCGGCGGCGGGCCAGGCGCCGTACGGCGTCGGGGCCCGCCTCGATCAGCTCGTGCGGATCATGCATGGCGGTCTCCTGTCAGGGCGGGGGAGGGTGCCGGGGCGGAAGCGGTGAGGTGCCGGGCGCCGAGCCCGCGGTAGCGCGCCGGGTGCGCCGTGCGCAGCCGGGCGGCGTACACCAGCCCGCCGAGCGCGACCAGCGGCAGCAGCCAGGGCAGGGCGGCGATCACCTTCGAGGGGGAGCCGGTGAGCATGTCGAAGTTGCCGACGACCAGCCACACGGAGGCGGCCAGCCCGGCGAAGCCGAGCAGCGGGGCGAGGGTCTCCCGCCACCAGTGCCCGCCGCCCCCGCGCAGCCGCAGCCCCAGCACGGACAGCGCGGCCAGCGCCTGCAGCGCGACGATGCCGAGGGTGCCGAGGCCGAGCATGCTCGTGGTCAGATCGGCGTACGGGTCCAGGCCGGCCACCGCGAAACCCGCCACGACCAGCGTCGTCAGCGCGCTCTGGGCGAGGCTCGCCCGGTGCGGGGAGCCGTGCCGCGGGTGCTCGGCGGCCAGCGCGCCCGGCAGCAGCCCGTCCTCGGCGAGGACCTGGGCGTACCGGTTGGCGGCGCTGTGCAGGGCCAGCGTCGCCGCGAACAGGCTGGTGCACAGCAGGACCTGGAGGCCCGTGCTGCCGGCCGTGCCGAGGAAGTCGTCGCCGAGCACGAAGAACAGGTCGCCCATCTGCTTGCCCGCGACCTCCCGCACCCGGCCGCTGCCGACCGCGCCCACTGCCAGCCAGCTGGTCAGCGCGTAGAAGCCGGCGATCAGCACCACGGCCGCGTACGTCGCCCGGGGCACGCTGCGCCGCGGGTCCCGGGCCTCCTTGCCGTACAGCGCGGCCGACTCGAAGCCGATGAAGGAGACGAACGCGAACATCAAGGAGACGCCGGCGCCTGGGCCCGCGGCCGTGTGCGGCGAGAACGACACGGCGGGCAGGGCGTGCGCCCCGTGCCGGACGAGGATCGCCACGTCGAGCGCCGCCAGCACGCCGATCTCGCCGAGCATCAGCAGGGCGAGCACGCGCGCGCTCAGCGCGATCTCCCGGTATCCGAGCACGGCCGTCAGCACGAGCCCGACGGCCGCGCACCACTCCCAGGACACCGTCAGCCCGTGCGCGGCGAGCACGAGCTGCGTGAAGTAGCCGAGCGCGCCCGCGAGCCCGATGGTGGCGCAGTTGTAGGAGAGCAGGGCGACATACCCGGCCGCGACGGCGGGCGGCCTGCCGAGCCCGTCGGCGACGGACGCGTAGAAGCCGCCGGAGCCGCCGGTCCGCCGGGCGCTCACCGCGTACCCGACCGAGAAGCACAGCAGGGTCACTCCGGCGAAGAGGAAGGCCGCCGGCACACCCGCGCCGTCACCGAAGGCGAACGCGAGCGGAACCGTGCCGACCATCGCGGACAGCGGGGCGGCGGCGGCGACGATGAGGAAGAGGATGTGCCCGGTACCGAGCCGGCCGGGCGGGGCGGGGGAACCACTGGTGGACATGGGGACTCCAGAGCAGGACGGGGACGTACAGGGAGCAGCCGCCCGCGGAGGCTTCTCGGCGGACGGCTGCTGGGGCGCCCCACAGGGACGCGGGGCGGTGACGCTTACGCGGGTGCGATCGCCAGCGCCGTGTTCTGCCCCCCGAAACCGAGCGAGTTGCTCAGCGCCAGATCGATCGGCATCTCGGTCAGGGTCTGCGCCAGCTTCACCTCGATCCGCGGGTCCGGCAGGACCAGGTTGGCGACCGGCGGGACCATTTCGTGCTCCACACTCAGCACGGCGAACGCGGCCTCCACCGCTCCCGCCGCGCCCAGCAGATGCCCGGTGACTCCCTTCGTGGACGTGACCAGCGGATCCCCGCGCAGGGTCCGCTGGATCATGCGGGCCTCGGACAGGTCGTTGAGCGGTGTCGACGTGCCGTGGGCGTTCACGTGCTGCACGTCGTCGGGGTCGGCGCCCGCGTCGGCGAGCGCCGCCCGCACCGCCGCCTCGATGCCCGCGCCGTCCGGATGCGGGGACGTCATGTGATGGGCGTCGGCCGTCGCGCCGTAGCCGACGATCCGGCCGTGCACATGGGCGCCGCGCGCCCGCGCGTCCGCCACCCGTTCCATCACGAGGATGCCGGCGCCCTCCCCGGCGACGAACCCGTCCCGGTCGGCGTCGAACGGCCGGGACGCGGACGCCGGGTCGTCGTGCCGCCTGGACAGCGCGCCCATCTGGGCGAACCCGGCCATGACCAGCGGGGTGATCATGGCCTCGCTGCCGCCCGCGAGGACGATGTCGCAGCGGCCGAGCGCCAGCAGGTCCCGGGCCGTGCCGATGGCGGTCGCGCCCGAGGCGCAGGCGGTGGCCACCACCAGGTTGGGCCCGGTCGCCCCGAACTCGATGGCCGTCTGGCCGGCCAGCATGTTCGGCAGCTGCATGGGCAGCAGCAGCGGCGACACCCGGTCGGCGCCCTGCTCGCGCAGCACGTGGTGCTGCTCCTCGACCGTGCCCGGACCGCCGTCGGCGCAGCCCAGCACCACGCCCACCCGCGCGCCGTCCCAGGTCTGCGGGTCCAGGCCCGCGTCGGCCACCGCCTCGTGCGCGGCGACCAGCGCGAACTGCACGAACCGGTCGAGCCGGTGGGCGCGCCGTGCGCTCAGCAGGGTCTCGGGGTCGAAGCCGGGCACCCGGCAGGAGATCTGTACGGGGTTGTCCGCCAGTACCGGATCGAGGGCGGCGGCCGGCCTGCCGTCGCAGACCGCCGTCCAGCTCGGCCCGACCCCGATGCCTCCCGGGGTGACCAGGCCGAGCCCGGTGACGGCTATGTCCATGCCGGCCATCAGACCGTCGCGCTCCGCTCCTCCATGAGCCGGACCATGTCGGCCACGGTCTCGGCCTCCAGGAGGTCGTCGTCGCTGATGTCCAGGTCCAGCTCGGACTTCAGCAGCAGCGACAGCTCCACCACGGCCAGCGAGTCCAGCTCGATGTCCTCCCGGGTGGCCTCCGGGGTGATGGCCTCGGGCGACACCTTGAGCTTGTTGGACAGGATTTCCTTGAGCTGCTCCAGCATGACGGTTCCTTTCGAAGGTGTACGCGCCGCGCGTACCGCTGAATACGAGTTGCTGACGTTCCGTCAGGGTGTCTGTCGCGTCAGAAGGCCTGCAGCCGGGGCCAGCGGACCGTCGCCGCGCCCCACGACAGCCCGCCGCCGAACGCGGTGAGCAGCACCCGGTGGCCCGTGGTGAGCCGTCCCTCGGCGGTGGCCTCGGCGAGCAGGAGCGGGATCGAGGCGGCGCCGGTGTTGCCGACCCGCTCGATGTTGCTCAGCCGCCGTTCGCCGGGGATGCCGAGCCGGTCGGAGACGGCCTCCAGGATCCGGGCGTTGGCCTGGTGGGCCACGAACCGGTCGACGTCGGCCAGACGCCAGCCGGCCCGCTCGGCGGCCTCGGTGGACGCGGCGGTCATGCGCTCCACCGCGTGCCGGTAGGTGTCCCGGCCGAGCATCTGGAAGAAGTGGTCCTCGGGTGCGGCCGGGCGGCCGGTGGACCGCTGCCGGGAGCCGCCCGCGGGCACCTCGATCAGATGGCTCAGCTCGCCGTCGCTGCCGAGCACCAGCGGCCCGATCGCCCCTGGTTCGGCGGGCGAGCCGGCCCGCAGGACGACCGCGCCCGCGCCGTCCGCGAAGATCACCGCGGTGGTGCGGTCGGCCGGGTTGATGATCGTGGTGAAGGCGTCCGCGGCGACCAGCAGCACGCTGTCGGCCACCCCGGCCGCGATCAGCCCGGCGGCGGACGCCAGGCCGTACAGGAACCCGGAGCAGACCGCCGCCACATCGAAGGCGGGCACCTGTCCGAGCCCCAGCCGAGCCGCCACCTGCGGTGCGGTCGCCGGGCAGGGCTGGTCCGGGGTGGTGGTGGCCAGCACCACCGCCCCGACCCGTTCGTCGCCCGCCGACTTCAGCGCCCGCAGGCCCGCCTCCACCGCCAGGTCGCCGGTGGACGTGCCCGGGGAGACGATGCAGCGCTCGGCGATGCCGGTGCGGGAGCGGATCCAGGCGTCCGAGGTGTCCAGCCGGGCCGCCAGGTCGTCGTTGGTCACCCGGTTGGGCGGGACGTACGACCCGATGCCCGCGATCACCGCGGCCCGCCCGGCGCTCATGCGCCCGCCTGGGAGGAGAGGACCTCCACGGGCAGGCCCATGTACGCCATGCGCACCTCGGCCATCTCGTCGGTCCAGCGTTCGGCCATGTCGTAGCGCTGTTCGGCGGTGGTGTCGAGGAGGCGCACGCCGGGCCAGATCTCGTAGTCGCCGATGAGGTCCGCGTGCCGGCCCATGCCCTCCTGGAACAGCTCCTCGCGGTGGATGACGAACTCCCGGTCCGGTATCTCGTCCCACAGCTTGACCCCGGCGCGCAGGATCTCGAGCAGCCTCGGCTTGTACTCCGGGTGCTCGACGACGTGGTCGCGCAGGATGGTGCTGGCCACGGTGAGGTGCCGGATCTCGTCGATGGCGGTGCCGCGCGAGATCTCGCCGGTCGCCGGGGACAGCGGGGTCCACTTGCGCTCGCTCAGCTCGGCGGCCGGGGCGAGCACGCCCTCGATGACGATGGCGAACACGGCGACGCCGCCGGGGAAGTCGGCCTGGTCGCGGACGATGTCCAGGGTGAAGTCCACCACCGGGTCCAGCACCCGCTTACGGTAGTCCCGGGCCATCTCCTCGATGTCCTTCAGCAGGGTGTGCTGCGGGATGCCCAGCTCCACCAGGTGCTGCCGGAACACCCGGGCGTGCCGGGCCTCGTCCAGCAGCTGGGTGGCGTAGAACTCCATCTGCGGGATGCCGGGCGCGATCGAGACGTAGTGGCCGAGCAGCCGGGTGGCCAGCTCCTCCGCCAGCGCCCGGAAGCCGAACTCCAGCACCAGGGCCTCGCGCAGCGGGCCGGGCGCCTTCAGGAAGTCCGGAGTGAGCGCGTTCTCGTGGTGGCCGGTCGCCCCGCGGTCGCGCAGGGTGCCCTGGGCGACCGAGGTGATCCAGTAGGCCAGGTCGCACTGCTCGGGACCGAGGGTGAGTTCCTTCGCACCGTCCAGCAGACCGGGCGCCTTCTCCCAGTCCGCCTCCGGTGCCACAGATGCGGTCATGACGCGGCGGCCTCCTTCGCCGGACGCAGGGAGCCGGCGTACAGCCCGCCGGCGTAGGACAGCAGGGGCGGACCGTCGTCCGCCGTGGCCCGCACGACGTGGCCGAGCAGCAGCTCGCTGTCGCCCGCCGCGTGCGCGGAGTGGAAGCGGCAGACGTAGTGGGCGAGCGCGCCCGCGATCAGCGGGGCGTGCGCGTACCGGTCCGCCGTCCAGGCCAGGCCGGTGAAGGCCGCGTCGCCGTCGGGCCGGGAGCTGTCCGCGAACCGCCGCGCCACGTCGGCCTGTCCGCCGCCGAGCACGTTGATCGCGAACCGGCCCTCGGCGGCCGCCAGCCGGGCGAAGGACGAGCCCGCCCGCAGCACCACCCCGACCAGCAGCGGCTCGCGCGAGACGAGGGTGACCGTGCTGGCCGTGGTGCCGTGCATCCGCTCCTCGGGGCCGGTGGTCAGCACCGACACCGGGGAGGCCAGGTGGTACAGGGCGCGCCGGCGCTCGGCCGGGTCCTGCCGGACCGGGCGCCGTACATCCGTGGCGGTGGTCATCGCACGGCCTCCGTCTCGCGTACGGCGCGGGCGGGCACGTGCCCGACCGGCACCGGGTCCATGGCGTGCCCGACCGGCTTGGGGTGGGGCAGGCCCAGGTCGTCCAGGAGCCTCAGATAGCCCTCCTGGCGCACCGGTTCGAAGGGCAGCGCGAAGGACTTCATGAAGTTGCCGAACAGGCCGCGGTCGCCGAACAGGTGGAACGGCAGCACCAGCAGCGCCCACTCCGGCTTCACCAGCCAGCACCACAGCGCGGCGACCGCGCCCTGTGTGATCAGGCTGTGCATGACGTTGTAGAGGACGTAGTACGCCTTGTGGATCGGCCGGCCGCCGCTCCTGCGGAACGCGATCGCGCCGGGGATGTAGCCGATCAGGTCGATGTAGAGGAACAGTCCGAGCGCCGGCAGCCAGCGGATGTCGCCGAAGTGGTAGGCGATCAGGCCGGTGGTGACGGCGAGGCCCACCAGGTACTCGGCGCGGTGCAGCGAGTAGGTGCGCGGGGTCTCGAAGGGGTTCGCCTGGTCCATGTCAGCTCCTCGCCCGGGTCCTAGGCGCCGACCGCTGCGGGCGTGGTCAGTTCGATGCCGCCCTGGATGCGCACGGCCGGGAACAGGCCGGTCAGCGCCCAGGCGACGGTCTCCTTGATGACCCGCTCGGCGATCGGGTCGAGGATGCCCTCCAGGCTCGGGATGCCGAAGTCGAAGTCGGCGTCGAAGCGGACGGTGACGTCCGCCCCGGACTGCTGCACGGACCAGGTCCCGGAGAAGGAGTCGAAGTCCCCGTCGGACTGCTCGAAGCGGATCGCACCCTCCTCCGGCACGACCGTGTCGTCCTCGGTCCAGCGCAGCAGGCCGCTGCGGAAGTGCAGCTCCCAGCTGGAGGACGCCTTCGGGTCGGGGTAGGAGGCGTGCACGGTGGTCGCGTTGACGTGGGGCGCGAGGTCGGGGTACCGCTCCCAGCGCCGTACGGCGTGCAGGACCGTCTCGGCCTGCTCCGCGGGTATCAGGGCATCGAGTTCGACGTGCCGCACGATCAGTTACCGCCTTCCGGCATTGTGGCCGCGCCCTTGATCAGGTCGCGGGTGGCCAGGTCGAAGGAGTTGACGAGGAAGTCGACGTCGGTGTCGTCCAGCACGGCGGGCGGGGTGAACCGCACCACCGAGC
Organism: Streptomyces sp. NPDC048192; assembly: GCF_043202415.1. Classification (NCBI taxonomy): domain Bacteria; kingdom Bacillati; phylum Actinomycetota; class Actinomycetes; order Kitasatosporales; family Streptomycetaceae; genus Streptomyces; species Streptomyces sp. NPDC048192. The sequence goes on from NZ_JBIDAL010000008.1 coordinate 285,841, forward strand.
TGCCGTTCATGGAGTGGTTGGCGACCACGCCGTGGTTGAACAGCTCGATCAGCAGCTCGCCGGCGAGGCCCGCCTCGACCAGCTCCACACCGATGAGCAGACCCCGGCCGCGCACGTCCACCACCAGCTCGGGGATGTTGCGCCGGGCGACCTCCGCGATCCGCGGCAGCAGCCGGGCGCCGAGGTCCATGGCGCGGGTGACCAGGCGCTCCTCCTTGACGGCCCGGATCGCGCCCTGCACCGCGGCCATCAGCACCGGCTGCCCGGAGAAGGTGGCGGTGTGGACGTAGGGGTCCTTGTCGAAGGGGCGGAACGCCTTGCGGGTGGCGACGGCCGCCGACACCGGCATCACCCCGCCGCCGAGCGCCTTGCCGGTGAGCAGGACGTCCGGGACGACGCCCTCGATGTCGGCGCCCCACCACTCGCCGAGCCGCCCGAACCCGGACTGCACCTCGTCGAGGATCAGGAAGCCGTCGTACTCGCGGACCAGTTCCTCGACCCGCTTGAGGTAGCCCTTGGGCGGGACGATCACCCCGCCCTCGCCCTGCACCGGCTCCAGGATCACGCACACCTCGCCGGGGTGGGCCCGCAGCTCCGCCTCCAGGGCGTCGGCGTCGCCGTACGGCAGGTGCTGGAAGTCGGGGACGAGCGGGCGGAACGGCGCCTGGTAGACGTCCTTCGCGGTCGCCGACAGGGCGCCGAGCGTCTTGCCGTGGTAGCCGCCGCGCATCGACACGGTCCGCTTGCGGCCGCCCGCCCGGGCCAGCTTCAGCCCGGTCTCCACGGCCTCCGCGCCGGACAGCGCGAAGTGCACCCGGTCCAGGCCGGGCGGCAGCACCGACACCAGCGCCTCGGCGGCGCGGGCCACCGTCGGCTCCAGCAGGATACGGGTCGCGGTGGGGTGGGTGCGCAGCTGGCGCTCCACCTCCTCCATGACGATCGGATGCCGGGCGCCCATGATGAACACGCCGTAGCCGCCGGCGTTCAAAAAGCGCTCACCGTCGCTGGTGGTCACCCAGGCGCCCTCGGACGCCACCTCCATGTGACTGCCGAACAACTCGGCAAGCGTGGCCCGCCCCTTGCTGAGGTGGGCGCGGTACAGATCGAGAATCTCGGCTTCGTCGTCGACGGCCGGGGCCGCCGGTGATTCCTGGACAATGGTCACGTGTCACTCACTCCAAAAGAGGGGTGGGGGAGCGCCCTGAAGGGGCGCGGGGCTGTGCTCGATGTGCGGCTCCGCCGCGTGGGCGCGAACAACCACAACGGACCCGCAGTCGCCCACTGGGCTCGGCCGACCGAGCTCTACGCCAGAACCAAAGGCCCCCCGTCGAAGTACGCGAGCAACGGCTCCGACGCGGCGATCCTGGACGGCGGGTGAAAGGCCAGCGCACGCGTAGCGGCAGCGGCCTGCGCACTCGCGGAGTTGCTGATGAACTCCAGCCCGCCCAGCAGTTCCAGCGCCCGCCCCACGATCGCCGGCAGCGCGTTCTGCACGGCGTACCGGGCGACCAGCACCCGTGCCACCGACTCCTCGTCGCCGGGTTCGGCGCCCGTGCCGCGGGCCACGCCCTCCAGCAGGGCGAGGGCGGCCTCCATGTCCACGGCGAGCGCGGCGCGTTCCTCCGCGCCGCCCCGCTTGCGCTGAAGCACCTGCTCCACCAGCGCGGCCGCGGCTCCGGCGTACCCGGCGGAGATCAGCATCTCGAACCAGACGAAGCCGGCCGACTGCAGGTCGTCCAGGCGGGTCGGGTCGTCGGCGCCGGCCCGCACCACCATCTCGGCCGGCACGAACACGTCCTCCAGGCGGACCTCGTCGCTCTCCGCACCGGCCAGCAGGTCGTTGCCCCAAAAGGGGTGCACGGACAGGCCGGGCGCGCGGGCGGGCACGATCGCGAGCGCCAGCTCGGGGTCGCCGCCGTCCTCGCCGTGGATGGCGATGGACGCGGTGAGCAGGCTCATCGAACGGGACAGGCTGCACGGCTTCTTCGACCCCGACAGCAGGAACCCGCCCTCCACCGGGCGCGCGGTGACGGCCGGCTTGAGGATGTTCTGCGCGGTACGGCCCTCGGCCCAGCCGGAGGCCATGACCTGCTGCTCCGGCACGATCCGGTGCAGCAGCTCGGTCTGCGCGGCGGTGAGCCGGCCGTCCTTGACGGCGAGCGAGTACAGCATGGCGGCGGTGAAGTGGTGCATGGACACGGCCGCGACCAGGGACGGGGACAGCGCGCCGAGGGCCAGCTGGACGCGCAGCGCCTCCAGCGGGGCGGCGCCGTGGCCGCCGTAGGACTCGGGTATGAGCAGGCCGACCCCGCCGTGGATGCGGAACAGGTCGATCACCGGGCTGCCGGGCCGCTCCCGTTCGGCGTACGGGAGCTGCTCCAGCTCCTTGAGCAGTCCGGGGTGGAACCGCTCGCACACGGTCCTGGCGGCATCGAGGGAACGCACGGGAAACCTCCGCGGGACTTGGGGGGTTGGTCAGGCGCCGAAGACCGCGTCGTAGGGGCTCACGTCGCGGGCGATGCTGACCCCCTGCACATGGGAGGTCTTGAGCATCGGGTAGTTGGCCTCGCCGAAGGCGCCGCCGGTGCGGCCGGTGCCGCCGTGGCTCGGCAGGTACGGCAGGAAGCCGATGTGGGAGTCGTTGACCTTCAGCAGGCCGCCGTTGACCGTGCGCCGCACGAAGGTCTCCACGACGTGGTCCGAGCGGGACCACAGGGAGTTGCGCAGCCCGTAGTCGTTGCTGTTGACGAACTGCAGGAACGCCTCCAGCAGGGCGTCGTCGTTGTCGCGTTCGGCGACCACGATCGGGATCAGCGGGAAGAAGGTCTCCTCGCGGACCACGTCGTACGTCCGCGCACGGTCCAGGCCGTCCACCCGCACCACCGTCGGCTGCAGGAACACCCCGGTCTCCGAGACCGTGCCGTCCAGCTCGGTGCGGTGGCCGCCGGTCACCAGCTCGGCGCCGTTGTCCAGGGCCTGCCGCAGCAGCCGGAAGAACCGCTCGCTGCGCCTGACCGGCGACAGCAGCACGTCCTCCTCCTCGGGCAGGCCCGGACGGATGCCCTTGACCTGCTCCTTCACCTCGGCGATCAGCGCCTCGGCGACGTCCGGGTGGACGAGGACGTAGTTGGGCACCATGCAGATCTGCCCGGAGCCGTAGAAGGCCTCCGTGATGGCCTCGGCCGCCCACTTCACGTCGGCGTCCTTCCACACCACGATGCCGTCGTTGCCGGCGAGTTCGAGGATCGGCTTCTTGCCGTGGGCCACGCACTGCTGCTCGAAGCGCAGGCCCTCCTGGCTGCCGCCGATGTAGAAGATGTCGTTGATCAGCGGGTCGGCGATCCAGCGGTCCATGGTCTGCTTGGGGTTGGAGCACACCGCGTTGAGCACCCCGGCGGGCGCGTCCATCTCCTCCAGCAGCGGCGCGACGACGTCCCGCAGCAGCCACATCGTGGACAGCGCGATGCTGCGCGGCGCCCGCACCACGACCGCGTTGCCGGCCATCAGGGCCAGCACGCACAGGGCGGCGCTGGGCAGCGGGGCATTCTGCGGCGGGTTGAAGGCGACCACGCCGTCCGGCTGGCGGTGCAGGATCAGCTTGCGGCCGTTGTACTCCTTCTCCACCCGCATCTGCTTCAGGTACCAGCGCAGGGAGCCGGGGGCGTAGATCTGCAGCAGGCAGCTCAGCTCCCAGCGGGCGAGCTTCACGGGGTGGGACTCGGCGACCAGCATGCGCAGGAACTCGTCCTGGTGCTTGATCAGTTCCTCGCGGAAGCGGGTGCCCAGCCGCATCCGCCGCTCCAGGGGCACGGCCGCCCAGTCGGGGGCGGCAGCGGCGGCGGCCTGGGTGGCCAGGTCGATGGCGGAGTCGTCCGCGATCGCGCAGCGCCCGACGACGTAGGGGTGCCTCGCCGCCTCGGACTCGGGGTCCTGTTCGAGGGAGCGCTTCAGGCTCACGCTGGTGAACACGTCTTCCAGCAGGGAACGCCCGCTGACGGTGTAGACCCAGCCGTCCCCGGCGACGTCCTTGCCCGCGATGTAGAGGTCGTAGCTCTTCAATCCGGAAGGTGCCTCAGCACTCTCCTCCTGCGCGGCTTCGCGAAGCATCTTCAGCCTTTCGGATATGGCGTGTGGATTTCTTGAAGCAAGGCGAGCCTGACAGCGGAATCTGACCCGGCGCTGACGCCCGGCTGACCGGCCCGATCCGGCCAACCACACCGCTGGGAAGCCGTCAGTGGGGCGTCAGCCGGCGCTGCTTGCATGAGGCGCATGCCACCTGTCGACAGCACGAGCCGGCGCCTGCGTGAGCTGCCGCGCAGCGAACTCGCCGAAGAAATCGAGTCAATCGTCCTCGGTAAATTCAGGGCCGTTCTCCTCATGGACGATTCCGAGGATCTTCCGCTCGACATCAGCTATTTCGATCTCGGCCTCACCTCGCTGCGGCTGACGGAGATACGGCAGAGCCTGGAGCAGCTCCTGGATCTGTCGATCAACGTCAGCGTGCTCTTCAACGAGCCGACGATCGACCATCTCGTGGACCACCTGACCCAGGCCATCCAGGAAGCTTGAGGAGTCGCTCCATGCCGCGTACGGAGACAGAGCAGGCGCCCGAGCCGGTCGCGATCGTCGGAATCGGTCTGCGGTTCCCCGGCGGCAGCGGCTCGCCCGACGAGTTCGACGCCTTCCTGCGGGAGGGCAGGAGCGGGATCGGGCCGATCCCCCGGGACCGCTGGGACGTCGAGGCGTTCACCCCCGAGGGCCCCGACGACAAGGGCAAGATCATCGCCTCGGCCGGCGGATTCCTCGACCGCATCGACCTGTTCGACGCGGGCTTCTTCAACATCTCCCCGAAGGAAGCCCGCTACATGGACCCCCAGCAGCGGCTGCTGCTGGAGACCGCCTGGCAGGCCCTGGAGCACGCCGGCATCGACCCGGCCCCGCTGCGCCGCGGCAACGGCGGCGTCTACATCGGCGCCAGCTCCATCGACTACGCCCTGGAGCTGGACTCACTGCCGTACGAGGAACTCGACGGCCATCTGGCCTCCGGCATCACCATGTTCCCGCTGTCCGGCCGGCTGTCGTACTTCCTCGGCTGGCGCGGCCCGAGCATGAGCGTCGACACCGCCTGCTCGTCCTCGCTGGTCGCCCTGCACCTCGCCGTCCAGGCGCTGCGCGGCGGCGAGACCGACATCGCGCTGTGCGGCGGCGTCAACGCCCTGCACCATCCGCGCATCCCGGTGATGTTCTCCAACGCCCAGATGCTCGCCCCCGACGGGCACTGCAAGACCTTCGACGAGTCCGCCGACGGCTACGCGCGCGCCGAGGGCTGCGGCATCGTCGTCCTCAAGCGGCTCAGCGACGCCGAACGCGACGGCGACCGCGTCCTCGCCCTGGTCCGCGGCACGGCCGTCGGACAGGACGGCGACAGCGCGGGCCTGACGGTGCCCAACGGGCCGGCCCAGGAGAAGGTCATCCGCAGCGCGCTCGCCGCCGCCCGCCTCACGCCCGGGGACATCCAGTACGTCGAGGCGCACGGCACCGGCACCCCGCTGGGCGACCCCATCGAGTTCGGCGCCATCGGGGACGTGTTCGTCGACTCGCACACCAAGGACCGCCCGGTGCTGGTCGGTTCGGTGAAGACCAACCTCGGCCACATGGAGCCCGCCTCCGGCATCGTCGGCGTCATCAAGACCGTGCTCCAGCTGCGCGCCCGCACGATCTACCCGCACATCAACCTGCGCACGCCCTCCGGCCGCATCCCCTGGGACCTCTACCCGCTGCGGGTGCCCACCGCCTGCGAGCCGTGGGACGCCGAGGTACGGCGCGCGGTCGTCAACAGCTTCGGCTTCGCCGGGACCATCGGCGCGGTGGTGCTGGAGCAGGCGCCCGAGCGGGCGCCGGCCGCCGGGACGGCGGGCGGCGTGCCGCCGGTGTTCACCCTGTCGGCGAAGAACGCCGCGGCGCTGCGCGAACTCGCCGCCTCCTACCGGGGGCTGGTCGACGAGCAGCCGCTGGAAGCGCTGTGCCACAGCGCCAACACCACCCGCGCCCACCACCCCTACCGCATCGCCGCCCCGGTCGCCGACCGGGCCGCGCTGGCGAGGCTCCTGGACCGGGCCGCCGAGCAGGAGCACGAGGGGCCCTCCGGCATCCGCAAGACCGCGTTCCTGTTCACCGGGCAGGGCTCCCAGTACGCCGGCATGGGCGCCGCCCTGTACGAGGCGTTCCCCGTCTTCCGCGCCCACGTGGACGAGTGCGACCAGCTCTTCGCCGCCCATCTCGGGCGCTCCGTGCGGGAGTTGCTGCTCGGCACCGCCGACCCCGAGGCGGTCGACCGCACCGAGTACACCCAGCCCGCCCTGTTCACCCTGGAGTACGCGCTCGCCCGGCAGTGGATGGCCTGGGGCGCCCGGCCCAACGTGCTCATCGGGCACAGCATCGGCGAGGTCGTCGCCGCCGCCGTCGCCGGGCTGTTCGACCTGCCCGACGCCGTACGGCTGGTCGCCGCCCGCGCCCGGCTGATGCAGGCCGTGCGCACCGAGGGCGGGATGGCCGCCGTCACCGCGCCCGTCGAGGACGTCGAGCCGCTGCTCCAGGGCCGCGACGACCTCGCGCTGGCCGGGATCAACGCCCCCGACCAGACGGTGATCTCCGGCGCCACGGCCGCCCTGGAGGAGGTCACCGGGGTCCTCGCCGGCCGGGGGGTGCGCGTGGAGCGGCTGAAGGTCTCCCACGCCTTCCACTCCCCGCTGATGGCCGAGGTCTACGACGACTTCCGCGCCGCCCTCGACGGCATCGTCTTCCACGAGCCGCAGATCAGCATCGTCTCCAACGTCACCGGCCGGCTCGCCCGGTTCCGGGACATCGGCAACGCCGACTACTGGGTGCGGCACATCGGCGAACCGGTCCGCTTCCTCGACGGCATCCGGGCCGTCGCCCGCCGCGGCCGGCACGCCATGGTCGAGATCGGCCCGCAGGCCGGGCTCACCGCGCTCGCCCGGCGCGGCGTCACCGCCGAGGACCACCTGTGGCTGCCGAGCCTGCGCCGCCGCGACACCACCACCGCCACCACCCTCACCGCCCTCGCCGACTACTACACGGCCGGCCTGCCCGTCTCCTGGACCGGCTACCACGCCGGGCATCCCGCGCCGGCCCGGGTGGACCTGCCGACGTACGCCTTCCAGCGCAAGCGCTACTGGCTGCCCTCCGTCACCCCGCGCCGCTCCGCCGCGAACGGCGCCGCCCGGCACCCGCTGCTCGGCACCGAGGAGCGGTTCGCCAGCGGGGTGCGGGAGTTCACCGCCGAGTTCACCGCCGAGGAGCTGGGCGCGCTCGCCGACCTCGCCGACGGCGGCCGTACCGTGCTGCCCGCCGGCGCCTACGTCGACCTGCTGTTCGCCGTGCAGGACGCGGTCCAGGGCCACGCCCGCTCCGCCGTCCGCGACCTGGCGCTGCTCGCCCCGCTGGAGCTGCCCGCCGAGACGCCGACCGCGTTGACCACCCGCTGGCGGCCCCGGCAGGGCGGCGGCGCCGAGGTGGAGGTGTTCACCACCGTCGGCGGCGAGGAGAACCTGCACGCCACCGCCGTCGTCGCCGCCGAACCCGAACCCCTCGTGCCCGTCTCGGAGCTGGCGGAACTGGACGCGACCCTCGCCCCGGCCGCCCAGCACATCGACGACGAGGACATCTACACCGACCTCGCCTCCGTCGGCCGCCCCCAGGGCCCGCGCATGCGCCTGCTGCTGCGCGCCGCCCGGCACGGCGACGGCCTGGTCACCGGCGAGCTGACCGGACGGGACGCGACGGCTGTCGAACACGTCCCGGCCGAGCTGCTGGAGGCCGCCGTGCAGGCGCTGGTCGTCCTCGACCCCGAGGGGCCGGTGTTCGTGCCCCGCGAGATCGCCGCCGTACGGCACTTCCGCAAGCCGCGCGGGGAGAGCCTGCGGGTGCTGGCCCGGGTGCGCGGCGAGCAGGACGGGCGCCTCGCGGACGTGCTGCTGCTGGAGAACGGCGAGCCGGTCGCCGAGCTGCTCGGTGTGCGCATGGCCCGGCCCGAGGGCCGCGCCGGCCGCCGCCGGTTCCTGCACCGCCCCGACTGGGTGCGCCGTGCCCTGCCCGCCCGCGAGCACGCCCCGGCCCGGCACGTGGTCCTGCTCGACCCGTCCGCCGCGCGCGCCGCCGAACTCGCCGCCGAGCCCGGTGTGAAGGTCACCTGGCTGGCCGACCTCACCGACCTCAAGGCCGCGCTGGAGGACCCGACCGTCACCGACGTGTGCCGGCTGTGGCGGCAGCGCCCCGAGCCGATGTCCGCCGGGCGGCTGCGCGCCGAGTGCGAGGACAACTACCGCGAACTGCTCGCGCTGCTCGGCGCGCTGGAGGCCGCGGCCCGCCCGCCCCGGCTGTGGCTGGTCACCGAGGGCGCCCAGTGGCTGCCCGGCGACCCGGCCGGCGACGGCGGCCACCTCGGCGCCGCCACCCTGTGGGGCTTCGGCCGGGTGCTGCTCACCGAGTACCCGCAGTACCGGGCCACCCTGGTCGACCTCGCCCCCGGCAGCGGCCTCGCCCCGCTCGCCGAGGAGTGGCGGGCCGAGCCGCCCGGCGAGTACCAGGTCGCGCACCGCCCCGGCCGCCGCTATGTGCGCCGGCTGCTCGCCGGTGACACCGCCCTCGCCTGGCGCGGAGGGTTCGAACTGCGCGCCCCCGACTCCGGCGACCTGTCCGACCTGGCCCTCGCCCCGGTCGCCGACCGGGCGCCCGGGGCCGGCGAGGTCCAGGTCCGGGTGCACACCGTCGGCCTCACCGCCGCCGACGCCCGCACCGCCCTGGACACCGGCCGGGCCGAGCGCGCCGAGGAGGCCGCGGAGGAGGAACCCCCGCCGCTGCTCGGCCAGTTGGCGCGCGGCACCGTTCTCGCCGCAGCCGCCGGCACCGGCTTCGCGCCCGGCGACGAGGTGCTCGTCCGGCACGACGGCACCTTCCGCTCCACCCTCACCGTCCCCGTCCCGGCCGTCGTCCACGCCACCGGCTCCGACGACACCGCCCCCCGCTTCCGGCTCGACGAGACCGGCGAGGCCCTGCGCACCGCCCTCGCCGACCCCGCCGGGCGGGCCTGGGTGACGCTGCCGGAGGACGCCGAGGAGCAGCCGCACCAGGCGGACGAGGGCCCCGCCGGGCTGCGCGCCGACCGCACCTACCTGGTCACCGGCGGCCTCGGCGGGCTCGGCCTGGTCACCGCCCGCAAGCTGGCCGCGCTCGGCGCCCGGCACCTGACCCTGGTCAGCCGCAGCGGCCGGGCCACCGAGGAGGCCTCCGGGCTGCTCGCCGACCTCGCCGCCGACGCCGAGATCGACGTCGTACGCGCCGACGTCTCCCGCCCGCAGGACGTCCAGCGGCTGGTGCGCAAGCTGGCCGCGGGGCCCTACCCGGTCGGCGGGATCGTGCACGCCGCCGGCTCCTACGACAAGAAACTGATCTCCGAGCTGACCTGGGAGTCCATCGACGCCCAGCTCGCCGCCAAGGCCTACGGCGGCTGGCTGCTGCACGAGGCCGCCGAGACCTCCTTCCCCGAGCTGGAGTTCTTCGTCACCTACTCCTCCATCGCCTCCGTCCTCGGCGGCGCCACCCAGGGCCACTACGCCGCCGCCAGCGCCGCCCTCGACGCGCTCGCCGAATGGCGCGGCCGGCGCGGGATGCCGGGCCTGTCGGTGAACTGGGGCGCCTGGGCCCGGGTCGGCATGTCGGCCCGGCTGGAGGAGCACCTCAGCCAGGAGATCGAACGCAGCGGCGTCCGCTTCTTCTCCCCGACCCGCGCCCTGGACACCCTCGCCCGGCTCTGGGGGCGGCCGCGCACCCAGCGGATCGTCGGCGAGTTCGACTGGGACCGCTATGTCTCCGGCAGCGTCACCGGCGACCTGTTCTACGACCGGCTCGCCCGGCGGACACCCGACGAGGACGGCACCGGACTCGACCTCGGCGCGCTGGCCGCGCTGCCCGAGCCCGAACGCCTGGCCGCCGTCACCCCGGTGGTCCGCGAGAAGGTCGCCGCCGTCCTGCACCTGGAGGAGGGCGACGAACTGGACGTGAACAGCGAGTTCGTGTCGCTGGGACTGGACTCCCTGATGGCCCAGCAGGTCAAGTCCGCGCTGGAGCAGGCCTTCCGGCTGCCCCTGCCGGCCTCCCTCACCCACGACCACCCCACGGTCCGCGCGCTCGCCCGGTTCGTCACCGGGCAGCTCGCCCACGGCAGCGCGGAAAGCTAGGGACGGGAAACCGAGATGACCGACATACCAAGGGAGCGCTGGACGCTCCACCACTCCTCCCGGGCCCACGCCGGAAGCCGCCCCGACCACCCGGCGATCATCTGCGAGGGCCACGTCACCACCTACGACAAGCTGCACCGCGACAGCAACCGGGCCGCGCACGCCCTGCACGCGACCGGGGTCGGGCGCGGCGACCGGGTCGCCTACCTGGGCCGCGAGTCCGCCACCTACTACCTGGTGATGATCGCCTGCGCCAAGGCCGGCGCCGTCCTCGTCCCGGTCAACTGGCGGCTCACCCCCGGCGAGGTCGACCACATCCTGCGCGACTCCGGCGCCACGCTGATCTTCGTGGACGACGAGTTCTGGGACACCGTCGCCACGGTCCGCCACCAACTGCGCGGACTGCGCCGGGTGATCCGCGTCGACGGCACCGACCCCTACGGCGAACCGGCGCGCGGCGCCGGACTGCTCGCCTGGGCGGCCGACCAGCCCGAGACCGACCCCGCGCCCGGCACCGGACCCGACGACGCCGTCATCCAGATCTACACCAGCGGCACCACCGGCCTGCCCAAGGGCGCCGTCCTCGCCCACCGCAGCTTCTTCACCCTGCCGCACGCGAGCCGCGCCGCCGGCGTCGACTGGATCGACTGGCTGCCCGAGGACGTGGCCCTGATCTCACTGCCGGGCTTCGGCGTGGCCGGCATCGGCTGGTTCCTGCACACCTTCAACGCGGGCGGCACCAATGTGATCATGCCCCAGTTCGACCCGCAGGAGGCGGTCCGCCTCATCCGCGCCCACCGGGTGACCACCACCTTCGCCGCACCGGCCATGCTCCAGGCGATGGCCGCCGAACGCGAGGCCGGGCCCGAGGCGTTCGCGTCCCTGCGCAAGATCGCCTACGGCGCCGCGCCCATGTCCCCGACGCTGCTCAAGCAGTGCCTGGAGACCTACCGCTGCGAGTTCGCCCAGATCTACGCCAGCACCGAGACCGGCAGCGTCGCCGTGTGCCTGCCGCCCGACGCCCACCACCCGGACAGCACCAGGCTCACCTCGGTGGGCCGGCCCTGCCCCGGCAACGAGGTCAAGGTGATCGGCCCCGACGGCGAGAGCCTGCCGCCCGGCGCCGTCGGCCAGATCTGCGTGCGCGCCCCCTCCCGGATGCTCGGCTACTGGAACCTGCCCGAGGCCACCGCCCGCACCCTGGTGGGGGAGTGGCTGCATATGGGCGACGCCGGCTACCTCGACGAGGACGGCTACCTCCACCTGTGCGACCGGATCAACGACACGATCATCGTCGCCGGGCAGAACATCTACCCGGCGGAGGTCGAGAAGGCCCTCGCCGCGCACCCCGCCGTCGCCGACGCGGCCGTCGTCGGCCTGCCCGACGAGCGGTGGGGCGAGAGCGTGCACGCCGTGGTCGTGCTCAGGCCCGGCGCGACCGCGACACCCCGGGAACTGCTGCTGTCCCTGCGGGGCCGCATCGCCGACTACAAGATCCCGGGCGCCTACCACTTCACGGACTCCCTGCCGCGCAACCCCTCGGGGAAGATCCTGCGCCGCGCGGTACGGGAGCAGCTGACGGCACCCGCCAGGGACGTACTCGGGAGCACAGTGTGACCTCACTTCGGATCGGCATCCTCCTGCCCACCCGCGAGCAGGCCATCAACGGCAGCTACGCCGCCGCGCCCCTGCTCGACTTCGCCCGCCGGGCGGAAGCGCTCGGCTTCGACTCGCTGTGGGCCGGCGACTCGCTCACCGCCCGCCCCCGGCTCGACCCCCTGGTCGTGCTCTCGGCCGCGGCGGCGGCCACCACCCGCATCACCGTCGGCACCGCCGCCCTCACCCCGGCCCTGCGCCACCCCCTCATCGGCGCCAACATGATCGCGAGCCTGAGCCATGTGGCCGCGAACCGGCTGGTCCTGGGGCTCGGCTCCGGGTTCCCCATGCCCGAGACCGAGGAGGAGTTCGCCTCCGTCGGCGCCTCCTTCCAGGGCCGGGTGGGGCGGCTGGACGAGATCACCGCGCTGTGGCGCACCGCCTGGCGCTCCCACGACGAGGGCGAACCCACCGAGTTCCAGGGCCGGTTCTGGCAGGCGGAGAACCTGGACCGGCTCCCCGGCCCCGCCGTCCCCGGCGGCCCGCCCCTGTGGCTCGCCGGCAGCGACACCCCCAAGGTGCTGGCCCGCGCGGCGGCCCGGTACGACGGCTGGCTGCCGTTCCTGCCGGACGTCGACGCCTACGCCCGCGCCCGCCGCCGTATCGCCGAACTCGCCGACGAGGCCGGCCGCACGGTCACCCCCGCGCTGTACGCCACGGTCACCGTGAACAGCGACGAAACCGCCGCCAGGGCGGAACTGGAGCACTACATCAGCCACTACTACGGCCGCTCCCTGGAGCAGATGAGCAGCATCCAGGCCTACGCCTGGGGCAGCGCCGAGAAGTGCGCCGAGTGGCTCGGCGGATACGTCCGGGCCGGCGCCCGGCACCTGGTCCTGCGGATCGGATCCCTGGACCCCGAGCCGCAGTTGAAGGAGATCGCCGAGGTGCTGCTGCCCGCCGTGCGCGCCCTCGGCCCGTCCACCACCGTTGGGAGTACGCAGTCGTGACCACCGAGATCGGCACCATAGGCAGCCGGATGTCCAGCGAGGGCCACTGGTTCCACCCCGTGGAGCCCTCGCCCGACGCCTCGATCCGGCTGTTCCTGCTGCCCCACGCCGGCAGCGGCGCCATCATCTACCGCGACTGGGAGCGCCTGCTGCCGCCGGACATCGCCCCGCAGGCCGTCACCCTGCCCGGCCGCCACAACCGCCGGGACGAGCCCACGTACGAGGAGTTCTGGCCGCTGCTCGACGCGCTGCACGAGGCCGTGCTGAACGACCTGGACGAGCGGCCGTTCGCCTTCTTCGGGCACTGTCTCGGCGCCCAGCTGGCGTTCCGGCTGGCCATCCGGATGCAGGAGGAGGGCGGCCCGGCGCCGGTGATGGTCGGCATGTCCGGCTGGTCGCCCGAGGGCTTCTTCCAGCCGACGGAGGAGCAGAGCCGGATGCCGGAGCCAGAACTCGTCGAGTGGATCAAGAAGTTGGGGTCCTTCCCGGCCGAGATCTACGACAACCCCGAGATGCTCGCCCTGGTCGTGCCCGCCCTGCGCGCCGACCTGCGGGTCGCCGCGCAGTACGTGGACGACGGCAAGGGCGTCACCTGCCCGCTCGCCTCCTACGGCGGCCGCAGCGACCCGCTCCAGGAGGCCCCGGACGCCATGACCCACTGGGCCGGCCGCACCCCCGCCTATCTCGGCCACAGCGAGTACGAGGGCGGTCACTTCTACATCGACACCCACGCCCAGGCCGTCACCGCGCACTTCGCGCACCGGCTCCAGCGGCTGGCCGCCGCGGCCGTGGGCTGACCGCCGCAGGCGTTTCCGTGTCAGCGCCGTGTCAGCGGGGCGCGGGACAGTGCTCGGAGGACCGTCGTACCGAGCGCCGTCCCGTGCCCCCTCGCGTGCGCGGCGGACACCTTCGGCACGCCCCCCACCAGCACGAAACGACCTAGGAGGGTCGTCCATGACCACCGAAGCGGAACTGACCGGCAGCGCGGCCTCGGCCGCCTCGCCACCGGACATCGAGGAGGCCGCGGGCAAGCCCGCCTGGGGTGCGCTCTGGGTCGTGCTGGCCGGTCTCTTCATCGCCAACGTCGACTTCTTCATCGTCAACGTGGCCATCCCGTCGCTGCAGCGGAACATGCACGCGACCAGCGCCGAGATCCAGCTCGTCGCCGCCACCTTCAACATCGGCCTGTCCGCCATGCTGATCACCGGCGGCCGGCTCGGCGACCTCTACGGCCGCCGGAAGGTGTTCTCCATCGGCCTCGCCCTGTTCACGCTCTCGTCGCTGGCCTGCGGCATCGCCCCGAACATGGCCGAGCTGATCGTGGCGCGCGCGGTGCAGGGCGCCGCGGCCGCCCTCGTCATCCCGCAGGTCCTCGGCATCCTGACCACGGCCTACGCGGGCAAGGCCCGGGTCGCCGCGTTCAACGCCTACGGCATCACGATGGGCGCCTCGGCCGTGTTCGGCCAGCTCATCGGCGGCCTGCTGATCAAGGCCGACGTCTTCGGCTGGGACTGGCGGACCATCTTCCTGATCAACGCCCCGATCGGCGCGGTGGTGCTGTTGCTCACGCCGAAGGTGGTGCCCGAGTCCCGGGCCGAGGGCCACACCGGCCTCGACTGGACCGGCGTGATCCTGGTGACCGCGGGACTCGCCGCCGTCGTGCTGCCGCTGGTCGAGGGCCGGGAGCAGGGCTGGCCGACCTGGACGTGGGAGTGCCTGGTGGCGGCGGTGCCGCTGCTGGCCGCGTTCTGGTGGACCCAGCGCCGCAAGGCGGCCCGCGACAAGTCGCCGCTGGTCCACCCGAGCCTGTTCGAGGACCGCGCGTTCGGCGTGGGCGTCGTCTCGCTGCTGGTGTTCTTCGCCGCGATGGCCTCCTTCTTCCTGGTCCTCGCGCTGTACCTGCAGGAGGGCCGCGGCCTGTCCGCCCTCGAGTCGGGTCTGCTGTTCATCCCGCTCGGCCTCGGCTTCTTCATCGGCTCCGCCCAGTCGCCGAAGGTCGCGGCCAAGCTCGGCAGGCAGGTCCTCACCATCGGCGCGCTGCTCCAGGCGGTCGGCAACGTCGCGCTCGCCGCCACCGCCTGGGAGCTGGGCGGCAGCGGCTCCGTCGCCTGGTGCATCCCGGCCATGGTGCTGGCCGGCTTCGGCATGGGCTTCGTCGTCGCCCCGCTCGCCTCGCTGGTCCTGGAGGGCGTCGCCCCGCACCACGCGGCCGCCGCCTCCGGTGTCTTCTCCACCGCCCAGGAGATGGGCAACGCCGTCGGCATCGCCGTCATCGGCGTCGTCTTCTTCGGCGTCGCCGGCCACAAGGTCACCGCCCACTCCTACTCCCACGCCTTCGGCGCGGGCCTGCTGGTGCAGGCGGCCATCTGCGTGGCGGTGGCGCTGCTGGTGCAGCTGCTGCCGCGCAAGGCCGAGGCGTCCTGACGGCGGCTCGGAAGCGGAGCACGACCCACCCGGCGGGCGCACGGAGGCACACCCTCCGTGCGCCCGTCAGTGCTGCGTCAGAAACCGGTCAGCCGTCTCCTCCACGCTGGCCGAAACGACCCGCCGCTTTTCGGCCGAGCCGACGGAGGACATCCGTGCCCGACACCCTTGACCCACTCCCCGCCTGGCCCATGCCACGCTCCTGCCCGTACGCGCCCCCGGACGCCTACGCGGAGCTGCGCGAACGGCCCCCGCTGAAGGTGCGCATACGCGGCGGCGAGGCCTGGCTCGTCACCCGCCACGCGGACGTGCGCCAGGTGCTCAACGACCGCCGCTTCAGCGCCGACGACCAGCAGCCCGGCTTCCCCATCCGGATCCAGCTGCCGCCCGAGCCCGGCGTGATGTCGTTCAACCGCATGGACGACCCGGAGCACGGCCGGCTGCGCCGCATGGCCATGACCGAGTTCACCGCCCGCCGCACCCGCGCCCTGCGCCCCGAGGTCGAACTCCTCGTGCAGCAACTGCTGGACGGCCTGGAAGCGGGCCCCCGCCCGGTCGACCTGGTGCGCCACTTCGCGATCCCGCTGCCGTCGCTGGTGATCGCCCGGATGCTCGGCGTCCCCGAGCAGGACGAGGCGGACTTCACCGAGCAGAGCCAGGTCATCCTCTCCCAGGAGGCCGGCCCCGAGGAGACGTACGCGGCCTTCCTCGAGATGACGCGGTTCCTGGACCGGCTCGCCGCGCAGCGCACCGCCGAACCCCGGGACGACCTGATCAGCCGGCTGGCCACCCGGTACGTCGCCAAGGGCGAGCTGACCCACGACGAACTCGTCGCCATGGCCCGCTTCTTCCTCGTCGCCGGGCACGAGACCACCGCCCACCAGATCAGCCTGAGCGTCCTCAGCCTGCTGCGCGACCCGGCCCAGCTGGCCGAGCTGCGCGCCGACCCGTCGCTGTACAAGGGGGCGGTCGAGGAACTCCTGCGCTACTGGTCCATCTCCCAGGACAACCAGGTCCGCGCCGCCGTGGACGACGTCGAGCTGAGCGGAGCGCTGATCCGCAAGGGGGAGGGAGTGATCGTCGCGATCCCCGCCGCCAACCACGACGAGTCGGTGTACGCCGGCGCCGGCCGCCTCGACGTCCACCGCGACGCCTCCGGCCATCTCGCCTTCGGCTACGGCGCCCACCTGTGCCCCGGCGCCTCGCTGGCCCGCATGGAGCTGGAGGTGTGCCTGAGCGCCCTCTTCGCCCGCTTCCCCACCCTGCGCCTGGCGGTGCCGCCGGAGCAGGTCAGTTTCCGGGAGAACACCATCGTGTACGGCCTGGAGGAACTGCCCGTCACCTGGTGACGTCGCCGGCCGGCCCGAGGCCACCGGGCGAACCGGTGGCCCGGGCGCGGCCCGGGGTCAGGAGACGGCGTGGCCGAGCCAGAAGTCGAGCAGGGCGCGGTCCCCGAGCACCGTCACCCGCGGGCTCCGCGGCCGCAGCCGCCCCTTGACCACCAGCAGCAGATCCGCGGGCGCGGCGACCACGGTGACGTCGGCCGGGTCGCCGGCCGGTGCCTCCCGGCCGACACGTACGCCCTCCGCCGCGCACGTGATCAGCCAGTGGCCGGGCCCGCCGGGTGCCGTCCGGGCCGACCGGAAACCCAGCGTCTCCCCGCCGCGCGGCACCTCGGCGAACAGGGGCGAGAGGAACGGCCGGGCGGCCGGTTCCCCGAAGGCACTGAGGCAGAAGTCGACACAGTCCAGGGCGACGTCCGGCTCCGTCTCGAACGGCAGGCCCGCCGTCAGGGCCGCGTCGGCCCGGTGCACGGCCGTCTCGAACAGCGCCCAGCGCAGCCAGAACTCCTTGTTCTGCCTGCCGTACGGCGCCCAGAGCGGCACGTCCGGACCGACCGCGTCGAGCGCCTCGGCCAGCCGGTGCGCGCCCTCGGCCAGGAACCGCGCCCGCCGGCCCGGGCCGGCGAGGTCGTCGGCCGCTCCCCGGGCGCCCAGCTCGGCCACGCGCTCGGTCCAGCTCCTGCCGTCCTCCGGGGCGGCGGAGAGGCCGCCGGGCGGGAGGAAGACGGTGCTCCGGCTGGTCAGGATCGTGGTCGCCCAGTCGTGGCCCTGCCGCACGTGCCGCACCAGGTCGGCGAGCGTCCATCCGGGGCACGTCGGGACAGGCTCGGCCGGCGGGACGCTGCGGGCCGCGTGCGCCAATCGGGCGGCCTCCCGGCGTAACTCCGAGGTGTAGCGGGGGAGGGCGAGGGTCGGACGCGTCCGTGTGGTCATGGCTGTCTCACTCCGGTCGACGGGACACAAATCGGTGCCATTCGACCCCGCGCCGCTGATCGAGCGCTGACGCGTCCCCGGTCACCGGTCCGGCCCCGCGACCGGGCCGGACCGGCGTCAGCCGCGCGTCAGCGCCGTGACAGGGGCCCCCGGCACAGTGGAGATCACCGCGGCGCCGGGCGTCCCCCGGCCCGGTCCCGCCGGTGCCGTCCGACGAGAAGGAGCAGGCCCGCCATGGCAGACACCGCAGCCCCGGCTCCCACCCGGGCGCTCGTCCTGGGCAACCCCGCCTCCGGCAGCCATTCGCCCGAACTGGTGGAGGAGGTGCGCCAGTTGTGCGCCTCCTGCCTGGAGCACACGGAGGTGCACCTGACCACGGGCCCGGGGGACGCCACGGCCGCCGTGCGCCGCGCCCTCCAGCGGCCCGCCCAGGCCGCGCCCGGGGCGCCGGACCTGATCGTCGTCATCGGCGGGGACGGCACCGTCCGGGAGGCCGTCCAGGGACTCGTGCCCGTGACCGGGAACGCCACCCTCGCGGTGGTGCCCGGCGGCACCGGCAACTCCGGCTACAAGATGCTGTGGGGTGAGCGCCCCTGGAGCGAGTCCCTGAAGGCCGTCCTGACCGACAACGGCATCGGCGGCAGTGCCCGGCTGCGCCGCCTGGACCTGGCCCGCCTCGCCGAGACCCGCAACCTCGTGTACCTGGGCGCCTGTTCCGGGGTGATCGCCGACGCGCTGATCACCGCCAGGGAGCTGCCGCTGACCGGCCGGGAGCGCTACGCCCGCGCCTTCGCCGACACCGCCGCCGGGTACGAGCCGTACCCCGGCCGGGTCACCGTGGACGGCCGGGTGGTGCACGAGGGCCCCACGGTCCTCGCCAACGTCGGCGGCGGCCGCTACCGCGGCGGCCGGTTCCTGGTGCTGCCCGACTCGCTGCTCGACGACGGACTGCTCGACGTCTGTGTCATCGGCGGCGCCGTCCCGGCCGGCCAGGTGCCCGAACTGACGCTGGACGCACGGCACATGGACCACCCGGCGACCGTGTACGCCCGTGGCCGCACGATCACCGTCGAGCGCACCGACGGCCGCCGGCTCCCGCTGGAGCACGACGGCGAGTACCAGCACGGCATCGGCGCCCGGGCCACCTTCGAGGTGCTCCCCGGAGCCCTCCCGGTCTGGGCGCCGGCCCTCCCCTGAACCGGCCCTCCCCCGAACCACCTGTCCGAAGCACCGAAGAAGCAACGCCACGTAAGGAGATCGCCCGCATGAGCGACCTGACCACCACCGTCAACCGCTACCTCGCCATCTGGAACGAGGCGGACGCCGACAAGCGCGCCGCGGCCATCGCCGAGCTGTTCACCGCCGACGCTCCGTACATCGACCCGCTCGCCGCGGTCGAGGGCCACGAGGGCTTCGCGGCCGTGGTGGCCGGCGCCCGCGACCAGTTCAAGGGCCTCAGCTTCGAGCTGCACGGCACCGTCGACGCCCACCACAACCAGGCCCGCTTCCAGTGGGGCCTGGTGACCGAGCCGGGCGCCGAGCCGATCGCCATCGGCTTCGACGTCATCGTCACCGACGACACCGGCAGGATCAAGGGCGTCTACGGCTTCCTGGACAAGGTCCCGGCGGCGTAACACCCCCTCTCACGGCGGGAGCACCGGGGCGCCGGTGCTCCCGTCGCCGTGTCCGCGGACGTACCACCAGGCAGCAGGAAGGTTTCCGCCATGACCGCCGTCCTCGCGGAGAGCGTCGCCCGGGCACTGTGCGCCGACTGGGCCGAACAGGGCGGAGCCGTGCCCCGGGCCGCCCGCGGCCGCCCGCCCGCCGACACCCCGCTGCGCGAACTGTCGCACTGGGCCGCGACGCTGCGCCCCCAGCACATCCCGTGCCGGGTGCTGAAGCTCGCCGCGAGCCAGGTGCTGTCCCAGATCGCCTCCATCCGCGCCGGCCTGCAGCACCCGCTCGGCAGAAAGCTGGTGGCCGCGTTCGGGCACCCCATGCAGCGCGACCCGCGCCAGGCGGCCGGCGTCTTCGCCGCGCTCGGCTCCTGGCTCAACCTGGACGACACCGCGTACGCCGGGCACCTGTCGAACTCGACGGTCGCGGTGCCGCTCGCCTTCGCCTACGCCCGGCAGCTGGACGGGCTCTCGCTGCTCACCGCGGTCGTCGCGGCCAACGAGTGCGCGGCCCGGATCACCGCCTCCGCGACCCTCGGACCGCTGCGCGGCCAGAGCGCCGTGCACACCCATCTGGCCGGTGCGGTGGCCGGCCGGCTGCACTGCGACCGGGCCCCGGCCACGCTGTTCGAGAACGCCTTCGGGCTGGCCTTCGCGATGCCCAACTGGCCGCTGATGCGGGCCTTCCTGGCCAGCGACGCCCGCCTGTTCAACACCTTCACCCCGGTGCGCACCGCGATGGACGCCTGCGACGCGGCGTACGCCGGGCTGCGCGGGGCGCCGGACATCATGGAGCACAGCGACGGCTTCCTGGCCCGTTTCGCCACCGTGCCGCTGCCGCAGGCGGTGGCCAAGGGCCTCGGGCGCCGCTGGCACACCGACACCCTGTCGTTCAAGATGCACCCGGGCGGCCCCGGCATCGACGCGGCGGTCGACTGCGCCGCCGAGATCCACAAGGAGCTGGGGCCCGTCCGGCCGCGGGACGTGGCCGAGGTGGTCGTGGAGGCCTCGCTGTACACGCTGTTCGCGGGGGAGCGGGCCGCCCGCTATGTCACCGGCCCCGGCTCCCCGCTCGGCGCGCTGGTCCTGGACGTGCCCTATCCGGTCGCCACCACGCTGCTCACCGGCGGCTTCGGCGTGGACGACTTCTCCCCGCCGCTCCTGGACGACCCCGACCGCTGGGCGCTGGCCAAGCGGATACGGCTGGAGCACGACACCGAGATGACCCGCGAGCTGTTCCTGTCCGACGCGCCGTTCGGCGAGGCCGTGCGGGAGGCCGGCGACCTGGCCGTGCCGTGGCTGCGCGGCTTCGGCGGCGACGAACTGGTCGACCTACTGGGCGCGTTCGCCGCCGACGACCGGGACTTCTCCCGGTCCACCAAGGCGACCGGCGCCCGGGTGACCGTACGCCTGACGGACGGCCGTACCGTCTCGCGCACCCGGCTGATTCCCGTCGGCGCGGCGGGGCCGGAGACCCGGGCGGGCCATGCCGAGCTGGTGCGCGAGAAGTTCCTGTCGGTGGGCGGCGCGCCGGAGGTCGCCGACACCGTGGACCGGCTGCACCGGATGCGCCCGCGGGCGGTGCGCCGCTGGATCGAGACGGCGTTCCTGGACTGACGGCCCCACCCACGACGCCCCGGCCCCTACAGCGGACCGCAGCCCTTCAGCGGACCGGCTGTCGTGGGTCTTGTGCGGGCCGGCTGCTGTAGCCCTTCAGCGGGTCGGCTGCCGCGGATCCTTGTGTGGGTCGGCTGTCGTGGGTCCTTCAGCGGGTCGGCTGTCGTGCGTCCTTCAGTGGGCTGGCTGCCGTGGGCCCTTCAGCGGGCTTGCCGCCGTAGCCCTGCTGCGGACCGGCTGTCGTGGGTCCTTCAACGGGTCGTCTGCCGTGGGTCCGTCTGCGGGCCGGCTGCCGCGGACCCTTTCGCGGGCCGGCTGCCGCGGACCCTTCCGCGGACCGACTGCCGCGGGCCCTTCAGCGGACCGGCTGCCGTGGGCCCTTCAGCGGACCGGCTGCCGTGGGCCCTTCTGCGGGCTTGCCGCCGTAGCCCTACAGCGAGCCGGTCGCCGTGGTCCCTTCTGTGGGCCGGTCGCTGTGGACCCTTCGGCGGACCGGCTGCCGTGGGCGCTTCAGCGGGCCGGCTGCCGTGGGTCCGTCTGCGGGTTGGCTGCCGTAGCCCTTCAGTGGGCCGGTTCCCGTGGGCCCTTGTGTGGGCCGGTTGCCGTGGGCTCTTCTGTGGGCCGGTTGCCGTGGGCCCTTCGGCGGGCCGGCTGCGGTGGGCCCTTGTGTGGGCCGGTCGCCGTGGTCCCTTCTGCGGACCGGCTGCCGTAGGCCTTCAGCGGACCGGTTGCCGTAGCCCTTGGGCGGACCGGTTGCCGTAGCCCTTGGGCGGACCGGGTGTCGCGGACCCCTCAGCGGGCTGGCCGCCGTAGCCCCCTCAGGGGACCGGCCGTCGTGGGTCCGCTTCCCCTGCCGGGCGGCGCAGGGCGGCTACGAACTTGTAGCGCGAGCCCCGGTAGACCGAGCGCACCCACTCCACCGGGGCGCCCTCCGCGTCCCGTGAATGCCGGGACAGCAGCAGCATCGGCAGGCCCACGTCGGTGCGGAGCAACTGCGCCTCGCGCGGGGTCGACAGCGAGGTCTCGATGGTCTCGTCGGCCTCCGCGAGCCGGACGCCGTACACCTCGGCGAGCGCCGTGTACAGCGAGGAGTGCGTCGCCAGGGTGCCGCGCAGGCCGGGGAAGCGGCGTGCGGACAGATGGGTGGTCTCGATCGCCATGGGCTCGCCGCCGGCCAGTCGCAGCCGCTCGATCCGCAGCACCCGCTCGCCGGCCGCGATGCCGAGCAGGTCGGCGAGCCGGGGCCCGGCCTCGACCTCGGCGAGGTCCAGCACCTGCGAGGAGGGCGTCAGACCCTGGGCGCGCATGTCCTCGGTGTGCGAGGTCAGCTGCAGCGTGCGGTAGAGCTTGGGCGGGGAGACGAAGGTGCCCTTGCCCTGGATCCGGTCCAGGCGGCCCTCGCCCACGAGTTCGGTGAGCGCCTGCCGCACGGTGGTGCGGGAGGTGCCGAACCGGACCGCGAGCAGCCGCTCGGCCGGCATGGCCGCACCGGGCTGCAGCGCCTCGGCCATGGCGAGCAGCTGCTGCTTGATCCGGTAGTACTTCGGCACGCGCGCGCCGCTGACGTCGATGGTCATGCCTGCCTTCCCGGCCGTGCCGACGGTCTCCCGTTATAGCGGCCGACTGCCCTATGGTCTAGTCCAACTCGCCTGGCCGGCCGTGGTCCGGTCCAACGGCGGGCGAAAGGGGCGGATGCGGACGGAGGCGCTCCGGTGACGTTCTCGTAACGGCCGGAATCGGCTCGGTTGACCACCCTTGACACCCCGAAAGGTCTAGGCCAAGCTCCACCGTACTGGTCTACACCATTAGTGGCCAGGTCCCGAGCCCTACGTGCAACAGCGTCGTACGCAGGTCACCGCCGAGGGCGTGGGGGGATTAGTGGCATCCCTGAGGAGGGTGGCGTGAAGCGCAAGCTCGCTGCCGCGATCGTGATCGCGGGCATGATGGTCTCCGTTGCGGCGTGTGGCGGAAACGGCGGCAAGGACAGCTCCAAGGACGCGGGACCGAGCAGCTGGAAGGGCCAGACGCTCACCGTCTGGACCATGGACGGCTCCGCTCCGCCGCAGTGGAGCAAGGACGTCCAGGCCGCGTTCGAGAAGAAGACCGGCGCCAAGCTGAAGTTCGAGATCCAGAAGTGGGACGGGATCCAGCAGAAGATCACCACCGCCCTCTCCGAGGACAACCCGCCGGACGTCCTGGAGGTCGGCAACACCCAGACCCCGGCCTACGCGGCCACCGGCGGCCTCGCCGACCTCTCCGACGTCAAGAAGGAGATCGGCGCCGACTGGACGCCGTCCGTCTCCCAGTCCTCCGTGTACGAGGGCAAGCAGTACGCCGCCCCCTGGTACTTCGCCAACCGCGTCGTCATCTACAACAAGGCGATCTGGGCCAAGGCCGGCATCAAGACCACCCCCAAGACCCGCGACGAGTTCTTCAAGGACCTCCAGACGATCGGCAAGAAGACCGACGCCGAGCCGCTCTACCTGCCGGGCCAGAACTGGTACTTCCTCGACGGCCTGATCATCGGCCAGGGCGGCGACCTGGTGAAGAAGCAGGGCGACAAGTACGTCTCCAACCTCGCCGACCCCAAGGTCGCCGCGGCCATGGACCTCTACAAGAAGTACGCCTCCTACTCCAAGGCCCCCAAGGACAAGGACGAGGCCACCCCGCAGCAGGCCACGATCTTCGCCAAGGGCAAGACCGGCGCGTTCATCGGCATGGGCTGGGAGGCCGGCACCGCGATCCAGGCCAACAAGGCCATCGAGAAGCAGATCGGCTACTTCACCATCCCGGGCGCCACGGCCGACAAGCCCGAGGGCGTCTTCCTCGGCGGCTCCAACCTCGCCGTCGCCCAGAACAGCAAGAAGCAGTCCCTGGCCAAGGAGTTCCTGAAGATCGCCCTGTCCGACCAGTACGAGGGCGAACTGGCCAAGCTCAACGGCGTCATCCCCAACAAGACGTCGCTGCAGAGCAACCTGCAGGGCAACGGCGCCGCCGAGGCCGCCGCGCCCGCGGCCGCCGTCGGCGGCACCACGCCGCTCATCCCGGAGTGGGCCGCGGTGGAGAACACCCCGAACCCCATCAAGTCCTACATGACCGCCGTGCTGAACGGTAAGACGCCCGCGGCGGCCGCCAAGGACGTCCAGTCGGAGATCGACAAGCGCCTGGCCCAGCAGAACTGACGACCCGCGCCGGGGGCGCCGCCGCAGGCGCCCCCGGCCCAGCCGTTCGTACGGCCGGTTCGGCCACGGAAGAGATGACACCTCATGTCAGTGCAGACCCAGGGCACGGACACGGCCGGTGAGCCCGCTGTCCGCAAGGCCCGCACACCGGGGCCGCCGCGGGGCACGGAGCGCGACTCCGGATCCGCCTCCCGCCGCGGTGCCGCCACCCCCTATCTCCTGCTGCTCCCGGCGCTGCTGGCCACCCTCGTCCTGCTCGGCTGGCCCCTGGTCAAGAACGGCATGCTGTCGTTCCAGAACCTCAACCCGCGCCAGCTCATCCAGCACCTCACCGAGTGGAACGGCGTCGACAACTACAAGGAGGTCCTCACCGGCTCGGACTTCTGGACCGTCGTCGAGCGCACCGTCCTGTTCACCGCCGCCAACGTCGTCCTGATCATGGTGTTCGGCACCCTCGTCGGACTGCTGCTGGCCCGCCTCGGCAAGAAGATGCGGCTGACGCTGATGATGGGCCTCGTCCTCGCCTGGGCCATGCCGGTCATCGCGGCCACCACTGTCTACCAGTGGCTGTTCGCGCAGCGCTTCGGCGTCGTCAACTGGGTCCTGGACAAACTCGGCTGGCACTCCATGGCCGACTACAACTGGCTCGGCACCCAGTTCTCCACCTTCTCCGTGGTCACCCTGCTCATCGTCTGGATGTCGGTGCCGTTCGTCGCGATCAACCTGTACGCCGCGACCACCACCATCCCCAGGGAGCTGTACGAGGCCGCCGCCCTGGACGGCGCCGGCGCCTGGCAGAGCTTCGCCTCGGTGACCCTGCCCTTCCTGCGGCCGTTCCTGTACTCCACGACCTTCCTCGAGGTCATCTGGGTCTTCAAGGCGTTCCCGCAGCTCTTCGCCATGAACGCGGGCGGCCCGGACCGGCTCACCGAGACCCTGCCGATCTACGCCTACGTCGAGGGCGTCGGCAACCAGCACTTCGGGGTCGGCGCGGCGATCTCCTTCCTGACCATCCTGGTCCTGCTCGTCATCACCTCGTACTACCTGCGCATGGTGCTCAAGCAAGAGGAGGACGAGCTGTGAAGCGCTCGCTCTTCGGCCGTATCTGGCCCAATGCCACCGCCGTCGTCCTCTTCGTCGGCTTCGTGTTCCCCGTCTACTGGATGTTCGCGACGGCCTTCAAGCCGACCGGCGACATCATCGCGGAGAACCCCGTGTGGTTCCCGACGCACGTCACCCTCGGCCACTTCGACCGGGCCGTGCACGCCGACCACTTCTGGACGCTGGTCCTCAACTCCGTCACCGTCACCGTCTGTTCGGTGCTGTGCTCGCTCGTCATCGCGCTGTTCGCGGCCTTCGCCCTGGCCCGGATGCGCTTTCGGGGCCGGCGCGGGCTCATCGTGACCTTCATGCTGGCGCAGATGGCCCCCTGGGAGGTCATGATCATCGCCATCTACATGATCGTCCGCGATGACGACATGCTCAACAGCCTGGTGCCGCTCACCGTCTTCTACGCGATGATGGTGCTCCCGCTGACCATCCTGACCCTGCGCGGCTACGTCGCCGCCGTACCGAAGGAGCTGGAGGAGTCGGCCATGGTCGACGGCTGCACCCGTATGCAGGCCTTCGTCAGGGTGATCTTCCCGCTGCTCGCGCCCGGCCTGATGGCGACCTCGCTGTTCGGCTTCATCACCGCCTGGAACGAGTTCCCGCTCGTCCTGATCCTCAACAAGGACATCGAGAAGCAGACCCTGCCGCTGTGGCTGTCGCAGTTCCAGACCGCCTTCGGCGACGACTGGGGCGCCACCATGGCAGCCTCGTCCCTGTTCGCGCTGCCCATCCTGATCCTCTTCGTCTTCCTGCAACGCAAGGCCGTCAGCGGCCTGACCGACGGCGCCGTGAAGGGATGACCCCGCCGATGACCACACTCGCCACGGGCACGGACACCCTCACCCGGGACGCCCTCGCCGTGCTGCAGCCGGGGTTCGACGGCACCACCGCACCCGACTGGGTGCGCCGCCGCCTCGGCGAAGGGCTCGCCTCCGTCGCCCTGTTCGGCCGCAACGTCGTCTCCGAGGACCAGGTCACCGCGCTCACCGCCCAGTTGCGGGCCGAACGCGACGACCTGCTCGTCGCCATCGACGAGGAGAGCGGCGACGTCACCCGCCTCGACGTGCGCACCGGCTCCTCCTTCCCCGGCAACCACGCCCTCGGCGCCGTCGACGACCCCGGTCTCACCCGCGCCGTCAGCCGTGAGCTGGGCCGGCGCCTCGCGGCCTGCGGCGTCAACTTCGACTGGGCGCCCTCCGCCGACGTCAACGCCAACCCCGACAACCCCGTCATCGGGGTGCGCTCCTTCGGCGCGAGCAGCGACCTGGTCGCCCGGCACACCGCCGCCTGGGTCGAGGGCCTGCAGTCCACCGGTGTCGCCGCCTGCACCAAGCACTTCCCAGGCCACGGCGACACGGCCGTCGACTCCCACCACGCGCTGCCCCGCATCGACGTCGACGCCAAGACCCTGTACGAGCGCGAACTGCCCCCGTTCCGCGCGGCCATCGCCGCCGGCACCCGCGCCGTCATGAGCGCGCACATCCTCGTCCCCGCCCTCGACCCCGACCGCCCCGGCACCCTCTCCCACCGCGTGCTGACCGGACTGCTCCGCGAGGAACTCGGCTACCAGGGGCTGATCGTCACCGACGGCATGGAGATGCGCGCCATCTCCGGCACCTACGGCCTGGAGCACGGCGTGGTCCTGGCGATCGCGGCCGGCGCCGACGCCATCTGCGTGGGCGGTGGACTGTGTGACGAGGGCACCGTGCTGCGGCTGAGGGACGCGCTCGTGGCCGCCGTGCGCTCCGGTGAACTGCCCGAGGAACGGCTCGCCGACGCGGCCGCACGGGTCCGCGAACTGGCCCGGTGGACGGCGCGGGCCCGCGACCGCGCGGCGGCCACCGCGCCCGACCCGGAGATCGGCCTCGTCGCGGCCCGCCGCGCGCTCACCGTGACCCGCGCGGGCGCCGCCGCGCCGGTCACCGCGCCGGCGTACGTCGCCCAGTTCGAGCCGGCCCGCAACATCGCCGTCGGCGACCAGACCCCCTGGGGCGTCGCCGCCGAACTGCGGCGGCTGCTGCCCGGCACCGCAGCCGGCTCCTTCACCGGCGACGCCGCGGGCGCCGACGCCCTCGCCGCCGCCGACGGCCGCCGGATCGTCGCCGTGGTCCGCGACGAACACCGGCACCCCTGGATGCGCGCCGCCCTCGACGCCCTGCTCGCCGCCCGCCCCGACACGGTCGTCGTGGAGATGGGCCTGCCCGGAGCCGCCCCGCGCGGCGCCCTGCACATCACCACGTACGGCGCCGCCCGGGTGTGCGCGGTGGCGGCGGCGGAGGCGGTGGTGGCGGGCTGACGGCACGGGGCGTCCCGGATTTCCGCGGCCGTGTGGTCAGTGCTGGCGGAGCAGGGCCACGGCCGTCTCGGCGATCAGGCCGGGAGCCGGCCCCGCGTCCAGCGAGATGCCCCGCTCGTCGGGCCCGAGCGGTTCCAGGGTCGCGAGCTGGGAGCCGAGCAGCGCTTGCGGCATGAAGTGGCCGGCGCGGTGGCCGATCCGCTCCGCCAGCAGATCGTGGTCCGCGGTCAGATGCAGGAAGAAGACGCCCGGACAGGCCGCTCGCAACGTGTCCCGGTAGCGTCGCTTCAGCGCGGAGCAGGCGACCACGCAGCCGATGCCCGCCGCGTCGGCTTGGCGGAGTCTGCGGCCGATGGCCTCCAGCCAGGGGCGGCGGTCCGCGTCGTCGAGCGGGACGCCGGCCGACATCTTGGCGATGTTGGCGGGCGGGTGGAAGTCGTCGGCCTCCGCGAACGGGATGCCCAGCCGCTGCGCGAGCAGCCTGGCCACGGTGGTCTTGCCGGTGCCGGAGACTCCCATGACCACGATGCACAGGGGGCGACGCTCGGTGCCGGGGGACATCGCGATGCTTCTCTCCTCGGTCGGACGCGGACGGCGGGCGTGCCGGGGCGGTGGGCGGCCGTCAGACGCCGTCGGTGGGTACCGCCCGGTCGCGGAGCACGTCCTCTCGCCGCATCCGGCCGTCCGCGTACCGCGGCCGTGGCGGCGGACCCGCCGAGCCGGCGGCGTACTCCTCGAGCGGAACGAGGTCCCTCTTCCAGGCGGACAGCACGGGCTCGACGACCCGCCACGCCTCCTCGGCCTCGTCGCCGCGGATCGACAGGGCGGGATCGCCCGTCAGGACGTCCAGCAGGAGCCGTCCGTAGGCGGGCAGGCCCGGCGGTTCCATGCGAGCGGTCAGCGACAGCGGGGTGAACTCGTGGGCCTGGGAGCCGATGCCCGTCAGACGCAGGGTCAGATCCTCCGGTTCCAGTCCGAAGCGGAGCACGTTGGGCAGGGTCTCCCCGGTGTGGCCGAAGGGCAGGTGCGGCACCGAACGGAAGCGCACCGCGACCTCCTTGCGGTCCGCCTCGAGCGCCTTGCCGCTGCGGAGCCGGAACGTCGTCCCGGCCCAGCGCCAGCTGTCCAGTTCCAGCTCCACCTCGGCGAAGGTCTCGGTACGGCGCCGGGGGTCGACGCCCTCCTCGTCGGCGTAGGCGGGAATGTCCAGGCCGCCGATCCTGCCGGGCAGATAGCGGGCGCGGCGCGTACGGCGCACCACGTCGTCCTCGGTCAGGGGCCGCACCGACCGCAGCACGTCGACCTTCCGGTCGCGCAGGTCGCGCTCGCCGAGGGTGAGGGGCGGCTCCATGGCCACCAGGCACAGCAGTTGCAATAGGTGGTTCTGCACCATGTCCTTGAGCGCCCCGACGGTGTCGTAGTAGCCCGCCCTGCCCTCCAGCGCGAGGGTCTCGTCCCAGACGATGTCCACCTCGGCGATGTGGGTGCTGTTCCAGAGGGGTTCCAGCACGCGGTTGGCCAGCCGGCTGCCAAGGACGTTCTGGACCGTGGTCATGGCCAGGAAGTGGTCGACCCGGAACACCGACTGCTCCGGCACGAGGTCGGCGAGCAGCCGGTTCAGCTCCCGGGCGCCGGCCAGGTCCTCGCCGAACGGTTTCTCCAGCACGATCCGGCTGCCCGCCGGCAGACCCGCCTCGTGCAGTGCGGTGACCGCCGGCGGGAAGAGCGCCGGGGGCAGGGCGAGGTAGACGGCGACGGGTCCGTCGCCGGCGATGGCCGCGGCGACGTCGGCGGGGTCGGTGACGTCGGCCCGCACATAACGCGCCGACGCCGCGACCCACTTCCTCGCGTCGGCCGGACAGGATCCGCCATGGTGGTCGAGCTTGGCGCCGATCCACTGCCGGTACTGTTCGCTGTCCCGGTCCTCCCTGCTCGCGCCGGTCAACTGCACCCGGTCGCCGAGGTGTCCGGCCGCCCGCAGGGTGGCCAGCGCGGGCAGCAGATAACGTGCGGTCAGGTCGCCTGTCGCGCCGAAGACGGCGAGTCGGTCGATCATGCGTGCGGGCCTGCTTTCGCTCGGGCGAGATTCACGCCGCTGGCGATGATCCCGATGTGACTGAACGCCTGCGGGAAGTTGCCCATGAACTCTCCTGTCGACGGGTCGATCTGCTCCGACAGCAGCCCCAGCGGGCTCACCCGGGCGCACAGCGACGCGTACAGCTGCTCGGCCTCCTCCAGCCGGCCCTGGCCGATGAGGTTGTCGACCAGCCAGAAGCTGCACAGCACGAAGGCGCCCTCGTCGCCGGCCAGGCCGTCGGGGGACTCCTTGTGCAGATAGCGGTAGAGCAGGCCGTCACCCGCCGACAGGCGCTCGGCGATGGCCGCGGTCGTCGCCACCATGCGCGGGTGACCGGCCGGGAGCACCTGGCGCAGGGGGAGCGCGAGCAGGCTCGCGTCCAGAGCGCCGCCGCCGTCCAGGTGCGCACTGAGGCTCCGCGCGTCCTCGTCCCACGACTGCTCCAGGATGAGCCGGCGCAGCTGGTCGGACGAGGCCCGCCACCGGGCGGTCTGCCCGGACAGGCCGAGCCGCTCACCGATCTGCGCGGCCCGGTCCAGCGCCACCTGGCACAGGCCGGCCGAGTACGTGAACACCCGGCCCTCGCTGCGCACCTCCCAGATGCCCTGGTCCGGTTGCTGCCAGGCGTGCTCCGCGGCGTCGGCCAGGCCCGCCAGGCTGGACCACAGCGCGGGCTGGATCTCACCGCCGGAGCGGAGCCACTGGTCGGCGCAGTCGAGGATCTCGCCGTAGATGTCGTGCTGGCGCTGGTCGGCCGCACCGTTGCCCCAGCGCACCGGGGCAGAGCGCCGGTAGCCCTCCAACCCGGCGTCCTCGACCTCCTC
The DNA here is from genome assembly GCF_043202415.1 of Streptomyces sp. NPDC048192. Taxonomy (NCBI): domain Bacteria; kingdom Bacillati; phylum Actinomycetota; class Actinomycetes; order Kitasatosporales; family Streptomycetaceae; genus Streptomyces; species Streptomyces sp. NPDC048192. The sequence goes on from NZ_JBIDAL010000008.1 coordinate 316,188, forward strand.
CGGCACCGGGCTGCCCCGGAGGGTGTACATGATCCGGGGCCGCCGGCTGTACTCGAAGGCGTCGAGGACCCAGCCGAGGAAGGCGTCGGCCTCGCCGCGGAAGCCGATGCGGCGCAGCGCGAACACGGCGAAGGCCGCGTCGCGGATCCAGGCGTAGCGGTAGTCCCAGTTGCGGATCCCGCCGACCGGTGCGGGCAGGGAGGAGGTGGGTGCCGCGACCAGCGAGCCGTTGGCCCAGTCGTCGCACAGTTTCAGCGTGATCGCGGCGCGCCTGACCAGAGGTTCTTCGGGACCGCCGTAGCGGAAGTGCCGCATCCAGCGGCGCCACGCGTCCGCCGTCGCCCGCAGCATCGCGTCGGCGTCGAACCGGTGGTGGCGATGGAAGCGTCCCCAGGACAACACCAGATCGAGGCGGTCGCCCTGCTGAAGGTCGTGTGTGCTGTGCAGGCCGGTCAGGGGCCGGTTGGAGCGCAGATGGAGCCGCAGGCCCGGCTGCCGGGACGGACGCACCTCGAGTCCGCTGAACAAGGCCCGGGTCTGCGCACCGCCGCGCGGCTCGAAGTCCGACCGGAGGCGGACGCTCCCGGCCAGCACCACCGCCGAACGGATGAGTTCGCAGCGGTCGGCCGGTGCGTCGTCGGTGAGATCGGCGCCCGAGCGCAGGGCCAGCGCATCGGTGACGCGCACCAGGCCGGTGGGGCTGCGCAAGTCCGTCGTCAGGACGGCGGTGTCCGGTTCATAGCGCTGTCGCGCCTCCACGAGGTCCTGCGGCGCCAGGGTGAAACGCCCGCCGCGCGCGTGGTCCAGCAGGCCGCAGAACAGCGGTTCGTCATCGAACCGGGGCAGGCACATCCACCAGACGGCGCCGTCCAGGCCGACGAGCGCGGCGGTCGTTCCGTCCCCGATCAGGCCGAGGTCCTCCAACGGCAGGTAGCCCTCGCGCCTGCGAATCGGCCGGAACGGTGGATCGGGATCGTACATGGCCGCCCTTCCTCCGCAGCGCCGAAGCGGATCGTCTAGAAGGTGATCATCACTTTCACGACGTCTTCCAGCTTCTTGTCCGACACCTCGAAGGCCCTTTCCATGTCGTCGAAAGGGAACTCGTGGGTCGTCAGGTGCGACGGGTCGACCCGTCCTGTCCCCAGCACCCGCAGCAGCCGCTCCATGCGCAGCCGGCCTCCGGGGCAGAGTCCCGTTCTGATCGTCTTGTCCGCCATGCCGACGCCCCATTCGACGCGCGGGATGCGCACGAACTCCCCTTCGCCGAAGTACCCGGTGTTGGAGATCGTGCCTCCGGGCTTGGTGATCTTGACCGCGGTCTGGAAGGTCACGTCCGCGCCGAGTGCCTCGATGGCGGTGTCGACCCCTTGCCCCTCGCTCAGCTCGAGGACCCGCTCTACGACGTCCTCTCTGGTGAAGTCCACGATCTCGTCCGCGCCGTACGTCCGCGCGAGCTTCTGCCGGGTGGGGACGGACTCGACGCCGATGACAAGGCCGGCGCCGCGGAGCCTCGCCCCTGCCGTCGCCATCAGGCCGACCGGGCCCTGCGCGAGTACGGCCACGGTCCCGCCGGTCGGGATGTCTCCGTGCTCGGCGCCCATGAACCCGGTGGACATCATGTCGGCGCAGTAGACCGCGGCGGCGTCGGAGATCGCGTCGGGGATCCTGGCGAGGTTCGCGTCGGCGTCGTTCACGTGGAAGTACTCGGCGAAGACGCCGTCCTTGGAATTCGCGAACTTGAAACCCCCGAGCGGCGCGCCCGACTGCGAGGGGTGACCGTTCTGCGAAGCGAGGTCGCCCCAGTCGGGTGTGATGGCACCGACGAGCACCCGGTCGCCGGGCCGGAAGTCCTTCACCTCGTCGCCCACGGCGTCCACGACGCCCACCGCTTCATGGCCGAGCGTCAGGTTCTCCCGGGGGCCGATGCCGCCCTGGACGGTGTGCGAGTCGGAGGTGCAGATGAGGGCCCGGGTCGTGCGCACGAGGGCGTCGCCCGGACCCGGCCGCGGAACGGGTTTGTCCATGAAACCCACGCGCCCGATCTCCTTCATCACGAATGCCTTCACCTGCTCGTCCCTCCTGTGAGAACCGGCGCCTGCCCGGCGCACACGGGGATTCATCCGTTCGGACGGGCGGCGCTCACCGCGCTCACCGTCCACCGTCACGCACCACGACGACCGGACAGGCGGCGTGCTGCGTGCAGTGCTGGGCCACCGACCCCAGCAGCAGTCCTGTGAAGCCGCCCCGCCCCCGGCTGCCCACCACCAGCAGGGACGCGTCTCGGGCCGCGTCGAGCAGCACACCGGCGGGGGCGCCGTAGCGCACCTCGGTACGCACCTCCACCCGCGGCTGCGGTCCCACGGTTTCCGCCACGGTGTCCGTGAGCTCTTGGCGCGCCCGGTCCCGCAACGCCGCTTCGTCGCTGCTCGATGGCGGCAACCAGCCGAGCGCGCCGTGGAACTGCGGAAAGTCCCAGGCGGTCACGGCCTCCACCACGCCCTCGGTGAGTTCCGCCTGGCGCACGGCCCAGCGGAGGGCCTGCTTGGAGGAGTCCGAACCGTCCACTCCGACCACGATGCGGCCGGCGTCCGCCGGCTGGTCAGCCACGGTGGCTCCCGGGCCCGGCGGGGACGCTCATGGCGCACGGCGCGCGCGTGCTCACCGGCCGCCGGTTTCGATGGGTATCCGTGTGAGCGAGAAAAGGATCAGGAGATCGAGCGTCATCATCGGGATGGCCCACGCTGGGTAGTGCGGCACGAACATGAACTGCGTGATCAGGCTGATCGCCGTCACCGACGCGCCGGCTCCGCGTCCCCAGCTCTTGTCCTGCAGGGTACCGAGACCGGCGATGAGGAGCAGCACGCCGACCACGAGGTGGATCACGCCCCAGGTGGTCAGGTCGAACCAGTAGGCGTAGTCGGACGAGGCGGCGAACAGGCTGTCCTGTGCGACGCCGGACACGCCCATGATGATGCTGAACGACCCGCTGATCACCATCATGCCGCCGGCAGCCATGGAGGTGCCACCGAGCGTCCTGCTGCTGCGCCCCGGGTGTGTCTTTTCCGGTATCGCTGCCATGTGCATCGCCTCCCTGACGCGGTCGGCGACGCCTGATGGACCCGCGAAGCCGCCCACGCCTCCCTGCCAGGATGAGCGCAGTCGTCCGGTGCCGCGACTGCGATCTTGGGCGGGTCGTCCGGTGCGGGCCGGCGGGTGCGCCGCATCGGCGGCTCGACGCCCTCGTGCGGTTGCCGGCCCCGACGGCCGTCACTCGGCGGACACCGGCGGTGAACCGCCGTCTGCGGCGCCGCGCCCGGCAGCGTCCGCACCGCTCCGGAGGCCGGGGCCGCACCCGCCGGAGACGGCCGCCGGCACCGCCGGCCAGTGTCCGGCGCGCAGGCCGTGCTCGGCGGGGCCCTGACCGGGGCGGGCGGGAGCCCGGCCGCCCGCACTGCGGTCAGGGCGGCCGGGATCGCGTCCACCGGTCCTCGTGCGGAGCCGTTTCGACGCCGGAGCAGGAGAAGTGACGCCCCGTCAGATGTCGCGGAACGTCTCGATCTGGGCCCCCACCGAGTTCAGGCGCTCGGCGAGGTCCTCGTAACCGCGGTTGATGACGTACACGTTGCGCAGCACCGACGTGCCCTCGGCGGCCATCATCGCCAGCAGGACGACCACGGCGGGGCGCAGCGCCGGCGGGCACATCATCTCGGCGGCGCGCCACCGGGTCGGGCCCTCGACCAGCACCCGGTGCGGGTCCAGCAACTGCAGGCGGCCGCCGAGGCGGTTGAGGTCGGTCAGGTAGATCGCGCGGTTGTCGTAGACCCAGTCGTGGATGAGGGTCTTGCCCTGCGCGACGGCCGCGATCGCCGCGAAGAACGGGACGTTGTCGATGTTCAGGCCCGGGAAGGGCATGGGGTGGATCTTGTCGATCGGGGCTTCGAGCTTGGAGGGGCGGACGGTGAGGTCGACCAGGCGGGTGCGGCCGTTGTCCGCGACGTACTCGGGGCTGCGGTCGTGGTCGAGGCCCATCTCCTCCAGGACCGCCAGCTCGATCTCCAGGAACTCGATGGGGACCCGGCGGACCGTCAGCTCCGACTCGGTGACGACCGCGGCGGCCAGCAGGCTCATCGCCTCGACCGGGTCCTCGGAGGGGGAGTAGTCCACGTCGACGTCGATGTCCGGCACGCCGTGCACGGTCAGCGTGGTGGTGCCGATGCCCTCCACCTTGACGCCGAGGGCCTCCAGGAAGAAGCACAGGTCCTGGACCATGTAGTTGGAGGAGGCGTTGCGGATGACGGTCACGCCGTCGTGCCGGGCGGCCGCCAGCAGCGCGTTCTCGGTCACGGTGTCGCCGCGCTCGGTCAGCACGATCGGGCGGTCGGGGCGCACCGAGCGGTCGACCTGCGCGTGGTACTGGCCCTCGGTGGCGGCGATGTCCAGGCCGAACCGGCGCAGCGCGATCATGTGCGGCTCGATGGTGCGCGTGCCGAGGTCGCAGCCGCCGGCGTAGGGCAGCTTGAAGGCGTCCATGCGGTGCAGCAGCGGACCGAAGAACATGATGATGGAGCGGGTGCGCACGGCGGCCTGTGCGTCGATGGCCGCCATCTCCAGCTCGGCCGGGGGCACCAGTTCCAGGTCGACGCCGTCGTTGATCCAGCGGGTGCGCACGCCGATGGAGTTCAGCACCTCCAGCAGGCGGTACACCTCCTCGATGCGCGCGACCCGGCGCAGCACCGTGCGCCCCTTGTTCAGCAGCGAGGCGCACAGCAGCGCCACGCAGGCGTTCTTGCTCGTCTTGACGTCGATGGACCCGGAGAGCCGGCGGCCGCCGACGACGCGCAGGTGCATCGGCCCGGCGTATCCCAGCGACACGATCTCGCTGTCCAGGGCCTCACCGATGCGGGCGATCATCTCAAGGCTGATGTTCTGGTTGCCGCGCTCGATGCGGTTGACCGCGCTCTGGCTGGTACCGAGCGCCTCGGCGAGCTGTGCCTGTGTCCAGCCCCGGTGCTGCCGGGCGTCACGGATGAGCTTACCGATGCGTACGAGGTAGTCGTCTGCCATGAGGTTGAGGCTATCTCAGATATGAGATGCCGCCCGTCATGGGGGGCCGTTCGGGTGACGACGTGTCAATGACCAGGGATAACGCGGCAGTCCACCCGTTTGGGGGCGAGTACCCGATTTCGGCCCTACTCTCCCTCTAGGAGATGAATTCGGCCTATTGCGTGACCCCTCACCCGGCCCCTCGCCCTGTGGCCGGCGCGGAGGGGGTGTCCGGGCATGACCATCCGGCCCCCATGTACTAGAGTTATCTCGACATCGAGATATCTGCCAGGCGCACCGCAGCCGCCAGCTGCTAAGGGTTACCTAACTTAGCCTTACCTTAGCGGACGGGCCAGACCGGCGTGGCGGCACGATTGACGGTGGTACGCGCACATCAATGAAGGAGACTGTCGTGTCGGCGAACAGCTTCGACGCCCGCAGCACGCTGCAGGTGGGCGACGAGTCGTACGAGATCTTCCGGCTGGACAAGGTGGAGGGCTCGGCCCGCCTGCCGTACAGCCTCAAGGTCCTGCTGGAGAACCTGCTCCGCACGGAGGACGGCGCGAACATCACCGCCGACCACATCCGCGCCCTCGGCGGCTGGGACTCCCAGGCCCAGCCCAGCCAGGAGATCCAGTTCACGCCGGCCCGCGTGATCATGCAGGACTTCACCGGCGTGCCCTGCGTCGTGGACCTCGCGACCATGCGCGAGGCCGTGAAGGAGCTGGGCGGCGACCCGGCGAAGATCAACCCGCTGGCCCCGGCCGAGCTGGTCATCGACCACTCCGTCATCGCCGACAAGTTCGGCACCACCGACGCCTTCAAGCAGAACGTCGAGCTGGAGTACGGCCGCAACAAGGAGCGCTACCAGTTCCTGCGCTGGGGCCAGACCGCCTTCGACGAGTTCAAGGTCGTCCCCCCCGGCACCGGCATCGTCCACCAGGTGAACATCGAGCACCTGGCCCGCGTGGTCATGGTCCGCGACGGCAAGGCCTACCCGGACACCCTGGTCGGCACCGACTCGCACACCACGATGGTCAACGGCCTCGGCGTCCTCGGCTGGGGCGTCGGCGGCATCGAGGCCGAGGCCGCGATGCTCGGCCAGCCGGTCTCCATGCTCATCCCGCGCGTCGTCGGCTTCAAGCTCACCGGCGAGCTTCAGCCCGGCACCACCGCCACCGACCTCGTGCTCACCATCACCGAGATGCTCCGCAAGCACGGTGTGGTCGGCAAGTTCGTGGAGTTCTACGGCGAGGGCGTGGCCGCCACCTCGCTCGCCAACCGCGCCACCATCGGCAACATGTCGCCGGAGTTCGGCTCCACCGCCGCGATCTTCCCGATCGACGACGAGACCCTGAACTACCTGCGCCTGACCGGCCGTTCGGAGCAGCAGGTCGCGCTGGTCGAGGCCTACGCCAAGGAGCAGGGCCTCTGGCTGGACCCGAAGGCCGAGCCGGACTTCTCCGAGAAGCTCGAGCTGGACCTGTCCACCGTCGTGCCCTCCATCGCCGGCCCGAAGCGCCCGCAGGACCGCATCGTCCTGGCGAACGCCGCCGAGCAGTTCAAGCTGGACGTCCGCAACTACGTGGACGACATCGACGAGGCGGGCAAGGAGTCCTTCCCGGCCTCCGACGCCCCGGCCGTCGCTCCGAACGGCTTCCCGTCCAACCCGGTCCCGGTGACCGCCCCCGACGGCACCACCTACGAGCTGGACCACGGTGCGGTGACGGTCGCGGCCATCACCTCCTGCACCAACACCTCCAACCCGTACGTCATGATCGGCGCCGCCCTGGTCGCCAAGAAGGCGGTCGAGAAGGGCCTGACCCGCAAGCCGTGGGTCAAGTCCACCCTCGCCCCGGGCTCCAAGGTCGTCACCGACTACTTCGAGAAGGCCGGCCTCACCCCGTACCTGGACAAGCTGGGCTTCAACCTCGTCGGCTACGGCTGCACCACCTGCATCGGCAACTCCGGCCCGCTGCCGGAGGAGGTCTCCAAGGCCGTCAACGACCACGACCTCGCCGTCGTCTCGGTGCTGTCCGGCAACCGCAACTTCGAGGGCCGGATCAACCCCGACGTCAAGATGAACTACCTGGCGTCCCCGCCGCTGGTCGTCGCCTACGCCATCGCGGGCTCCATGAAGGTGGACATCACCCGTGACGCCCTGGGCACCGACCAGGACGGCAACCCGGTCCACCTGAAGGACATCTGGCCGACCGAGGCCGAGGTCAACGACGTCGTCGCGAACGCCATCGGCGAGGACATGTTCGCCAAGTCCTACGAGGACGTCTTCGCCGGCGACGCCCAGTGGCAGGCGCTGCCCATCCCCACCGGCAACACCTTCGAGTGGGACCCGCAGTCCACCTACGTCCGCAAGCCCCCGTACTTCGAGGGCATGGGCATGGAGCCGGCCCCGGTCGAGGACATCACCGGCGCCCGGGTCCTCGCCAAGCTGGGCGACTCGGTCACCACCGACCACATCTCCCCGGCCGGCGCCATCAAGGCCGACACCCCGGCCGGCAAGTACCTCACGGAGCACGGCGTCGAGCGCCGCGACTTCAACAGCTACGGCTCCCGCCGCGGCAACCACGAGGTCATGATCCGCGGCACGTTCGCCAACATCCGCCTGCGCAACCAGATCGCGCCGGGCACCGAGGGCGGCTACACGCGTGACTTCACGCAGGAGGGCGGCCCGGTCTCCTTCATCTACGACGCCTCGCAGAACTACCAGGCCGCCGGCGTCCCGCTGGTCGTCCTGGCCGGCAAGGAGTACGGCTCCGGCTCGTCCCGCGACTGGGCGGCCAAGGGCACCGCGCTCCTCGGCGTCAAGGCCGTCATCGCCGAGTCGTACGAGCGCATCCACCGCTCCAACCTCATCGGCATGGGCGTGCTGCCGCTGCAGTTCCCGGAGGGCGCCTCGGCCGCGTCCCTCGGCCTGACCGGCGAGGAGACCTTCTCCATCTCGGGCGTCACCGAGCTGAACGAGGGCCGCACCCCGCGCACGGTGAAGGTCACCACCGACACCGGTGTCGAGTTCGACGCGGTCGTCCGCATCGACACCCCCGGTGAGGCCGACTACTACCGCAACGGCGGCATCATGCAGTACGTGCTGCGCAACCTGATCCGCAAGTAAGCGGCAGGCCGCACAGCGGTCAGGGCCGCATCCCCGGCGCCGGGGATGCGGCCCTTCGCCGCGCTACGGCAGCTCCTGCTCCGCCCAGATCACCTTGCCGCGCGGGCTGTACCTGACGCCCCACCGCTCGGTCATCTGCGAGACCAGGAACAGGCCCCGGCCGCCCTCGTCGGTCGTCGCGGCGTACCGCAGATGCGGCGCGGTGTTGCTGCCGTCCGCCACCTCGCAGATCAGCGTGCGGTCGCGGATCAGCCGTACATGGATCGGCTCGGCGCCGTGCCGGATGGCGTTGGTGACCAGCTCGCTCAGCACCAGTTCCGTGGCGAAGCCGAGGTCGTCCAGCCCCCACTCCGCGAGCTTCTCGGACACCGCCACGCGCATGTCCGCCACGGCCGCCGGATCGGGCGGCACGTCCCAGTCGGCGACCTGGCCGGGGGACAGCGCCCGCGTGTGCGCGACCAGCAGCGCCACGTCGTCCGTGGCCCGCCCCGGCAGCAGCTCGTCCAGCACCCCCTGGCACATCTCGTCCGGCGTCCGGTCCGCGTGGCGCGCCAGCGCCTGCCGCAGCAGATCCATGCTCACGTCCAGGTCACGGGTGCGGTTCTCGATGAGCCCGTCGGTGTAGAGCACCAGCCGGGTGCCCTCGGCCAGCTCCAGTTCGGCCGTCCGGAACGGCAGGCCCCCGATGCCCAGCGGAGGCCCGGCCGGCACGTCCGCGAAGGTGACGCTGCCGTCGGGGTGGACCAGGGCGGGCGCCAGATGCCCCGCCCGCGCCATCGTGCACCGGCGCGTCACCGGGTCGTAGATCGCGTACAGACAGGTGGCGCCGGCGATCTCCCGGGCCGTCTCCGGGCACGCCTCGTCCTGGTCGATGCGGCCGACCAGGTCGTCCAGATGGCTCAGCAGCTCGTCCGGGGGCAGGTCGAGGGTGGAGAAGTTGTGCACCGCCGTGCGCAGCCGTCCCATGGTGGCGGCGGCGTGCAGACCGTGGCCGACCACGTCGCCGACGACCAGCGCCACCCGGCCGCCGGGCAGCGGGATCACGTCGAACCAGTCCCCGCTCACCCCGCTCTGCGCGGGCAGATAGCGGTAGCCCACGTCGAGGGCGCTCTGCTCCGGCAGGGCACGCGGCAGCAGGCTGCGCTGCAGGGTGACCGCCAGCGCGTGCTCGCGGGCGTAGCGGCGGGCGTTGTCGATGCTGACGGCGGCGCGCGCCACCAGCTCCTCGGCGAGCGACAGGTCCTCCTCGTCGAAGGGGTCCCGCTTGGCCCGGTAGAAGTTGGCGATGCCGAGGACCGTGCCGCGGGCCCGGATCGGGGCGGTGATCAGCGACTGGATGCCGTAGTCCAGGATCTCCCGGGTGCGCGGCGGGTCCTGCGCCCGCCAGTCCGGCGCCGCGGACAGGTCGGTCACCAGCTCCGAGCGGCCGCTGCCGTAGCCGCGGGCCTGCGGGGTGATCGGCAGGAAGTCGATCAGCCGGTCCTTCTCGTACAGCGGGTGATCGTCCCTGATCCCCTGGACCGCGATGCGCCTGAGGTCCGTCGCGGTCGCGGCGGGCTCCTCGCCCTGCAGCACGGCGTCGGACAGGTCCACGGTGACGAAGTCGGCGAACCGCGGCACGGCCACCCGCGCCAGCTCGTCCGCCGTGCGGGTCACGTCGAGGGTGGTGCCCAGGCCCAGACCGGCGTCGTACAGCAGCGTCAGCCGCTCCCTGGCGGCCTCGGCGCGGCCGGACAGCGCCTGGAGCTCGGTGGTGTCCCGCAGGGTCACCACGGTCCCTCCGGGGCCTCCCGCGCTGTCCGTGGGCCGCTGGTTGACCGCCAGCAGCCGCTCCCCGGCGAACAGGACCTCGTCGCTGGCCTCGCGCCGGGAGTCGAGCAGCTCCACGACGTCCGGTTTCAGGCCGGGCAGCTCGGACGCCCGCTGCCCCTCGGCGTCGGCGGGCAGCCCCAGCAGCCGCCGGGCCTCGTCGTTGACCAGCAGCAGCCGCCCGTCGGCGCCCACGATGAGCACTCCTTCGCGCACCGCGTGCAGCACCGTGTCGTGGTGCTCGTACATGCGGGTCATCTCGTCCGGGGCCAGGCTGTGCGTCTGCCGCCGCAGCCGCCGGCTCATCAGGGCCGTGCCCCCGGTCGACACCACGAGGGCTCCGGCCCCGGCGCCCAGGATGATGGGCAGCTGCCGGTCCACGGCGTTGGTGATGTGCTTGACCTTCAGTCCGGCGGAGACCAGGGCGACCACCTTGCCCTGGCTGTCGCGGACCGGAACGGTCGCCTGCTCCTCGTGGCCCAGCGGTCCGTGCACGCTCTCCGTGTAGACCTTGCCGGCCAGCGACGGCCCGATCGTGCCCACGAACCGGTGCCCGATCTTGCTCGGCATCGGGTGGGTGTAGCGGATGCCGTGGGTGTTCATGACGACGATGAAGTCGACGCCCGCCGACTTGCGCCCGGCCTCGGTGAGCGGCTGGAGGACCTTGGACGGGTCGGGGGTCCGCAGCGCCTGCACCAGACCGGGGGAGTGCGCGAAGGTCTGGGCGACGGCGATGGAACGGCGTTCGGCCTCGGTGCCCGTGTCCCGTTCCGACTGCAGGACCAGGGCGAGAACGCCGCACAGGACGAGCGCCGCGACGAGAGCCACTTGCAGGACGAAGACCTGCCCGGCGACGCTTCGTGGGCTTTTGCCGATCACAGACCGCCAGGAGAGTCGCCTGGATCGGCCAGGGATGTCCGACATGCGGCCTTTGTAGCATTCGATTTCATCGTGTGGCTACGGCCGTCCACGGACCGGCGGCCCCGCCGCCCCCGGCGGAGGGGAATCGTCGCTGGTCGGCGGGTGGCGGAGCGGCCTGAGACTTGGGCCACATTCTCCGCCCGTATTCCGCGCGGGCTCTGGGCGGACCCGGTGTCCAGGTGCACCGGGTCCGCGAGCCGGGCGGGGAGGGGGGTTCGGAGAACCCGCCCGGATGATGCTGGATTGTGAGGTCGGACACAGTTTCTGCCGGTACTCGGCGACAACGTTGTCCATGGCCGGTACATGACTCTACCGCGCCAACCGACAACGATGTCAACAGATTTGGGCACCGCACCGAAGAGCGAGCGGCCGCCCCCCGCAGGGGACGGCCGCCGCACTCCGCCGGTGCGCGTCAGGCCAGCAGCTCCACCTCCGCCAGCGTCGACTCGCCGTCCAGGACCAGCCGGTACTTCGTGTACCTGCCCGGCGCGGCGATCGTGAACGCCCGGGTCTGGCGGTCCCAGGCGAACGTCTCCCCGGAGCGGTGGTCCAGGGTCTGCCAGGTGGTGCCGTCCGTGGAGCCCTGCAGGGTCCAGCCGGCCGGCGCCTTCGTGCGGTCGGCCGAGGACGTCAGCGTGTACTGGACCGGCGTGACGGCCCGGTCCACCGGAAGGTCCACGGAGGTGACCGTGGCGTCCGTCGCCGAGGTGTCGTCGAACAGCGGGCCGTCGCCCTTCAGCACGTCCGACCGGGGCGCCGGCACCTTGTCGTCCTGTGTGATGGAGACCGGTGCCGCGTTCTTGCCCGTGCCCCACGTGGAGGGCCTGGACCCCATGGAGAACTCCAGCACCCCGCCCTTGGCCAGCAGCGCGTGCGGCAGGGACGTCGACGTCCAGGGCCGGCCGTTGAAGGTGACGCCCCGGACGTAGACGTTCGCGGCGCTGTTGCCGGGCGCCTTCACCACCAGATCATGGCCGTTCTCCAGGTGCACGGTGACCTTCTTGAACAGCGGGGAGCCGATGGCGTACTCGCCGCTGCCCATCACCAGCGGGTAGAAGCCGAGCGCGGAGAACAGGAACCAGCCCGACTGCTCGCCGTTGTCCTCGTCCCCGTGGTAGCCCTGCCCGATCTCGCTGCCGAGGTAGAGCCGGGAGAGGATCTCCCGGACCGCCGCCTGGGTCTTCCAGGGCTGGCCGGCCGCGTCGTACATGTACGCCACATGGTGCGAGACCTGGTTGGACTGCCCGAGCATGCCCATCCGGACGTCCCGCGCCTCGGTCATCTCGTGGATCACGCCGCCGTAGGAGCCGACGAAGTCCGGGGAAGCCGTCTCCGGGGTGGAGAAGAACGCGTCCAGCTTGTCCGCGAGCCCCTGCCGGCCGCCGTAGAGGTTGGCCAGGCCCCGGCTGTCCTGCGGGACGCTGAAGGCGTAGCCCCAGCCGTTGGTCTCCGTGTAGTCGTACCCCCACACACGCGGGTCGTACGAGGCGGAGTCCACCCGCCAGCCGCCCTTGGCGTCGCGGCCCTGGAAGAAACCGGCCCTGGAGTCGAAGAGGTTCACATAGTCCCGCGCGCGGTTCAGGAAGTACTCCGACTCCTCCTTGTAGTGCTTCTCGCCCGTCTTGCGGTACAGGGCCTCGCCCATCTTCGCGATGCCGTAGTCGTTGACGTACCCCTCCATCGCCCAGGACAGGCCCTCGGGTGTGGCGGTGCTGGTGTAGCCGAGGAAGGGCGAGGTGCTCATGCCCTTGCGGCCCACGCCCGACATCGGCGGGACGACGGTCGCGTTCTTCAGGGCCGCCTGGTAGGCCGCCTTCGCGTCGAACTTCACGCCCTTCACATACGCGTCCGCGAACGCCACGTCCGAGGACGTGCCGGTCATCAGGTCCGCGTAGCCGGGCGAGGACCAGCGGGAGGTCCAGCCGCCGTCCTTGTACTGCTGCACGAACCCGTCCACCATCTCACCGGCCTGAGACGGCGTCAGGAAGGAGTACGCCGGCCACGTCGTCCGGTAGGTGTCCCAGAAGCCGTTGTTGACGTACACCTTGCCGTCCACGATCTTCGCACCCGTGTGGGTCGGCGTGTCCTGGCTCGGCATGGGCGAGAACGGCGAGGCGTACTCGTACGTGCCCCCGACCTTCTCGAAGCCGGAGTTGGGGTACAGATACAGCCGGTACATGCTGGAGTACAGCGTGGTCAGCTGGTCCGGGGTCGCGCCCTCCACCTCGACCTTGCCGAGCAGCTTGTCCCAGACGCGCTGCGCCCGCTCCCTGACGGTGTCGAAGGAGGCGCCGTCGGGGATCTCCTGGCGCAGGTTGTCCTTCGCCTGGTCGACGCTGATCAGCGAGGTCGCCAGGCGCAGGGTCACCGTGTGGTCGGAGCCCGCGTCGAAGCGCAGATAGCCCTTGACCCCGCTCGATCCGCCGTCCGTCACCGGCTTGTCGAACTCGCCGTACACGAACAGCCGGGTCGCGCCGGCCGACAGGCTGGACTTCACGTCCGAGTAGCCGGTGACGACCCCGTTGTCCTTGTCCAGCGTCAGCCCGGCCTGCTCGGTGACGTTGTCGAACAGCACGCTCGCGTCGTCGCCGGGGTAGGTGAAGCGCAGCATCGCCGCGTGGTCGGTGGGGGTCATCTCGGCCTTGAGCCCGTTCTCGAAACGGACCCCGTAGTAGTACGGCCGCGCCGTCTCGTTCTCGTGCCGGAACGGCAGCGCCCGCGCCTCGCGGCCGGTGTCCGGGGTGCCCGAGGCCGCCGACGGCATCACCTGGAAGGTCTGCCGGTCGCCCATCCACGGGCTCGGCTCATGACTCGCGCTGAACGCCTGGATCGTGGGCAGGTTGTCGTCGTTGTTCGCGCGTGCGTACTCGTACAGCCAGCTCAGCGAGGACGCGTTGGTCACCGGGGTCCAGAAGTTGAAACCGTGCGGAAGGGCCGTCGCCGGGAAGTTGTTGCCACGCGAGAAGCTGCCGCTGGAGTTGGTGCCGCGCGTGGTCAGCGCGTAGTCCGACAGGTGCGCCTTCGGCCGCTCGGGCGCGACCGGCTTCAGCGACACGTCGTCGATCCAGCCGCGGAACTTCGCCGGCCCGGCGGGGGAGTCGTACCCCACCAGGATCCGGTCGACCGTCTTGCCGGCCGCCACCGAACCGATCCGCGCCACCACGTCGTTCCACTGGTTGACGTACAGCGACTTCGCCTCGCCCTGCCCGCGCGGGGACAGCGGGAACCCGTGCTGGTCCAGCGCGCCCAGACCGCTCAGATACGTGCCGTCGGTGAACGCCAGGTCCAGGGAGACGTTCGTGGCGTCGTAGTCCCGGTCCCCGTCGGCCATCTGCGGGAAGATCCGGTACGACAACTCCGTGTCGGCGCCGACCTTCACGTTCACGTCGAAGACCTTGTTGTACGAGTACGCCCGGCCGGCCGCCGTGTGCCGTCCCGCGTACCGCAGCGCCCGCTTCCCGGTGAACCCGACCCGGGCCTTCGCCGTCGGCGAGGCGGTCGGGCCCTTGTCCACCAGCGTCAGCATGTCCTGCGGCACCGGGCCGCCCCCGCCGCCGGTGGAGAACTGCACATCGGCGATCTGCAGGATGTCCGAGGCGCCGTTGTTCTTCGTCACCTCCAGCCGGAAGTGCTGGTACTCGGCCGGCTGGTCCAGGTCGTAGGACTTGGTCTGGAAACGCTCGGAGAACGTCTCGCCCGAGCGGGTGTCGACCGTCTTCCAGTCCTTGCCGTCGGTGGAGCCGAGCAGCGTCCAGTCCCGCGGATCGCGCTCGGCGTAGTCGTTGGCCGAGGTCAGCGCGTACGTCACCAGCTTCACGGGCTTGTCGAGGTCGAACTCCACCCAGCCGGTGGGCTCGAAGGTCAGCCACTTGGTGCCCGGCTCGCCGTCGGTGAGGTTCTCCTTCACCTCGCCCGCGCCGGTGTTCTCGCCGCTCGCCCTGACCTCGGTGACGTGGTCGTTGACGTTGCCCGGTATGCCGGTGCTGTAGCCGCCGTCGACACCTGAGGCGCGCTTGGCGCCGTCCGGACCGGTGTCGACGGTGTTCAGCCAGTCGGGCGCCGGATCACCCGTCTCGAACGAGGATGCGAACTCCCGGTCCGCCGCCGGGGCCCTGGCCGGCAGGGCGACCGCCGCGCCCTGCGCGCCGACGGCCATGACAAAGGCGGCCGTGAGGACGACCGCCGGACCCCATCTGTGCCGCGTTCTCCGCTGCATCTACGGATTTCCCCTCCTGCGACCGCCTTGGACAACGTTGTCAGCTTCGGTGCGCAGGAACCAGTAGGGCGTCAAGTGACCGGCGATGTCAAGGGTGTTGGCTGTGGCATTCAGGCACTTATGCGGCGAGTTTTTCTCGCAGACGCTCCACAGGGGCCTCATATTTCCGCGAGGTCTCAACTCGGAAAAGACCCATCGCCAACCTTGCATTCGATCTTGCTCAGCTGGCGGGAAGTGGACTATACCTGTCGGCGTTTCCCGCACGACCCTGCACTACCCGACCGCGGTGCCGGGGAGGATCCGGTTCACCGCCTGAGTCCTGGAGAAAGCGAGGACTTGAGCATGGGATCCACTGCGCACCGAGGTGGCGAGGGTGTCGGCCGCCGCGATCTGATCAAGCGTTCGGCCGCGCTCGGACTGGTGTCCGTGCCCGCCATGGGCCTGCTGTCCGCCTGCGCGAGCGGCGGGGGCGGCGGCAACTCGGACGAGGGCAACACCAAGGGGAAGTCGTCCAAGGACAATCCGTTCGGCGCCAAGAGCGGCAGCAAACTCGACGTGGTCGTCTTCAAGGGCGGCTACGGCGACGACTACGCCAAGGCGTGGGAGGCCGACTTCAGCAAGAAGCTCGGCATCACCTCGACCCACACCGGCACCCAGGAGATCACCGGCAAGCTCCAGCCGCGCTTCAACGCCGGCAACCCGCCGGACATCGTGGACGACTCCGGCGCCCAGCAGATCAAGATCGACGTCCTCTACAAGAACGGCTCCCTCCTCGACCTCTCCGAGGTCCTGGACGCGCCGTCGGTGGACGACCCGAGCAAGAAGGTCCGTGACACGCTGATCCCGGGCACCCTCGACCCGGGCATCCAGGAGGGCAAGGTCGTCGCCCTCAACTACATCTACACGGTGTGGGGCCTGTGGTACTCCGGCAAGCTCTTCCAGCAGAAGGGCTGGCAGGCGCCGAAGACCTGGGACGACTTCCTCGCCATCTGCCAGGACGCCAAGAAGCAGGGCATCGGCGGCCTCGCCCATCAGGGCAAGTACCCGTACT
Organism: Streptomyces sp. NPDC048192; assembly: GCF_043202415.1. Classification (NCBI taxonomy): domain Bacteria; kingdom Bacillati; phylum Actinomycetota; class Actinomycetes; order Kitasatosporales; family Streptomycetaceae; genus Streptomyces; species Streptomyces sp. NPDC048192. The sequence continues at coordinate 332,358 of NZ_JBIDAL010000008.1, forward strand.
ACATCAACGTCGCCATCATGGACCTCATCGCCAAGAAGGGCGGCATCGACGCCGTCAAGTCGATCGACAACCTCGACCCGAAGGCGTTCGTCGGCTCCGAAGCGGCCCAGGCGGGTGTCGAGGCGATCTACGAGGTCGTCGAGAAGGGCCTGTTGATGCCGGGCACCAACGGCCTGACCCACACCGAGTCGCAGACCCGGTGGAACCAGTACAAGGCCGCGTTCATCACCTGCGGCTCCTGGCTGGAGAACGAGCAGCTGAAGCAGACGCCGACCGACTTCGACATGAAGTTCCTGCCGATGCCGCTGCTGCCCGGCAGCAAGATGCCGTTCGAGGCGATCCGGGCCGGCTCCGGCGAGCCGTTCATCATCCCGGCGAAGGCGGCGAACCTGCCCGGCGCCAAGGAGTTCATGCGGCGGATGCTGTCCAAGGACTGGTCGACGCTGTTCGCCAAGGAGGCGAACTCCCTGACCATCCTGAAGGACGGGGTGGACCCGAGCGTGAAGCTGCGGCCGGGTACGCAGTCGACGGTGGAGGCCTCCAAGGCGGCCGGCTCGAACACGTTCCGGTATCTGTACCCCGACTGGTACAGCGAGATGGACACGGCGATCCAGAACGCGTCCAATGAGCTCATGGCGAAGCGTATTCAGCCCAAGGAATGGCTGAAGAGGTGTCAGGCGGCGGTGGACAAGCAGGCCAAGGACCCGGCGTCGAAGAAGAACCGGCACGAGTGAATTTCGCCCAGGCGTCGAGGGGCGTGCGTGGAATTGCGGGTTCCGGTCCGTTGCGGCTGGTCGCGCAGTTCCCCGCGCCCCTTTCGGGGCATTGGTGCTGACCGGAACATCAGGGGCAGGCATGCGCAAGGGGCAGTACCGGTTCGTCGCGGGGTTTCTCTTCGTTCCCGTGGCGCTTTATCTGATCTTCGTGATCTGGCCGTACATCCAGACGTTCGGCTATTCACTGACCGACTGGAAGGGACAGTCGCAGACCTTCACGTTCGTCGGTCTGGACAACTACAAGGCGCTGTTCCAGGACGACGTGTTCCTCGAGGCGATCTGGCACAACATCCAGTTCCTGATCTTCATCCCGGTGATCACCATTCTGCTCGCCCTGTTCTTCGCCTTCATGCTGAACGCGGGCGGGCGCGGCAAGGCCGGCGGGGTGCAGGGCGTCACGGGGGCGAAGGTCTACAAGATCGTCTACTTCTTCCCGCAGGTGCTGTCGCTGGCGATCCTCGCCGTGCTGTTCAACGCGGTCTACCGTAGCGACGGCGGCGGTCTGCTCAACGGCGTCCTGATCAAGGTGGGCCTGGTCGACGCCGACAACCCGGTGGAATGGCTGAACGAGCCGCACGTGGTGCTCTGGGCGCTGATGGTCGCCGTCGTCTGGCAGGGTGTGGGCTTCTACCTGGTGCTGTTCTCCGCCGCCATGCAGTCCATCCCGAAGGACATCTACGAGGCCGCCCTGATCGACGGCGCGAGCCGCAACCAGTCCTTCTTCCGCATCACCCTGCCGCTGCTGTGGGACACCGTGCAGACCGCCTGGGTCTACCTCGGCATCGTCGCCATGGACATGTTCGTCCTGGTGTCCTCCATGACCCAGAACATGGGTGCGTACGGCGGCGGCCCCGACCATCACAGCGATGTGATGTCGACCGTGATGATGCGCAACTTCCTGTACTACGGCAAGAGCGGCTACGCCTGCGCCATGGGCGTGGTCATGCTGCTGCTCACCCTGGTCCTGTCCGTCGTCACGCTGCGCGCCACCCGCCGCGAGCGCATCGAGTTCTGAGCGGGAGGAGAGACGATGAGTGCACTCAAGGAGACCGCTCCCGCTCCGGCCGGCGGCCCCGTGGCCAAGGCGCCCGTCCGGTCCGGCGAGCGGCGCGGCGAGGGCGTGGTCCTGAACGCCTTCTCGCACGGCTTCCTCGCCGTGTGGGCGCTGCTGATCGTGCTGCCGCTGCTGTGGCTGGTGCTCAGCTCCTTCAAGACCGACGCCCAGATCGGGGGCTCCGCGTTCGGCTGGCCGCACGACTGGTCCTTCGACGTGTTCCGGCGGGCCTGGAACAAGGGCATCGGGGACTACTTCCTCAACACCGTGATCGTCCTGGTCTTCTCGGTGCCGCTGACCATGCTCTTCGGCTCGATGGCGGCGTACGTGCTGGCCCGGTACCGGTTCTGGGGCAACCGGCTGCTGTACTACTTCTTCGTCGCCGGCGCCATGTTCCCGGTGTTCCTGGCCCTCGTCCCGCTGTTCTTCATGGTCAAGCGGCTGGACATGCTGAACACCTACCAGGGCCTGATCCTGGTCTACATCGCCTACTCGATGCCGTTCACGGTGTTCTTCATGCACGCCTTCTTCCGGACCCTGCCCACGGCGGTCTTCGAGGCGGCGATCCTCGACGGCGCCTCGCACACCCGGACCTTCTTCCAGGTGATGCTGCCGATGGCCAAGCCGGGCCTGATCAGCGTGGGGATCTTCAACACTCTGGGCCAGTGGAACCAGTTCATCCTGCCCACGGTGCTCATGCAGCCGCAGAGCGGCTCCGACCCCGAGCGCTATGTGCTCACCCAGGGCCTGATCCAGCTCCAGCAGCAGCAGGGATACGCCTCCGACCTGCCGGTTCTGTTCGCGGGTGTGACCATTGCGATGATCCCGATGCTGGCCGTCTACCTGTCCTTCCAGCGCCAGGTGCAGGCGGGTCTGACCTCGGCGACCCTGAAGTAAGCGACGCTCCGCGACCGGCCCTGCGCACGCCGTCCCCGCCCCCGGGACGGCGTGTTCGCTTGTGTCCGGGGTACCCGGAAACGGTTCAACCTCTTGACGTGAGTCACCCCGAACGGCTCAGCTTAGAGTTCACTAGTTGGACATACGCGGGGCCTCGCCGAAGCGGCCCCGCGCTCAGGAGGTCGTCGTGGAGACTCCAGGGTCGCAGTCGTCGCTGCACCGAGCCAACCTGGAGCGGGTCGTACGGGCCGTGCGCCTGGCCGGGTCCCTCACGCAGGCGGAGATCGCGCGGACGACCGGTCTGTCCGCCGCGACGGTCTCCAACATCGTGAGGGAGCTGAAGGACGGCGGAACCGTCGAGGTCACGCCCACGTCGGCGGGCGGACGGCGGGCCCGCAGCGTCAGCTTGAGCGGGGACGCCGGGATCGTGATCGGCGTCGACTTCGGGCACACCCACCTGCGCGTCGCGATCGGGAACCTCGCCCACCAGGTGCTGGCCGAGGAGTCCGAGCCGCTGGACGTCGACGCCTCCGCGGACCAGGGCTTCGACCGGGCGGAGGAGCTGGTCAGCCGCCTGATCGCGGCGACCGGTGTGAACCGGTCCAAGGTGGCCGGCGTGGGGCTCGGCGTGCCGGGTCCGATCGACGTGGAGTCGGGCACGCTGGGGTCCACCGCGATCCTGCCCGGCTGGGGCGGCACCAAGCCCGCCGAGGAGATGCGCGAGCGGCTCGGCGTGCCGGTGCACGTGGACAACGACGCCAACCTCGGCGCCCTCGGCGAGCTGGTCTGGGGCAGCGGCAAGGGCGTGCGGGACCTCGCGTACATCAAGGTCGCGAGCGGTGTGGGCGCCGGTCTGGTGATCGACGGGAAGATCTACCGCGGCCCCGGCGGCACAGCTGGCGAAATCGGACATATTACACTCGATGAGTCCGGCCCGGTCTGCCGTTGCGGCAACCGCGGCTGCCTGGAGACGTTCGCGGCCGCGCGCTACGTGCTGCCGCTGCTCCAGCCCAGCCACGGTCCCGACCTGACCATGGAAGGCATCGTGCGGCTGGCCAGGGACGGAGATCCGGGCTGCCGTCGGGTGATCGCCGACGTCGGCCGCCACATCGGCAGTGGGGTGGCCAATCTCTGCAATCTGCTGAACCCGAGCCGCGTGGTCCTCGGCGGTGATCTCGCCGAGGCCGGTGAGCTGGTGCTCGGGCCGATCAGGGAGTCCGTCGGCCGCTACGCCATCCCCAGTGCGGCGCGCCAACTGTCCGTTCTCCCGGGGGCACTTGGCGGCCGTGCCGAGGTGCTCGGAGCGCTCGCCCTCGCCCTGAGCGAGATGGGTGATTCGACTCTTTTGGACGGGTCGCTGCCGATGGCTGCCCCCGCCTTCACTTAGAGAACGGATGGCACCGTTGCCATCTCGTTAAGGATTTACTTCTTGACGTCGCACGTGTGGCCGAGTTGACTTCCAGCCACCTCGGCCGCAACGACGCGGCCTCGTCAGGGAGGTTTCTGAAGTGAACGCACGTATGCGTCGTGCCGCCGTTGCCATTGCCGCCGGTGCCATGGCGGTCTCGCTGGCCGCCTGTGGCAGCGCCAAGGAGTCGAAGGGCGGCAGCTCTTCCTCCTCGTCGCCGAAGAAGGGCGACAACATCAAGGTCGGTCTCCTGCTTCCGGAGAACAAGACCGCGCGTTACGAGAAGTTCGACCGCCCGCTGATCGAGAAGAAGATCAAGGAGCTGACGAACGGCAAGGCCACCATCCAGTACAACAACGCCCGGCAGGACGCGAACCTCCAGGCGCAGCAGGTCGACACCATGATCACCAACAAGGTGGACGTCCTGATCCTGGACGCGGTGGACGCCAAGGCCATCCAGAACTCGGTCCAGAAGGCCGTGGACGCCGGCATCAAGGTCGTCGCCTACGACCGCCTCGCCGAGGGCCCGATCAGCGCCTACACCTCGTTCGACAACGAGAAGGTCGGCGAGACCCAGGGCCAGGCCCTGCTGCAGGCGCTGGGCAGCAAGGCGAACAAGAAGTCGAAGATCGTCATGGTCAACGGCTCGGTCACCGACCCGAACGCCGCCCAGTTCAAGGCGGGCGCCCACAAGGTCCTCGACGGCAAGGTGACCATCGCCAAGGAGTACGACACCAAGGAGTGGTCGCCGGACAACGCCAACTCCGAGATGGAGGCGGCGATCTCCGCGGTCGGCAAGAAGAACATCGCGGGCGTCTACTCGGCCAACGACGGCATGGCCGGCGGTATCATCACCGCCCTCAACGCCGCGGGCATCAAGGTCCCGGTCACCGGCCAGGACGCCGAGCTCGCCGGTGTGCAGCGCATCGTCGCCGGCACCCAGTACATGAGCGTCTACAAGCCGTACGCCCCCGAGGCCGACGCCGCCGCCACGATGGCCGTCGACCTGGCTCAGGGCAAGTCGCTGGACTCCGTCGCCAAGGACAAGGTCTCCAGCAACTCCCAGAAGGACGTCCCCTCGGTGCTCGTCCCGGTCACCGCGCTGACCAAGGACAACATCAAGGACACCGTCATCAAGGACGGCGTCTACACCGTGGCCGACATCTGCACCGCCGACTACAAGGCGGCCTGCGACAAGCTCGGCCTGAAGTAAGCGGCGTCAAGTCCCTTCCCCCGCACCGGCGTTCGTCCTTGAATGCCGGTGGGGAAGCCGACTGACCGCCCCCGGCTCCTGAAGGCGCCCCGCGCATCACACAGCCCCGCAAGCTCGGCGCGGGGCGCCCGAAGGAACACCCCCCAATCTTTCTGCACAACCTCCCGCCGGGTCAGGCGGCGAAGGAGATGGTTCACGTGTCCGCTACGCCCGTGCTGGCGTTGCGCGGGGTCTCCAAGCGATTCGGTGCCGTCCAGGCGCTCACCGACGTAGAGCTTGAGGTCCACGCCGGTGAGGTGGTCGCCCTGGTGGGCGACAACGGCGCCGGAAAGTCCACGCTGGTCAAGACGATCGCCGGCGTGCACCCGATCGACGAGGGTGTCATCGAGTGGGACGGCAAGCCCGTCACCATCAGCCGCCCCCACGACGCCCAGGCACTGGGCATCGCGACGGTCTACCAGGACCTCGCGCTGTGCGACAACATCGACGTCGTCGGCAACCTGTTCCTCGGCCGTGAGCTGAGGAAGTGGGGCGTGCTGGACGAGGTGGAGATGGAACGCCGCTCCCGCGAGCTGCTCACCACGCTGTCCATCCGCATCCCGAGCGTCCGCATCCCGATCGCCTCCCTCTCCGGCGGTCAGCGCCAGACGGTGGCCATCGCCCGCTCCATGCTCGGCGACCCCAAGCTGGTGATCCTCGACGAGCCCACCGCCGCCCTCGGCGTCGAGCAGACCGCACAGGTCCTCGACCTCGTGGAGCGCCTGCGCGAGCGCGGCCACGCCGTCATCCTCATCAGCCACAACATGGCGGACGTGAAGGCGGTGGCCGACAAGGTCGCCGTCCTGCGCCTCGGCCGCAACAACGGCGTCTTCGAGGTCAAGACGACCTCGCAGGAGGAGATCATCTCCGCCATCACCGGCGCCACCGACAACGCAGTCACCCGCCGTGCGGCCCGCACCTCCGGCGCGAACGGGGAGGTTTCCAAGTGAGCATCGACAAGACCTCCGCGAATCCCGGCGACACGGCCGCGCAGGACGGGCAGGCCGTCGAGAACCCCGAGGCCGCGGCCGCCGCGGTCACCGCGGTCGACCCGCGCCTGCTGGTCCAGCAGGAGGGCCTGCTCGGCTACTGGCACGAGTTCAAGCGCAAGATGAAGGCCGGCGAGCTGGGCTCCATCCCGGTCGTGCTGGGCCTCGCGATCATCTGCATCATCTTCCAGGTGCTGAACTCGGAGTTCCTGTCCGCGCAGAACATCAACGACATCACGATCACGATGGTCGGCACGGGCATGATCTCGGTCGGCATCGTGTTCGTGCTGCTGCTCGGCGAGATCGACCTGTCGGTCGGCTCGGTCAGCGGCGCGGCCAGCGCCCTCGCCGGTGTCCTCGCGGTCAACCAGGGCTGGCCCGAGTGGGCGGCCGTGCTCGTCGCCATCGTCGCGGGCATCGCCATCGGCGCGCTGCACGGCTTCTTCTTCGCGGTGCTCGGCGCCCCCGCCTTCGCCGTGACGCTGGCCGGTCTGCTGTTCTGGCTCGGCTTCATGCTGAAGGTGCTGGGCGCGGACGGCACGATCAACCTCGACCCGAACGGCCTGGTCGGCAAGCTGACCACGTACTACTTCTCGGACGTGGCCGCCGCCTACGGTCTCGCCGTCGTCGTGGTCGGCGTGTTCTTCCTCACCTCCTTCCTCTCCAACCGGCGCCGGCAGGCCGTGGGCGTCCCGTCCCGGCCGCTGAGCGACACGATCCTGCGGACCGTGCTGCTGGCCGTGATCTCCTTCGCCGCGGCGTACATGTACAACCAGTACAAGGGCCTGCCGCTGGCCACGGTGATCTTCCTGGTGTTCCTGATCGCCACGGACTTCGTGCTGCGGCGCACCCCCTACGGGCGCAAGATCTTCGCGCTCGGCGGCAGCGTCGAGGCGTCCCGGCGCGCGGGCATCAACGTCACCGCGGTGCGGATCTCCGTGTTCGCCATCTCCGGTGGCTTCGCCGCGATCGGCGGTCTGTTCCTGGCGTCGAAGATCGCCTCGGCCAACCAGAGCGCCGGTACCGGTGACCTGCTGATGAACGCGATCGCCGCGGCCGTCATCGGCGGTACGTCGCTCTTCGGCGGCCGGGGCCGCACCTGGAACGCGCTGCTCGGTGTGCTGGTGATCGTCTCCATTCAGTACGGTCTGCAGCTGGAGTCCATCGCCGAGCCGGTGAAGTACATGATCACCGCCGCGGTGCTGCTCACCACGGTCGTGATCGACTCCATCACCCGGAAGACGCAGAAGACGGCCGGGCGTGCGTAACGCCTAGTCCGCCTCACGCGGGACCAGTGCCCGGCACGGAAACGTGCCGGGCGCTGTCGTGTCGGGCAAAGCGTGAACATTAGACTCGGGCGAGCCCGGCGAAAGCTCGATCAGCTCTATTGCAAGGAGGCACGGGTGCCGCTGCTGACCCGCATCAGGGGACCGCGCGATCTGGACCGGCTCAGCCTGGAGGAGCTGGCCCGGCTGGCGGAGGAGATCCGGACCTTCCTCGTCCAGGAGGTCTCCAAGACCGGCGGGCACCTGGGCCCCAACCTCGGCGTGGTGGAGCTGACCATCGCCCTGCACCGGGTCTTCGACTCGCCGAAGGACAAGGTGCTCTGGGACACCGGCCACCAGTCCTACGTGCACAAGCTGCTCACGGGCCGGCAGGACTTCTCCCGGCTGAAGATGAAGGGCGGCCTGTCCGGCTACCCCTCGCAGGCCGAGTCCGAGCACGACGTCATCGAGAACAGCCACGCCTCCACGGTGCTCGGCTGGGCGGACGGCATCGCCAAGGCCAACCAGCTCAAGCAGCGCGACAGCCACGTCGTCGCCGTCATCGGCGACGGAGCCCTCACCGGCGGCATGGCCTGGGAGGCCCTCAACAACATCGCCGACGCCAAGGACCGCCCGCTGGTCATCGTCGTCAACGACAACGAGCGGTCGTACGCGCCCACCATCGGCGGCCTCGCCAACCACCTCGCCACCCTGCGGACCACCGACGGCTACGAGCGCTTCCTCGCCCGCACGAAGGAGCTGCTGGAGCGCACCCCGGTCGTCGGCAAGCCGCTGTACGAGACGCTGCACGGGGCGAAGAAGGGGTTCAAGGACTTCATCGCCCCGCAGGGCATGTTCGAGGACCTGGGGCTGAAGTACGTCGGCCCGATCGACGGCCACGACATCGAGGCGCTGGAGTCGGCGCTGGCGCGGGCCAAGCGGTTCGGCGGGCCGGTCATCGTGCACTGCCTCACCGAGAAGGGCCGGGGCTACCAGCCCGCCCTGCAGGACGAGGCCGACCGGTTCCACGCCGTCGGCAAGATCCACCCGGACACCGGCCTGCCGATCGCCAGCTCGGGCGCCGACTGGACGTCCGTCTTCGGCGACGAGATGGTCAGGCTGGGGGAGGAGCGTGAGGACGTCGTCGCCATCACGGCGGCCATGCTCCAGCCCGTCGGCCTGGACAAGTTCGCCAAGCGCTTCCCCGAACGGGTGTACGACGTCGGCATCGCCGAGCAGCACGGCGCCGTCTCCGCCGCCGGCCTCGCGTACGCCGGGCTGCACCCGGTCTTCGCGGTGTACGCCACCTTCCTCAACCGCGCCTTCGACCAGGTCCTCATGGACGTGGCCCTGCACAAGTGCGGGGTGACCTTCGTGCTGGACCGGGCCGGCATCACCGGCACCGACGGCGCCTCCCACAACGGTATGTGGGACATGTCGATCCTCCAGGTCGTGCCGGGCCTCAGGCTCGCCGCGCCGCGCGACGCCGAGCAGGTCCGGGCCCAGCTGCGGGAGGCCGTCGCCGTCGACGACGCGCCGACCGTGGTGCGCTTCTCCAAGGGCGCCGTCGGCCCCGCCGTACCCGCCGTGGGCCGCGTCGGCGGCATGGACGTGCTGCGCGAGCCCGGCGCCGACCGGCCGGACGTGCTGTTGGTCTCCGTGGGCGCCCTCGCCCCGATGTGCCTGGAGATCGCCGCCCTGCTCGACAAGCAGGGCATCTCCACCACCGTCGTCGACCCGCGCTGGGTCAAGCCCGTCGACGAGGCGATGGCCCCGCTCGCCGAGCGGCACCGGGTCGTCGTCACCGTCGAGGACAACAGCCGCGTCGGCGGCGTCGGCTCCGCGATCGCCCAGGCCCTGCGCGACGCCGGGGTGGACGTGCCGCTGCGCGACTTCGGCATCCCGCCGCGCTTCCTCGACCACGCCTCCCGCGCCGAGGTCCTCGCCGAGATCGGCCTGACCGCCCCGGACATCGCCCGACAGGTCACCGGACTGGTCGCCAAGCTGGACGGCATCCCCCACTCCCGGCTCCGCCCGAGCGGGGAGAGCGACGCCGACCGTACGGCCGCCGAGGTGGACTCGGTCGAGCCCGCGCGCGACTGACCCGGAACGCGCCCCTCACGGGCCGGTGACGCCACTCCCTGCGGTGGCGGAACCGGCCCTCTTGCGTGAACCTGCCAGTGCCGGGGCATACGCATCCCGACCCTCTCGATCATGACGGGCCAGGGCGTGGCCCCCGAGCGTGGGAGGTAGGTACGTGAGCAGCGCGCTGTTCAGGACGAAGAACGTCGAGCAGTCCATCCAGGACACCGAGGAACCGGAGCATTCGCTCAAGAAATCCCTGTCCGCGCTCGACCTGACCGTCTTCGGCGTCGGCGTCATCATCGGCACCGGCATCTTCGTCCTCACCGGACAGGTCGCCAAGAACAACGCCGGCCCGGCGGTGGCCCTGGCCTTCGTGGTGGCCGGCGTGGTCTGCGCGCTCGCCGCCCTCTGCTACGCCGAGTTCGCCTCCACGGTCCCCGTGGCGGGCTCGGCGTACACGTTCAGCTACGCCTCCCTGGGCGAGCTGCCCGCCTGGATCATCGGCTGGGACCTGGTGCTGGAGTTCGCGCTGGGGACGGCGGTGGTGGCGGTCGGCTGGTCGGGTTACATCCGCTCCCTGCTGGACAACATCGGCTGGCACCTGCCGGACTACCTGGCCAGCCGGGACACCGCCTCCGGCTTCGGCTTCGACATCCTCGCCGCCGCCCTGGTGCTGGTGCTCACCGGCATCCTCGTCCTCGGCATGAAGCTGTCGGCCCGGATCACCTCGCTCGTCGTGGCCATCAAGGTGGCCGTCGTCCTCATCGTGATCATCGCCGGCGCGTTCTTCGTGAACTCCGCCAACTACACGCCGTTCATCCCTCACCCCAAGCCGGTGCCGGCGGGCGGGAACCTGAAGGCCCCGCTGATCCAGCTGATCTTCGGCTGGGCGCCCGCCAACTTCGGCGTGATGGGCATCTTCACCGCCGCCTCGGTGGTGTTCTTCGCGTTCATCGGCTTCGACATCGTCGCCACGGCCGCCGAGGAGACCCGCAACCCGCAGCGGGACATGCCGCGCGGCATCCTCGGCTCCCTGCTCATCTGCACCGTGCTGTACGTCGCCGTCTCCATCGTGGTCACCGGCATGGAGAAGTACTCCAAGCTGTCCGTGGACGCCCCGCTCGCCGACGCCTTCAAGGCCATCGGGCACCCCTGGTACGCGGGCGTCATCAGCTTCGGCGCCGCCGTCGGCCTGACCACGGTGTGCATGATCCTGCTGCTCGGCCAGACCCGGGTGTTCTTCGCGATGAGCCGCGACGGACTGCTGCCGCGCTTCTTCTCCCGCGTCCACCCGCGCTTCCGCACCCCGCACCGGCCGACCATCCTGCTCGGTGTGATCATCGCGATCGTCGCCGGCTTCACCAGCCTGAGCGAGCTGGCCGAGCTGGTGAACATCGGCACGCTCTTCGCGTTCGTCGTCGTCGCGATCAGCGTGATCATCCTGCGCCGGACCCGCCCGGACCTGCCGCGCGCCTTCCGCACCCCGTGGGTGCCGGTCATCCCCGTCCTGTCGGTGTGCGCCTCGCTGTGGCTGATGCTCAACCTGCCGGCCGAGACCTGGCTGCGGTTCGCGATCTGGATGGTGATCGGTTTCGTCGTCTACTTCTTCTACGGCCGCACCCACAGCCGGCTGGCCCCGGGCCGCCGGGCCCCCGCCGAAGAACCCCGGCCGTCCCCCGGGAACACCCCGTGACCGCCCGCACCGGGTGAGGGCCGCGACCCGGCTCGTCCCGGTCCCGCTCCTGTGGGCCACACGCGCAGAGACACGACAGTTGATCTCCGGTGAGTCCCGGGTGCGGGGCGGGGCGCCGGTCCCGTGAGTCCCGGGGTGCGGCAGCGGGGCGCCGGTCCCGTGCCGTACCCGCGCCGTGCTCAGCTCAGTACCGTGCGCGGCCCGGTGACCTCGGCGCCGTGGTCCCGGACCCGGCGGCGCAGTTCCCGGTCGGCCGTGACCACGAGGCACGGGCGGTCGCCGGCCGCCGCCGCGAGGTCCACGATGCGGTCGTCGCCGCTGCCCGGCGCGTCCTCGACGCGCACCCCGGGCACCGAGGCCACGCCCCGGGCCGCGCCCTCCACCACCAGGACCAGTTCCAGCGGCCCGGGCAGGCCGGGCACGCCGGTGCGGGCGAGCGGCGCCAGCCGGTCGCGCAGGCGCTCGGCGGCGCTCCGGCGGTCCCGCCACCAGCCGTCGGGCACCGAGCCCACGACGTTCGCGCCGTCGACGACGAGCAGGGGCAGGGACGCGCGCCCGGCGCCCGAGGGATCCGTCATAGCGGTGGCAGCCTTGTTCTCGCGTACTCCTGAGGGGCTCAGTCTGGCACGGGTGCCGCGGAGACGGGCCGTGCCGGTTCCCGGGCCCAGCGGCCCGTGACCGCGGCGATCGCGGCCGCCGCCCGCTCGGCCGGAGCACCGCCGGCGCGCACCTCGGGGGAGAACTCGACGTGCAGGAACGGCACATGGTCGGCGTCGGCCACCTTGCCCTGCACGTTCGTACGGCCCTCCAGCGGACAGGACCGCGCCCAGGCCCGGCACACCCGCAGACCCCGGCCGCGCAGGGCGTCGGCCAGCTCGCGGCCGTCCTGCCGGCCCGCCGACCCGGCGCCGGTGGAGGCGACCACGTCGTAGCCGGGCACGGCGGAGGCGGCGAAGCCGTGCAGCTGGACGCCGGGCATCCCGCGCCGGGCCAGCTCGGCGCAGATCGCGTGGAAGACGGTGTCCGTGCGGTGCGCCACGTCCGCGGAGTTGCCGGCCCCCGCCTTGCGGTGCGCCCCCGCGATCACCAGCACCCCGCCGGGCGAGCCGCGCAGCACCCGCACGCCCAGCTGCTCGGTGCCCAGGTCGAAACCGGGGTGCGGGACCTGCACCGACCAGCTCGGGCGGTGGTCGAGGTCCAGGTAGACCCGGCCCCAGCCGCGCGGCACCACCGCGGAGTCGGTGCGGTCCGCCACCTCGGCGTAGCGGCGTCCGGTGGGCCGGTCGACGACCGTGCGCACGGTGAAGTCCCGTTCCGCGAGCAGCCGTTCCGCTTCTGCGCGCTGCCCGTCGAGCAGCAGGCCGATCGCCGCCGCGATGTCCTCGCGGTCGCCGCGGCCGGGCGGCAGATACCCCTGTCCGGGGCCGAACCGGCGTGTGTAGTCCGCCACCTCCCGCGCCAGGTCGATCCGCATGGCCCCCTTCGCGGCGGGCGGGCCGGCGTCGCCCGCGTCGCCCCCGGCCCGGAGCCGGCCGGTGAGACCGGCGGCGAGGGCGGCGACGACCAGCAGAAGTGCCGCGATCGTTATGGTGCGTGAGCGAGGGGCTCTCATGGTTGTATCAAGATATCCCGGTGAACAGACGTAGCCGGACCCTGCTGTCCCTGCTGACCCCGCTCTCCCTGCTCGCCGCCGTCTCCGGCTGCGGCCTGCTCTCCGACGACGCCCAGGGCGGCGGGCGCTCCTTCACCGTCGCGGCCGCCGGGGACATCCTCATGCACCCCGAACTGGTCGACCAGGCGCGCAAGGACGCGCAGCGCACCGGCAAGGGCGTGGACGGCATGGACTTCGGGCCGATGATGGCCGGCATCAAGCCGGTGATCAGCAAGGCGGACCTGGCGATCTGCCACTTCGAGCCGGTGATGGGCCCGGCGCGGGGCCCGTTCGCGGGCTTCCCCGACTTCCAGGTGCCGCCGCAGCAGGCGAAGACCATCAAGGACATCGGCTACGACACCTGTTCCACCGCCTCCAACCACACCCTCGACCACGGCTACGACGGCGTGAAGCGCACCCTGGACGCCCTGGACGCCGCCGGCCTGAAGCACACCGGCTCCGCCCGCACCCGGAAGGAGGCGGACAGCCCGCTGATCATGGACGTCAAGGGAGTCAAGGTCGCGCAGCTGTCCTATGCGTACGGCTTCAACGAGCCGCACAAGCTGCCGAAGGACAAGCCCTGGCTGGCCAACCTCCAGGACCTCGGCCGGATCAGGGCCGCCGAGCAGCGGGCCCGCAAGGCCGGCGCCGAGGTGGTGATCCTCTCCCTGCACTGGGGCCGCGAGCACCACCCGGAACCGTCGGCCGCACAGATCTCCTTCGCCCGGCAGATCGCCCGGAACACCGGCATCAACCTGGTCATAGGCCACCACGCGCACGTCGTGGAACCGATGGAGAAGGTCGGCGGGACCTGGATCTCCTACGGGCTCGGCAACCAGATCGCCCGGCACGAGGTGCCGACCGGGCTGACCGAGGAGGGTGTGATCGCCTGGTTCACCTTCACCGAACACGGCAAGGGCCACTGGGACGTCCAGCCGCGTTTCGAGCCGACGCTGCTCACGATCCCGCCGGACGCCGAGAACGTCCGCGACGGCGGCACCGCCGACCTCACCGGCGACGACGCCAAGGACTACCGCCTGCTGGACGTGCCGGCCGCGCTCCGCGACGACCACGGCCTCTCCGAGGCCCAGCGGGCCCGGCTGCGGCTGGCCTTCGAGCGCACCGAGGGCACCCTGCTCAACCGCGGCGCGGGCGCCGACGGCCTCAAGCCGCTCACCCCGCTGCCCGCCTAGGCGCCGTAACCGCCCCGAACCGCATGGCATTTGGTCGTTGTTATCCGATTCCTGCTCGATGTTGCGCAGATCACGTGGGACTTACTGCAACTTAACCGGCCTCTTGTCTGTCTGAGGTTTCCGGGCGCGGTCTTTCCATCGGCGCGCCCGGACCGCATTTCAAGAGGAGACCTCCTGTGGCGTCACCGCCCCCGGCGCGGCAGCACAAAGCCCGCCGCCGAGCCGACATGTCGCTGATCGGAGGCATCCGTCCGCCGATCGCGGTCCTCTCGGTGCTGCTGCTGACGCTCTCCGGCATCACGGCCCTGGTGCTGGGACGCGTCGACAACACGGGCGTGCCGAAGGCGGTGCTCACCTCCCAGCAGCACTTCGCCGAGGACGGCGCCATCGCGCTGCGCGCCTCCATCGACGAGTCCGTCAAGGACGTCACCCGGTCCGCCGCGCTCTTCAGCGCCGGGCAGCCGGTCACCGGCGACGCCGTCCTCGACAAGCTCGGCAGCACCTACCAGAAGTGGATGGGCACCGCCGTCGTCGAGATCCGCACCGGCAAGCTGGTCGCGGCCCGCGGCGAGACGGTGCCGCTGACCTCCGTGGACCTGTCCTCGCTCAGCGGCGAGGACGGGCTGGCCCCGCGCATGGTCCAGCAGAAGAACGGCGAGGTGCGGCTGCTGTCCTTCGGGCTGCTGACCTGGCCGGGCAAGCCGCAGCTGCTGCTGGTCGCCTCCCGGAACCTGAAGTTCCCCGGCATCAGCCTCGGCCAGTTCCGCTCCATCGCCGTCGTCGACTCCGGCGGCACCATCCTCAGCGAGGACGGCATCGCGGACCCCGCGTCCGCGCGCAACAGCATCGACCGCAAGGACCTCACCGCCTCCCGCAAGCAGCTGACGGAGTTCGCCCGGCAGGCCGCCGACCGCGCCCAGCAGGACCCGCGCAGCAGCAGGGAACCCGGCACCGGCGGCTACCAGGGCGTCAGCGGCAGCCTGCTCGGCGGCAAGCTGGCCGGCGACCGCTCCGTCGCCGGATACGCCACGCTCGCCGCGTCCGAACCCGGCGAGCGCACCACCGCCACCGGGCTCGGCCTGTCCGTCGTCTCCATGGTCAGGGTGACCGAGGAGTCCGGCCGGGCCCAGTCCCCGGTGCTCGGGCTGGCCACGGGCGGCGCGCTGCTCGTCGTCGGCGCCCTGGCCGTGGCGGTGCTGCTGGGCACCGTCCAGCGCCCGCTGCTGAGGCTGTTCCTGGAGTCCCGCCGGCTCACCCGCGGCGACCTCACCCGCCCCGTCACCGTCCCCGGCTACGGCGAGGCGCACCGCATCGGAGGCGCCCTGGAACGGCTGCGCCGCCAACTGCTCGGCGAGAGCGCCGAGGCCACCGGCCCCACCGCCCGCCCGAGCGGGGTGCGCCGGGCCGGCACCCGCGCCCTCCTCGCGGTCTGCGCCGTCCTGCTGCTGGCCTGGTCCGCTCCGCTGATGCTGCTGGTCAACCGGGCCGACAGCACCGCCGAGGTGCCCCGGCAGCTCGTCAACGACCAGCGCGAACGCACCGACACCCTCAGCGACCGGGTCCGCCGCGCCCTCAACGAGGGCGACGCCGACCTGCAGTCCGTCGCCTCCCTCATCGGCGACAAGACCTCGCCCGAGGCGATGGAGACGGTGCTGGAACGCACCTACAACGAGAACAGGCGCTACCGCTCCCTCTACGTCGTCGACGCCCACGGCGCCATCCAGGCCCGCGAGGGCAAGAGGCCCAAGGTGATCCAGGCCAACCGGGTCTCCGACAAGCCCCTCAGACTGCTCGGCCGCGGCGGCAAGGAGCCCGTGGTCGTCGCCGCCGCCGAGATACCCGGCCGGGGCGGCGCCCGGCTGGTCGGCGAGTTCCGCGTCGAGTTCTTCAACGCCCTGCTGAACCGGCCGGGCCTCGGCGTGGTCCGGCTCGTGGACGACCACAGCAGGGTCATCGCCGGCAACACCGGCTTCCTCGCCTTCCAGTCGCTGCCCGACGCCCACCTCAAGGACCTCGTCGAGGCCAGCACCCAGCGGCTCGGCAAGAAGCCGCAGCCGAGCGGCGTGCTCTACCGGGACAACGGGCTGCGCATCGCCGCCGCCGCGCCGTTCTCCGGCGGCGGCTCGGCCCAGTCCCTGCACTGGAGCGTGGTCAGCTGGCAGCCCGTCGACCACCTGCCCATCCCGGAGTACGACACCCAGAACCGCACCGTCCTCGCCGGTCTGCTCGGCGCCGCCGCGGCCGTCGCCTGCCTGGGCTGGCTGCACATGGTCGTCGCCCGGCCGATGCGCACCCTCGCCGACCGGGCCGAGGCACTGGCCGGCGGCGACCGCAAGACCGTGCTCTTCCCGCAGCACCACGACGAGGTCGGCGCCGTCACCCGCTCCCTGGAACTGATCCGCCAGCAGCTGCAGGACCAGCGCAGGCAGCAGCCCCGCCGCACCCCGCCGCCCGCCCCCAACCCGCCGGGCACGGGCGGGCCGCGCCAGGACCCGCCCGAACGGTACGCGCAGCCGCCGCACCAGGAGCCGTACCCCCCGCAGCAGTACCCGCCCCAGCAGTACACAAGGAACTGATCACCCGTGCTCTTCCTCTACACCGTGCTGCTGGTCTGCTGCGCGATACTGCTCGCCGCGGGCGTCATCGAGCAGCGGCGGCACTTCACCAACCTGGACCACATCCCCACCCGGGTCCTGGTCAACGGCATCCGCGGCAAGTCCTCCATCACCCGGCTGTGCGCGGGCGCCCTGCGCGGCGGCGGCCTCACCACCGTCGCCAAGACCACCGGCACCGCCGCCCGGTTCATCCACCCGGACGCCACCGAGGAGCCGGTCTACCGCAAGTTCGGCATCGCCAACGTGGTCGAGCAGATCGGCATCGTGCGCCGGGCCGCCGCCTACCAGCCGGACGCGCTGGTCATCGAGTGCATGGCCGTCATGCCCGCGCTGCAGGAGATCAACCAGTCCAAGCTGATCCGCTCCACCATCGGCGTGCTGTGCAACGTCCGCGAGGACCACCTCGCCGAGATGGGCCCCACCCTCGACGACGTGGCCCGCTCGCTGTGCCGCTCGATGCCCGAGGACGGCATCTGCGTCACCGCCGAGAAGGATCGCTTCCACATCCTCCAGGAGGAGGCGGACGCCCGGAACTGCAAGCTGATCTACGCCGACCCGGAGACGGTGACCGACGAGGAGCTGCGCGGGTTCAGCTGGTTCACCTTCAAGGAGAACGTGGCCATCGCGCTCACCGTCGCCGAACTCCTCGGCGTGGACCGCGCCACGGCCCTGCAGGGCATGTACGACGCCCCGCCGGACCCCGGAGTGCTCTCCGTCGAGCGCTATCTGACGCACGACGGCAAGAAGCTGCGCTTCGCCAACGTCTTCGCGGCCAACGACCCCGAGTCGACGCTGATGAACATCAACCAGCTGCTCGACCTCGGCGCCATCCACCGCCCCCTCAACGTGGTCATCAACTGCCGTCCCGACCGCGTCGAACGCAACGGTCAGATGGGCGAGATCATCCCCGACCTCGACCCCGAGCGCGTCTTCGTCATCGGCCACCCGGCCAAGTCCGCCATCGACGCGATCCCCGCCGAGTTCCGCTCGCGCGCCGTCGACCTCGGCGGCGACCGGCGCGACGCCGAGGAGTTCATGGCGAAGATGCTGGACATGCTCGGCCCCGACTCGTCGATGGTCGCGATCGGCAACATCCACGGGCAGGGCGAGATCCTGCTGGAGCACCTGGCCGAACTGCCGCCGGACGAGAGCGCCGACGAGCCGCCGCCCGCCGCCACGGCACCGGCCCGCCGGACCGAGCACGCGCCCGACGGGACCGACTCCTCGGAGACCATGCAGCTCTACGCGCCCCGCATCGACCCCTACCAGCACTACTCGGAGGCGTACGAGTCGCGCTACGCCCCGCACCAGCAGCCGCACGTCCCCCGGCTGCCGGCCCAGCGCGACGCCACCCGCCCCCACCGGCACGAGGAGCCGGGGCACGGGACGGGAGACGAGCGGGCGCGGTCGTACGGCGCCTGGACCGAGCCCCAGCAGCACCCGGCAGGCCCGCCCGCCCCCGCCGGACCGCAGGCGCCCGCCGACCGCGGCCGGGCGGACGAACCGGACCGGTCCCGCGGCCTGTTCGAACCCCGCCTCCCGCCCCAGCCTTCCGCCGACGACAGCCAGCAGTGGCACAGCCCAGGAGAACAGCGTTGATCCCCTCCGTCCTCACCCCCGAGATCGCCGCGATCGGCATCGGCCTGGGCCTGATGTTCTCGCTCATGTGCTACCTGACGACCAACCTGTCGCCGGGCGGCATGATCACTCCGGGCTGGCTCGCGCTCACGCTCATCGAGGACCTCCAGCGGGCCGCGCTCGTCGTCGGCGTGACCGTGCTGACGTACCTCGCCACGCTGCTCATGCAGAAGTACGTGATCCTCTACGGCAAGCGGCTGTTCGCGGCCGTCGTGCTCAGCGGCGTGCTCATCCAGGCCACGGTGATCATCGTGCTGCAGATGGAGTTCCCGCTGCTGTACGCCAACCAGACGCTCGGCTTCATCGTGCCGGGCCTGGTCGGCTACCAGCTGGTCCGCCAGCCCAAGGGCGCGACCCTGCTGTCCGTCGGCACGGTCACCCTCGCCACCTACGTGGTGCTGACCGCCGGCATCCTGCTCGGCGCCATGCCGTCCGCCTGAACCGCCCGTATCCGACGCCTCACTGGAGCCCCCACCATGCCGAAGCGCAAAGGCAGCCCCGTCGTCCACGCGGTGACGGTCCTGGCGCTGCTCGCGGGCAGCGCCTACTTCACCTATGAACTGCGCAAGGACGAGCAGGCGAAGCTCCCGGCCGCCCAGACCATCACCGAGAACCTGCACAGCTCCGGCGGCGCGACCGGCAAGCAGACCTGGGAACGGCTGAACAACCCGGCCCGCTCGGTGCTGCGCGACGGCAAGGGCGCGGTCGTCGCCACCTTCACCGACGGCGCCCGCACCGCCACCCTCAAGGGCCCGACCCGCACCTTCAGCGAACCGTCCAACACCAGCACCAAGCTGGTCACCGACGACTGGGTGCGCCTGATGCCGGAGCCGTGGACCAAGGGCGCCGAGAAGCAGCAGTGGTTCAAGGACTGGTTCAAGCAGTACTACGGCAGCGAGGAGGACGACATCTTCGCGTTCGCCTTCCAGTACATCGTGGGCGCGCCGGTCAAGAAGGACGACCAGGGCATCCAGTACGCCGGCCACGCCTACTACGGCCCGCTGAAGTCCGACGGCGTCGACCGCTACGAACAGACCGACTTCTACGACTACCTGGGCATCCCGTACACCTTCCGGGACGGCGTCACCAAGTACCCGCAGCAGGACCGGCTGCGGTCCGTGGACTGCTCCGGTTATCTGCGCCTGGTCTACGGCTACCGGGCCCGCTACCCGCTGATGTCCGACAACGACCACGGCGACGGGCTGCCCCGCACCGCCGACGGCATGGCCCGCGGCAAGGAGGGCGTGGACATCATCAAGCTCCAGGGCCCGAGCCCGTGGTACACCCGGCCGCAGAACATCGACGTGCTCCAGCCCGGTGATCTGCTGTTCTTCAAGATGGACCACCGCACCGGCAACCACATGGACCACTCCGCGATCTACCTCGGCCCGGACACCGAGGGCCACAAGCTCTTCATCTCCAGCCGCAAGGAGCAGAACGGGCCGACCATCGGCGACCAGGGAGGTGTCTCGCGCCTCGACGGAAACGGCTTCTACGCCAAGCTGTTCCGCAGCGCCAAGCGGCTGTGAGCATCCCGGGCGCGGCCCGCGCGGGCCGCACGGAATAGGGTGATCCGGTGAACGGCGACTGGCTTCTGCGCGGCCGCGACGGCCGGCTCAGTGTCTACCAGCTGTCGGGCGACGCCGTCCTGTGCCGGGCGGAACGCGAACCCGGCGGCCCCTGGACGACCCCGCGCAGGGTCGGCGGCGACCAGAGGCTGCACCCCGTCCTGGCGGTCGGCCAGGGCGCCGACGGCTACGCCCACCTGGTCTCCTGGCGGCCCACCGTCAAGGGGGAGTCGGGGCTCGTCCACTCCACCCACTTCCGGCCGCGGCTGGCCGCCCTGGACTGGAGCCCGGTAGGCCATCCGCGGAAGAAGGGCGACCGCACGGGCACGCCCGCGGTCGCCGTCGACGCCGAGGGCCGTGCGCACGTCTTCGTGCCCGACGGGCAGGGCGGGGTGCGGCTGCTCGCCCAGAAGGAGAAGGGCGGCTGGGAGGCCTGGCGGGACCTGGAGGGGGAGGGCGTCCGGGACGGGCTGGCCGCGGTGACGGGGGAGTCCGGCAGGGTCGAGCTGTACGCGGCCGCCTCCGACGGGATCCTCCACTGGCGCCAGGAGAAGCCGGGCGCCGAACCGGTCCTGACGCAGCACCTGCGGACCCCGGTGCGGCCGGGCACCCTCCACGCCCTGGCCACCTCGTCCGAGTGCACGACCCTCTACTACACCGACACCTCCGGCGGCCTGTGCGCCTGGCGCCCCGGCGACGAGCCGGCCGTCCTGCTGCCCGCGGCCGGCTCCGGCCCGGTCTCGGCGGTCCGCTGCGACCTCGACGGCCACGACTGCACCCTGCTCGCCCAGCGTTCGGCGAGCGGCCGCGTCGCCTTCGCCGCGTATCCGACGGAAGAGGAGCCGGCGGGCGCCTGGTGGACGGAGTCGGGCCCGCGGCTGCCCGTGGACGCGGCCGTGTCCCTCGCCACGGACGCCGACGGCCGGGTGGCCGCGGCAACGTTGTCGCCGTCGACCGGCCAGCTCCTGCTGACCCGCCGCAAGGACGAGCCCGGACTGGCGCTGGAGGCGTGGCGGCAGGTCTGAGCACGCACAAGGTCTGAGCACGCAAAGGGGCCCCCGCCGCGGCGGGGGCCCCTGCTGCTGTCAGGCCGTCACGCCGGAACCGACGCCACGCCCGGCTGAAGGAACGTCTTGCCGTTCACGCGCTCCGAGACGCCCTCGCGGTCCAGGTACGGCGTGACGCCGCCCAGGTGGAAGGGCCAGCCGGCACCGGTGATCAGGCACAGGTCGATGTCCTGGGCCTCGGCGACGACGCCCTCGTCGAGCATGAGCCCGATCTCCTGCGCCACCGCGTCGAGGACACGGGCGCGCACCTGCTCCTCGGTCAGCACGACATCGCCCTGCTTGAGCAGCGCGGCGACCTCCGGGTCCAGCTCCGGCTTGCCGCTGTCGTAGACGTAGAAGCCGCGCTTGCCCGCCTCCACGACCGCCTTGAGGTTCGGGGAGACCTTGAAGCGGTCCGGGAAGGCCCCGTGCAGGGTCTCCGAGACGTGCAGACCGATCGCCGGGCCGACCAGCTCCAGCAGCACCAGCGGGGACATCGGCAGACCGAGCGGCTCGATGGCCTTCTCGGCGACCTCGACCGGGGTGCCCTCGTCGATGACGTTCTGGATCTCGCCCATGAAGCGGGTCAGGATGCGGTTCACGACGAACGCCGGGGCGTCCTTGACCAGCACCGCGGTCTTCTTCAGCTTCTTGGCGACGGCGAAGGCCGTGGCCAGGGAGGCGTCGTCGGTCTTCTCGCCGCGGACGATCTCCAGCAGCGGCAGCACCGCGACCGGGTTGAAGAAGTGGAAGCCGACGACCCGCTCGGGGTGCTTCAGCTTCGACGCCATCTCGGAGACGGACAGCGAGGAGGTGTTGGTGGCGAGGATCGCGTGCGCCGGGGCGACCGCCTCGACCTCCGCGAACACCTTCTGCTTGACGCCCATCTCCTCGAAGACGGCCTCGATGACGAAGTCGGCGTCCGCGAAGCCCTCGGCCTTGTCCAGGACACCGGTGACCAGGGCCTTGAGGCGGTTGGCCTTGTCCTGGTTGATCCGGCCCTTGCCGAGCAGCTTGTCGATCTCGGCGTGGACGTAGCCCACGCCCTTGTCGATGCGCTCCTGGTCGATGTCGGTCAGCACGACCGGCACCTCCAGGCGGCGCAGGAACAGCAGGGCCAGCTGCGAGGCCATCAGACCGGCGCCGACCACGCCGACCTTGGTGACCGGGCGGGCGAGGTTCTTGTCCGGGGCGCCGGCGGGACGCTTGCCGCGCTTCTGCACGAGGTTGAACGCGTAGATGCCGGCGCGCAGTTCGCCGCTCATGATCAGGTCAGCGAGGGCCTGGTCCTCGGCGTCGTAGCCCTGCTGCAGGTCGCCGTTCTTGGCGGCCGCGATGATGTCCAGGGCCCGGTAGGCGGCCGGGGCCGCGCCGTGCACCTTGGAGTCCGCGATGAAGCGGCCCTTGGCGACGGCCTGGTCCCAGGCCTCGCCGCGGTCGATCACCGGACGCTCGACCTGGACGTCGCCCTTGAGGACCTGCGCGGTCCAGATCAGCGACTGCTCCAGGAAGTCGGCGCCCTCGAAGAGCGCGTCGGCGATGCCGAGCTCGAAGACCTGCTTGCCCTTGAGCTGCTTGTTCTGGTTCAGCGAGTTCTCGATGATGACCGAGACGGCCTTGTCGGCGCCGATCAGGTTCGGCAGCAGGGTGCAGCCGCCCCAGCCGGGGACCAGGCCGAGGAAGACCTCGGGGAGCGAGAACGCCGGGACGGACTTGGACACCGTGCGGTAGGTGCAGTGCAGACCGACCTCGACACCGCCGCCCATCGCCGCGCCGTTGTAGTAGGCGAAGGTCGGCACGGCCAGCGCGGACAGACGCTTGAAGACGTCGTGGCCGCCCTTGCCGATGGCGAGCGCGTGCTCGCGCTCCTTGAGGATCTCCACGCCCTTGAGGTCGGCGCCGACCGCGAAGATGAACGGCTTGCCGGTGATGCCGACGCCGACGATCTCGCCGTCCGCCGCCTCCTTCTCGACCTGGTCGATCGCGGCGTTGAGGTTCGCCAGCGAGCCGGGGCCGAAGGTGGTCGGCTTGGTGTGGTCGAAGCCGTTGTCCAGCGTGATCAGCGCGAACCGGCCCGCGCCGAACGGCAGGTCGAAGTGGCGTACGTGCGCGCTGGTGACGACCTCGTCGGGGAACTGCTCGGAGGCCTGCTTCAGAAGCTCGGCGGTGGTGCTCACTTGTCCCCCTCGAAGTGCGGGTTCTCCCAGATGACCGTCGCGCCCATGCCGAAGCCGACGCACATGGTGGTCAGGCCGTAGCGGACCTGCGGCTGCTCCTCGAACTGGCGGGCCAGCTGCGTCATCAGCCGGACGCCGGAGGAGGCCAGCGGGTGGCCGAAGGCGATGGCGCCGCCGTACTGGTTGACGCGCTCGTCGTCGTCCGCGATGCCGTAGTGGTCGAGGAAGGCCAGCACCTGCACGGCGAAGGCCTCGTTGATCTCGAACAGGCCGATGTCGGAGATCGACAGGCCCGCCTTGGCGAGGGCCTTCTCGGTCGCCGGGATCGGGCCGTAGCCCATGACCTCCGGCTCCACGCCCGCGAAGGCGTAGGAGACGAGCCGCATCTTCACCGGCAGGCCGTGCTCGCGGGCGAAGTCCTCGGAAGCGATGATCGAGGCGGTGGCGCCGTCGTTCAGACCGGCCGCGTTGCCGGCGGTGACCCGGCCGTGCACGCGGAACGGCGTCTTGAGGTTCGCCAGGTTCTCCAGCGTGGTGCCCGGCCGCATCGGCTCGTCCTGCGTCACCAGACCCCAGCCGGTCTCGCCGGCCTCCGGGTTGGTGCGGCGCACCGAGATCGGCACCAGGTCCTGCTGGATCTTGCCGTTGGCGTACGCCTTGGCGGCCTTCTCCTGCGAGCGCACCGCGTACTCGTCGGCGCGCAGCTTGGTGATGTGCGGGTAGCGGTCGTGCAGGTTCTCCGCGGTCATGCCCATGAACAGGGCCGACTCGTCGACCAGCTTCTCGCTCACGAACCGCGGGTTGGGGTCCACGCCCTCGCCCATCGGGTGGCGGCCCATGTGCTCGACGCCGCCGGCGATGACGGCGTCGTAGGCGCCGAAGGCGATGGAGCCGGCGGTGGTCGTCACGGCGGTCAGGGCGCCGGCGCACATGCGGTCGATGGAGTAGCCGGGCACCGACTGCGGCAGACCGGCGAGGATGCCGGCCGTACGGCCGAGGGTGAGGCCCTGGTCGCCGATCTGCGTGGTGGCCGCGATGGCGACCTCGTCGATCTTCTTCGGGTCCAGACCGGGGTTGCGGCGCAGCAGCTCCCGGATCGCCTTCACGACGAGGTCGTCGGCGCGGGTCTCGTGGTAGATGCCCTTCGGGCCCGCCTTGCCGAACGGGGTGCGGACGCCGTCGACGAAGACGACGTCCCTGACGGTACGAGGCACGATGGCTCTCCTCCAGGGTGCGGGGTGGCACTACTGCTGCGCGGCACGCTGAGCGCGCGCTCAGAACACATGCTACTTACGAGTAACGTAACTGCCCAGTCCCCTCGCCGCGAGCGGCGAACGTCACACCCGCCGGGACGGCGGACGGAAGGAGGGCCCGCCCGCCGGGTACGGCCCTCCGCGACGGCGTCCGCGTCCCGTTCCCCTTCGTGCCGGCCCAGGATCTTGGCGCGATCTCGACGGGCCCGCCCCGCGGGGCGGCCGGGTGGCGCTCAGGCGCGGGCGGTCAGCGCGCGCACCAGCACGGGCGTGACGAGCTCCACCTGCCACGGCCGCGCGCCGTACCCGGCCAGCGCGGACTCCACGGACTGGGCGTCGACGACCTGCGGCGGCTCCCAGCAGATCCGCCGCACGGTGTCCGGGGACACCAGGTTCTCCTGGGGCAGGCCGAGCTGCTCGGCGAGCGCCGTCACCCCGGTCCGGGCCGCGGTCAGCCGGGCCGCGGCGGCGGGGTCCTTGTCGGCCCAGGCGCGCGGCGGCGGCGGACCGGTCACGGGCTGCCCCGGCTGCGGCAGCGCGGAGTCCGGCAGGGCCCTGGCCCGGTCGACCGCCGCCTGCCACTGCTCCAGCTGACGCCGCCCCATCCGGTGCCCGAAGCCGTTCAGCTGGGACAGGGCGTGCACGTTGGCCGGCAGCGCCAGCGCGGCCTCGACGATGGCCGCGTCACTGAGCACCTTGCCCGGCGACACGTCCCTGCGCTGCGCGATCCGGTCCCGCGTCTCCCACAGCTCCCGTACGACGCCGAGCTGCCGGCGCCTGCGCACCTTGTGCATCCCGGACGTGCGGCGCCACGGGTCCTTGCGGGGCTCGGCCGGGGGCGCGCCCGCGATCGCGTCGAACTCCTGCAGGGCCCACTCCAGCTTGCCCTGCCGGTCCAGCTCCTTCTCCAGGGCGTCCCGCAGGTCGATCAGCAGCTCGACGTCCAGGGCGGCGTAGCGCAGCCACGGCTCGGGGAGCGGCCGGGTCGACCAGTCGACGGCGGAGTGGCCCTTCTCCAGCACGAAGCCCAGCACGTTCTCCACCATGGCGCCGAGGCCCACCCGCGGGAACCCGGCGAGCCGCCCGGCCAGCTCGGTGTCGAAGAGCCGGGTCGGGACCATGCCTATCTCGCGCAGGCAGGGCAGGTCCTGGGTGGCGGCGTGCAGGTCCCACTCGGCGCCGGACAGGACCGTGCCGAGAGCGGACAGGTCGGGACAGGCCACCGGGTCGATCAGCGCGGTGCCGGCGCCCTCGCGGCGCAGCTGCACCAGGTAGGCGCGCTGGCCGTAGCGGTAGCCGGAGGCGCGCTCGGCGTCGACGGCGACGGGGCCGGAGCCCGCGGCGAACGCGGCGACCACGTCGGCGAGGCCGGCCGGGTCGGCGATGACGGGGGGAATGCCCTCACGCGGCTCGAGCAGCGGTGTCGGCGCCCCCGTCACAGAAGATCCTGCGGCGTCCGGAGGGGTGCCTCCGGTGATGCGCGGGGAGCAGTCTGCTGCGGTGTCTTGGGCGTCGGTCACCTGTCAAGAGTATCCGTGTGTCGACGGCGCCCGTCGACGGAACGTTCCGCCGACGGGCGCGGGAGGGTCGTAAACCAGTCACGCCGGTGAAAGCCGCGGTTCACACGGGTGAACCGCGCACCGCCCCCCGGCCTCGCGGCCGGTTCGGCGGAGGGGTGGCTGGTGGGACCGGTTCCGGGGGCCCGGTGTCGGGATTCGGGCCGGTCCGGGGACCGGTTCGACGGTGGGTGCGGTGTCGGGTCGCGGGCGGGTCCTGCGGCCGGCTCGGGGTCGGCTCAGGGACCGGTGCGCGGTGGGTCCGGTGTCGGGCGCGGGCCGGTTCTGCGGCCGGTTCCGCGGAGGTCTGGTGATCGGGTCGGGGGCGGTTCGGGGATCTGGCCGGCGGGCGCTCGGTGCGTGGTCCGGCGGTCGTGCCGGTGTGCGGTGGCTCAGTGGATGATGCCGGTGCGCAGGGCCACGGCCACCATGCCGGCGCGGTCGCCCGTGCCCAGCTTGCGGGCGATGCGGGCGAGGTGGCTCTTGACGGTCAGGGCGGACAGGCCCATGGAGACGCCGATCGCCTTGTTCGACTGCCCCTCCGCGACCAGCCGCAGCACCTCGACCTCGCGTCCGGACAGCTCGCGGTAGCCGCCCGGGTGGCTCGGGGCACCCGGGGGGCGGCGGTGCATACGGGCGGCGCCGAGGGGAGCGGCGCCCGGCCGGGTGGGCAGGCCGATGTTGGTGCGGGTGCCCGTGACGACGTAGCCCTTGACGCCGCCGGCCAGCGCGTTGCGCACCGCGCCGATGTCGTCGGCGGCGGACAGCGCCAGCCCGTTGGGCCAGCCCGCGGCGCGGGTCTCGGACAGCAGGGTCAGGCCGGAGCCGTCCGGCAGGTGGACGTCGGCGACGCAGATGTCGCGGGGGTTGCCGATGCGGGGACGAGCCTCCGCGATGGACGAGGCTTCGATGACATCGCGCACGCCGAGCGCCCACAGATGGCGGGTGACGGTGGAGCGCACGCGCGGGTCGGCCACGACCACCATGGCGGTCGGCTTGTTCGGGCGGTAGGCGACCAGGCTTGCGGGCTGCTCGAGGAGAACGGACACCAGGCCTCCTGGGTGGGGGGACGGGGCCGGCTTGTGGGGATGAAGCCGGGACGAACCGTGCTTTCAAGGTCACAGTCGTCTTCGGCAGCAAACTCGTCCGCCTTTAGGGAATGATCACGATCTAGTGAGTAACAATCCGTGCAATTCGGACACGCGATCGATCATCCGAAGATCGAGTCGGTTCGCGTGGATGCGATTCGGGGTCGGAAAGTGGCCGTATCGACAAAGAGATGGTCAATAAGCCGCCCATGCGGATGAAGGTCGCCCGTCCGGCGGCTGCGTCACCGGGGCTGCGGACCCCTGCGCTGCGGCAGCGTGACCACCGAGGCGTCGCCCGGACCGGCCGGCGGCAGCCCCGCGACCTGCGCCAGCAGATCGCACCACGAGGCCAGGTGCGAGGCCGTGTCCGGCACCCCGCCGAGCCCCTCGCGCGGCGTCCAGGACGCCCGGATCTCGATCTGCGAGGCCGGCGGCCGCTCGCCCAGACCGCCGAAGTAGTGCGAGCTCGCCCGGGTGATCGTGCCGCTCGGCTCGCCGTAGCCGAGCCCGCGCGCCTGCAGCGCCCCCGTCAGCCACGACCAGCACACCTCGGGCAGCAGCGGATCGGCCGCCATCTCCGGCTCCAGCTCGGCGCGCACCAGCGTCACCAGCCGGAACGTGCCGCGCCAGGCGTCGTGGCCCGCCGGGTCGTGCAGCAGCACCAGCCGTCCGTCCGCCAGCTCCTGCTCGCCGTCCACGACCACGGCCTCCAGCGCGTACGCGTACGGGGCGAGCCGCTGCGGGGCGGGCGTGGGCTCCACCTCGACCTGCGGCCGCAGCCGGCAGCCGCGCAGGGAGTCGACCGCGGCACGGAAAGCCGGCGGCCCCGGAGATCCGGAACGCCGGTCCGCCTCCTCGGTGTCCTTCATGTCGTCCATTCCGTCAGCGCTGTCCGACATTCGTCCGTGAGCCGCAGCCATGCGGGGAAGAGTAAGGGGAACGGAGCCTTCGTGCAGGGCAAGACACATACGCGGCCCAGGCAGTAGCACCCGGCGGGGGCGGCGGAAGGCCCGGCCGGCGCTCCCCCGCACACCCGGCGGGTCCCGCCGCGGCGGCATGCGAAACTTGCCCCGTGACCGCCAACAGCAGCATGCAGCCGACAGCAACGTACGACAGCGCCTTCCTCAAAGCCTGCAGGCGCGAGCCCGTGCCGCACACCCCCGTGTGGTTCATGCGCCAGGCCGGCCGCTCCCTGCCCGAGTACCGCAAGGTGCGCGAGGGAGTGCCGATGCTGGAGTCCTGCACGCGGCCCGAGCTGGTCACCGAGATCACCCTGCAGCCGGTGCGCCGGCACCACGTGGACGCGGCGATCTACTACAGCGACATCGTCGTGCCCCTGAAGGCCATCGGCCTCGGCCTCGACATCAAGCCCGGCGTCGGCCCGGTCGTCGACGAGCCCATCCGCACCCGCGCCGACCTGGCCCGGCTGCGCGACCTGACCCCCGAGGACGTCCCGTACGTCACCGAGGCGGTCGGCATGCTGACCCGGGAACTCGGCGCGACCCCGCTGATCGGTTTCGCGGGCGCGCCGTTCACCCTCGCGAGTTACCTGGTCGAGGGAGGTCCGTCCCGCACGTACGAGAACGCCAAGGCGATGATGTACGGCGACCCGGAGCTGTGGGCCGACCTGCTGGACCGGCTCGCCGACATCACGGCCGCCTTCCTGAAGGTGCAGATCGAGGCCGGCGCCAGCGCGGTCCAGGTGTTCGACTCCTGGGTCGGCGCCCTCGCCCCGGCGGACTACCGGCGCTCGGTCATGCCGGCGTCCGCGAAGGTCTTCGACGCCGTCGCCGGCTACGGCGTGCCCCGCATCCACTTCGGCGTCGGCACCGGCGAGCTGCTGCAGCTCATGGGCGAGGCCGGCGCGGACGTCGTCGGCGTCGACTGGCGCGTCCCGCTGGACGAGGCGCAGCGCCGCGTCGGCCCCGGCAAGGCGCTCCAGGGCAACCTGGACCCGACGGTGCTGTTCACCGACAAGGACACCGTCGAGGCCCGGACCCGCGAGGTGCTGGACGCGGCCGCCGGCCTGGAGGGCCACGTCTTCAACCTCGGCCACGGCGTGCCGCCGAACACCGACCCGGACGCGCTGACCCGGCTCGCGGAGTACGTGCACACCGCGACCGCGCGCTGACTCACCACGTGTAGCGGGGCCGCGCCCGCCTGCCGAACAGCAGGCCGCGCGGCTCCGGCGGGGGCGGCGTGCCCGGCTTGAGCGGCCAGGCCAGCAGCATGCCCGCGACGAAGCCGACCACGTGCGCGGCGTACGCCACGGTGCCGGCGCTGGAGACGCCCTCGCCGGCCGAGTACACCGCCTGCAGCGCGAACCAGAAGCCCAGCACCAGCCAGGCGGGCAGCCTGAGCGGCAGGAAGATCAGGAACGGCACGAGGACCCACACCCGCGCCCTCGGCCACAGCACGATGTAGGCGCCGAGCACCCCCGCGATCGCGCCGGACGCGCCGATCAGCGGGTCGCCCGAGGCGGCGTTGAGCAGCGCGAAGCCGTATCCGGCCGCGTAACCGCAGACGACGTAGAAGAGGAAGAAGCGGATGTGGCCCATCCGGTCCTCGACGTTGTTGCCGAAGATCAGCAGGAAGAGCATGTTCCCGAGCAGGTGCAGCCAACTGCCGTGCAGGAACATCGCCGTGAACACCGACAGCGCCGGCGACTTGTCGTAGGAGGGCGGGGCGACCACGCAGCCCGGGCCGTGCGGGCCGACGCCGGTCTGTCCCGTCGGCACCAGCCGCGGCATCTGATGGTGGATCAGCTCCCGCGGCACCGCCGCGTAGTGGTCCGTGAAGGCCTGCAGATGGCACAGGTCGGCCAGGCTGCTGCCGCCGGCCACGGAACCGGCTATGCCGGGCGTGCTGAGGAACACCAGCACGTTGGCGGCGATCAGCGCGTACGTCACCCAGGGGGTGCGGCGCACCGGATTGACGTCGTGAACGGGGATGACCACACAGAAGTAGTGCCCGGGATGCGGCGGGCGAATCGGTGAACGGCGCCGGGCGGCCGTGCGTATCCGTCCTCAACCGACGTGAGGACAGGCGATGACGAACGCTCCGCAGGTTCAGCAGATGCAGGCACTGCCCGACGGCGAGGCCGAGCTGTCTTTGGTGGTACGGATCCCGTGGGAGGACGTCGCACGGCTCGGCCAGGAAGCGGGGCGGCTCGCCTCGCAGATGGGGCGGCCGGTCACGCTGGACGAGGCCGTCGGCTACCGGCTGCGGTCCACCCGGCCCACGGCCACGCACGCCAAGCCGGCGGGCGAGCAGCCGCAGGCCGCGGTCTCGGCTCTGCCGAGGATCAGCGGGACGGCCTAGGCCCTGTCGTCAAATTCCCGCCTGCCTCGCGACGCCGTGCACGCACTCTCGCCGCACCGGGCCCGGGCCCAAGTACGTCCAGTACGAGGGCCAGGACCCGGCACGCCGAGAGCACGCACCTGACGCCGCGAGGCCCGCCCTCCGGGCGGACGACGGGAATTTGACGACAGGACCTAGGCGCGGGTGCGGGCGCCTGTGTGGCCGGTCGCGCCGTCCCCCTGGTCACGAGGCGCCCTCGCGGACCTTCGCCGCGGCCTTTCTCGCCGCCACCAGCACGGGGTCCCACACCGGTGAGAAGGGCGGGGCGTAGCCGAGGTCCAGGGCCGTCATCTGCTCGACCGTCATCCGCGCGGTCAGCGCCACCGCGGCGATGTCGACGCGTTTCGCCGCGCCCTCCCGGCCGACGATCTGGACGCCGAGCAGCCGGCCGGTGCGGCGTTCGGCGAGCATCTTGACGGTCATCGGGGAGGCGCCGGGGTAGTAGCCGGCGCGGCTGGTGGACTCGATGGTGACCGTCTCGTACCGCAGGCCCACCCGGTCGGCGTCCTTCTCGCGCAGGCCGGTGCGGGCGATCTCCAGGTCGCAGACCTTGCTGACGGCCGTGCCGACCACCCCGGGGAACGTGGCGTAACCGCCGCCGGCGTTGGTGCCGACGACCTGGCCGTGCTTGTTGGCGTGGGTGCCGAGCGGGACGTACTGGTCCTGGCCGGAGACCAGGTTCAGCACCTCCACGCAGTCCCCGCCCGCCCAGATGTCCTCGTGTCCGCGCACCCGCATCGCCAGGTCGGTGAGCAGCCCGCCGTGCGCGCCGAGGGGAAGCCCCGCGGCCTTCGCGAGCGCGGTCTGCGGGCGGACGCCGATGCCGAGGACCACCACGTCCGCCGGGAACTCGGCGTCCCGCGTGGCCACCGCGCGGACCCGGCCGTCCGGGCCGGTGAGAATCCCGGTGACCTCAGCGTCGTTCACCATGGCGATGCCGAGGCCCTCCATGGCCCGGTGCACCAGCCGGCCCATGTCCGCGTCCAGCGTCGACATGGGCTCCTCGCCGCGGTTGACGACCGTCACCTCGAAACCGCGCTTGATGAGCGCCTCCGCCATCTCCACGCCGATGTAACCGGCGCCCACGACCACCGCCCTGCGGCCACGCGTGCGTGCCAGCGTCCGGAGCAGGGCCCGGCCGTCGTCCAGGGTCTGCACGCCGTGCACCCCGGGGGCGTCCACACCGGGCAGGTCGGGGCGGACCGGGCGCGCGCCGGTCGCGATGACGAGCTTGTCGTACGACGTCCAGGACTCGGCGCCGGAATCGACGTCACGCGCGCGTACCCGCTGTCCGGCCACGTCGATCTCCGTGACCTCGGTGCGCAGCCGCACCTGGATCGCCCGCGCACGGTGCTCCGCGGGCGTGCGGGCGACCAGGTCGTCCCGTTCGGGGACGTCGCCGCCCACCCAGTAGGGGATGCCGCATGCCGAGTAGGAAGTGAAAAAGCCGCGTTCGAAGGCCACGATCTCCAGCTCCTGCGGCCCCTTCAGCCGGCGCGCCTGCGACGCCGCGGACATGCCCGCCGCGTCGCCGCCGATCACGACCAGCCGTTCCGTCCCGCCCCGCCCGTCGTCCATGCTCATGGGGACACGCTACGGGCAGCGGCCATGTCACTTGCGCTCCGCCCGCTCCCCGGTGGACTCCGGCGCCGGACGGGCCGACGGCAGCGGCCCCAGCGCCGTCATCGCGGGCGCGGGCTCCGATCGGCGCGGCAGCCGGGGCCGTACGGCCCGGAGCCACAGCAGGCTCAGCAGGGCCGCGAACGCCGCGAACGGCAGGACGGCGCCCAGCGCGAGCAGCATCCAGCGCAGCAGGGTGACGAACACGTGCCAGCCGCCCGCCAGGGCGTCCGCGATGCCGGGGGAGCCGTCACCGGCCGCCGTGTGCACCGGTGCCCCGGACAGCGACAGCGTGATGGTGGCGAGGCTCGTGCGGTCCTTCAGGGACGCCTGCCGGGCCAGCAGCGCCTCCAGGTCGGCCTGACGGCTGCTCAGCTCGCCCTCCAGCGCGACGACATCGCTCAGCTTGTCCGCACGGGCCATCAGTGCCCGGATCCGGTCCACGCTGGCCCGCTGCGACTTCACGCGGCTGTCCACGTCCACGACCTGGTCGGTGACGTCGACGGCCCTCTCCGTGCCGCTGACCAGCCTGCCCTCGCCCTGGAGTTCGGCGAGGACCGTGTCGTACGCGGCGGCGGGCACCCGCAGCACGACCCGGCTTCGCTCGTGCCCGGCGCCATCCCGGCTCGTGCTCTCCTCGCCGGGGTAGCCGCCCGCCTCCTCGGCGGCCTTGCGCGCCCGGTCCAGGGCCTTGGCGACGTCCTCGACCTGGAGGGTGAGGGAGGCGGTCCGGACGATCGCGCTCTGCGGCAGCCGGGGTGTCCCGGTGGCCGCAGGTCCGGCGCCGCGGGCCGAGCCCTTTCCGGCGGCCGTGTCGGCGCCGTCCGCCGCGGATCCGGCGGCGGCCTTCGCCGGGGCGGCACCACCCGAGTCGGCGGCTCCGCCGCATCCGGCGAGGGCGAGGCAGGCGGCGACCAGGATCGCCGCCAGGGCCCGCGTGGGGCGTGCGGGCCGTGCGGAATGTGGCGTGCGCATGGGCGGTACCCCCGGGGGCTCTGCGTCCTGTGACGTTCCTCCGACGGCCGGCCGCGCCGGAACGTTCGGCCGGCGGCCCCCGTGCCGACAGCACCTGTGCCGACAGCCCCGTGCCGACGGTCCCCGGTGCGGAGGACCTCCGGTCCCGGCGGGAGTGTCGGCGGGGTCTGAGAGAGTGGGGGCATGAGCACAACGGGTACGCGTACGGGGCATGTCGTCGTCATCGGAGCCGGGATCGCCGGGCTGGCCGCCGCCCACCGGCTGCTGGGACGCGGCACGCGCGTGACCGTGCTGGAGGCGTCGGACCGGGTCGGCGGCAAGCTGCTGCCCGGGGAGGTCGCGGGCGTGCGCGTCGACCTGGGAGCCGAGTCGCTGCTCGCCCGCCGCCCCGAGGCGGTGACCCTCGCGCGTGAGACCGGGCTCGACGCACGGCTCCGGCCGCCGGCCACCGCCACCGCCTCGATCTGGACCCGTGGCGCCCTGCGCCCCATGCCCAAGGGCCATGTGATGGGCGTCCCCGGCACCGCCGAGGCCCTGGCCGGAGTCCTGTCCGACGAGGGGCTCGCCCGCATCGAGCGGGACGCCGACCTGCCGCCCACCGAGGTCGGCGACGACGTGGCCGTGGGGGAGTACGTCGCGGCGCGGCTCGGCCGCGAGGTGGTCGACCGCCTGGTCGAGCCCCTGCTCGGCGGGGTCTACGCGGGCGACGCGTACCGCATCTCGATGCGCTCGGCCGTCCCCCAGCTCTTCCAGGCCGCCCGCACCCACGCCTCCCTCACCGAGGCGGTCCGCGCGATCCAGGCCGGGGCGGCGGCGAACCCGCAGACCGGGCCGGTGTTCATGGGCATCGAGGGCGGCGTCGGCACCCTGCCGCTCGCGGTCGCGGACTCGGTGCGCGCGCGGGGCGGAGAGATCCTGACCGGGACGCCGGTCACCGGGCTGCGCCGGGAGGCGTCCGGCGGCTGGCGGATCACCGCGGGCGAGCGCCCGCTGCACGCCGACGCGGTGGTCCTCGCCGTACCGGCCCCGGCCGCCGCCGCCCTGCTGCGGCCGGAGTCCCCGGAGGCCGCCGCCGAGCTGGCCGCGATCGAGTACGCCTCCATGGCCCTGGTCACCCTCGCCTACCGGCGCGCGGACCTGCGCCTGCCGGAGGGCAGCGGCTTCCTCGTGCCCCCCGTCGACGGCCGCACCATCAAGGCGTCCACGTTCGCCTCGCAGAAGTGGGCCTGGATCGCCGAGCAGGACCCGGACGTCGTCGTGCTGCGCACCTCGGTGGGCCGGCACGGCGAGACGGAGATCCTCCAGCGGGACGACGCCGGCCTGGTGGACGTCTCCCGGCACGACCTGCGCGAGGCCACCGGCCTCGACGCCGCCCCCCTGGAGACCCGGGTCACCCGCTGGACCGACGGCCTGCCGCAGTACCCGGTGGGCCACCACGCGCGCGTGGCCCGCATCCGCGAGCACCTCGCCAAGCTGCCCGGCCTCGCGGTGTGCGGCGCGCAGTACGACGGCGTCGGCGTCCCGGCGTGCATCGCGAGCGCGTACGCGGCGGTGGACCAGCTGGGCGGCGACCCGGCCGGCGTCCGGGAACTGACCGCCCACCCGGTGCAGAGCCTTCACGGCGGAGCGGGAGAATAGGGACCATGAGTGACGACGCCCCCATCATCGAGACCGGCAGGATTCCGAACAAGGGCAAGCTGGCCAAGGACCTCAACGAGGTCATCCGCTACACCCTGTGGTCGGTCTTCAAGCTGAAGGACGTGCTGCCGGAGGACCGCGCGGGTTACGCCGACGAGGTCCAGCAGCTCTTCGACCAGCTGGCCGCCAAGGACGTGACCATCCGCGGCACCTACGACGTCTCGGGCCTGCGCGCCGACGCCGACCTGATGATCTGGTGGCACGCCGAGACCAGCGACCAGCTCCAGGAGGCGTACAACCTCTTCCGCCGCACGAAGCTGGGCCGCGCGCTCACCCCGGTGTGGTCCAACATGGCGCTGCACCGCCCGGCCGAGTTCAACCGCGCGCACATCCCGGCGTTCCTCGCCGACGAGACGCCCCGCAACTACGTCAGCGTCTACCCGTTCGTGCGCTCCTACGACTGGTACCTGCTGCCCGACGAGGACCGCCGCCGCATGCTCGCCGACCACGGCAAGATGGCCCGCGGCTACCCGGACGTGCGCGCCAACACGGTCGCGTCCTTCTCCCTCGGCGACTACGAGTGGATCCTGGCGTTCGAGGCCGACGAGCTGTACCGCATCGTCGACCTCATGCGCCACCTGCGCGGCTCCGAGGCCCGGATGCACGTCCGCGAGGAGATCCCGTTCTTCACGGGCCGCCGCAAGGACATCGGGGACCTGGTGGCCGGACTGGCCTGACGGTCCGCCCGGGGCGGCGCCGCGACAGGGGCCGGGCGAGCCCTAGCGCCGCCCGGCCGCGGGCAGCCCCCGCCGGGGACCCTTCTTCGGCCCGGCCGCCGGCGGCAGCCGGTGCGGCGCGCAGGCCGCGTGCCGTCCCGGGATCCGCCCCTCGAGCAGGTATGCCTCGAAGTGGCCGTTGACGCAGCGGTTCGGGCCGCCCGCGATGCCGTGCGTGCCCGCGTCCCGCTCCGTCACCAGCACCGAACCGCCCAGCCGCCGGTTCATCTCCAGCGCGCCCGGGTACGGCGCGGCCGCGTCCCGCTCGGCCGCCAGGATCAGCACCGGCGGCAGCTCGCCCGGCCCGGTGCGCACGTCGAGCGGCTGCTGCCGGGGCTCCGGCCAGTAGGCGCACGGCAGGTTCATCCACGCGTTGTCCCAGGTCTCGAACGGCGCCACCCGGGCGAGCCGGGTGTTGTCCCGGTCCCACACCTTCCAGTCCGTCGGCCACGGCGCGTCGTTGCACTCCACCGCCGTGTAGACGGCGTTCTCGTTCTCCGCCTCCGCGGCCGTCCCGGCGTCCGGCGCGGCCAGCCGGACCAGTGGCCCGGGATCGCCGTGCAGATAGGCCGACAGGGCCGCGGCCCGGCTCGGCCAGAAGTCGTCGTAGTACCCGGCCGTCAGGAACGCGTTCTGCAGCTGGCCGGGACCGACCTTCCCGCCGGCCGCCTTCCGGGCCAGCCGGCCGGCGGCGGTGTCATAGCTGCGCTGCACCTTCGCGGCGGTGTTCCCCAGCTTGTACACGTCGTCGTGGCGGGCGATCCAGTCCCGGAAGTCCGCCCAGCGCTCCTCGAACGCGGCCGACTGGTCGAGGTTGTCCTGGTACCAGATCTTCGCCGGATCCGGGTCGACCGCCGAGTCCAGCACCATGCGCCGCACGTGCGTGGGGAACATCGCCGCGTACAGCGAGCCGAAGTAGGTGCCGTACGACGCCCCCACGAAGGTGAGCCGGTCCTCGCCCAGCGCGGCCCGCAGCACGTCCAGGTCCCGGGCGTTGTTCAGCGAGGTGTAGAAGCGCAGCCTGCTCCCGGAGCGCTTCGCGCAGCCCCGCGCGTACGCTTTGGCCTGCGCGACGCGCTGCCGCTTGTACGCCTCGGAGGGGTGCGCCGGCGCCGCGGTGGGCGCCTTGAGGAAGCGCTTCGGGTCCTCGCAGGACAGCGGCGCCGAACGGCCCACGCCGCGCGGGGCGTAGCCGACCAGGTCGTAGGCGGCCGCGATCCGCTGCCACTGGGGGACCGTGCCGACCAGCGGGAAGTACATGCCGGACGCGCCGGGGCCGCCCGGGTTGTAGACGAGGGCGCCCTGCCGGGGGACCTTCCGCTTGCTGTTGCGCGGGTCCTTCTGCGTCGCCGGCATCCGGCTGACCGTCAGCCTGATCTGCCTGCCGTCCGGGTGGGCGTAGTCGAGCGGGACGGTCACCGTGCCGCAGCGCAGCCCCTTCGGCGCCTCGGGCGCGTCGGCGGGGGAGCACGGGCCGAAGTCGATGCCGGCCGTCCGGGCGCGGGCCGCGGCCACCTCGGTGCCGCGCAGCTCGGCCGCGCCGGGGGCGGCGGACGCGCCGCCCGCGCCGTCCGCCGGGGCGGCGGCCAGCGCGGTCAGCAGCAAGGACCCGGCGGCCGAGTACAGGGCGGCAGCTCTCATCGCGTTTCCCTTCGGTACGGCGACGGCGATGGCACGGCTGCCACGCCCCGGCCTCAACAGAAGGGATGTTTCGTTCGCCCCCCGGAGAAGGCAAGCACCATCCGGCCGGTGTCGGCCGCAATGCCCCCTATGCGCCCCCTGGGCGGCCCCCGGACGCCCTCACTCCCGCCAGGGCTGGTCGCGATGGGTGAAGGCGGCGCGCAGCCGCGGCTCACCGATCGCCCGGATCCCGCGCACGGCGACCGAGGTGAGGAACGACCGCTCGTCACCGGCCGGCCGGCGCACCAGCGCGCCCAGCAGCCGCTGCCCGGCGGGGGAGGCCCAGCGGGTGTACGGGTGCACCTCGAAGCGGGCGATGGCCAGGCAGCTCAGGGACAGCGCGAGGGGCAGGGCGAACCACAGGCCGACCAGCAGCCGCGGCGTCCCGGTCCCGATCGGCAGCAGCAGCGCGGTCGCCCCCAGGACGGCCACGGCGAGCGCGGCGGCGCGCACCTGGCGCACCGCGGCGCCCACGGTCGTCCCGGCGTCCTCGGGTACGGCGAGCCCGGCCCGCACCAGCCGGTCGGCGAGCCGCCGTACGGCCTCGGCGCCGGCCGCCCGGGACCGCGCGGGCGCGATGCGCGACTGCCCCTCCGGGCCGATGGCCCCTATGACCGACTGCTCGATCTCGTCACGCCCCAGCGGATCCACGACCGTGGCCCAGCCGGTGTGCGCGAGCAGCAGGCGGCGCTGGCGGGCCATGGAGACCATCGTCACATCGGCGACCCGGACCGGGCCGCCGGAGAGGAAGGCCGCTTCGTACAGCGTCAGTTCGCGCTCGGAGTCCACCGTCGCGGCATCCGCGTCCAGGGCTGCGGCGCGGACGGCCGCCAGACACAGCCTGGTGCACGCCGTACCGGCGAAAGCCCAGGCCAGAAACAGGAGAAGGACCCAGAACATGACGCGTTTCTATGCCAGGAGCCCGGGGGAGCGCCATGCCTTGTTCATCATCCGGACACAGTGTCACAGGTTCGTGACGTTGCGTTCGCCGCCCTGATCCGGGCCGTCAGGAGCCGCTGGTCCCCGGCGGCGGGCTGGTGGTGGCGGGCGGCATGGAGTACGACTCGTCCGGCGACGGGGCGACCGGCACCGCGGCGGAGGGGTCCACGGCCGGCGGGGTCGGCACGGGGCTGGGGGACGCCGCCAGCTCCTGGGCCAGCGCGGCGAAGTCGACGTATCCCGTCGCCTCCAGCACCTTGATGTGATCCAGGGTGGTCGCGTTCGCGTCGTCGGCGAGATCGCGGACCAGGGAGTTCTGGGTTCCGGCCCGGACCTGGGCGACCTGCGTGTACATCCGGCCCTGGGCGAGCCGGACGATTCCGGCGAACCGGCGGTCGAAGTCCTGGCCCTGCGCGGAGCGCAGCGTGTCCAGCCACTGCTTCTGCTGGGCGTTCGGCTCGTTGGGCAGCGGCACGCCGAGCTGGCCGGCGACGGTGCGGAGATGGCCGTCCAGCGAGGTCTGCCCGTCGACCAGGTGCCGGCCCGCCGTGCGGACGGCCGCCGTGGTGCCCTTGCGCTCCGCGAGCTCGCCGGCGGTCAGCTCCCACAGGCCCGCCAGCCGGACCCCGGTGATGAGATCCCGGTCCTGCGCCGACAGGGGGCCGTAGGGGGTGGTGACGGTCTGCGTGCTCAGCACGGTGGCGCCGGCCGCGGGGCTCGGGCGGTCGGCGTACGACCACAGCGGGTACAGCAGCGCCGTCGCGGTCGCCGCGAGGGCGGCGATGACGAGGCCTGTGCCGCTGAATATGCCTCTGCCCTTGATCGGGGGCCGGGGTCGCATGACGCCTCCTGTCAGCGCACCGCACGCGGATGTGCATGGGGGGTGGGTGCGGGCGGCATATTACTCGGGCGCGGGCCGGTGCCGCGGTTCGCTGCCGCGGGGTGGGGCAGGGGACGGCATGCGCGTGGCACCGGAGGCCGACCGGGCGCCGGCGGGTGCTGATGCGTCGTGGCCGGTCGCGCGGTTCCCCGCGCCCTCGGGGGGCGCGTCGCCGTCGCAGCCTGCGGGCAGCCGGCTCACACCGCCCGCAGCAGTACCTTCCGTGCCGCCCGGGTCATCCGCCCGCCGGGGCGCGGAGCCGGACCCGAGCGGTCCAGCCACCATTCGCGAAGCCGGCGGCGGGAGGCGGTGTCGTCCGGGCGGCCGGAGCCGAGCAGGTGGGCGGCGAAGTCCAGGGCGTCGCGGCGGTATCCCCCGGGCATCGGGCGCGACCGGGCGTAGTGCAGGAAAGCCGCCCGGTACCCCTCGCCGAGGATGACCGGCAGTTCGGGGGCCACCTTCGCCACCACGTCGGCCCGCTTGGCGGCCAGGGCCCGTGCCTGCACCCCCATCCGCACCCGGTCGAAGCCCTCGGGCACCGGCGTCCCGGCGACCAGTGCGGACAGCACGGCGGCCTGGGACACGGCGAGCCGCTCCCGGGCGCCGGCCTGCGCAGGGGGTACGACGGGGGTGTCCCGGCCGTCCGCCGTGCCGTGCCCGGCAGACGGCGCCGGGTCCGCGCCGGCCCGCTCGCGCCCTGCCCGGACCGCGCCCTGGATCGACGCCAACTCCCGCGCCAGTTCGGCCGGTTCGGGGAAGTTCTCGTCCCTTTCCAGGAGGACTCCGGGCGGAGCGGTGCGGGCGGCGAGGTCGGTCAGGATGTCGTAGACCGGGCGCGGCACGGGGTGGGCGTGGCTGTCGTGCCAGACGCCGTCGCGTTCGAAGCCGCCCGCGACATGGACGTAGGCGATCGCCTCCACGGGCAGCGCGGCCAGCGCCTCGGCCGGGTCCTCGCCGCGGTTGACGTGGTTGGTGTGCAGGTTGGCCACGTCGATCAGCAGGCGTACGCCGGTCCGCTCGACCAGTTCGGACAGGAACTGCCCCTCGGTCAGCTCCTCGCCCGGCCAGGAGAACAGCGCGGCGATGTTCTCCACGGCCAGCGGCACGGGCAGCGCGTCCTGGGCTATGCGCACGTTCTCGCAGAGCACGTCCAGGGCGTCCCGCGTGCGCGGCACCGGCAGCAGATGCCCGGCCTCCAGACGCGGGGAGGCGGTCAGCGGGCCGCCGGCGCGGACGAACGCGATGTGCTCGGTGACCAGGGGTGAGCCGAGCGCCTCGGCCCGCTCCGCCAGCGCCGTCAGCCGGGCCTCTTCGGGCCGGTCGGCGCCGCCCAGGCCCAGGGAGACGCCGTGCGGGACCACGGTCACCCCGCGGTCGCGCAGCCGCAGCAGCGACTCCGGCAGGTGCCCGGGGCAGACGTTCTCGGCCACCACCTCCACCCAGTCGATGCCCGGCAGCCGCTCCACGGCGCCCGCGATCTCCGGCCGCCAGCCGATCCCCGTACCCAGTCGCCGCATGCTCCCACCCCTCCTTCGCGGATCCGTCCGCCGAATGACGGGGGTATGGCCCACGCGACCGACCACGAACCACGCCCAGGCCGTCTTCAGAGCAACATTTGAGCTTCCCCCGCCCCGATCCCACACCGGCCACCGCCCGGGGATGCGGCCCGGGGCACGCGGTGCCGCCCGGGCGGACGTCCCGCAGTGATCCTCGGCGGACACCCCCCAGCGGTCGTCGCCCGGCGCCCCGCAGCTGGCCGGTGGCTTAGCGCAACGCGGGGTGGTCGGCGGCTACCGTGCAGCTGCCCGGGGCGATCTCTGTGAAGCCCGCGTCGCGGACGACCGGGAGGCGGCCGTCCGTCAGGCGGGGCCAGTCGGTGGGGGCGGCCGTGCGGACGGTCAGTGCGTAGCCGGCGTCCCGCCAGGCGGCGCGTTCCGCGTCGGACAGCGCCCACCAGGCCAGCTGGGCGCCGTGCCCGGCCTGCGCCATCGCCTTTCCGGCGGACATCTCCAGCTCGGGGTTCAGCCACAGCACGGGCTGCGCCGGGTCGGCGGCGACGGGCGGCTCGGGGTCGTCCAGCTCGGTGCCGGAGACCTGGAGCTTCGCCAGGTCCTTGGGCCAGCCGTCGAGCGGGATCGGCGGAAACACCCGTACCTGCGCGGACTTGCCGGTCACCGTGATCCCGGGCAGCGCCTCGGCCCGCCGCCACTCGGCGCCGCGCGCCCGCCGGACCACCTTGCGGATCCGCGCGTCCTGCCAGTCGCGCACCGCCTCGGCCCACTCGCCGTCCCCGTGCGCCCGCTCGTCCCCGAGCAGCACGAGCACCGCCCGTGCGGCCGTCTCCAGCGCGTCCGTGCGCGCGGGCGGCGCGGCGCGCTCGATCCGCACGACGAGGGGCAGCACGAACTGGGGCGCCTCGTCGCGCGGGCTGCGCCCGGCCTGGACGGGACTGACGGGACTGTCTCCGGGGGACGCTGAAACCTGGCTCACAGCAGTCAACCTTAAGGGGACCGCCGGTCACCCTGAGCAGGCCGTGCGCTGCGCCTCCTGCCGTTCACAGCGGGGGCACAGCGTGATGCCCTTGTACGACTCCGGGTACTACGCATACGGCGGCCCGTGGGCCTTCGGTGGTTTCGCCGCCCGCACCACCGTGCAGTAGTCCTCGTCGCTCATGTCTCCAGCGTAGGAGCCTCACAGCTCCCGCTGCTCCAGCGGCCGCACCGCCGGGCCCTGCAGGACCGTGCCGTCGACGGCGAAGCGGGAGCCGTGGCAGGGACATTCCCAGGCGCGTTCGGCCCGGTTGAAGGAGACCAGGCAGCCGAGGTGCGTGCAGCGGGCCGACACCGCGTGCAGGGCGCCCTCCTCGTCCCGGTGCACCGCGAGCCGCTTGCCGTCCACCCGGACCACCGCCCCGTCGCCGGGCGCCAGATCGTCCACCGAACCCGGCGGTTTGAGCCGGTCGCCGACCAGGTGCCGGGCCACCTCCGCCTGGGTCTTCAGCAGCGACGGCGCCTCGCGCACCACCGACTTCAGCCGCCGCGGGTCGTACAGCTCGCGCCAGGGGCAGTCCCGTCCGGTGATCAGCGCGGTCAGCAGCAGCCCGGCCATGATCCCGCCGCTCAGCCCCCAGCCGCCGAAACCGGTGGCGACATAGGTGTGCCTGGCCGCAGGGTGGAAGGGGCCGACCAACGGCACGGTGTCGGTGGCGTCGTTGTCCTGGGTGGCCCAGGCCTGCTCCGGGGCCGTCCCCGGGAAGTGCTCCTCGGCCCAGCGCGCGAGGGTGTCCAGGCCGGCCCCCACGTCGCCGGTGCCGGGCGTGAAGTGCTCGCCGGTGACGACGAGCAACCGCTGCCCGTCCGCACCGTACGGCGCCGTGCGCACCGAGCGGGTGTTCTCCTCGGGTGTGATGTACATGCCCTCCGGGTCCGGGCCGTCGTTCAGCGGGCCCGCGACGACCAGTTCACGGCGCGGGGAGAGCCGGGCGAACAGCAGCGCCCGGTCGAACACCGGGTAGTGGGTGGCGATCACGATGTCCCGCGCGGTGACCGTGTGCCCCGACTCGGTCGTGAGCCGGCACGGCTCCCCGCCCTCCTGCAGCCCGACGACCCGTGTCCCCTCGTACACCTGGCCGCCCCGCGCGACGAGGTCGTCGGTGATCGCCCGCAGGTACTTGACCGGGTGGAACTGCGCCTGCCCGGTGACCCGCACCGCGCCCGCCACCGGGAACGGCAGCCCGGTCTCCGTCGTGAACGAGGCCGGCAGCCCCGCGTTCCGGGCCGCCTCCGCCTCCGCCCGCAGCTCGTCGACGCGTGCCCGGCCCCGCACGTAGGTGTACGCGTCCCGGGTCTCCCACTCGCAGTCGATGCCCAGCTCGTCGACCAGCGCCGCCGCGTGCTCGATCGCCTCCGACTGCGAGCGGGCGTACAGCCGCGCGCCCTCGGGACCGCGGGTGCGCCGCAGCCTGTCGTACACGAGCGTGTGCTGGGCGGTCAGCTTGGCCGTGGTGTATCCGGTGACCCCGGCCGCCACCCGCCCGGCCTCCAGCACCGCCACCCCCAGCCCTGCCCGGGCCAGTTCGTAGGCGGTGCTGAGCCCGGCGATGCCCGCGCCGACGACGGCCACGTCGACGTCGATGTCCTCGC
Source organism: Streptomyces sp. NPDC048192 (assembly GCF_043202415.1). Lineage (NCBI taxonomy): Bacteria > Bacillati > Actinomycetota > Actinomycetes > Kitasatosporales > Streptomycetaceae > Streptomyces > Streptomyces sp. NPDC048192. The sequence continues at coordinate 375,572 of NZ_JBIDAL010000008.1, forward strand.
TCAGCGCGGGCCGGTCGGGCCCCGGCGCGGTGCGGAGCCAGTAGGAGCCGGTGACGTTCCGCTGCGTGTGCATGACCGCCGGGTACCCCGACCGCGGGCCGTTCAGCACGCTCTTCCGGCATCCCGCCGGCGACGTTCCCGGTCAGGCGTCCCGGTCAGGCTCCCGGAGGCGGCGGAACAGCGGCGCCGCCGGTGGCAGGACGCCGTCCACGGCGGTCACCTGCGCCGCGATCCGGGCCGCGGAGTCCGGGACGAACGGCCGCAGCTCCTCGGCCAGGACGCGGCACGCCGTGACCAGGGCGGCGAGCACCGCGTCGAGGCGCTCGGCCGCCCCGGCGTTGCCGTGCCGCTCGGCGCGGGCCAGCTCCCAGGGCCGGGTGGCGTCGACGCAGCGGTTGGCCTCCTCCACGACCTCCCGGACGGCGCCCGTGGCGCGGCGGAAGTCGAAGCCGGCCAGCGCCGCGTCGACGCGGGCCGGAACCCGCTCGCACACCTCCAGCAGTCCGGCCACCGCGAACCGGTCCCCGCCGAGCGCGGGTACCGTCCCGCCCCGGTAGCGGTGGACCATCGTCACGACGCGGTGGACCAGATTGCCGAGACCGCCCGCGAAGTCCGCGTCGGTACGGGCGACCAGCCGGTCCGGTGTGAAGTCGGCGTCCCCGACCCGGGGCACCTCGCACAGCAGCCACCAGCGCACCGCGTCGGTGCCGTACGCCTCGGCCAGTTCCACCGGATCGACCGTCGTCCCACCGGACTTGCTGATCTTGCGCCCGCCGACCGTCAGGTAGTCGTGGACCAGGATGTCGGTGGGCAGCGGCAGCCCCGCCGACAGCAGCATCGCCGGCCAGTACACGGCGTGGAAGCGCACCACTCCTTTGCCGACCAGGTGGGTGCGGCGCTCGCCGTCCGCCCACCACGTCCGGTACGCGGGGTCGTCGGTGCCGTAGCCGAGGCTGGTGACGTAGTTGCCGAGCGCGTCCCACCACACGTAGACGACCTGGCTGGGGTCACCGGGCACCGGGATGCCCCAGCCGCGGGCGCGGGTGTGCGAGCGTGAGACGGAGAAGTCGTGCAGGCCCCCGGCGATCAGGGCGAGGACCTCGTTGCGGCGGGCGGCGGGCTCGACGCGCAGGGCGCCGCCGGCGATCAGCTCGTGCAGCCGGCCGGCGTACCGGGACGGCCGGAAGAACCAGTTCTCCTCCGCCACCCGCTGCGGCTCGGTGCCGTGCTCGGCACAGCGCCCGTCGACCAGTTCGGCCTCGGTGTAGAACTGCTCGCAACCGACGCAGTACAGGCCCTCGTAGTGCTTGCGGTACAGGTCGCCGGCGGCCGCGCACCGGCGCCACAGGCGCTCCACGCCGATGCGGTGGCGCGGGTCGCGGCTGGTGCGGATGAAGTCGTCCAGCGACAGCGCCAGCGGCCCGCGCAGGGCGGCGAACGCCTCGGCGTTGCGGTCGACGAGGGTGCGGACGTCGACGCCCTCGGCCTCGGCGGCCAGCACGTTCTTCAGGGAGTTGTCGTCGGTGCCGCTGAGCAGCCGCACCCGGTCGCCGCGCTGCCGGTGGTGGCGGGCCAGCGTGTCCGCCTGGACCAGCTCCAGCGCGAAGCCCAGGTGCGGGCGGGCGTTGACGTACGGGATCGTCGTGGTGATGTAGTGGCGGGATGCGGTCATCGCACACCTTCCGGTGTCAGGAGACGAGGGCCGCCGCGCACACCACGTCGAGGCCCCGTCCCGGGGCCTCGGATGCGTCACGCGTCCATGCTCAGCAGCCCCGTGGAGGGGGCATCATCCGGTGCTGAGGCGAAGGCGTGATCATGCGTGGGATGCTAGCAACGCGGGCCGTGGCCGGGCACGCGCTTTTCGCGCCGCACTGCGGTGCCGCGCCCCGGTACGGCACGGGCTCACGGGCTCGTCAGCAGCCGCTCCCGGCACTCGGCCGCGTCGAAGTCCGCCTTCGGGTACTGCGGGTCCAGGTCCTGGAGGTGCTCCAGCAGCAGGCGGCTGATCGCCCAGTTCCGGTACCACTTGCGGTCCGCCGGGATCACGTACCAGGGCGCGTACGGCGCCGCGCAGCGCTCCAGGGCGAGCTGGTACGCCTCCTGGTACGCGGGCCACAGGGCGCGCTCGTCGATGTCGCCGGGGTCGAACTTCCAGTGCTTGTCCGGGCGGTCCAGCCGGCGCAGCAGCCGGCGCCGCTGCTCCTCGTAGGACAGGTGCAGAAAGCACTTGACCAGGGTGACGCCGTCCTCGGCGAGGGACCGCTCGAAGTCGTTGACGAGGCCGTAGCGGCTGCCGATCTCGGCGGGCCGGGCCAGGTGCCGGACGCGGGCGATGAGCACGTCCTCGTAGTACGAGCGGTCGAAGATCCCGATCTCGCCCGGCCGGGGCAGCGCCGGGCGCACCCGCCACAGGAAGTCGTGCCGCCGCTCCTCCTCGGTGGGCGCCTTGAACGCGTGGATACGGCACCCGGAGGGGTTGAGGTGCCCGATGACGTGCTTGACCGTGCCGCCCTTGCCGCTGGTGTCCATGCCCTGCAGCACCAGCAGCACCCGCCGCCGGTCGCCCGCCGTGGCCGCCGCCCACAACCGCTCCTGCAACCGGGCCAGCTGCTTGCCCATCCGCGCGCTGTCGGCCCGGCCGGCCCGCTTGCCGCCGGGAGCGCCGGGCGTGGCACGGGTGTCGAACGCGGCGAGGTCGACCGGCTCGCCGGGCGGAAGACGCAGCACCTGGCGAAGGTCCCGGCCGCTCTCGCCGCCGCCCCCGTTCTTCCCTCCGCTCTCAGTCCCGCTCTTCGCCTCGATCTTCTTCCCGCTCTTCTTGCCGCTCTTCGTCCTGCTCTTCTCCGCCATGGCCGCCCCTTCCCTCGCTCGGTGTAGGCCGGAACGCCCGGTGGGCCCTCGCGGCCCTATGCGCGGCCGTACCGGCCCGTGAGAACGCCCATGCCCAGCGTGTGCCCGGAAAGCGCCCGCAGCAGCTCGCCGCCCGAGGCGCCCGCGGCGAGCGGCACCCGGCGGTCGACGGCGTACACGGTGAGGACGTAGCGGTGCGGCCGGTCGCCGCGCGGCGGGCAGGGTCCGCCGTACCCGGTCTTCCCGAAGCCGTTGCGTCCCTCGGCGGCCCCCTGCGGGCGCTCCCCGGCGGACAGGCGTGTGGTGTGGGGGCCGATGTTCCAGACCAGCCAGTGCGCGAACGTGCCGTGCGCGGCGTCGGCGTCCCGCAGGACCAGCGCCAGCGAGGCCGTCCCCGCGGGGACGCCGGTGACGGCGAGCGGAGGCGAGACGTCGGCGCCGTCACAGGTGTACCGGCGCGGGACGCTGGCGCCGTCGGCGTACGCCGTGCTCGTCACCGTCAGCCGGGCGGCGGGGGAGGGCGCCGCGGAGGGCGCGTCGGACGGTGCGGCGCCGTCGCCGCAGCCCGCCGCGAGGAGCGTCGCGGCCACGGCGATCACCCAGTTCCTGCGCATGCCCGGAACGTTAACCGGAGCGCAGCTCCCGGTCACCGACCGGCGCGGCCGGCCGGGCGTCGTCCGTCTCCGGGGCGGGCGCGGTGCCGCTGTCCGGCGTGATCTGCGGGGCGTCCGGGTCCACGCGGGGCGGTGCGTCGTCGCCCGGTGCGGTCGGCGCCTCCGCGTCCAGGAGGCGCTCGGTGCCGGCGCCGCCCGCCGCGGCCTGCCCGCTGCCCCGCTCCAGCCGGCGTTCCCCGTCCCCGTCGCCGCCCGGCGCGGCCGGCTGGTTGCCCCGCTCCAGGAAGTGCAGCAGCTCCACCGGGATCGGCAGGACCAGCGTGGAGTTCTTCTCGGCGGACACCGCCATCACCGTCTGCAGCAGCCGCAGTTGGAGGGCGGCGGGCGTGTCGGCCATCTGCTGCGCGGCCTCGGCCAGTTTCTTGGAGGCCTGGTACTCGGCGTCCGCGTTGATGATCCGGGCCCGGCGCTCCCGGTCGGCCTCCGCCTGGCGGGCCATGGACCGCTTCATCGTGTCGGGCAGGGACACGTCCTTGATCTCGACCCGGTCGACCTGGACGCCCCAGCCGACGGCCGGGCTGTCGATCATCAGCTCCAGACCCTGGTTGAGCTTCTCCCGGTTGGAGAGCAGATCGTCCAGGTCGCTCTTGCCGATGATCGACCTGAGGGACGTCTGCGCCATCTGCGACACCGCGAACTTGTAGTCCTCCACCTTCACCAGCGCGCTCACCGCGTCGACCACCCTGAAGTAGACGACCGCGTCCACGCGGACGGTGACGTTGTCGCGGGTGATGCCCTCCTGGGCGGGGATCGGCAGGGTCACGATCTGCATGTTGACCTTCTGCAGCCGGTCCACGAAGGGGATGATCAGGTTGAAGCCCGGCGGTCGTACGTCACCCGCGACGCGTCCCAGCCGGAACAGCACGCCCCGTTCGTACTGCTTGACCACGCGCGCCGCCATCGCCAGGTACACCAGGCCGGCGCAGCCCGCCCCGATGATCGCACCCAGCAGATCCTCGACCATGACGACCTCCTCGCACAGAGGTCCGATGCGTCTGTCTCTGCAACGATATGCCCCCGCCGCCCCACGGGGCCATGCCGTCGGCGGGTGGCCGTGCCGGGGGGACGGAACCCCCTGGCACGGCCCCTGGTACGGCCCCTGGTACGACCTCTGGTTACGGCCTGCCCTGGGCGGCCTCACCCCACCGGCGCCGTCGTCTCCGCCGGCTCCGTCCCCGCCGCATGCCGCTCCGCCCAGTTCTCCAGCGCCGTCCGGCAGGCATGGTCCAGATGGTGCAGCCCGGACAGGTCGAGCCGGACCGGACGGTCCTGGGGCAGCGCCTCCAGGCTGTCCAGGATCATCGGCAGCCGCAGAAACGTCGCGTTGCCCGAGAGACAGGCGTCGACCGGCCCGGCCCCCTTGTCGACGACCTCCAGCCTGACGTGCGAGGCCTGCCAGGCCGCCTTGACCACCGCCAGCGCCAGCCCGATCAGCACGCCCTCGAACATGCTGACCGCCACGATCGACACCGCCGTCACGGTCAGGACCACCGCCTCGCCCCGGTGCTCGCGCCACAGCACGGCCAGCGCCCGGACCGGCACCAGCTTGGCGCCCGCGTGGATCAGGACGCCCGCGAGGGCCGGGACCGGGATCCAGGCGAGTACGCCCGGCAGCAGCGCGGCGAACAGCAGCAGCCACACGCCGTGCAGGACCCGGGAGGCCTTCGTACGCGCGCCCGCCTGGACGTTGGCCGCGCTGCGCACGATCACGGCGGTCATCGGCAGCGCGCCGAGCAGCCCGCACACCGTGTTGCCCGCGCCCTGGGCCACCAGCTCCTGGTCGTAGCGGGTACGCGGCCCGGAGTGCAGCCGGTCCACCGCCGCCGCGCTGAACAGCGACTCGGCGGACGCGATCAGCGTGAAGGCGACGACGGTGCCGAGCAGCCCGGCGTCCGCCAGTTGCCCGAACGCGCTCGGCGGCGGGGGCTGGACCGAGCCCAGCAGTCCCCGCACCTCCACCGTGGCCACCGGCAGGCCCAGCGCGGCCACCGCCGCCGTGGCGAGGCCGACCGCGGCCAGCGGGCCGGGCAGCACCCGCGCCTTCGCCGGGACGTGCCGCCACAGCACCAGCACCGCGACCGTGCCCGCGCACACCGCGAGCGAGGCCAGGGCCGTGCCCTCGCCGAGGGCGTCCAGGAACGCCCCGGGCAGCCCGGCGATCTTCGCCAGGCCGGAGTCGGGCGCCTTGGCCGCCAGCGCCGGATACAGCTGCCCGGCGATGAGCACCAGCCCGATTCCGGCCAGCATGCCCTCGACGACGGAGACCGAGATCGCGCGGAAGTACCGGCCCAGCCGGAGCAGGCCCATGCCCACCTGGAGGAGTCCGGTGGCGAGCACGATCACTCCGAGCGCCGGCAGCCCGAACTCCTTCACCGCCTCGAAGACGAGCACGGTCAGGCCGGCCGCGGGCCCCGACACCTGCAGACTGCTGCCGCGCATCAGCCCGGTGACGATGCCGCCCACGATGCCGGTGACCAGGCCGAGTTCGGCCGGGACCCCGGAGGCGACGGCCACGCCCACGCAGAGCGGAAGCGCGACCAGGAAGACGACGAGGGAGGCGGCGAAGTCGTGCCGCAGATGAGGGAACCGAGTTATGAGCTTCTTGCTGGTCATCGGCGCGCTCACAGGGACTCGAAGGTGTCGGTCTGCGGACGGTGCGCCCGTACGGCGCCGGTGTGCACCTCGTAGTACCAGGCGTGCAGCCGCAGTTGACGCTCCGTCAGTGCGCGCTCGACGCAGGGGTACGAGCGCAGCCGCAGGAGCTGGGTCAGGACGTGCGCCTGCACGCCCTCGGCGACCTCGGGGTCCTCGGCCCGGCCGGCCGGGCGCGGGGTGGCGTGCGCGAGCCAGTCGCGCACGGCGGGTACGGCGGTCAGGTCGTCGCCGCGCACCAGGGCGCCGACGGCGCCGCAGTGCGAGTGACCGCAGACGACGATGTCGCCGACCCCGAGCACCTCCACCGCGTACTCGATGGTGGCGGCCTCGCTGGTGGGGTGCCGCGAGGTGTGGGGCGGGACGATGTTGCCCGCGGTGCGCAGCTCGAAGAGCTCGCCGGGGCGGGCGCCCGTGATCAGGGCCGGGACGACCCGGGAATCGGAGCAGGCGATGAACAGCACCTGCGGGGACTGGCCTTCGGCGAGCCCGGCGAACTCCTCAGGGCGCTGTCCGAAGGTGCGGGCGTGGTCGATGAGGGGCTGCATGGTCGGGTTCCTCCTGGCGCGCCTGCGCGGGCGCGTCGGACTCGAACACGGTCGTGGGGGGAGTGAGCGGACCACCTGTCAGCAGCGGAAGACCCGGAGAGCTGCCGGGGCGTGGGCTCTGGAGGATCTGGGGGCGCTGTGCGCCGCGGCGCCGGGCGCGCTCGGTGCTCCGGCACCGGCGGCCCGGCCGGCTATGAGGGGGTGTTCCTCCGCGCGGCGCGAGGCGGAGCCGCGGCCGCGGACCGCCTCCGTCTCCTCGCGCTCCGGCTCCGCGCAGGACGAGGTGGCGCTCGCGGCCGTCGCCTCAGCGGGCGTGTGCGCGGGTGCGAAGGTGTCCGCGGGCGCGGAGCACAGCAGCACGAGCAGGGCGGCGGTCAGGGCGAGCAGGGCACGGGCCGTCGTACCTCGGAACATGCGCCCCCCTTCGCACACCGCACGCTTCTTGCACGGACCAAGGCTTGGTCAATGGATGGTCAAGAAACACATTAACCCTGCAAAGTCCCGTGCAGGGTTAACTGCGCGTTACGTGCGCGAGAGAGCGTGAAAAGTGCTGGTCCGGTGGCGTGATCCGGCCCTTGACCGCGCGTCGGGACGCCGCTAGGAGCCGACGAGGCCCTTCGCGTCGCGGGCCAGCGCGGTGAGCCGGGAGATCGCGCGGAAGTACTTCTTGCGGTAGCCGCCGTTCAGCATCTCCTCGCTGAACAGCCGGTCGAACGGCATCCCCGAGGCCAGCACCGGGACCTCGCGGTCGTACAGCCGGTCCGCGAGCACCACGAGCCGCAGCGCCGTCGACTGGTCCGGCACCGGCCGCACGCCGGTGAGGCAGACGGCCTTCACCCCGTCGGTCAGCGCGCCGTACCGGCTCGGGTGCACCTTGGCCAGATGGTCCAGCAGCTGCGGGAAGTCGTCGAGCGAGGCGCCCTCGGTGGCGTACGCGGCCTTGGTCACCTCTTCGTCGGTGAACGGCTTCGGCGCCTCGGGCAGGCCCCGGTGGCGGTAGTCCTCGCCGTCGATGCGCAGGGTGCGGAAGCGGGCCGCGAGGCCCTGGATCTCGCGCAGGAAGTCGGCGGCGGCGAACCGGCCCTCGCCCAGCTTGCCGGGCAGCGTGTTGGAGGTGGCGGCGAGCGCCACGCCCGCCTCGACCAGCTTGCCGAGCAGGGTCGACACCAGCACGGTGTCGCCCGGGTCGTCCAGCTCGAACTCGTCGATGCACAGCAGGCGGTGCCCGGAGAGGGTCTGCACGGTCTGCTGGAAGCCGAGGGCGCCGACCAGGTTCGTCAGCTCCACGAAGGTGCCGAACGCCTTGAGCGCGGGCTCGGCCGGGGTGGCGTGCCACAGGGAGGCGAGCAGATGGGTCTTGCCGACGCCGTAGCCGCCGTCCAGGTAGACGCCGCGCGGGCCGGCCGGGGCCTTGGGCGCCTTGGCCCGCCCGAATCCGAAGAAGCCGCGCCGGCCGGCGCCGGAGGCGTGCGCCCCGCCGAGCCCGGCCGCGAAGCCCTCGAGGGTTTGCACGGCCTCCCGCTGGCTGGGCTGGTCGGGGTCCGGTATGTACGTCGAGAAGCGGACCGAGTCGAAGCGCGGCGGCGGCACCATCTCGGCGACCAGCCGGTCCGCGGGCACGTGCGGCTCGCGGGCGCACAGGGACAGGGGGCCCGCGTGGGTCAGAGGGCTGGAACCGGAGGCGGTGGTGGAGGACGACACGGTTATCCATGCTAAGCGCCGTGTCACACTGCACGACATGCGACGCCTGTTCCCTGTGACCGACGAAACAGCAGCCCAGGCCTCCGGCGGGGCCATCGAGAGGGAGGGGGCCAGGGGCGTCGGTGTGACCGCCGTGGCCCATGTGCCCGGTGGCGCCGGCGGCCACGCCGAGCACGACGCCCACGTCGACCGTGAGTGGAGCCTCGCCGAACTGGCCGACGCCTACGCCTACCCGGAGCCGGCGCCGGGCCCCGCGCGGCCCTGGCTGCGCGCCAACATGGTCTCCACGCTCGACGGCGCCGCCCAGCACGACGGGCGCTCCCAGCCCATCTCCAGCGCCGCCGACATGCGGATCTTCGGCACGCTGCGGGCCCTCGCGGACGTCATCGTGGTCGGTGCGGAGACGGTACGGCAGGAGGGGTACCGCCCCGCACGCGCGCGTGCCGAGTTCGCCGGGGCCCGCGAGGCCGCCGGACAGGGCCCGGCGCCGGCGATCGCGGTCGTCAGCGCCAGCCTGGACCTGGACTTCTCCCTCCCCCTGTTCACCTCGCCCCTGGTGCCCACGCTGATCCTGACCGGGGCCGGGGCCGCCCCGGCCCGCGTCGCCGCCGCGGAGAAGGCCGGCGCCACGGTGGTGACCGCCGGCGAGGGCCTGGCCGTCGATCCCGTGCGGGCGGTGCGCGCCCTGGCCGGACTCGGCCACACCCGGCTGCTCACCGAGGGCGGCCCGCGGCTGCTCGGCCAGCTGGTCGCCGCCGAGGTGCTGGACGAGCTGTGCCTGACCCTGTCGCCCATGCTCACCGCGGGCGACGCCCAGCGCATCGCCGGGGGACCGGCGGTCGCGGTGCCGCACCGGTTCGAACTCGTGTCGCTGCTGGAGGACTCCGGATTTCTGTTCGGCCGGTACCGGCGGTCCTGAATTCAGCGGAATCTGCCGTTCCGTTTAGCTTCCGGAGGGCAGACTGAGTACCGGCACAACCCGTGCGGTCACGGGGCAGGATGGTTTCCGCAGGGGCCTTTCCCTAGGGCCCACGAAGAAGAAGAGGCGTTTGGTGTTCACAAGCGTGCTGATGATCGAGAAGGCTTTGACGTCCGCCGACGTGGAGTTCGTCACGACCTTGCACGGAGACGAGCCGGTCGCCTTCCACGTGCTCCTCCAGCCGCGCGGGGACCAGGCCGACCGCCTGCTGCGGGCCATCGACGACATCGCGCTCGGCGAACTGGACGAGGCGGTCCGCGAACACGAGACCCCCGAGGGCGAGGAGGCGAAGAGCGTCGGACAGCAGGCCCTGGAGGTGTCCGTGCAGGCGCTGCACGCCTCGGGGCACGACGCCGAGGGCAGGCTGATCGAGGACCACCCGCTGGACGCGCTGAAGTCCCTGGTCGCCGAGGTGAACGCGGACGAGGTGATCGTGCTCACCGACCCGCACTACGTGGAGGAGTTCTTCCACCGCGACTGGGCGTCCCGCGCCCGGCACAAGGTGGGGGTGCCGGTGCTCAAGCTGTTCTCGCACAGCAAGGCGCAGTGACGCCGGCTGTCGGAGACGGATCGCGGATCGGCATAGGCTAGAGCCCGCTCAGCCTCGTACCGGAATCTTGGGGAGAACCACATGGCACCCGGCCTTCCTGCCGCGATGGACCGACCGCACTTCATCGGCATCGGCGGCGCCGGGATGTCGGGCATCGCCAAGATCCTCGCCCAGCGCGGGGCGAAGGTCGCCGGCAGCGACGCCAAGGAGTCGGCGACCGCCCAGGCCCTGCGGGCACTCGGCGTCACCGTGCACGTCGGGCACGCGGCGGAGCACCTCGCCGACGACGCGAGCTGTGTCGTCGTCTCCTCCGCGATCCGCGAGGACAACCCCGAGCTGGCCCGCGCCGCCGCGCTGGGCATCCCCGTGGTGCACCGCTCCGACGCGCTCGCCGCGCTGATGGAGGGGTTGCGCCCGATCGCCGTGGCCGGCACCCACGGCAAGACCACGACCACCTCGATGCTGGCCGTCTCCCTCACCGAGCTGGGCCTGAAGCCGTCGTACGCCATCGGCGGCGACCTGGACGCGCCCGGCTCCAACGCCCTGCACGGTGAGGGCGACGTCTTCGTCGCGGAGGCCGACGAATCGGACCGCAGCTTCCACAAGTACGCCCCCGAGGTCGCCATCGTCCTCAACGTCGAGCTGGACCACCACGCCAACTACGCCTCGATGGACGAGATCTACGAGTCCTTCGAGACCTTCGCCGGGAAGATCGTCCCCGGCGGCACGCTGGTCGTCTCCGCCGACCACGAGGGCGCGCGCGAGCTGACCCGCCGGCTCGCGGGATCCGTGAGGACGGTGACGTACGGCGAGGCCGCGGACGCCGGCGTACGCGTGACCTCGATCGTGCCGCAGGGCCTGAAGAGCCGGGTCACCGTCGTCCTGGACGGCCAGGAGCTGACCTTCACGGTCTCCGTGCCCGGCCGGCACTACGCCCTCAACGCCGTCGCCGCGCTCACCGCCGGGGCCGCCCTCGGCATCCCGGCCGCCGCACTGGCCCCCGCGCTCGCCGCGTACACCGGCGTCAAGCGGCGCCTGCAGCTCAAGGGCGAGGCCGCCGGGGTGCAGGTGATCGACTCCTACGCCCACCACCCCACCGAGATGACCGCCGACCTGGAGGCCATGCGGGCCGCGGCCGGCGACGCGCGCATCCTCGTCGTCTTCCAGCCGCACCTGTTCTCCCGCACCCAGGAGCTGGGCAAGGAGATGGGCCAGGCCCTCGCCCTCGCCGACGCCTCCGTGGTCCTCGACATCTACCCGGCCCGCGAGGACCCGATCCCGGGCGTCACCAGCGAACTGATCATCGAGGCCGCGCGTGCGGCCGGCGCCGACGTCACCGCCGTGCACGACAAGGCGGAGGTCCCCGCCGTGGTCGCGGGAATGGCGAAGCCCGGTGATCTCGTTCTCACCATGGGCGCGGGCGACGTGACCGACCTGGGCCCGCTGATCCTGGACCGCCTGTCGCAGTGAAGGGGCTGACGCTCATGCCGTACGACATCGAGAAGCCGGACGAGCAGTGGCGGGCGGAGCTGACGCCGGCCGAGTACGCCGTGCTGCGCCAGGCCGCCACCGAGCCGGCGTTCACCGGTGAGTACACGGACACCAAGACCAAGGGCGTCTACTCCTGCCGCGCCTGCGGCGCCGAACTGTTCACCTCCGACACGAAGTTCGCCTCGCACTGCGGCTGGCCGTCCTTCTACGACCCGAAGGACACCGACGCCGTCGAACTGGTCGAGGACCGCTCCCACGGCATGGTCCGCACCGAGGTGCGCTGCGCCCGCTGCGGCTCCCACCTGGGGCACGTCTTCGAGGGCGAGGGCTATCCGACCCCGACCGACCAGCGGTACTGCATCAACTCGGTCTCGCTGCGGCTGACGCCCGCCGAGGACTGACTCCTCCGCCTCGCCCGGCACCGGGGCCGCCGGGACGCAGGAGGCCGGTGCCCGGCTCGCTCCGGTTTGAGATTCTGTGGGGGTGTGGGGCGTGGCGCGCTGGATGCAGTCCCGCCGCAGGACCGTGCCCGCCGGCAGCGGCGGGGCGGTGCCCGCGCGGGACGAGGATTCCGGCCGAGGCGTGGGCGCCGTCGAGGCGGCGCAGGGCCGGCCCGCCGCCGGTGCCGCGGCGGCCGGTCCCCGGACGGGCACGCTGCGGGAGGCGCTGGCCGGCGTCGGCACGACCCTCGACGAGGCCACGACCTGCGCCGAGCTGACCCGGGCCGCCGTACGGCTGACCGGCGGGGCGGCCGCCGTGATGCGCCGCAGCGGCGAGACCGTCTCCGGTTACGAGGCGGTCAGCGGCGACACCGGCGCGCTGCCCGACGCCCGCTGGGCCGCCGCGGTGGCCCGCGAGGCGGCCGTACCCGCGCTCGGCGCCCACCCCGAGCCCTGGATCGAGCACACCGCCGGCCGCGACGCCCTGTGCGCGCCCCTGACCAGCGGCGGCGACGCGTACGGCGTCCTGGTGTGGGCCCGCCCCGGACAGCCGCCGCGACACGCGGAGGCCGAGCTGCTCAGCCTGCTCGCCGAGCGCGCCGCCTCCCACATCCGGCACGCCCGCACCTACGCGAGCGTCCACCGCACCGCCGGCGACCTCCAGCGCGCCCTGCTCGCCGAGCCCGGCCGCCCGCACCCGAACCTCGACGTCGCCGTGCGCTACCTGCCGGCCGGCGGAGGCGTCCTGGTGGGCGGCGACTGGTGCGAGACCGTACGGCTGCACTTCGGGCGGACCCTGCTGGTCGTCGGCGACGTCATGGGGCACGGCCTGGAGGCCGCCGTCGACATGAACGCCTACCGCTCCTCCCTGCGTTACATCGCCTCCGCCGACCTGCCCCCGCAGCGGGTGCTGCGGCAGATGGACGAGATCGCCTCCCGGGAGGCGGAACTCAGGCCCGCCACCTGTCTGCTCGCCCAGGTCGACCCGGGCCGGCGCCAGGTCACCCTGGCCAGCGCCGGACACCTGCCGCCGGTGCGCATCACCGCCGACGGCACGGCCTCGACGGTGCCGGTGCCCGTCGGGCCGCCGCTGGGCACCGGGCTCGGCGGCTACGACTCGGCCACCCACGCGCTCGCCGAGGGGGAGACCCTGGTGCTGTTCACCGACGGACTGGTGGAACGCCGGGGCGAGGACATCGACCGGTCCCTGGAGCGACTGGCCGCCGTCCGCTTCCCGGGCGGCCACGGGCTGGACGACGTCCTGGACCTCATCCTCAGCCGGCTGGACGCGCGGCACGCGGAGGACGACGTCGCGGCGATGGCCTGCCGGCCGTACAGCAGGCACACCGTCGCGCCGTAGGGGCACGGTCCGCCCCACCCGGATGGACCCGCCGGAGCTGCCGGCCGGCGCCGGCCCTGCCGATACTCGAGTGCAAGTCGTCCGGCAGGAGAAGGAACGTATCCGCGGGCGAAGCTCGTCACCCAGGACCGATCAAGGAGCTGTGGTCGTGACGACCCTCCAGACCCGTCCCGCGCCCCCCACGACGATCCACCCCCGGGCGGTGGCCCGCACCGGCCTGTACACCCTGCTCGCCGTCAACGCGGCCGCCGCGACCTGGTTCTACGTCCAGGCCGGATTCGCCTCCAACACCCTGATCGTGCTCGGCCGCCTCTGCGGCCTGTACGGCGCCCTGTTCATGGCCTTCCAGCTGCTGCTGGTGGCCCGGCTGCCCTGGCTGGACCGCCGGATCGGCATGGACCGGCTGACCGCCTGGCACCGCTGGACCGGCTTCGGCCTGCTGTGGACCCTGCTCACCCACGCGGTGTTCATCGTCTTCGGCTACGCCCAGGCGTCCTCGATGGACCCGCTGAACCAGCTGGTGAACCTCGCCGAGACCGTCGAGGGCGTGCTGCGCGCCGTCGTCGCGCTCGGCCTGATCGTCGTGGTCGGCGCCGTCTCGGCCCGCTGGGCCCGCCGCCGGCTCGCCTACGAGACCTGGCACTTCCTCCACCTCTACACCTACGTCGCCGTCGTCCTCGCCTTCACCCACCAGGTCGCGGCCGGCACCACCTTCACCTCCTCGCCGCTCGCGCGGGCGTACTGGTACACGCTGTGGGGCGCCGCCCTCGGCGCCGTGCTCGTGGGCCGGGTGGCGCTGCCGCTGTGGCGGAACCTGCGGCACCGGCTGCGCGTCGCGGCGGTCGTGCCCGAGTCGGACGACGTCGTGTCCGTCTACGTCACCGGCCGCGACCTCGACCGGCTGCCCGCCCGCGCCGGCCAGTTCTTCCTCTGGCGCTTCCTCACCCGCGACCGCTGGTGGCAGGCCAACCCCTTCTCCCTGTCGGCCGCCCCCGACGGCCGCACCCTGCGCCTGACCGCCAAGGCGAGCGGCGACGGCAGCGCCTCCCTCCGGCACCTCCGCGTCGGCACCCGCGTCTTCGCCGAGGGCCCCTACGGCGCGTTCACCACCCTGCACCGCACCCGCCCGGAGTCCGTGCTGATCGCCGGCGGCGTCGGCGTCACCCCGATCCGGGCCCTGCTGGAGGACATGCAGGGCCACGCCGTGGTCATCTACCGGGTGTCCACCGACCGCGACGCCGTCCTCTACGACGAGCTGCGCGACCTCGCCCTCACCAACGGCGCCGAACTGCACCTGGTGACCGGACCGGTCCGGCCCGACCGGCTCGCTCCGGGCGAACTGTCCCGGCTCGTGCCCGACATCGCCGACCGCGACGTCTTCCTGTGCGGACCCCCCGGAATGATGACCGCCGTGCTGCGCAGCCTGGCCGAACTGGGCGTACCGAAACGGCAGATCCACTTCGAGCGCTTCAGCCTCGCGGGCTGAGAGAGGGCGGTGCCCACCGTGAAGCGAGCCATTCCCGTCTTCGTCCTGACCGTCGCCGGCCTCATCCCGCTGTGGCGCTACCACCCGCCGGCCGAAACCGCCGACACCGCGCAGCCCGCGGTGCCGCCGCCGCCCGTGCCGTCCTCGGCCCCGGCCTCCACCGCCCCGGCCGCGGCGAAGGTCGTCCAGGGCACCGCGGTGAGCACCAGCAAGGGCGTCTTCCAGGTGGAGGTGACCTTCCAGGGCGAGCGGATCGCCTCCGTGCGGATGCTCCAGGCGCCGCACCATCCGCAGACCCGGTGGGCGGTGCCCGAGCTGATCGCCGAGACCCTCAAGGCGCAGAGCGCCCATATCGACTCGGTGTCCGGGGCCACGATCACCAGCTCCGGATACAAGCAGTCCCTGCAGGCCGCGATCGACGCCAGGAGGGCCTGACGTGCGGCGTGTCGAGCACGTCATGGGCCTGCCGGTCTCGCTGCGGATCGACGACGAGGGCGACTTCGGCGCGGCCGCGGACGAGGCCTTCGCCTGGCTGCGCGACGTCGACGCCCGGTTCAGCCCGTTCCGGCACGACAGCGAGGTGTCCCGGTACGGGCGCGGCGAGCCGGCGGACGGCGAGCCGAGCGCGGACCTGAGGGAGGTCCTCGGCCTGTGCGAGCGGTACCGGGCCGAGACCGGCGGCGCCTTCGACGTCACGCTTCCCGGCCGTCCCTTCGACCCCTGCGCGGTGGTCAAGGGATGGTCGGTGCAGCGGGCGGCCGGGCTGCTGTCCGCCGCCGGGGCACGGCGGTTCTGCCTCAACGCCGGCGGTGACGTGGTCGTCTCCGGCGGGCCGTGGCGCATCGGCATCCGGCACCCGGAACGGGCCGACCGGGTCTGCGCCGTGCTGGCGGTCACCGACGCCGCGGTGGCCACCTCGGGGCAGTACGAGCGCGGTGACCACATCCTCGACGGCCGCACCGGACGCCCCGCGACCGGGCTGCTCAGCCTCACCGTGCTGGCCCCGACCCTGACCGAGGCGGACGCCACCGCCACGGCCGCCTTCGCCCTGAGCGCGGGCGGCCCGGCCTGGGCCGCCGCCCGCCCCGGCTGCGAGGTGTTCGCCGTCGATGCCGCGCGCAGCGTGCTGCGCACACCGGGTCTGCCGGTCCTCTGACCGTCTCCCTCGCCCGAAAGAACGCCGCAACACGCGCGGTCTAGACTCTCCCGGCAACGGCCCGCATGGAACGACCTTGGCCGAAAGCGGGCGGAGAGCTGCCAAACCCGAAGGGCGTTCGGCGTTTTGATACGGATAGACTCAGTCACGAAGCGGTACCCGGACGGCACGGTCGCGGTCGACCGGCTGTCGCTGGAGATACCGGACCGCGCGATCACCGTCCTCGTCGGGCCCTCCGGCTGCGGCAAGACGACGACCCTGCGGATGATCAACCGCATGGTGGAGCCCACCGAGGGCAGCATCCTCCTCGACGGCGCCGACATCAGGCAGCAGCCGGTCAACACCCTGCGCCGGTCGATGGGTTACGTCATCCAGAACGCCGGTCTCTTCCAGCACCGCACCATCCTCGACAACATCGCCACCGTGCCCCGGCTGCTCGGCTGGAGCAAGCAGAAGGCACGCGCGCGAGCGGCCGATCTGATGGAGCGGGTCGGGCTCGACACCTCCCTCGCCAAGCGGTACCCGTACCAGCTCTCCGGCGGCCAGCAGCAGCGCGTCGGCGTGGCCCGGGCGCTCGCCGCCGATCCGCCGGTGCTGCTGATGGACGAGCCGTTCTCCGCCGTCGACCCCGTGGTCCGCAAGGGCCTCCAGGACGAACTGCTCCGCATCCAGGACGAGTTGGGCAAGACCATCGTCTTCGTCACGCACGACATCGACGAGGCGATCAAACTCGGCACGATGGTCGCCGTGCTGCGCACCGGCGGCCGGCTCGCCCAGTTCGCCCCGCCCGCCGAACTGCTCAGC
The DNA here is from genome assembly GCF_043202415.1 of Streptomyces sp. NPDC048192. Classification (NCBI taxonomy): domain Bacteria; kingdom Bacillati; phylum Actinomycetota; class Actinomycetes; order Kitasatosporales; family Streptomycetaceae; genus Streptomyces; species Streptomyces sp. NPDC048192. Next base: position 392,263 of record NZ_JBIDAL010000008.1, read on the forward strand.
GCGCCCGCCGACGCCTTCGTCGAGGACTTCCTCGGCGCCGACCGCGGCATCCGCCGGCTGTCCTTCTTCCCGTCCGCCGGGCTCGAACTGCAGACGGCGCCGATCGTCGCCGTCGACGCCGACGCCGGCAAGCTCGCCTCCCGCGCCGGCGCCCCCTACCTCCTCGTCACCGACACCGACGGCAGGCCGCTCGGCTGGAGCGAGCCGGACCGGCTCACCGCGGGGAACATCGATCCGGCACAACTCCTCGACCCCGGACGGCCGTTCGTGCCCGGCAAGGACTCGCTGCGCACCGCGCTCGACGGGGCGGTGCTCTCCCCGACCGGCTGGGCCGTCGCCGTGGACGCCGAGGGCCGCGCCGTCGGCGTCGTCTCCCAGCAGGTCATCGGCGAGGCCATCCGCACGGCCCACAGCCGGGCGGCCGACGACGTCAGGGCCGCCCGGTGAACGGCTTCTTCGACCTCCCCAGCGACCTCCAGCACAGCTACCTCGGGCTCATCGGCCTCCATGTGCGCGAGGGACTGCTGCCGGTGCTGGCCGCGCTGCTCGTGGCGCTTCCGGTGGCGCAGCTCTGCGTGCGCTTCCGCTGGTTCTACCCGCCCGTCCTCGGCATCACCACCGTGCTGTACTCCATCCCCTCGCTGGCCTTCTTCGTCGTCCTCATCGACTACTTCGGGCAGAGCGAGACCACGGTGATGATCCCGCTCGCCGTCTACAGCCTGGTGGTGCTGGTGCCGGCGATCGTGGACGGCGTCCGCTCGGTGCCCCCGGAGACCCTGGCCGCCGCACAGGCCATGGGCTTCGGCCCGGTACGCCGGTACCTGCAGATCCAGCTGCCCATCGCCGCCCCCGCGATCATCGCCGGTCTCCGGGTGGCGGTCGTCTCCAGCTTCTCCCTGGTCAGCGTGGGCATGCTCATCGGCAACCAGGGCGCCCTCGGCAACATGCTCAACGACGCCACCACCTACCACCGGCCCGCCCTGGCCGTGAACTCGGTGGTCACGACAGCGCTGCTGGGCGTCCTCGCCGACGCCCTGCTGGTCCTCGTACGCCGCCTGATCACCCCCTGGATGCCGAGGAAGGGTGCCACCCGGTGAACGTCCTCAACTTCGCGCACGCCTTCTTCAGCGACAGCGCCCACTGGCACGGCTACGACGGCATCCCCACCCGGGTCGCCGAGCACGTCAAGTACTCCCTGGAAGCACTGCTGTTCGCCGCCCTGATCGGGCTGCCCGTCGGCCTGGTCACCGGCCACTACGGCCGCGGCGGCAACGCGCTCGCCCTGATCGCCACCGCCGGGCGGGCGCTGCCCAGCTTCGGACTGCTGGTGCTGATGTTCATCTGGATCGGGTTCGGGCTGCTGCCGGTGATGATCCCGCTGGTCGTGCTCGCCGTACCGCCCATCCTGGTCACCACCTACGAGGCGATGCGCTCCGTCGACCCCTCGCCGGTGGACGCCGCCCGCGGCATGGGCATGTCCGAGGCGCGGGTGCTCTTCCAGGTCGAGCTGCCGGTCGCGCTTCCCCTCGTCCTGAGCGGTCTGCGCACCGCGGCCATCCAGATCGTCTCCACGGCCACCATCGCCGCCTACGTCAGCCTCGGCGGGCTCGGCCGGTACATCATCGACGGGCTCTACCAGAAGAACTACGAGAAGGTGGTCGGCGGCGCCACCCTGGTCGCCGGACTCGCCCTCACCACCCTCGTGGTGTTCTGGGCGGCCTCCCGGATCACGGTCTCGCCCGGGGTGCGGCGCGGCGGCTGAGGCTCAGGCCCCGGTGCGGGCCAGCGCCAGTTCGAGGACGACGAGCAGCGCGTCCCGCACCGAGCCCCGCTCCCGGGCGTCGAACACCACGACCGGGACGCCGTCGGAGACGTCCAGCGCCCAGCGGACCTCCTCCAGGGTGTGCTCCACCCTGCCGTGGAAGGCGTTGACCGCGACGGCGAACGGGATGCCCTTGTGCTCGAAGTAGTCCACGGCGGCGTAGCAGTCGTCCAGCCGCCGGGTGTCGACGATGACGAGCCCGCCGACGGCCCCCTCCACGAGGTCGTCCCACATGAACCCGAAGCGCTCCTGCCCGGGCGTGCCGAACAGATACAGCTTCAGCGTCGGGTCGACGGTGACGCAGCCGAAGTCCATCGCCACGGTCGTCGTGGTCTTGTGCGGGGTGTGCGTGAGGTCGTCCACCCCGGCCGCGACCTCGGTGATCGACGCCTCGGTGGTGAGCGGCTCGATCTCCGAGATCGCGCCGACGGCGGTGGTCTTGCCCACGCCGAAGCCGCCCGCGATCACCATCTTCACCGGGAGCGGCGGCCGTACGGCGCCGGCCGCGGGAGCGTCCCGGACGAGCGGTTCAGTCGGTGTCACTCGGTACCCTTCGGGAGTCGGGGATGGCCCGGAGGCCATCGATGAGCCTGCGCAGGACGGACGCGTCGCGGGTGGCCTCGGCGTCGGGCACGTACACCGCCAGCTGCCCCGCCTCGCGGAGGTCTTCGGCCAGCACGCGCACCACGTTCAGGTGCAGGTGCAGCCGGGCCGCTATCTCCGCGAGCGACTGCGGCAGCCGGCAGGCGGCCACGATGTCGTGCCGCTCGAAGGACAGCCGGGCGAGCGCGTCGAGACCGGCGGCGGTGGCGACCACCTGCGTCTCCAGGGGCATGGCCCGGCCTCGGCCCGCGTCCGCGACCCGGCCGGCGGTGACCAGGTACGGCCGTACGGCGGGGGCGGGGCCGGCCGGATCGGGGCCGGGCATGCCGTCCGCCATCTGGGGAACCTGCGCTTTCTCGGCGTACGGCGGCTCAGCGGGCCGACGCGGCGCCGACGGACTTCTTCAGCTCCAGCACCAGCTGCGGGCTGAGCGCGGCGCCGGCGCGGTTGGCGAACAGGGTCATCTCGTAGGCGATGTTGCCGAGCTTGGCCTCCTTGCCGGTGACGACGCCGAGCACGGCGCCGCTGCCGATCGCGGAGACGATCACATGGCCGCCCTCCAGGTCGATGATGACCTTGTTGAGGCCGCCGAGACCGTAGTTGCCGGAGGCGCCGGCGGCCAGGCTGGTGATGCCCGAGACGATCGCGGCGAGCCGTTCGGAGTCGGCGTGCTCGCGCAGTTCGGACACGGCGATCAGCAGGCCGTCGGAGGACACGGCGATCGCGTCCACGACGCCCGCGGTCTCGGTCGCGAAGCGGTTCAGCAGCCAGGTGAAGTCGGCCGCGGCCGCCTGCAGATCACTCGGCGCGGCGCCGCCGCCCGTCGGGGTGTCACCTGTCGACGTGCTCAACTCTCGGCTCCTTGGGGGAGGGGGCTTGGTCGGGGGTGTTGCCGGGTTCGGGTGCCCTGTCGGGTGCGGGTGCCCCCTGCGGGGGCGGCCCGGCGTCGGCGGCTGCGGGAGCCTCCGGCGGCCGGGGGTGGTTGCCGGTGTCGTGCAGGGCGCGGGCCACGGCCGCCTCGAACTCCTCCAGCGCGGCCCGCTCGGCCTCCGCGTCCCGGATGCGGACGGCCTCCGGCACCGCGCGGGCCGCACCGGCGGTGGTGTGCAGGGTCGCACCGCGCACGCGGCGGCGCAGGGGACGGGCGGCGGAGTCGGCAGCCTGTTCGGAGGCGTGCGTGTCCGACGGCACGCCGTCCGCGGCCCGCTTCCCTTCAGGGGCCGGCTCGCGCCGTGGGATGCGGCGGGGGAGCGGGGTGTCCGCGGCCGGGGGAGCCGGACGGCCGGTGTCCTCCGCCGGTGACGTGCCCGGCGGCACAAGGGGGTCCTCGCCCTGGGTCGTCCGCGCCGGTGCCGGGCCGCCCCGCGCCGCCGCGTCGGCCGGCACCGTCCTGATCGGCGTGCCGGGCGCCCGCCCCGGGGTCCCTCGGTCCAGGCCTGCCGTGTCCGCCTCGCCCTGCCCGCTCGGCGGGCTCATCGTCAGCAGCAGGGACGCCGGCAGCGTCACCTCCGCCGTCACGCCGCCGCCCGGGGTGCGGGTCAGGGTGACGGCGATCGACCAGCGGCGGGCGAGCGCGCCCACCACGAACAGGCCGAGCACCTTCGTCGGCGCCAGGTCGAGCCGTTCGCGGCGGACCATCCGCGCGTTCTCCTCGGCGAGCCGCTCGGGGCTCATCCCGAGTCCGTGGTCGGTGATCACCACGTGCACGCCCTCGTCCCCGGCGCGGACGGTCACCTCCACCGGGCTGCCCGCGGGCGAGAACGTCACGGCGTTCTCCAGGAGTTCGGCCAGCATCAGCGTGAGGTCGCCGATGATGTCCGGGGCGACCACGGCGTCCGACGCCGCGTACAGCCGTACCCGCTGATAACCCTCGATCTGCCCGAGCGCGGCCCGGACCACGTTGGACAGCGCGGCCGGCTCCGCGTCCAGCACGGTCTCGCGGATGCCGGCCAGCAGCATCAGACTGTCGGCGTTGCGCCGCAGCCGTACGGCGATGTGGTCGATGGAGTACAGCCGCTCCAGCAGCGCCGGATCGGTCTCGCCCCGCTCCACCGCGTCGATCAGCGCGAGTTGACGTGTCGTCAGGTTGCTGACCCTGCGGCCCACGTTGCCGAACATCTCGGCGGTGTTGCGCCGGCTGAGCACCTGCCGTTCCAGCAGCGCCCCGGCGGTGGTCTGCACCCGGTTGAACGCCTCGGCCAGCTCCCCGATCTCGTCGTGCGCGGTGACCGGCACGTCCCGCAGCCGGGGCGGCCCGTCGTCCTCGGCGTCGTCGTCGGCCACCCGGGCCAGCTCGCGCCCGGCCGCCTCGGCGACCTCACGCGCGGCCCCGGTGAGCGCCTGCACGGGCCTGACCACCGAGCGCCGTACCAGTACCGCGAAGGCGATCCACAGCGCGAACGCGAGCAGCGCGCCGCTCAGCAGCAGGACGGCCCGCCGGCGGGCGGAACCGGCGCCGTCGTCGGCCCGCCCGGCGATCTCCCCGATCAGCGCGGTGGTGATCTTCAGCCGGGCGGCGGCCTCCCGGGGGTAGTACGGGTAGTCGGCCAGCGCGTCCTGGACCGCCCGCCGGATCTCGGCCTGGCCGTTCGCCTGCAGTCCGCCGGCATCGACCTGCAACTCGGCGTAGGCCTGGGCGATGGCGCCCTGCGCCGGGGAGTGCTCGATGCCGCCGAGCCGCTCGGCCTGCGCCGCGGAGGCGAACCGGGCGAACCGGTCGGCCTGGTGGGTGTACAGGTCGTACGCGCCGACCGCGCTGGTGAACTCGATCAGCGCGTTGGTGTCCCCGGTCGTCGCGGCGAACACATTGGTCTCGAAGGCGCCGTGGGCGGCGTCCGCGCGCAGCAGCGAGTCCAGCAGGTTGCCGGTGAAGGTGGCGGCCAGGTCGGCGTTGCGGTCCAGGCGCAGGCCGTCGATGAGCCGCTGGGCGGCGCCCGCGTAGGCCGGGTCGATGTTGTCGGCCGGCAGATACGACTGCTCCACCGAGGCGCGCAGACTCGACAGGCCCTCCACCTCGCGCAACGCCTGCGCCTCGTCGGCCGGCAGCCGGTCGCCGAAGGCGTCACGCACCCTCGTCACCTGGGAGTCGACCGCCCGCTGTGCCGCGCGGTAGGCGGACGCGGAGGGCCGGGCGTCACCGGACTCGTACCGCGCGGACAGCAGGATCGCCTGCTGGTGCTCGGCCTCCACCCGGTCCACCAGCCGCGCCACCTGCGCGCTGTCCCGCACGAGCCGGGCCGCCGAGGCGGCGCTGCCCGACTGCCGCACCAGGTCGGAGAAGAGGTACGACAGCAGGACGGCGATCACCGCGAGCGGGATGCCCACCAGCAGGTTGAGCTTGCGCCGGAAGGGCCAGCGGTCGGCGAAGCCGGTGGTGCCGCCCTGTCCGTGGGCGTGCCGGGCGGGCGCGTCCACTGCGTCCGTGGACACCGGGCCTCCTTCTCGGGGTGTGTCCGACACCGAAGCGGGGCCCCGTCACACCGCTGTGCCCCGATGTCAACGGCCCAGAGACTACAGTCGCTGCAAGGAGTGAACCGGGCGGCGTTCATCAAGAATGCGTTACAAGTGCGCGCTCTTCCTGCACAACTGCCCGCAGATCGAGGCCAATCGGTGATCCATGGGCCTTGACTGACCGAGAACCGGCTGGATTGGATCGGCGCGTGACTTCCACCAACCGCATCAGCAGGTCCATCCGGAGGAACCGAGGCGCGGCGGTGGTCGCCCTCGCGGCGACGACGGCTCTGCTGGCGGCCTGTTCCTCCAACGACAAGTCCGGTGGCAACCCGCTGGCGGACACCGGCAAGAAAAGCGGCGACACCGTGGTCGTCGGGTCCAACAACTTCCCCGAGTCCACCCTGCTCGCCGACATCTACGGCGAGGCCCTCAAGGCCAAGGGAATCAAGGTCGCCTACAAGCCGAACATCGGCAGCCGCGAGACCACCTACGGGCTGATCAAGAACGGCGCCGTCAAGGTGCTGCCCGAGTACAACGGCGCCCTGCTCGCCTACCTCGACCCGAAGGCGGCGCCGAAGACGGCCGACGCCACCACCGCGGCCATCGAGGCCAAGCTGGACTCCAAACTGACCCTGCTCAAGCCCTCGCCCGCCGAGGACAAGGACTCGGTCACGGTCAACGCGGCCACCGCGCAGAAGTACCACCTGACCGCCAAGTCGTCCATCGCCGACCTGAAGGACATCGCGAAGGACCTGGTCATCGGCGCCTCGCCGGAGTTCCAGACCCGGCAGCAGGGCCTGGTGGGCCTGAAGTCCGTCTACGGCCTTCAGTTCAAGTCGTTCAAGGCGCTCGACGCGGGCGGCCCGCTCACCCAGGCCGCGCTGAAGAAGAACGCCGTGCAGGTCGCGGACGTCTTCACCACGGACCCGACCATCTCCAAGGAGAAGTTCGTCGTCCTGCAGGACCCGAAGAACCTCTTCGGCTTCGAGAACGTCCAGCCCCTCGTCTACAAGGGAGCCCTGTCCCAGAAGGGCGCCGACGCGCTCGACGCGGTCTCCGCCAAGCTCGACACCACGACCCTGCTCGACCTGGACACCCAGGTGCAGGTCCAGAACAAGGACCCGATGGACGTGGCCAAGGCCTGGCTGAAGTCGGCGGGCCTCGCCTGACGACCCTCGCCGCCGTACGACCATGGACGTGCCGACGCGGGTGCCCCCGGAGACGGGGAGCACCCGCGTCGTGCTCGACGGAGCCGGCCTCACGCTGCCCGATCTGGTCCGGCTCGCCGACGGCGCCGCCGAACCCGCCGTCGACCCCGCCGCGCTGGACCGGGTCCGCCGGGCCCGGGAGACGGCCGACCGGCTCGCGGCGACCGGCCGCTGGTACGGCCGCGGCACCGGCGTCGGCGCCCACCGCTCGGTCCCCGTCGACCCCGGCGAGGAGACGGCACACGGTCTGCGGCTGCTGCGCAGCCACGCGGGCGGCGCCGGTCCCCTGCTCCCGGCCCGCCCGGTCCGCGCGATGCTCGCCGTCCGCGCCAACCAGCTCCTCGCCGCCGGCTCCGGCATCCACCCCTGCTTCGTCACCGCCCTCACCGACGCCCTGAGCCGCCGCGCCCACCCGGCGATCAGCGCGTACGGCGCCGTCGGCACCGGCGACCTGACGGCCCTGGCCCAGACCGGCCTGACCCTGCTCGGGGAACGCCCCTGGCTGACGGCGGGGCAGCGCGCCGACGGGGCACTGCCGGCCGCGGAACCGGCCCCCGCGCACCCGCACCGGCCGGACGGCGGCCACTCCCGCGGTGCGACGCCGCACCGCGAGCTGCCCGAACCCGTCACCCTCCGCCCGGGGGACGCCCTGGCCCTGCTGAGCAGCAACGCCCTCACGCTCGCGCAGGCCGCGCTCGCCGCGCACGAGACGGACCTGCTGCTGCGCGCCACCCACGCGGTCGCCGCGCTGTCCCTCGCCGCCGTCTCCGGCTCGCCGGAGGCGTACGCCGCGCCGGTGCACGCCTTGCGGCCGTATCCGGGCCCGGCCCGTGCGGCCGCCGAGGTACGGCGCCTGCTCGGCATGCCCGACCGGCCGGTCACCGCCGGCCGCCGCATCCAGGACCCCTACGGCTTCCGCGCCTTCCCGCAGGTGCACGGGGCCGCCCTGGAGGCCTCGGACGCGTTGCGCCGGATCGTCGAGACCGAGATCAACTGTGCCACGGAGAACCCGGTGCTGACCCCCGACGGGCACCTCCACCACCACGGCGGCTTCTTCGCCGCGCACCTCGCGCTGGCGCTGGACGGCCTGAACCTGGCCCTGCTGAAGACCGCGCAGCTCTCCGCCGCCCGGCTGACCGCGCTGAGCCGCACGGACCTGACCGGCCTGCCCGCCTTCCTCGCCACCGGCCCCGCCGGCAGCTCCGGCACGATGATCCTGGAGTACACCGCCAACTCCGCCCTCGCCGACCTGCGGTCGAGCGCCGCCGCACCCGCCTCCGCGGGGCACGCCGTCCTCTCCCACGGCCTGGAGGAGGCCGCCGGCTTCGCGGGCCAGGCGGCCCACCAGACAGCACGCGCCACCGCCGCCTACACGACGGTCCTGGCCTGCGAACTCGTCCAGGCGGTACGGGCATTGCGGCTGCTGCCGGTGTCACCCCCCATCTCCGTCTACACCTTCGCGGCGGCCCGCCTCCCCACGGACACCGAGGACCGCCCGCTCACCGGCGACATCACCGCGGCGGCGGAACTCCTGCCCCTGCTGGCACAGTTGTGAAAGGAGAGGCGCAGGAGGGGGACGGTGGCGACAGCGCCCGGCACCGGACGCCAGAAGCAGGCCTCCGCGAGGGCGTTGCGCTGGGCCGAAGGGTCGTCAGGCGGTCGCGCTCTCCGCTTGCTCCGCGCCCTCGGGCCGGGCGTGCGCCGCCGCCCGTGCCTGTTTGCGGCGCGCGCGGCGGCTGACGCGCGGCTCCTGGTCGGGGAGCCAGCCGAAGGCGAGGCAGCTGCCGGTCACGCCCAGCAGCAGGCCGACGAAGAAGCCGCCCAGGTTGGACGTGACCCACGTGCCCAGGGAGAGCAGGACGCCGGTGATGGAGTAGAAGAGCCGCTGCGCGGGGTTGAAGAGGACGAGCAGGCCCAGCAGCGCCATCAGCGTCGGCAGCAGGTAGCCGGCCGCTCCCTGCATGCCGATGTGCATCACCACCTTCAGCGAGGCCTTCTCGGTGAGCAGGATCTCGCCGCCGGCCAGGGCGAGCAGCAGCCCGCCCCAGAACGGCCGGCGCGCTCGCCAGCCGCGGAAGGCGGCCCGCGCCCCCGGACGCGGACGGTCGGCCGCGCTCATCAGCAACCCGAGTCGCTGAAGCGGAGTTTGAGACCGGGGAGCTTGAACACCCCTGCCGTGGTCGCGTAGTTGGTCTGCCGCAGGTTGGCGATGTGCACGGTGTCGGCCTGCTGGCTGAACACGCCGGCCGGGCCCTTCACGCCTGCCTTGGTCAGGGTGCCGGCGTCGTTGCCGATCTCGATGTTGTTGAAGTCGGCGTTGCCGGACAGCTCCGTGGAGTCGGTGGTCAGATCGCTCGCCTGCACCTTGTCCGCGCCGCCGCCCGCCGTGATGAGCAGGTTGGTGCCGCCGAGGTCGACGCTCTGGCACAGGTGGTCGAGCGTGGCCTGCTTGATCGCGGAGGTCACCACCAGCACCTGACCGCCGGTGTCCCCGGCGTTCGGGCTGCCGTCCGCCATGTTGTCGAGCCCGCCGAACTGCTCGAAACCGGTGCCCCGGAGGTCGGTCGCGGTGACGGTGAACGGCATGCCGGAGATCGCGAACTGCACACCCAGCGCGCCCTGTGCGGTGAGCACCGCGAGACCGGCGGCGACGAGGGTGGCGGGGACCGCCATCACCGCGGCCCGGCGGGCCCGGACCCGCCCCCGTCTCTGCCCGGTGGCGGAGGCGGGCGGCGTCTCGGAGGGGGAGGCGTTCTCCGGTTTCTCGGGGGTGTTGCCGACGGACGAGACGTCCGAGGACGAGGCCATGTCTGCTCCCATGCGTGGATCGCTGCGGGCTGGGCTTCAGTGGCGCGTGTCCTGGCGCGGACAGCGACGGCCGCGTACGCCTCCTCGCACCCCGGCGGAGCAAGGGCTTTCTCGTTACGCGGCAGTAGCCTTTCGAGGAAGTTACCGCCGGTTACTTCGCAGGGTCAAGGGAGATGTGAAAAAAGGGTGCCGGATGTGCGCGAGCTGCGATGACGCGCAGAACTGCCCTGTCATGCCTTGACGTTGACGCACGATCAGGTCTACAACTTGCCCTGCTTCACGGATCCGTGGCGCCGGATCCGCCGAGCGGCACCGGCCGTGTCTCCCGGCCGCCGGGCCGGCCTCTCGCAGCAGATCGCAGCAACCGTTTCACATCACCGCGGCCCCGCACGGCCCTTCCCCCCTGGCGGTGCCCGGGCCGCTGCACGCCGGCCCGGCCGGTAGGCCCTTCCCCCGGGGCCTGCGGCCGGCGCCCGGACCGCCGTCGCCGCGGGCCGTCGCGTACGGAGAAGGCGCGACGGCCCTGCGCCGACGGCACGAACACCTCATCCGAACCCCACTCAGGAAAGAGGCACCCGCATGCGCACGCGATCCCTTCTCGCCCTCGCCGGCACCGCCACCGCACTCGCCCTCGCGGTCGCCGCGCCCGCCTCCGCCGACGGCGGCGCCGTCCTCACCACCGGCGGCGCGGGCGGCACCGCCGTCGCGGCCGGCGACACCCTCACCGCCCCGCTGGCCTCCGGCACCTCCGCCACGTTCCGCTCCAGCGCGACCGGCACCAGCGGCGTCACCTGTACGTCCTCCCAGTTCACCGCCACGGTCACCGGCAACCCGAGCGCCCCCGGCACGGCCACCGAGTCCGTCACCGGACACACCTTCGACAGCAGCTCCTGCACCAGCAACGTCACCGGCGTACTCGGCGTCAGCGGCATCACCGTGGACAACCTGCCCTACTCGGCGACGGTCGCCTCCGACGGCACCCTCACCGTCAGCCCGGCGGCCGGCTCCACGATCCAGACCACGGTGAAGCTGCGCACCCTGCTCGGCTCCGTCACCTGCGTCTACCAGGCGCCCTCGCTGACCGGGAAGGCGGACAACGCCGACAACAGCATCAGCTTCACCAACCAGCAGTTCACCAAGGTCTCCGGTTCGTCGCTGTGCTTCTCGAACGGCTACTTCACCGCGAAGTACGCGCCGGTGACGGACGGCGGAGCCCCGGTCTTCGTCAACTGACCCCCGGCTTCCGCGGCCGGCGTACTCTGCGGGCGGTGCCCCCGGTGACCACCATCACCGGGGGCGCCGCCCGTCTGTGTGAGCGGGAAGCGGCGCCGTGGGCGCATCGGTGCACCGGGGGCGCAAAACACCGACCGGTTCGGCTGTTTCCCGTCCGCTTCGAGGCCCCGTTGAGGAGCCGGCTGCGGTCTGCGTATGGTGGCGATCATGGGTCCGCCGGTGGTGCGCGACCTGACGCCGGCTCGGGACCCGATTGCCGTCGGCGCCCGGTGGGTTAAGGTGTCCGGGGAGCCGAAAACAAACCGCACGTCCCGTTGGTATGAGTCGCGAGGAGGGGTCACAGGATGGCGAGGCAGTTACGCGCCGAGCAGACCCGGGCAACGATCATCACGGCCGCGGCCGATCTGTTCGACCGGCACGGCTACGAGTCCACGAGCCTGAGCGACATCGTCGCACACGCGAAGGTCACCAAGGGCGCGCTGTACTTCCACTTCGCCGCCAAGGAAGACCTCGCCCGTGCCATCCTCCAACTCAACGCCCAGGCCGCCAAGACGCTGGTCGCCGAGACAGAGGGCCGCGGCTGCTCCTCGCTGGAGGCCCTGATCCGCACCACGTTCGGCATCGCCCGGCTCGCCGTGGAGGACCCGGTGCCGCGCGCCGCGCTCCGCCTCGCCACCGCCGACGTCGCCGTACGGCCGCCCCTGCGGCACCCGTTCGCCGAGTGGCTGGAGTTCGCGACCAGGAAGTTCACCGGCGCCGTCAGGGAGTCCGACCTGCACGGCGATCTCGACGTCGGCATCGTCGCGCACTCCCTGGTCTCCTTCTTCGTCGGCACCCGCGTCGCGGGACGCTCGCTGGAGCCGGTGGGACGGCTGCCGCGCCGGGTCGCCGAGATGTGGTACCTGCTGATCCGGGGCCTGGTCCCGGTGCACCGCCGTCCCCGCTACATCAGCCTGGCCACGCAGCTGGAGCGGGAGATCAGAACGGCCTGACCCGCGCGATACGGTGACGGACATGCCCTCCACCCCGTTCGCACCCGTGATTCTCGGCAACGAACCCGGCTCCTTCCCGCACAGCGTGCTGGCCGAGCGGCACCCGGCGATCATCGAGCGGGTGCGGGACGCCTTCCCGTACGGCCCGGGGCAGCATCGAGCCCTGGACGAGCTGCTCGAGAGCTGCACCACAGGGACGGTCGAGCCGCTCCCGGCCGACGCCCCGGACCGGGACCGCTGGCAGGAGTGGGGGCTGGCCGACCGCGCCGGGCGCTCCTGGTACGACGTGCCGTGGCTGTGGTCGGAGAGCTACTTCTACCGCCGGCTGCTCGACGCCGTGGGCTGGTTCGGACCCGGCGCCTGGCAGGGCATCGACCCGTTCCGCCCGTTCAAGCGCGCCGAACTGGACGCGCCGGAGACAGCCGGGGAACTGGCCGCGCTGGACGCCCTGTCCGGCCTGTCCGAGGAGCGGCGGGCGCGCGCCCTGCTGCACGGCTCGCTCTGGGGCAACCGCGCCGACCTCGGCTTCAGGCTCTCCGCCGAAGGCGCCGAGGCCCGCGAACCGGCGCCCGCGCTCGTCGTCGACGACAGCGAGGCCCTGTGCTCGCTGCTGCCGCCCGACGGCACGGCCACCCTGGTCCTGGTCGCGGACAACGCGGGCCGCGAACTCGTCCCCGACCTGCTGCTGCTCGCCCACCTCCTCGCCGAGGGCCGGGCCGCCCGGGCGGTGCTGCACGTCAAGCCGTACCCGTACTACGTCTCCGACGCCACGACCGCCGACGTGGTCGACGCACTGCAGCGGCTGCGCGCGGCGCCCGGCGCCGCCGCCGGGTACGCGCGCGTGCTGTGGTCGGCCATGGCCGACGGCCGCCTCACCGTGCGCGCCCACCCCTTCTCCTGCGCCCCGCTGGGGTACGAGGAGATGCCGGACGACCTGCGCGCCGAGTTCGCCGCGGCCACGCTGACCCTGTTCAAGGGCGACCTCAACTACCGGCGGCTGGTGGGCGACCGGCTGTGGCCGCCGACCACGCCCTTCCCGGAGACGACCGCGTACTTCCCCGGCCCGGTCGCCGCGCTGCGCACGCTGAAGTCGGATGTGATCACCGGGCTGCCGGCGGCGACCGAGGCCGCCCTGGTGGCGGCCGAGGACCAGCGCTGGCGCACCGCCGGCACCCATGCGCTGATCCAGGCCGACATCACGCCACGCGCAGCGGCAGGGACTTGATGCCGTTGATGAAGTTCGACACCAGACGCCCGGGCGGCGCGGCGAGCCGGAGCTCCGGCAGGACGCGCAGCACCTCCTCGTGCAGCAGCCGGAGCTGCAGCCGCGCGAAGTGGGCGCCCAGGCAGACGTGCGGGCCGTCGCCGAAGGACACGTGCGGGTTGGGGGAGCGGGCCAGGTCGAGCCGGCCGGGATCGGCGAAGACCCGTTCGTCCCGGTTGGCCGAGGCGTGGAAGACCACGACCTTGTCCCCGGCCCGGATCCGCCGCCCGGCCAGCTCGGTGTCCCGCGCGGCGGTGCGGCGGAACGTCAGCACGGGCGGATGCCAGCGCAGCAACTCCTCGACCGCCGAGGGGAGTCCCACCGCGCCGGCACGCAACGACCCGTACGCCTCCGGGTGCTCCGCGAGCGCCAGCAGCCCGCCGGGGGCAGCGCTGCGCACGGTGTCGTTGCCGGCGACGGTCAGCAGGAAGAAGAACATCTCCAGCTCCGCACCGGCGAGTTCCGCGTCGTGGGCGAGCGTCGTCATGATGTCGTCGTCGGGGAACCGCCGCTTGTGCGCGGCGAGCTGTCCGGCGTAGGCGAACATGTCCTTCAGCATCGCGGGGGAGCGCGGATCGACCGGCGTGCCCGACGCGTCCAGCACCACGGGGTCGGCCTCGTCCGGGTCCTGGTAGCCGATCACCCGCTGCGTCCAGTGCAGCAGCAGCCGCCGGTCGCTCTCCGGGACGCCCAGCAGGTCCGCGAGGTTGAGCAGGGCGTACTCGTCGGTGACGGCGGCCACCAGATCGACGGTGCCGTCGCCGGCGCGCGCCCGCTCGATCGCCCCGGCGAGCAGCGTGCGCGCCCGCTCCCGGGCGACCGCGGCGAACCGTTCGACCCGGCCCGGCGTGAAGGCCCGGCTCACCAGCCGCCGCAGCCGGCCGTGCTGCGGCGGATCCTGGTTGAGCATCATGCGCCGGATGAACGGCAGGTCCTCCGGGGCCGGGTCGCGGATCTGGGTCGCCCCGACGTGGGAGGAGTACGCCGTACCGTCCTTCAGCACCCGGACGACGTCCGTGTGCCGGGTCACCGCCCAGAACCCCGGTCCGGCCGGCTAGCCCAGCACCTCCGGCTCCTCCTGCCAGGCGACGGGGTGGCGATCGCGCAGCAGACGGTAGTCGTCGTACGGCACCCCGACGGCGTACCGGCGCGGATCGAACACGTCCGGCACGGGCGGGGCCGCGCCGGCGCTCACCGCCGCTCCTTCCCGTCGGCCCGGTCGCTCGCCGTGCCCGGGCCGTACGCGTCCGGGGCCTTGCCGAAGCCGGGCAGGGTGCACCGGCCGTGCACGGCGGACACCGTGCGGGCGCCGTCACCGTGCACCTCATGGGGCAGCACGAAGGAGGTCATGCGCCTACCGTGACCCGCGACCGGGGACGGGGCAAGGGCACGGGCGAACACCCGCGGCGGCGGCCGGAGTTCCGGTTCCAGGGGATTTCACGCGATGGTGTGATCATGTTTCGCGCGGCGGATGCGTGCGGAGCGGCGCGGGTAGGGCCCGGCCATGACGCAGCCGTTCGAACTCCCGCACTTCTACATGCCGTATCCCGCGCGGCTCAACCCGCACCTCGACGAGGCCCGCGCCCACTCGACCGCGTGGGCGCGCGAGATGGGCATGCTGGAAGGCTCCTGGATCTGGGAGCAGGCCGACCTGGAGGCGCACGACTACGGGCTCCTGTGCGCCTACACGCACCCCGACTGCGACGGCCCCGCCCTCTCGCTGATCACCGACTGGTACGTGTGGGTGTTCTTCTTCGACGACCACTTCCTCGACATGTACAAGCGCACCCAGGACCGCGCCGCCGGAAAGGCCCACCTGGACCGGCTGCCGCTGTTCATGCCGCTCGACCCGGCGGCCCCCGTGCCCGAGCCGGAGAACCCCGTCGAGGCGGGCCTGAAGGACCTGTGGGCGCGCACGGTGCCGTCGATGTCGGCGGACTGGCGCCGCCGCTTCTCCGTGGCCACCGAGCACCTGCTCAACGAGTCGATGTGGGAGCTGTCGAACATCAACGAGGGGCGGATCGCCAACCCGGTCGAGTACATCGAGATGCGCCGCAAGGTGGGCGGCGCCCCCTGGTCGGCCGGGCTCGTGGAGTACGCGGCCGCCGAGGTGCCCGCCGCCGTCGCCGGCACCCGCCCGCTGCGGGTCCTCATGGAGACCTTCTCCGACGCCGTCCACCTGCGCAACGACCTGTTCTCCTACCAGCGCGAGGTCGAGGACGAGGGCGAGAACAGCAACGGCGTGCTCGTCCTGGAGACGTTCTTCGGCTGTACGACGCAGGAGGCCGCCGACACCGTCAACGACATCCTCACCTCGCGCCTGCACCAGTTCGAGCACACCGCCCTCACCGAGGTCCCGGCCGTGGCCCTGGAGAAGGGCCTCACCCCGGACCAGGTCGCCGCGGTCGCCGCCTACACCAAGGGCCTGCAGGACTGGCAGTCCGGCGGCCACGAATGGCACCTGCGTTCCAGCCGCTACATGAACGAGCAGGCGCGCGGCAGCTCCCCGTGGCAGGCGCCGGGCGGCCCCGGCACCTCGGCCGCCGACGTCGGGGCGCTCCTCGCCGCGGCCGCCCGGGAACGCCTGCGCGCCCACACGCACGTGCCGTTCCAGAAGGTCGGCCCTTCCGTCCTGCCCGAGTTCCACATGCCGTACCGGCTTCGGCTGAGCCCCCACCTCGATCGCGCCCGCCGGAATCTGACCGCCTGGTCCCACCGCATGGGCATCCTCGAGGAGGGCGTGTGGGACGAGGACAAACTCGCCGCCTACGACCTGGCGCTGTGCTCTGCGGGCCTCGACCCGGACGCCACCGAAGAGGCCCTCGACCTCAGCGCCCAGTGGCTCGCCTGGGGGACGTACGGCGACGACTACTACCCGCTGGTGTACGGCCACCGCCGCGACCTCGCCGCCGCCCGCCTGACGACCGCCCGGCTGTCGCGGTGCATGCCGGTGGACGGCGAGCCGGCCCTCGTCCCGGCCGACGCCATGGAGCGCGGCCTCACCGACCTGTGGGCGCGCACGACGGCCGGCATGACCGCCGACCAGCGGCGCACCCTGAAGGCCGCCGTGGACACGATGACCGAGAGCTGGGTGTGGGAGCTGTCCAACCAGCTGCAGAACCGCATCCCCGACCCGGTCGACTACCTGGAGATGCGGCGCGCCACCTTCGGCTCCGACCTCACCCTGAGCCTGTGCCGGATGGGCCACGGCCCGGCCGTACCGCCCGAGGTGTACCGCAGCGGCCCGGTGCGGTCCCTGGAGAACGCCGCGATCGACTACGCCTGTCTCCTCAACGACATCTTCTCGTACCAGAAGGAGATCGAGTACGAGGGCGAGATCCACAACGCCGTTCTCGTCGTGCAGAACTTCTTCGGCGTGGACCATCCGACCGCGCTGCGCGTGGTCCACGACCTGAACACCCAGCGCATGCAGCAGTTCGAGCACGTCGTCGAGCACGAACTGCCCGTCCTCTACGACGACTTCGAGCTGTCGGAGGCGGCCCGGGCCGCCATGGACGGCTACGTCCGCGACCTGCAGAACTGGATGGCCGGAATCCTCAACTGGCACCGGAACGTGAACCGCTACAAGGCCGAGTGGCTGGCCCGCCGCACCCACGGCTTCGTGCCCGACCGCGCCCCCGCCGTACCGGCGCTCTCCCTCGGCTGACGGTCGCCGAATCTTCGCGTACGGAACGGGGCATTCTGGGAACTTCGGTGAGCCCTCGGGAGTCCTGTGGAGTAAGGGGAACAACAAGACCGAGAACACACGGGGGTGTTCGGCCTTGACCGAGACCATCGACAGGCTCACCGGGGCGACCACGGGGCAGCAGCCGGCGCCGGCGGGCGAACTGACGCCGTATCTGGCGCCGTTGACCGTCCCGCCCGTCCTGCGTCCCGCCGCGGGCGACGTCCTGCGCGAGACCGAGATCGCCATCCGCCCGACCTGGGTGCGCCTGCACCCGCAGCTGCCGCCGACCCTGATGTGGGGGTACGACGGCCACGTGCCGGGCCCGACCATCGAGGTGCGGCGCGGACAGCGTGTCCGCATCGCCTGGACCAACCGCATACCGAAGGACGCCGAGTACCCGGTCACCTCCGTCGAGGTGCCCGCCCGCGCGCCCGGCGTCCCGCCCGCCTCCACCGAGCCGGGCCGCGAGGGCGTCGAGCCGGACAAGGACGTCGCCGCACTGCCCGCCTGGACGGTGACGCACCTGCACGGCGCCCAGACCGGCGGCGGCAACGACGGCTGGGCGGACAACGCCGTCGGACACGGCGACGCCCAGCTGTCGGAGTACCCGAACGACCACCAGGCGGTGCAGTGGTGGTACCACGACCACGCCATGAACATCACGCGGTGGAACGTGATGACGGGCCTGTACGGCACCTACCTCGTCCGGGACGACGAGGAGGACGCCCTGCGGCTGCCGTCCGGCGAGCGGGAGATACCGCTGCTCCTCGCCGACCGCAACCTGGACACCGACGAGGACGGCCGCCTCAACGGACGGCTGCTGCACAAGACGGTGATCGTCCAGCAGAGCAACCCGGAGACCGGAAAGCCGGTCTCGCTGCCCTTCACCGGCCCCTACACCACGGTCAACGGCCGCATCTGGCCGTACGCCGAGGTGGACGCCGCCTGGTACCGCTTCCGGCTGGTCAACGCCTCCAACGCGCGCATCTTCGAGCTGGTGCTGATCGACGAGGACGGCGAGCCGGTGCCGGGCGCCGTGCACCAGATCGGCAGCGACGGCGGGCTGCTGCCCCGCCCGGTGCCGATCGACTTCGACGGGGAGCTGCCCACGCTGACCGCCGCACCGGCCGAGCGGTTCGACCTGCTGGTCGACTTCCGGGCGCTGGCGGGCCGGAGGCTGCGGCTGGTCGACAAGGGCCCCAACGAGCCCGCCGGGGTGCCCGACCCGGCCGGTGACGTGCGCTACCCGGACGTCCTGGAGTTCCGGGTCCGCGAAGCCTGCGAGGAGGACCCCTTCGAGCTGCCCGAGGTGCTCTCCGGCTCCTTCCGCCGCCTGACCCACGACCTCCCGCACGGCCACCGCCTGGTCCTGCTCACGCCGCCCGCCACCAAGGGCGCGGGCGGCCACCCGGAGATCTGGGAGCTGACCGAGGTCGGGGACCCGGCCGGACTGCGGCTGCCGGCCGACGGCATCGTGCAGGTCACAGGGCCCGACGGCACCACGAAGACATACCGGCGGACCTCCCGGACGTTCAACGACGGCCTCGGCTTCACCATCGCCGAGGGGGGCTACGAGCAGTGGAGCTTCCTCAACCTCGCGCCCATCGTGCACCCCATGCACATCCATCTGGCCGACTTCCAGCTGCTCGGCCGGGACGCCTACGACGTCTCCGGCTTCGACCCCGCCGCCGGCGGCACCCGCACGCCGATCCGGTACGACGCCGGGCGGCCGATCCCGCTGGCCCCCAACGAGCGCGGCAACAAGGACGTCTTCCGGGTGCCGGGCGGCCAGATGCTGCGGGTCATGGGCCGCTTCGACGGGGCGTACGGCCGGTTCATGTACCACTGCCATCTGCTGGAGCACGAGGACATGGGCATGATGCGGCCCTTCGTCGTCATGCCGGCCGAGGCGATGAAGTTCGACCACGGCGCCGCCCACGGCGGCCACGGGGAGGGGCACACCGGCTGACACCCACGGAACCCCGGCAGGCCGTCCGGCACGCCTGCCGGGAACCCGCCCCGCCATGACTACCCTCCGTCGGCCTTCGGCCAGTCTCACTCGTTCGTGTCTCGTCGCGGGCCGGCGCCCCGGGTAGAGCATCAGCCGGAGGCGAGCGAACCATGGAATACACAGCGTTGCGTCCCAAGGCGATGCCCGGGCAGGACCCGCGGGAGAGCGGCACCGCGCCCGGTGCGCCGCACCGCCCGCACGCCGTGCCGCGCCGCGCGCGGCGGCTGCGGGCGCTGCTGCTCGGCGTGTTCGCCGGCACCCTGCTGGTGCTGACCGGCGTCGGCATCGGCACGGTCGGCGCCACGGTGATCGGCCTGAGCAGGCTCGCCGAGCTGCGGCACCAGGCCCCGCCCGTCGCACCGCCGGCCCGGGCCGCGCCCACCGACCCCGCCGCCGGCCCGAGCCACGCCCCGGCGGCCGCTCCCGGGGCCACCCTGGGCGTCGAGGTGGTCGACGCCGAGAAGGCGGGCGCGCTGGTCGTGGGCGTGCACGTGCCCGGACCCGGCTATACGGCGGGCCTGGTCCGCGGCGACGTGGTGCTGCAGTTCGGCTCCGCCCGCGTCGACAGCGCCGCCGACCTCGCGCGCGCCGTCGCCGGGGCCCGGCCCGGCCGGCAGGTGCTCCTCACCGTGCGTCACAGCAGCGGGGGCTACCAGCAGTTGACGGTCGCGCCGGGCGTGGTGACCTGAGCGGGCCGGCGCCGGCCGCCGCCCCACACGCCCTCGGGCACCCCGCGAAACCCGCTGGTCACCGTGGGCCCCACGCGCCATGATGGCCCCATGCCGAGTCCTTCCCGAGCCGACCGCGCCACGCGGGGAGCAGCGGCGACCGGCTCGCGCGACCCTGTCCGGCCGGGCAGGATGCTGCCCGAGATGCCGTCGCCCGTTTCCCACCCGCACCCGGAGGCCCGGATGACGACCGGTAGCACGCCCGCGCGGTTCACCGCCGCCGACTACAGGGCCCGTATGGAGCGCGCCGCGCGCTCCGCGGCCGACGCCGGCCTCGCGGGGCTGCTCGTGGCACCGGGGCCCGACCTGGTCTGGCTCACCGGCTACACGCCCACCGCCGTCACCGAACGGCTCACCCTGCTCGTGCTCACGCCCGGCCAGGACCCGGTGCTCGTCGTGCCGACCCTGGAGGCGCCGGACGCCGAGCACGCCGTCGGCGCGTCCGCGCTCACCCTGCGCGACTGGACCGACGGCACGGACCCCTACGCCGTCACCGCCGGCCTTCTCGACGGCCGCGGCCGCTTCGGCATCAGCGACAACACCTGGGCCCTGCACCTGCTGGGCCTCCAGCGGGCCCTGCCGGACACCTCCTACGCCGCTCTCACCGACGCCCTCCCGATGCTGCGCGCCGTCAAGGACGCCGCGGAACTGGAACTCCTCGCAGCCGCCGGAGCGGCCGCCGACGCGGCGTTCGAGGAGATCCGCAAGGTTCCCTTCGCCGGCCGCCGCGAGTCCGACGTCGGCGACGACCTCGCCGGCCTGCTGCGCCGCTTCGGCCACGAGCAGGTCGACTTCACCATCGTCGGCTCCGGCCCCAACGGAGCCAACCCGCACCACGAGGTCGGCGACCGGGTCATCCGGCGCGGCGACATGGTCGTCCTGGACTTCGGCGGCCTGATGGACGGCTACGGTTCCGACACCACCCGCACGGTGCACGTGGGCGAGCCCGGCGAGGAGGAGCGCCGGGTGCACGACATCGTCCGCGAGGCCCAGGAGCAGGGCTGCCAGGCCGTACGGCCCGGGGCCGCCTGCCAGGACGTGGACCGCGCCGCCCGCGCGGTGATCACCGACGCCGGGTACGGCGAGTACTTCATCCACCGCACCGGGCACGGCATCGGCGTCACCACGCACGAACCGCCGTACATGATCGAGGGCGAGGAGCAGCCCCTCGTGCCCGGCATGTGCTTCTCCGTCGAGCCCGGCATCTATCTCCCGGGCCGCTTCGGGGTGCGCATCGAGGACATCGTCACGGTGACCGAGGACGGCGTCCGCCGTCTGAACAACACCACCCGTGAGATGGTCATAGTGGACTGAGAGGCCCAGGAGACACCCTCGACGACACCCGGAACGGCGACCCGCGAATCCATGACCCAGGCACCGACACCCACCGCGGACAGCGTCCGCAGACTGGTCCGCTCGCTGCTCAAGGAGGGCGACGACAGCAAGGGACCGGACGTGCGGCCCGTGACCGAGGACCGCGCGTACACCTGGTGGGTCGGCACCCGCCACGTGCTGCGCCTCGCGCCCGACCGCGAGGCCTCGGTGGCGCGCCGCCGGGAGCTGCGGCTGCGCGACCTGGTCCGCCCGCACGTCCCCGTCACCGTCCCCGCCAGCGTCGCCCACGGCGAATGGGCGCCCGGGCTCGCCTGCACCCTCGACGCCAAGGTGCCCGGCGGTACGGCCGACGAGCACGAGGTCTCCGCCGTCGGCGAGGCAGACCTCGCCGGGCTGCTGCAGGGGCTGCGCGCGGTGCCCGCACGGCAGGCGGAGGCGCTCGGCGTGCCGCGCACCGCGCCGCGCTCCCTTGAGGCGCTGCGCCGCATGGCCGTGCACGCGGCCGAACGGCTCGCCGCCGCCGACGAGTTCGACGCCGCCCGGCTGCTCCAGCTGCCCCCGGCGGGCGCGGCTCAGCTCGCCGCGCAGCCCGGCACCGCCGTCCTCACCCACCACGGCCTGACCGGCGAGCACGTGGTGGTCAGCGTCGACGGGCGGGTGCGCGGCGTCCTCGAGTGGACCCAGGCGGCCCTCGGCGACCCCGCCGAGGACATCGCCGGGCTGGCCGTCGCCGTCGGCTCGCCCGCGGCCGTCCGCGCCGCCACCCTCGCCGGCTACGGCGCCCGCCCCTGCCTGCGCGGCCTGTGGCTGGCCCGCTGCGACGCCGTCATCCGCCTCGCCGACCACCTCGAAGGGCGCGCGGGCGGCTCCCCGGTCCTGCTGCGGACCCAGCTGCGGCGGGCGTGGGAGCCGATCCTGCTGGAGCGGCTGTCCGACTTCAAGGAGGACGGGACCGAGCCGTAGCCCGCCGGGGCCGGGGCCCGCGCGGCCTCAGGGCTGCGCGAGCACCACGCAGGACGCCGCGGGCACCTGGAGCAGGCCGCTGTCGTCCGGCGCCGCCACCGGCTCCCACGCCGCCAGCACCGACGCGGGACGGGTGCCGAGCGGGATGGACGCCGGCTCCTTGCCCAGGTTCACCGCCACGCACACGTCACCGCGCCGGAAGGCCAGCCAGCGGGCGCTCTCGTCGTACGCCACCTTGGTGTCGGCCAGGTCCGGGTCGGTGAGGTCCGGCTGCTCGCGGCGCAGCGCGATCAGCCTGCGGTACCAGTCCAGCACGCGCGCGTGCGGCTCGCGCTCCGGCTCCGACCAGTCCAGGCAGGACCGCTCGCGGGTCGCCGGGTCCTGCGGGTCCGGTACCTCCTCCTCGGCCCAGCCGTGCGCCGCGAACTCCCGCCGCCGCCCCCGCCGTACCGCCTGGGCCAGCTCGGGATCGGTGTGGTCGGTGAAGAACTGCCAGGGCGTGCCCGCCGCCCACTCCTCGCCCATGAACAGCATCGGCGTGAACGGCGAGGTCAGCGTGAGCGCGGCCGCGCAGGCCAGCAGGCCGGGGGAGAGGAGGGCGGAGAGCCGGTCGCCCTGGGCGCGGTTGCCGACCTGGTCGTGGGTCTGGCTGTAGCCGACCAGCCGGTGCCCGGCCACCCGTGCGCGGTCCAGCGGCCGGCCGTGGTGCCGCCCGCGGAAGCTGGAGTAGGTGCCGTCGTGGAAGTAGCCGCCGGTCAGGGTCTTGGCGAGCGCGGCGAACGGCGCCCGCGCGAAGTCGGCGTAGTAGCCCTGCGACTCGCCCGTCAGCGCGGTGTGCAGGGCGTGGTGGAAGTCGTCGTTCCACTGCGCGTGCAGCCCGAGGCCGAACTCCGGGCGCGGGGTGATGAACCGGGGGTTGTTCAGGTCCGACTCGGCGATCAGGAACAGCGGGCGGCCCAGCTCCCCGGCGAGGCCGTCCACCGCCGCGGACAGCTCCTCCAGGTAGTGCACCGCGCGCGTGTCGTACAGCGCGTGCACCGCGTCCAGGCGCAGGCCGTCGATCCGGTAGTCCCGCAGCCACGCCAGCGCGCTGCCGACGAGGAACGCGCGCACCTCGTCCGAGCCGGGCGCGTCCAGGTTCACCGCCGAGCCCCAGGGCGTGGTGTGGGTGTCGGTGAAGTACGGCCCGAACCGCGGCAGATAGTTGCCGGAAGGCCCCAGATGATTGTGGACGACGTCCAGGACGACCCCGAGCCCCAGTTCGTGCGCCCGGTCGACGAAACGCTTCAGCGCCTCGGGGCCGCCGTACGGCTCGTGCACCGCCCACAGCGACACCCCCTCGTACCCCCAGCCGTGCCGCCCGGGGAACGGGCACAGCGGCATCAACTCCACGTGCGTCACGCCCAGTTCCGCAAGATGCTCCAGGCGGGCCGCGGCGGCGTCCAACGTGCCCTCGGGCGTGTACGTGCCCACGTGCAGCTCGTACAGCACCGCGCCCGGCAGCCCGCGCCCCGCCCACGGCACCCGCCACGCGTACCGCCCGTGGTCCAGCACCGCGCTCAGCCCGTCCGGGCCGTCCGGCTGGCGGCGCGAGCGCGGGTCGGGCAGCACGGGACCGTCGTCCAGGGCGAAGCCGTACCGGGCGCCCTCCGCGGCCTGCGCCTCCCCCGTCCACCAGCCGGCGCGCTCGGGATCGCGCGCCAACGCGCGCGTGGCGCCCTCGCAATGGAGCGTCACTCGGTCTGCCTGCGGTGCCCACACCTCGAACTGCACGGACGGTTCCCCTTCGTCTGTGATCTCTCGCCTGCTCACCGTGATGTCCCGCGTCCCCATCGTGCCCGCCGGAACGATCAATCAGGCGTCGAATCCGTCCTTTCCCGCCGGGTGTCGTGGAAGTACCCGCGGACCGCCGCCGATTCCCCGTCTTCTGGACACCCGGGGTCCACTGCCCGACAATCACCAGGGTGACGTCGTCCTTCGAGTTCTCCACGTATCCGGCGCGGCTGTCCGACGCGGAACGTGACAAGGCGCTGCGGGTGCTGCGGGACGGCGTCGCCATGGGCAGGCTCTCCCACGACACGTTCGTGCGCCGCATGGAACTGGCGCTGGCCGCCCGCCGCGCCGACGAACTGGCCGCCCTCGTCGCCGACCTGCCCCGCGAGAACCGTCTGTCCCGCGCGGTCCTCGGCACCGTCGAGGCCGTCTCCGGGTTCACCGTACGGCTGCGCCGGGCCTGGCAGGCGGAGCGGCTGCCCAAGCTGCAGCTGCCGCACCCCGCTCACACCCATCCCCTGCGCATCGGCCGGGATCCGGCCAACGGGCTGCGCCTGAACCACGAGACGGTCTCCCGCGTGCACGCGGAGCTGCGCCGGCAGGGCGGCGTGTGGGTCCTCAGGGACCTCGGCTCCACCAACGGCACCACCGTCAACGGCCGCCGGGTGATCGGCTCGGTCGTGGTCCGCGAGGGCGACCAGGTCGCCTTCGGCCGGGTGGCCTACCGGCTCGCCGCGAGCTGACCGGCACCGGCCGATCCCGTTCGAACAGGCGCTCCCGCACGCGCGCGTGCCGTCCCGATCGGGTGAGCCCCACTGCGGAACACCGGCCGGCGTGCCGATGCAAGGGGGCGTGACCTACATCACCAGAGCGGCAGCGACGGGCGGCGCCCTGCTGGCGGCCGCCGGGCTCCTCGCCGCCGGCCCGGCCGCAGCGGCCACCCGCGCCCACGGACACGGCAACTGGCTCCACCTCACCGTCACCCGCGGCGAAGCGGGCACGGGCGCCACCCGCGACGCCCTGCTGCTGTGCGGACCGCCCCGGCGCGACGCCCACTCCGAAGAGGCCTGCGCCGAACTCGCCGCCGCCGACGGGGACATCGGCCGCATCCCGGCCAGGAGGGTCTTCTGTCCGATGATCTACGCCCCGGTGACCGCCCGCGCCTACGGCCGCTGGAACGGCCGGCCGGTCGACTTCCAGGAGACCTACGCCAACACGTGCACCATGGAGGCACGCACGGGAGCGGTGTTCGAGCTGGACGACTGACGGCTGCCGGCTGCCGGCCCGGCGCCGCTCACACCGCCCGCTCGCGGGCCTGCTGGGCCGCCACCAGGACCGTCCGGGACTGGTGCTCCACCTGGTGCTCCAGCGGCACCCAGCGGGCCCGGAAGCGCTCCGCGAAGGCGTCGCACCAGTTCGCCACGAGCTGTTCCAGCCGGGGCGCCGCCCGGTCGTCCGCCTCCCGCAGCACCCGCAGCAGCATCGCCGCCGCGCGCAGCGGCAGCCGCCGTCCGAAGGCGTCCACACTGCCGACGTACGCCATCGTCGTCCCGGCCGGCGGTGTGTGGATCCAGTCCTCGGCGAGCCCGGGGACCAGCTCCAGCGCCCAGCGCGCCGCCCGCAGCAGCGGGCCGTCCACGCCGTCGAGGCGGGGCAGTGCCTCGGCGAGGATCCGCTCCACCTCCATCCCGTCCCGCAGCAGCCGCTTCGCCAGACGCCGTATCGCCGCCGCCGGCGCCGGGTGCGGCGCCGGGTCGTCGACCAGGTCGCTGGCCCACATCGGCACCTCCACCACGGCCGTCAGACCGCCGTACCGGTGCGCGTGGTACCAAGTGCTGTGCCGTGCGTCGTCCGGCATGCTCGGGTACGCGGCGCCCGTCTCCGGGCCGGGCATGACATGCACCCCGGGGGCGGAGGACGGCCAGCCGGCGGCGTCGGAGGCGCCCGTCTCCACCGGGATGTGCAGCTGCGCGGCCGACTTGGCGAACGGCTCGGCGAGCCCGGGCACGTCCCGGGTCAGCTGCACCCAGCTGCCGCCGAGATCGGTGCCGTGCAGGGTGACCTGGAGGTAGGGCCGCAGTTCGTCGATCACCCCGGTCAGCGTCCGGGTCTCGGGCGGCAGCCGGTCGGGCGGCAGCACGGACGGCGACCACTCCGGCTGCTCGGCGCCCGTCGGCCGGTAGAAGCCGAGGTGGTAGTCGAGCAGGCTGCGCGGCGCCGGTGTGACATGCAGGCTCGCGCCGTCCGGGTCCGCGCAGAGCAGGAAGTGCCAGGAGGTGTCGGCGCGCAACTCGCGCTCGGCCAGGACGCGTTCGGCCAGCACCCGCAGGGTGGAGCCGCCGGCCGGCTCGTTGGCGTGCGCGCCGGCGACCACCAGCACCGCCCGCCGGGCATGACCCACCGAGAGCAGGTGCAGGGGTCTTCCCGCGCGGGACACGCCGACCTGCCTGAGCGAGCACAGCCCGGGTTCCTGAGCGGCCAACGCCTGAGCGGAGGCGACCAGTTCGGGAACGGTGGGGTAGCGCAGCTCCGGCAGAAGACTCACCCCCGACTTGTTCCGCCCGGCTTCGCCCTCCCAGTCCCGCACGCCCAAGGTGAACTGTCAAGCATGCGGAAGGGAGGCTCCCGGGAGCGCTCGGGCACAAGGCCCGGGGCGCGGTGCGGGCGATGCGTGCCGTGCGGTCACTGCTGGTGCAGGCCGCGGCCCGCGAGCGTCAGGAACACCTCACCCACCGCCTCCGACAGCGTGGGGTGCGCGTGCACGTGCCGGGCCACGTCCGAGGGTTCGGCGTCCCAGCCGACGATCAGCTGGCTCTCGGCGATCATCTCCGACACGTGCGGGCCGACCAGGTGGACACCGAGCACCCGGCCGCCGCCGGCCTCGGCGACGACCTTCACCATGCCGCCCCGACCGTGCACCATGCCCTTGGCCACGGCGGTCAGCGGCATCGTGTTCACCTCGACCTCGCGTCCCCGCGCGCGTGCCTCCGTCTCGCTCAGCCCCACCGAGGCGGTCTGCGGCGCGGAGTACGTCACCCGGGGCACGGCCGCGTAGTCCACCGGGGCCGGCGCCGCCCCGGCCAGCGTCTCGGCGACCAGCAGCCCTTCCGCGAACGAGGCGTGGGCGAGCCCGAGTGACGGCGGCGGCAGCAGGTCCCCGACGACGTGGACGCCCGGCACGGCCGTCTCCAGCCGGTCCCAGTCCGCCGGTGCGACGAACCCCCGGGCGTCCGCCGTGAGGCCGGCCGCGGCCAGGTCCAGGCCCTCGGTGACCGGCGCCCGGCCGACGGCCACCAGCAGCCGCTCCGCCTCCACGGTGCGCACCTCTCCCCGCGCGGTGCGCACCCGCGCGCGTACGCCGTCCGCCAGCACCTCCGCGTCCAGCAGCCGGGCGCCCGCCCGCACATCGATCCCGCGCTTCTTCAGGCCGCGCGTCAGATGCCGGCTCACATCGGCGTCCTCCAGCGGAACGATCCGGTCGGCGGCCTCGACCAGGGTGACCTCGGCGCCCATCGACCGGTGGAAGGACGCGTACTCCACACCGATCGCGCCGCCGCCCAGCACCAGCACGGACGCCGGCAGCCCCGGCGCGAACAGGGCGTCGTCGCTGGTCACCACGCGCCGCCCGTCGGGCGTGAGGCCGGGGAGCGTGCGCGGGCGCGAGCCGGTGGCGAGCACGATCCCGCGGCGGGCGGTCAGATCCCGCACGCCGGGCGCGGACCGCGGCCGCACGCCGGGCGCGACATCCACCGGGACCTCCTCCACGCGCACCGTCCGCGGCCCCGTCAGCCGGGCGCTGCCCCGGACCACCCGCACACCGGCGTGTGCGAGATGCGCCTCGACGCCCTTGTGGTTGCGCGCCACGATGTCGTCCCGGGTGGCCACCAGCGCCGCCCAGTCGACCGAGTCCAGCGTGGCCTTCACGCCCCACCGCTCGCGCGCCTCGGCGATGCCGTCGACCAGTTCGGCGGCGTGCAGCATCGCCTTGCTCGGGATGCAGCCGCGGTGCAGACAGGTGCCGCCGACCTTGTCGCGTTCGACGAGGACGACGTCGAGGCCGAGGGCGGCGGCGCGCAGGGCGGTGCTGTACCCGCCGGTGCCGCCGCCGATGACGAGGACATCCGCTGTGGTGAGGGTCATGACACCACCCTGCGCCCCTCCCTTGCCATGAGTCCAAGGCAATGTTCTTGTGGAAGCCATGCAGGATCCTCATGAGAGGGCGGGGAATTGAGCCTGCGGCAGATGGAGTACTTCGTGACGGTCGTCCAGGAGGCGTCGTTCACCCGGGCGGCGGACGTCCTGCACGTCACGCAGCCCGCGCTCTCGCACCAGATCAAGGCGCTGGAGAAGTCGGTCGGCGGCGCCCTGCTGGAGCGCATGGCGCGCGGTGTGCGCCTCACCCCGATGGGGCGCGCCTTCCTGCCGCACGCCGAACTCGCCGTGCGCAGCGCGGCGCAGGCCCGGCGGGCGGCCCGCGCCACGGCCGGCGCCGAGGGCGGCGAACTGCACGTCGCCACCCTGCACTCCCTCGCCGTCGGCGTCCTGCCCGACGTCTTCGCCCGCTGGCGCGCCGCCCGTCCCCGGGTCCTGCTGCGGCTGCACGAGTACGCCACCGCCGAGGCCCTGGAGGAGGCCGTGCAGCGCGGCACCGCCGACCTCGCCTTCGGACCCGTGCCCGCCGACCCGCCCGGCACCGTCGTCCCGGTCGGGGACGAGGAGCTGGTCCTGGTGGTCCCGTTCGACGACCGGCTCGCCGGCCGTACGACGGTGCGGCTGCCGGAGCTCGCAGACCGGGCCTGGGTCCGCTGCGCGCTGGAACCCGTCGTCCAGGGCGAGCGGTTCCTCGACTGGGCCTGCGGGAGGGCCGGCTTCCGGCCGCGGACCGCCGTGTGGACCGAGCACACCTCGACGGCCGTGCGCATGGCCGCCGCCGGGGTCGGGGTGTGCGTGGCGTCGGCCGACGTCGTGCGCGGCGCGGTGGGCGAGGACTGCGCCATCCTCACCCCCGACCCGGCCTGGAAGCGCCCCCTCGCCGTCTACGCCCGCGTCCCGCCCACCGGCGCCGCCGAGGCCTTCACGAACCTCCTGCGCACCACATGGCCCACGCCGCCGGCACCGTCAGCCGACCAGCCCACGCCCGCGCGAGTGAACCCGGCCTACTCCTCCCCAGGCCTCTGCGATGAGCCCGGGCCCGTCCTCCCCGCGCCCCCGCGATGAGCCCCGCCCGCTCCTCCCCGGGGGCCGCTGGGGTGAGTCCGGTTCACTCCTCCGCGGCACGCTCCAGGAGGGCTACCGGCCACCGGTGGAAGAGGTCCGTCAGAGGTGTGTCGCCGGTGAACTCACGGCCCGGGGTGAGGGCGTCGGTCCAGCGGCCCGGCGGCAGGGCGAGGCGGGTGTCCTGCCAGCCGCCCGTCTCCGCGAGCCGGAGGGAGAGCCGGGTCACCGCTGTGACCACCTCGCCGGAGCGCGCGAACGCCACGCAGTGCCCGGCCGCGGGGCCCTCCGCGGTCAGCGGTTCGTAGGACGCGGACTCGCCGAACGCGCCGGGACGCCGGGCGCGCAGCCGCAGGGCCGCCGAGGTCAGCGCGTCCTTCTCGCCGGGCACCTCCGGGGGGAACGGCACCGGACGCCGGTTGTCCGGGTCCACCAGCGCCCGGTACTCGCTCTCCGTGCCCTGGTACAGGTCCGGCACCCCTGGCATCGTCAGATGGACCAGGGCGGTGCCGAGCACGTTGGCCCGGATGTGCGGCTCCAGCGCCTTGCGGAACGCGGCCACGCGCTCGCCGGGCACCCCGCACGGCCCGGCCGCGACGAACGCCGCCACCGCCTCCTCGTACGGCGGTTCCTGCTCCGTCCAGCTGGTGTACATGCCCGCCTCGCGCGCGTGCTTCAGCAGCGCCTGCTGCACCCGCTCCTCCTCGGCGGGGCCCAGCCCGAACACCGTCTGCCAGGCCGCCCAGGCCAGCTGCCCGTCCGGCACGCCCACGCCCTCCTCGGGCCGGTTCACCTCGGCCAGCAGCTCCGCCCACCGGTCGGGGCACTCGGTGAGCACGGCCAGCGCGGCGCGCACGTCGGCGCTGCGCTTGGTGTCGTGCGTGGAGACCACCGTGCCGGTGACGGGCCAGTCGCGCTGCACGCGCGCGCAGTACGCGTGGAAGTCCTCCGGCGACACCCCCGGCCGGCCCGGGTCGCCGCCCACCTCGGTCGCCGACAGCAGCGGCACGTAGCGGTAGAACGCCGTGTCCTCCACCGACTTGGCGCGCAGCGCCGACGCGGTCTGCGCGAACCGGGCGCGGAACTCCACCCGGCCGGCGTGGTCCGGCGCCGAGGGATCGCCGGGCGGCTCGACGAGCAGCCGGCGCACCACGCCGACGGCGTCCGCCTCCTCGGGCACCACGAAGGCCAGCCGGGCCTCCTCGGCGGCGTCCTCGGTGATGACGGACGCCGCGTCGGTGGAGGCGTACGGCCGGTACACCCGCATCCGCACCAGCAGCTCCTCCACGGCCGTGCGCAGCGCCCAGGGCGCCCGGTCGCGCAGCTGAAGGTCCGGCGAGGTCGCGCAGAGCCGGGTGGCCGCCCGGGTGAGCCGGTCGGTCTCGGTGGCCAGCTCGTGCGTGAGCACCTTGTAGGCGGCGCGCCGTACCGTCGCCTCCCAGTTGCCGCCCCGGTCCGTCTGCGGCGCCGCGAAGGCCCGGTAGCGGCCCAGCAGTTCGTACGCCCCGGTCTGGTCGGTGAACAGGCCGTCGATCTGCCGCAGGGCGTCGTAGCCGGTGGTGCCCGCGACGGGCCAGGACGCCGGCAGCCGCTCGCCGTCGGCGAGGATCTTCTCCACCACCGTCCAGCGCCCGCCGGTCGCCTCGTGCAGCCGCGCGAGGTAGCCGTCGGGGTCGGCGAGCCCGTCGGGGTGGTCGACGCGCAGTCCGTCGAGCACGCCCTCGTGCAGCAGCTGGAGGATCTTGGCGTGGGTGGCCTCGAACACCTCCGGGTCCTCCACGCGCACCCCGATCAGCTCCGAGATGCTGAAGAACCGCCGGTAGTTCAGCTCGGTGCGGGCCAGCCGCCACCACACCGGGCGGTACCACTGGGCGTCCAGCAGCTCCGGCAGCGGCAGGCCGGCGGTGCCCGCGCGCAGCGGGAAGGCGTGCTCGTGGTAGCGCAGCACGTCGCCGTCGACCACGAGGTGCTCCAGCTGGGAGGCGAGCGGGCCGCCGAGCACCGGCAGCAGCACCTGCCCGCCCTGCGCCTCCCAGTCGATGTCGAACCAGCGCGCGTACGGCGAGCCGGGCCCCTCGCGCAGCACCTCCCACAGGGCGCGGTTGTGCCGGGGCGCCATGGCCATGTGGTTCGGCACGATGTCGGCCACCAGGCCGAGACCGTGCTCGCGCGCGGTGCGGGCCAGCGACCGCAGGCCCTCCTCGCCGCCCAGTTCCTCGCGCACGCGCGCGTGGTCCACCACGTCGTAGCCGTGCGGTGAGCCGGGCACGGCCTCCAGGACGGGTGAGAGGTGCAGGTGCGAGACGCCGAGCGACGCCAGGTACGGTACGGCCGCCGCGGCGGCCGCGAACGGGAAGGCGGGCTGGAGCTGCAGCCGGTAGGTGGCGGTGGGCACTGCCGGTCCGGGTCGGGCGGAAGTCATGCAAACCTACGTACCCAGCCCGCCGCCTTTCGTGTCATCGCCGCCTGAACGGACGCATCCTCGCCCATCCGGCCGAGCGGGCGAAAACGTCCGCCACGCGCGCGTACCGGGCAGGCGGCCCGCCGGGCGGTGCCGCCTGCCGCGCCGCCAGGGGTCACGCCGGCCGTTGCAGCACCGTCAGGCTGCGGTCGGGCAGGGTGAGCCGGTCGCCGGCCCCGACCTTCGGCCCGGAGCCGGGCGGCACCCCCTCCGGACCGGCCGTGTCCACCACCACCTGCCACTGCCGGCCGTGGTTGACCGGCACCAGGAAGTCCAGCGGCTGCGGGGAGGCGTTGAACATCAGCAGGAAGGAGTCGTCGGTGATGCGTTCCCCGCGCGGCCCCGGCTCGGAGATCGCGTTGCCGTTGAGGAACACCGTCAGCGCGGACGCCGGTGCCGAGTCCCAGTCCCGCTGGGTCATCTCGGTGCCCTCGGGGGTGAACCAGGCGATGTCGGACAGGTCGTCGTGGGTGCCCTCCACGGGGCGGCCGTGGAAGAACCGGCGCCGGCGCAGCACCGGGTGGTCCCGCCGCAGCCACACCATGGCGCGCGTGAACTCCAGCAGGTCGCCCTCCGCGGGCTCCGGCCAGTGCAGCCAGGACAGCTCGTTGTCCTGGCAGTACGCGTTGTTGTTGCCGCGCTGCGTGCGGGCGAACTCGTCGCCGTGGCTGATCATCGGCACGCCCTGGGACAGCATCAGTGTGGCGATGAAGTTCCGCATCTGCCGGGCGCGCAGCGCGAGCACGCCGGGGTCGTCGGTCTCGCCCTCCGCCCCGCAGTTCCAGGACCGGTTGTGGCTCTCGCCGTCCCGGTTGTCCTCGCCGTTGGCCGCGTTGTGCTTGTCGTTGTACGAGACGAGGTCGTGCAGGGTGAAGCCGTCGTGGCAGGTGACGAAGTTGATCGAGGCGAGCGGGCGGCGGCCGTCGTCCTGGTAGAGGTCCGAGGAGCCGGTCAGCCGCGAGGCGAACTCCGCGAGCGCCCGCGGCTCGCCCCGCCACAGGTCGCGCACCGTGTCCCGGTACTTGCCGTTCCACTCGGTCCACAGCGGCGGGAAATTGCCCACCTGGTAGCCGCCCTCGCCCACGTCCCACGGCTCGGCGATCAGCTTCACCTGCGAGACCACCGGGTCCTGCTGCACCAGGTCGAAGAACGACGACAGCCGGTCCACCTCGTGGAACTGCCGGGCGAGGGTCGCCGCGAGGTCGAAGCGGAACCCGTCGACGTGCATCTCGGTGACCCAGTACCGCAGCGAGTCCATGATCAGCTGGAGCACGTGCGGGGACCGCATCAGCAGCGAGTTCCCGGTGCCCGTGGTGTCCATGTAGTAGCGCCGGTCGTCCATGAGCCGGTAGTACGACGGGTTGTCGATGCCCTTGAAGGACAGCGTCGGGCCCAGATGGTTGCCCTCGGCGGTGTGGTTGTAGACGACGTCCAGGATGACCTCGATGCCGGCCTCGTGCAGCGCCCGGACCGCCGACTTGAACTCCAGCACCTGCTGCCCGCGGTCGCCCCAGGAGGCGTAGGCGTTGTGCGGGGCGAAGAACCCGATCGTGTTGTAGCCCCAGTAGTTGCTCAGGCCCATGTCGGCCAGCCGGTGGTCGTTCACGAACTGGTGGACGGGCATCAGCTCCAGCGCCGTCACCCCGAGCTTGGTCAGGTGTTCGATGACCGCGGGGTGCGCGAGCGCCGCGTACGTGCCGCGCAGCTCCTCGGGCAGGCCCGGGTGACGCATGGTCAGGCCCTTGACGTGCGCCTCGTAGATCACCGTGTGGTGGTACTCGGTGCGCGGCGGCCGGTCGTCGCCCCAGTCGAAGTACGGGTTGATCACCACCGACGCCATGGTGTGCGGGGCGGAGTCCAGGTCGTTGCGGCTGTCCGGCGTGCCGAAGTGGTAGCCGTACACCTCCTCGCCCCAGCGGATCGAGCCGCTGACCGCCTTCGCGTACGGGTCGAGGAGCAGCTTCGCGGAGTTGCAGCGCAGCCCGCGCCCGGGGTCGTACGGGCCGTGCACCCGGAACCCGTACCGCTGCCCCGGCATCACGCCCGGCACGTACGCGTGCCGCACGAACGCGTCGCTCTCGCGGAGTTCCACCGCCGTCTCCGAGCCGTCGTCGTGCAGCAGACACAGCTCTACTCGGTCCGCGGCCTCCGTGAAGACCGCGAAGTTGGTTCCGGCGCCGTCATAGGTGGCGCCGAGCGGATACGCCTCTCCAGGCCAGACCTGCATGGCTACGACTCTCCCAGGTGTGCCGCCGCCCCGGGGCCGCCTTGGCGCCCGAGTCTCCCCGAATTGACGGATCCTCCGTGACTTCTTACCCACCGACCGGCGCACATGGCGATTCCGGTACCCCCTGTGGGCCGGACCAGTGAGGCGAACGTGTACTCCGATGGGGCGACGGGGGCAGGAGGAGGGGGAGGGCTCCCGGCGGGGCCGGGGCGGCGGTGCGCGTCCCGCGCCGGGGTCCGCCGCAGCAGCCGCGGGGCGCGGACGGCTATGAATCCGCTCACTCCGCGTGACCTCGCCCGGCCGAACGGCCACTGGGTGCCGAGCAGTTGAGGAAAACAGTTGAGAAACCGACCTGTCCATCCGGCTGCACCGCCCACCGCTCGCGGAGTACCCTTCCTTGATCGTTGAGACTGGGAAAGGCCCGGGGGAGCGGAAGGCGGTGCACGGGTGGGCTCGGGAGGCCTGGAGCTGCCCCCTGGTGACGAGGGTCACGAGGGGAACTCCACAGACGTCCCGCCCGGCGCGGTGTCCCTGGCGCGCCCGATGGACGCGGGGTCCATCGGGCCGGAGCTGGACTGGGACGCCGACGCCTGGCGCGAGGTGCGCACCCGCGCCCAGCGGGCCGGCCGGGCCTACATCTGGCTGAACCTCGTCGAACAGCGGCTGCGCGCGGTCGTCGCCGCCGTGCTGCGCCCCATCTACGAGCCCGTCCACGGGGACGACTGGGTGGTCGCCGCGGCCGGCCCGGCCGGACAGGAATGGGTGCAGCGGGCGGTCGCCGTCCGTGAGGTCAGCCGCCGCAAGGGCTACCTGCTCGACCCGGCCGACGACAACGTGCTCAGCTTCCTCACCCTGCCGCAGCTGCGCGAGCTGATGGTGCAGCACTGGCCCTGCTTCGAGCCGTACTTCGACGAGCGCCGCGACCTCGAACTCGCCCTGGACGAGCTGGAGGTGACCCGCAACGTCGTCTCCCGCAACCGGGCGCTGTCCGAGGCGGTCCTCGGCCAGGCCGAGCGGGCCTCCGCCCGGCTGCTGGAGATGCTCGGCGCCGCCGGCGACGTGCCCTCCGCGCGCCGGCTGCCCGTGGACGCGGTCGAGGACCTGGTCGGCGACCGGTACGCCGACGTGGTCGCCGTCCACCCCGACCGGGTGCGGCTGATGCGCCAGTTCCCCGCCGAGGACCTCTTCGGCGGCGCCCGCCGCCTCGACGCCATCGGGATCGGCCTCAACCTGCTGGTGCAGAACTTCTCCGGCCGGCGCCTGGTCCGACTCGCCGAGTCCGGCTGCCGGGTACGGCTGCTCTTCCTCAACCCGGCCTCCAGCTCGGTCAAACGCCGCGAACGCGAACTCGGGATGAAACGGGGCGAACTGAGCCGGTCCGTCGAGATGAACATCCTGCACATGCGCCGGGTGCGTTCCCGGCTGCGCGACCCGGGCGCCTTCGAGATCCAGGTCTACGACGAGACGCCGCGCTTCACCGCCTACCTGGTGGACGGCGACGGCGCCGACGGCATCGCCGTGGTGCAGTCCTATCTGCGCGGGGCGCGCGGGATGGAGTCGCCGGTGCTGGTGCTGCGCAACGGCAGCAAGCTGGTCAAGTCGGATGACGCGGGCGAAGCGGGGCTCTTTCCGACATACCGCGAGGAGTTCGAGCTGACCTGGGCGGATTCGCGCCCGGTGTCCTGAACTGTCCACCCGCACAGGCGGAACGCGATCCTCTGATTGTCAGTGCCGCGTGCGAGGGTGGAGGCCACTGGGGGAACGCACCACCAAGAAGGGGGGCCGCCCATGGGCTGGCACCGGGAGCTGCTGATCGGCTTCGACCTGGAGACGACCGGGACCGATCCGCGCGAGGCGCGCATCGTCACCGGCGCGGTGATCGAGGTCAGGGCCGGTGAGCCCATGGGCCGCAGGGAATGGCTGGCCGATCCGGGCGTGGAGATCCCGGCCGACGCGGTGGCGGTGCACGGCATCAGCACCGCGCGGGCGACGGCCGAGGGCCACCCCGCCGACCGGGTGGCGGACTCCATCGCCGACACCCTGGTGGGCTACTGGAAGTCGGGCGTCCCGGTGGTCGCCTACAACGCGGCCTTCGACCTCACCCTGCTCTCCGCCGAACTCCGGCGGCACGCCCTGCCGTCCCTCGCCGACCGCCTGGGCGGCCTGGCCCCGGCCCCGGTCATCGACCCCTACACCATCGACCGCTGGGTCGACCGCTACCGCCGCGGCAAACGGAACCTGGAAGCGGTCTGCGCCGAGTACGGCATCACCCTCGACGCCGCCCACACCGCCCCGGCCGACGCCCTGGCCGCGGCCCGGCTCGCGTCCGCGATAGCCGACCGCCACCCGAAGATAGCGTCCCTGCCGCCGGCCGACCTCCACCGCCGGCAGATCGAGTGGTACGCGCAGTGGGCGGCGGACTTCCAGGCGTTCCTGCGGAGCAAGGGGGACGCGGAGGCGGTGGTGGACGCGACGTGGCCGCTGCGCGAGCCGGCCGAGAGCCAGCCCGCGTAGGGGCGAGGACCGTTCCCGGGAGCGGCCGTCAGAACGGGTACCAGCGGACGGTCTCGTCCCCGTCCCGCAGCGACCCCACCCGCCGCCGGAACTCCGCCAGCGCCTTCGGATTGCTCGGCGCGTGCTGGGCCACCCAGGCGCAGCTCGCCGTCTCCCGGGCGCCGCGCAGGACCGCACAGCCCTCCCACTCCCGCACGTCCCACCCGTACGTCTCGACGAATGAGTCGTACGCCTCGGCGGGCAGCCCGTACCGGTCGCGGGAGAGCGCCATGACCACCAGGTCGTGTTCGCGCAGGTCGGCGGAGAAGGTCTCCAGGTCGACCAGGACCGGCCCGTCCGGTCCGACGTGCACATTGCGGGGCAGCGCGTCGCCGTGGATGGGGCCCGGCGGCAGATGGGGCGTCAGCGTGGCCGCCTGCGCCGCGAACCCGTCCCGGCGCGCGCGGAGGTAGGCGGCGTCCTCGGGGTCGATCGCGTCGCCCGCCAGCCGCAGCCACCGCTCCACGCCGTCCAGCAGTTCGCGGCGTGGCAGGGCGAAGGGAGGAGAGGGCAGTGCGTGCACCGCGCGCAGCAACCGCGCCAGATCGCGCGGCTCGGCGGGCCGCACCGGATCCGGCAGCCGGTGCCACACCGTCACCGGGTGGCCCTCGACCAGCCGCGGCTTCGGCTCGGCCGGCCGTACCGCGGGCACGCCCGCCTCGGCCAGCCAGCCGGCGATCTCCACCTCGCGCCGGGCCCGCTCCAGCAACTCGGCGTCCCGGCCCACCTTCACCACGAGGTCACCGGCGGCGAACACCGCGTTCTCGCCGAGGGCGAGCAGCGCCGCGTCCCGGACCGGCCCCGGCACCACTTCCGCCGCGGCCAGTACGCCCCGCGCCCGCACCTCGTCCATCCCGCCGCCTCCCTGCCGTCCCGCCACGTCGTGCACCATCCCATCGGTATCACAGCGCCCCGAGGGGGCGCGGGGCCGTGTCGCCATGCGGCTCCGCCGCGTGGGCGCGACCAGCCCCCACACCCCCGCACCCGCGCACGGCGCGAACCGCCCCACGCGGCAGGCGCACCCTCACACCGGCAGCCGCTCCCGCTCACCCTCCTCGTGCGTCGGCCGGGAGGCGCCCGCCCCCGCCGCCGCGTTGGGTCCCTCGTCGTGGGTGAGGTCGGGCAGGCGGTGCAGCCACTTCGGCAGGTACCAGTTGCGCTCGCCGAGCAGGGCCATCACGGCCGGCAGCAGCACACCGCGGATGACCGTCGCGTCGATGAGGACCGCCGCGGCCAGACCCACGCCCATCTGCTTCATGGACTGCATCGACAGCGTGCCGAAGATCGCGAACACGGCGACCATGATGACCGCGGCGCTGGTGACGACGCCGGCCGTGGTGACCACACCGTGCCGGATCGCGTCCTTCGTCGTACGGCCGCTCATCCGGGCCTCGCGGATCCGGGACACCACGAACACGTGGTAGTCCATCGACAGCCCGAACAGGATCACGAACAGGAACAGCGGCAGCCAGGTCACGATCGCGCCGACCCCGTGCGCGCCCACCAGGGACGCGCCCCAGCCGTGCTGGAAGACCGCGACGAGGATGCCGTACGCGGCGCCCACCGACAGCAGGTTGAGCACGATCGAGG
The DNA here is from genome assembly GCF_043202415.1 of Streptomyces sp. NPDC048192. Lineage (NCBI taxonomy): Bacteria > Bacillati > Actinomycetota > Actinomycetes > Kitasatosporales > Streptomycetaceae > Streptomyces > Streptomyces sp. NPDC048192. Next base: position 430,189 of record NZ_JBIDAL010000008.1, read on the forward strand.
TGATCGCGACGGTCAGCGAGCGGAACGACAGCAGCATCAGCAGGAAGGCGAAGACGATCACGAACGCGAAGACCGGGACCACGGAGCCGAGCAGCTGGTCGTTGAAGTCGTGGTTGCCGGCCACCTGCCCGGTGATCGGCGCCTCGACGCCGTCCACCCTGCCGAGCGTGGCGGGCCGCACCTCGTCGCGCAGCTTGTCCAGGCTCTTGACCGCCCGGTCCATGTCGGAGCCGCCGACCAGCGGCACCGAGACCACGGCGACGTTCTGCGCGTCGTGCACCCGGATGTCGACCGGGCCGCGCGAGGCTCCCGAGGAGACCGCCCGCCGCTTGAAGGCGGCCAGGGCCTGCCGCACCTCGGGCGCGCCGATGTCCTTCGCCTTGACGACGACCTGGGCCGGCTCGCTGCCGCCCGGGAAGGCGTCGTTGATCCGGTTGTACGTCTGCACGATCGGCAGCGACGTGCCGAACTCCTGGTCCAGGGTGAGCTGCTGGGTCTTCATGCCGAGCGCGGGCGCCGCGACCGCCAGCAGCGCACCGGCCGCCACCACGACCGAGACCAGCGGCCTGGCCAGCACGGCGCGCAGCACGGCGGTCCAGACCCGGCTGCCCTCGCCCGCGGCCCGCTTGCCGCCGCGCCGGCGCAGGAACGGGATGCGGCCCTTCTCCACCCGCTCGCCGAGCAGCGACAGCAGCGCCGGCAGGACCGTCACCGACCCGACCATGGCGACCGCGACCACCATCAGCGAGGCCAGGCCCATCGCCTCGAACTCGGCGAGCCCGGTGAACAGCATGCCCGCCATCGCCACGCACACCGTGACACCGGAGACGATGACCGCCCGCCCGCTGGTGGCGGCGGCGATCCTGAGGGCCGTGCCCGGGTCCCGCCCGGCCTGCCGCTCCTCGCGCTCGCGGCGCAGATAGAACAGGCAGTAGTCGACGCCGACGGCCATGCCGACCAGCAGCATCACGGAGTTGGCGGTGTCGCTCATCGGCTGCACATGGCTGACGATGCCCATCAGGCCCATCGTCGCCATGATCGCGGTGATCGCGAGCGCCACCGGCAGCAGCGCCGCCACCAGCGCGCCGAAGGCGATCAGCAGGATGCCGAGCGCCACCGGCACCGCGGAGTACTCGGCCTGCTTGAAGTCGTTCCCGAAGGCGTCCTTGTACTGCTTCTGCATGCTGGCGCCGCCGATCTCCTCGATCCGCAGCGAACCGTGCGCCTTCTGCACCCCGGCGACGGCGTTCAGCACCGGCTCCACCCGGTCCACGGCCGTCTTCGCGTCCCCCCGCATGTCGAACTGCACCAGCGCGCTGCGGCCGTCGCGGGAGACGGTGTGCGTGTCGTACGGCGAGGTCACGGCCGTGACCTTCCCGGTGCCCTCGACCGCCTTCACCACGTCGGCGACGGCGGCCCGGAACTCGGCCGAAGTCGCCGTCACCGAACCGGACCTGGCCTGGATCAGCACGGTCTCCCCGGCCGGCTGCTTGATGCCCGCGTCGTCGATGATCTGCGCGGCGGTGTGCGTCTCGCCCTTGAGCTGGTTGTTCTCGTCGACGTCGACCCGGCCCGCCGCCGAGCCCAGCCCCATGGCCAGCACGACGAACAGCACCCATATGCCGACCGCCGCCCAGCGGTGCCGGGCGCTCCAGCCCCCGGCGCGGGCGGCCAGCCCCCGCACCCGCACATCCCTGTTCCCCATTGCGGGCCTTCCCCCTCGTGTGCGGTGGCGACCGGACGCCGCCACGTCTGCGCTTGCTCCGTACGACGGTATGAGCCGCCCGGGCACGGCTCGTCGTGCTGCCCGGTGAAGTCGGCGGCCCGGGCCTCGGCACTGGGGAGGACCACGGCCCCTTACACCTATCGGGGCTTCCCGGGGAGGACCCTCGGGGTCGCGGCGGCCGTGGGACGTGGGCTGTCCGATCTGCCGCCGGCGCGACGGTTTGTGGTTACGAAACCTTGTTGAACAAGTCACAGGCGTGTGGAGAGGTTGATACGGCGCCCCCGGATCGGCCAGAGTTTCGCGCAGCCCGCCCCGCGCGGGCCCCGGCCGTCGTGCCCGCCCCCACGGGGCACGACGGCCGCTCTAGGCTGGCCGGATGACGACCTACGCGGCGCTGTTGCGCGGAATCAACGTCGGCGGCAGCAAGAAGGTGCCCATGGCCGACCTCCGCTCGCTGCTGGCCGGCCTCGGCCACACCGGTGTACGGACCCATCTGCAGAGCGGCCAGGCCGTGTTCAGCGCCGGCCACGGCGACGAGGCCTCGCTCGCGGCGGAGCTGAGCCGGGCGATCGAGGAGCGGTTCGGCTTCCCGGTCGACGTGATCGTGCGCGACCACGCCTATCTGAAGGCGGTCGTCGAGGCCTGCCCGTTCCCGGCCGCCGACCTCGCGCCCAAGCAGCTGCACGTCACCTACTTCTCCGCGCCGGTCACCCCCGACCGGTTCGCGGGGATCCACCCCGCCGCCCATCTCCCGGAGGAGTTCCGGCTCGGCGACCGCTGCCTGTACCTGTACGCCCCCGAGGGCCTCGGCCGCTCCAAGCTCGCCGAGGCCCTCTCCCGCCGACCGGTGACCAAGGGCCTGATCGCCACGAGCCGGAACTGGAACACCGTGCTCAAACTGGCCGAGCTGACCGCTCCGGTCCAGTGAGCCCGCAGTGAAGCGATTGGACCAGTGAAACGATCCCGGATTGGACCGGGACGTTGAGCCACTGCGGCACTACCGTCGCCACTATGACGCACCGCGACTCCGCCACCGCACCCGCACCGACCCGGGTCGACTTCTACTTCGACCCGGCCTGCCCCTTCGCCTGGATCACCTCCCGCTGGCTGCTGGAGGTCGAGCGGCTGCGCCCCCTCGACCTCCGCTTCCGGGCGATGAGCCTCTACCTGCACAACACCGGCAACGAACTCCCCGGCTGGTACCGGGATCTGGTGGACCGCTCCATCGGCCCGGTGCGGGTCGCCGTGGCCGCCGCCGAACGGCACGGCGAGAAGGTGCTGCGCGACCTGTACACCGCGTTCGGCACGCGCATCCACGAGGCCCGGATGGAGGACTTCGACCGGGTGGTCGCCGAGGCGCTGGCCGAGCTCGGGCTGCCGGCGGAGCTGTCGGCCGCCGCGCACGATCCGTCGTACGACGACGCGGTGCGCCGCAGCCACGAGGCGGGCGCCGAGCCGGAGACGGGCGGTTACGTGGGCACGCCGACCCTCCACGTCGACGGCACGGTGTGGTTCGGGCCCGTGCTGCGGGCCGTGCCGCGGGGCGAGGAGGCGGCCGAACTCTTCGACAGCTTCCGGGTGCTGGCCCGCCACCCCGACCTCTTCGAGCTCAAGCGCACCCGCACCGGCGCCCTCCGCTTCGACTGACGGCATCCGGGGTGGCCGATAACCACCCCCTGTCCCCGCCGGGCGTGTGACATGCGGACCGCGACCGGCGCAGAACGAAGAGCCGCCGGGTCCGACGTCACAGGGGAGCGCCGGACCCGGCGGCCCTCGCCCTCTACCACGCGCCCCGCCTCCAGGGCCGGCCATCGCCGAACCTCGCGACAAACGCGTCCCGCGGTCCCTAGGGTGAAGCGCGCAGACGGCCGGAAGGGGACGAGGGGCGGATGAGCGTGACGGGCGGACCACCACCGGCGCCGGCGCGGCACCCCGGGCGGGCAGCGGCCCGGTGGCCGGGAGCGCCGGCGCGGCGCGGCAGCGCACGCGGGGCGCCCGGCCATCTGCTCGTGCGCCGCGCGACCGCGGTGCCCCGCGCGCCCCTCACCGCCTCCGGCGCCTGGTCAACGCACACCGATCACCCGGATGGGTGGCGGTTTTCGGCCTTCTCGGCGGCGTCCGCGGGCGTCACCCCTCACCGGCCCGGTGCGCGGCGGCCGACGGCCGCCGGGCACCGGCCCGCGGCACCGGTAACGTCGGCCGCCCAGCGCCTTCGGCAGCCGGATCCCGGCCGCCCGCACCGAAGCCGTAGCCACCCCCACCGCCGAAGGCTCCTTCGGACCACAAGCGAGGACACCGCATGAGCAGCTACACCTTCGGGAACGGCCCCGCCGACTTCAGTCACATCGACCTCCGCAACGGCCCGCCGGACCTCGAGACCCTCATGGCAGTCGCCGACCGGCTCACCGAGGCACTGCGCGCCGAGTACCCGGGGATCGCCGGCAACGGGGAGGTCATCCAGGCGGAGCTGGCACTGTCCGCCGAGGACGGCCTGCCGCCCAACCGGGGCCGGATCCGCACCGCGCTGGAGAACGTCGCCATCACCGCGGGCGCCGGTACCGCCAGCCTCAACTACACCCGGCAGCTCCTGACCGGGCTCGATCTGTGACCCGCTGAGCCGGGGACGCCGCGGACCGGTCAGGCGCCCAGGGCCGTCAGCGCCGGGCGGCACGCGGCGTCATAGCGTTCCAGCAGCACCCGCGCCACCTCGGGCGCCGGGCCCAGCACGTCGGCCCGTACGTCCGCCCCGGCCGCGCCCCGCGCGATGCGGTCCGGCAGAAAGCCGGGAGCCAGGACGTACGGCGCGACGGCCACCCGCGCGCACCCGAGGGCGCGCAGCGCGGCCACGGCGTCCTCGGTGCGCGGAAGGGATGCGGAGGCGAACGCAGGCCGCACGGCGCACCAACCGGTGTGCCGCCACTCCCGCGCGATTGCTGCGATCACTGCGATCGCCTCCGGGTCGGTGGACCCCGCCGAGGCCAGCACGACCCCGGTCGAGGACTTGTCGGCGGGGGTCAGCCCCGCCTCGTACAGCCGCCGCTCCAGCGCCGCCAGCAGCAGCGGCGACGGACCGAGCACGTCGGCCTGCCGGATCCGCAGCCGGGCCGGCGCCTGGCGCAGCACGGCCGGGATGTCGGCCTTGGCGTGGAAGGCGCGGGTCAGCAGCAGCGGCAGCGCCACCACGTCCCGCACCCCCTCGCCGTCCAGCGACTGGAGCACCCCGTGCACGGACGGCACGTTGAAGTCCAGGAACCCGGTCTCCACGCGCAGCCCCGGCCGCATCGACCGCACCCGCTCCACCAGGGCGTGCACGGTCCGGGCATGCCGCGGATCGCGGCTGCCGTGGGCGATGACGAGGAGCACGGGCTCGTTCATGTCAGCCCTTCACCAGCAGCCCGCGGCTGCGCAGCACCCAGCGCTCCAGCGGGCTGAAGATCACCAGGTCGATGGCGATGCCGACGAACAGGATGAGCAGGATGGCCTCGAACACCATGGCCATGTCGCTGGCGGTGCGGGCGTTCTCCAGCAGCTGGCCGAGGCCGGTGCCCAGGTCGGGGAAGTTCGCGATGATCTCGGCGGCCATCAGCGAGCGCCAGGAGAAGGCCCAGCCCTGCTTCATGCCGGCCACATAGCCGGGGAGCGCGGCCGGCAGGGTGACGTGCCAGACGCCCCTGACGCCGGTCGCGCCCATGGTGCGGCCCGCGCGCAGGAACAGCGGCGGCACCTGGTCCACGCCGGACACCAGGCCGTTGGCGATGGAGGGGACCGCGCCGAGCAGGATCACCGCGTACATCATCGAGTTGTTCAGGCCGAGCCAGATCACCGCGGGCGGCACCCACGCCACCGACGGCAGCGACTGCAGACCGGACAGGATCGGCCCGATGGCCGCCCGCACGAACTTCACCCGGGCCACCAGCAGACCCAGCGGGGTGCCGATGAGCAGGGCGAAGGCGAAGCCCAGCAGACCGCGCGAGACGGACGTCCAGATGTACCCGAGCAGATCGCCCTGCAGCCAGGCCTGCTTGAACGCGTCGCCCACGGCCGCCGGCGACGGCAGCTTGGTCGGGTTGTCGACGACCGGGTAGAGCAGGGACCAGACCGCGAGGACCACCGCGATCGCCACCACCGGCGGCAGGATCTTGTTGACGAGGGTCTGCCGGAGCGTCGGACGGCCGACGGCCGTCGTCTCCAGGGCGTCCAGGCCCGCCTCGACGCTCCCGGCGTCCTGGACCGGTGTGGTGTCAGTGCTGGCCATGACGGCGGATCTCCCCACGCAGGACTTCGGTGATCTCAAGGGACAGTTCCGCCACCGGGGCGTCCTCGATCCGGCGCGGCTGCGGGATGTCCACCTGCCACTCGCGGGCGATGCGGCCGGGGCGGGACGACAGCAGCACGACCCGCTGGGCGAGCCGCACCGCCTCGCGCACGTTGTGCGTCACGAACAGCACCGACAGGCCGGTCTCCGCCCAGATACGGGTCAGCTCGTCGTGCAGCACGTCCCGGGTGATGGCGTCCAGCGCCGCGAACGGCTCGTCCATCAGCAGCAGGCTGCTCTCCTGCGCCAGCGCGCGGGCCATCGCCACCCGCTGGCGCATGCCGCCCGACAGCTCGTGGACCCGCTTGCCGTACGCGCCCTTCAGCCGGACCAGTTCCAGCAGCTCCTCGGCCTTGCCGCGCCGCTCGTTCTTCGCAACGCCCCTCAGTTTCAGGGCGAGTTCGATGTTTTTGCCCGCGGTCAGCCACGGGAACAGGGCGTGCTCCTGGAACATCAGCGCCGGCCGTCCGTCCGTCGTGATGGCGCCGGCGCTCGGCCGGTCCAGGCCGGCCACCAGGTTCAGCAGCGTGGACTTGCCGCAGCCCGAGGCCCCCAGGAGGGTGACGAACTCGCCGGGCGCGACATCGAGGCTGATGTCGTCCAGGACGAGCTGCTGCCCGGCGGGCGCCGGAAAGGACTTCGAGACGTGCTCGAGGCGTGCCGCGTAATCGACCGACTCGTCGGCCTTGGCGAGCGTCGTGGTCGTGGCCATGGTCGTCACCTCCTGGGAACTCATCGGGGCGTGCGTCAGCTGGTGCCGAGACCGGCGGCGTCGACCGGGCTGTCACCTGAAGCCTTGAGGACCTTGTCGAGGATCGTCAGGTCGTAGATCCCCTTCAGGTCCGGCTTGTCGAGCAGACCGGCCTTGACCGCGTGCTGCGCCTCGGTGTCGAGGGTGGAGGCCAGCGGGTCGTCGGTGAACTGGATGGACTTCCACGCCGGGTCGAGGACGTCCGCCGGGAGCGCCTTGCCGGAGTCCGCCGCCAGCTGCTTGTTCGCGGCCGCCTTCGCCTGGTCCGGGTTGGCGTTGATCCACTTGTTGGCCTCGACGGAGGCCTTCAGCACCGCCTCGACCGCCTTCGGGTGCTCCTTCAGGAAGGCCTGCCGCACGATGATGTTCGTGATCACGAACTTCTTGTCGGGCCACAGCGACGACTCGTCCAGCAGCACCTTGGCGCCCTCGGCGACCAGCTTGGACGCGGTCGGCTCCGGCACCCAGGCGCCGTCGATGGAACCGGAGGCGTAGGCGTCGGGGGTGATCTTGTTGTCGGAGCGGACGACCGTGACGTCGCCCTTGCCGCTCTGAGCGTCGACCTTCCAGCCCTGGCCGGCGATCCAGTTGAGGAACGCCACGTCCTGGGTGTTGCCGAGCTGCGGGGTGGCGATCTTCTTGCCCTTGACGTCCTTCAGAGACTTGATCTTCTTCGGGTTCACCACCAGCTTCACGCCGCCGGAGGCCGAACCGCCGATGATCTTCAGGCTCTTGCCGTCCGACTTGGTGTAGCCGTTGATCGCGGGGGAGGGGCCGATCCAGCCGATGTCGATGGAGCCGGAGTTGAGCGCCTCGATCTCGGAGGGCCCGGCGTTGAAGGTCGCGTACGACGCCTTGGTGGCGCCCAGCTCCTTCTGGAAGAAGCCCTGTTCACGGCCCACCAGCGCGGTGCCGTGGGTCAGATTGCCGAAGTAGCCGATCCTGACGGAGCCGAGCCCGTCGATCTTCCGGGCGCCGGCGGCGACCTTGGCCGTGTCGTCGTTCTTGGCCTCGGAGCCGTAACCGCAGGCGGCGAGCGCCAGAAGGGGCAGCGCGGCGGTCACCGCGAGTGCGCGGCGCAGGAGTTTGCTGGCAGGCACGGGAGGCTTTCCTCTCGTTGGCCCGGCGGTCACGGTCTCTCAGGTCGTGGCCGGGAGGTCGGCAGGTCTTCGTCTACGGCGGTGGGGGGTGCGGGCGCGCATGCGGTGCGCGTACGTCAGCGCACACATCGGGCCACTCCGCCCTGCCCGCTGCCGAGGGCGCCGCTGCCGACACGGCCGCCCTCCTTCGCGAACGTCGAGTAGACGTCGGTCGTCGTCATGCTCAGAAGTCCCAGCCGTCGTCTTCGGAGGCGTCCTTGACCGGCTCCGGCGCGGCGAACGACTCGCCGACCATGCCCGCGGTCAGCGTGGTGCCGTCGCTCGGGTCGATCAGGATGAAGGAGCCGGTGCGCCGGGAGTCGGCGTACGAGTCCACCGGCAGCGGCTCGGCGGTACGGATCTTCACCCGGCCGATGTCGTTGGCGACCAGCTGCCCCGGGTGCGGGTGCAGCGACAGGTCGTCCAGCGTCAGCCGGGACGGGATGTCCTTCACGATCGCCTTGACCGTGCGGGTGCCGTGCTTGAGCAGCACCCGGTGCCCGACGGTCAGCGGGGCGTCGGCCACATGGCAGACGGTCGCCTCCACGTCCTGCGTGGTGGGCGGCGCGTCCTTCGTCGGCACGATCAGGTCGCCGCGCGAGACGTCGATGTCGTCCTCGAGCAGCACCGTCACCGACTGCGTCGTCCACGCCACGTCCACCGGCACGCCCAGCAGGTCGATGCCGGAGATCCGCGTCGTCCGCCCGGACGGCAGGACGGTGACCTCCTCGCCCACCCGGAAGGTGCCGGCCGCGATCTGGCCCGCGTAACCCCGGTAGTCCGGGTGTTCGGCGGTCTGCGGCCGGATCACGTACTGCACCGGCAGCCGGGCGTGGCAGTGCGCCAGGTCGTGGCTGACCGGCACGGTCTCCAGGTGCTCCAGCACGGTCGGGCCGCCGTACCAGTCCATGTTCGCGCTCGGCTCCACCACGTTGTCACCGGCGAGCGCCGAGATCGGGATCGCGGTGACCTCGGGCACGCCCAGCTCCAGCGCGTACGCCGTGAACTCCTCGGCGATCGCCGCGAACACGCTCTCCTGGTAGCCGGCGAGGTCCATCTTGTTGACCGCGAGCACCACGTGCGGGACGCGCAGCAGGGCGGCGATGGCCGCGTGCCGGCGGGTCTGCTCGACCACGCCGTTGCGGGCGTCGACCAGGATCACGGTCAGCTCGGCGGTGGAGGCGCCGGTGACCATGTTCCGCGTGTACTGCACATGGCCCGGCGTGTCGGCCAGGATGAACCGGCGCCGCGGGGTGGCGAAGTAGCGGTAGGCCACGTCGATGGTGATGCCCTGTTCCCGCTCGGCGCGCAGGCCGTCGGTGAGCAGCGCGAGGTCCGGGCCGTCCTGGCCGCGGCTCGCGGAGGCCCGCTCCACGGCCTCCAGCTGGTCGGCGAGGACCGACTTGGAGTCGTGCAGCAGCCGTCCCACGAGCGTGGACTTGCCGTCGTCGACGGAGCCGGCGGTGGCGAACCGCAGCAGGGTGGTGGCCGAGAGCGCCTCGGTCGTGGTCGTGCTCATGCTTAGAAGTACCCCTCGCGCTTGCGGTCTTCCATCGCGGCCTCGGACAGCTTGTCGTCGGCACGGGTCGCGCCCCGCTCGGTGAGCCGGGAGGCGGCGATCTCGGCGATCACGGCGTCCAGCGTGGTCGCGTCGGAGTCGACGGCGCCGGTGCAGGACATGTCACCGACGGTGCGGTAGCGCACGAGCCGCTTCTCGACGACCTCGCCGTCCTTCGGGCCGCCCCACTCGCCGGCCGTCAGCCACATCCCGCCCCGCTGGAACACCTCGCGCTCGTGCGCGAAGTAGATCTGCGGCAGCTCGATGTCCTCGCGGGCGATGTACTGCCACACGTCCAGCTCGGTCCAGTTCGACAGCGGGAACACCCGGACGTGCTCACCGGGGGCGTGCCGGCCGTTGTACAGGTTCCACAGCTCCGGGCGCTGCCGGCGCGGATCCCACTGGGAGAACTCGTCGCGCAGGGAGAACACCCGCTCCTTGGCGCGGGCCTTCTCCTCGTCCCGGCGGCCGCCGCCGAACACCGCGTCGAACTTCTCGCTCTGGATCTTCTCCGTCAGCGGAAGCGTCTGCAGCGGGTTGCGGGTGCCGTCCGGGCGCTCCTTGAGCACACCCCGGTCGATGTAGTCCTGCACGGAGGCCACGTGCAGGCGCAGCCCGTGCCGGGCCACCGTGCGGTCCCGGTACTCCAGGACCTCCGGGAAGTTGTGCCCGGTGTCCACGTGCAGCAGCGAGAACGGCACCGGCGCCGGCGCGAACGCCTTCAGCGCCAGGTGCAGCATGACGATCGAGTCCTTGCCGCCGGAGAAAAGGATCACCGGATTCTCGAACTCGCCCGCCACCTCGCGGAAGATGTGCACCGCCTCGGACTCGAGGGCGTCCAGGTGCGACAGGGCGTACGGGCTCTCCGTACCGTCCTCGACCTCGGTCACGGTCGTCATGCCAGTCCCCTCTCGCTCAGCAGCGCGTACACCGACGCGGCGGACTCCTGCACCGTCTGGTTCTGCGACTCGATCCGCAGATCCGGGGCCGCGGGCTCCTCGTACGGGTCGTCGACCCCGGTCAGCCCGGTCAGTTCGCCCGCGGCCTGCTTGGCGTACAGGCCCTTGACGTCCCGCACGGAGCACACCTCGACCGGGGTCGCGACGTGCACCTCCAGGTACGTCGTGCCATTCGCCTCGTGCCGCTTGCGCACCGCGTCCCGGCTGTCCGCGTACGGCGCGATCACCGGCACCAGCGCCTTGACGCCGTTGCGGGCGAGGAGTTCGGCGACGAAGCCGATGCGCTGCACGTTGGTGTGCCGGTCCTCGCGGGAGAAGCCGAGGCCCGCGGAGATGAACTCGCGGATCTCGTCGCCGTCGAGCACCTCGACGCGGTGGCCCTCGGCGCGCAGCCGGCCGGCCAGCTCGTGGGCGATGGTGGTCTTGCCGGCGCTCGGCAGACCCGTGAGCCAGACGGTGGCTCCGGTGGTCACGTCGTTCTCCTGGTTCTGGTCGGTCGTCATCCGTGCAGCCCGCACTCGGTCTTGGCGCGGCCCGCCCAGCGGCCGGCGCGCGCGTCCTCGCCCTCCAGGACCCGGCGGGTGCACGGGGCGCAGCCGATGGAGGCGTAGCCGTCGGTCAGCAGCGGGTTGGTCAGCACGCCGTGCTCGGCGACGTAGGCGTCCACGTCGTCCTGCGTCCAGCGGGCGATCGGGGAGACCTTGACCTTCTGCCGCTTGGCGTCCCAGCCGACGACCGGGGTGTTCGCCCGGGTCGGGGACTCGTCGCGGCGCAGGCCGGTCGCCCACGCCTGGTAGCCCTTCAGCCCCTCCTCCAGCGGCTTGACCTTGCGCAGCGCGCAGCACAGGTCGGGGTCGCGGTCGTGCAGCCTCGGGCCGTACTCGGCGTCCTGCTCGGCGACCGTCTGCTTCGGGGTGAGCGTGATGACGTTGACGTCCATCACGGCGGCCACGGCGTCGCGGGTGCCGATGGTCTCCGGGAAGTGGTAGCCGGTGTCGAGGAAGACGACGTCCACGCCCTTGAGCACGCGCGAGGCGAGATGGGCGACGACGGCGTCCTCCATGGAGGAGGTGACGCAGAACTTCGTGCCGAAGGTGTCCACGGCCCACTGGAGGATCTCCAGCGCGGAGGCGTCCTCCAGGTCCCGGCCCGCCTGCTCGGCGAGCGCCTGCAACTCCTCGGCGGTGCGGTCTTGCTGAGCGGTGGTCATATCCCGTCCCCTCCGTTGTCGGCCCGCTGAAGGCCCCGGGCGAGCAGCCCGAGGAACTTCAGCCGGAATGCGCGGTTGCACGCCCCGCATTCCCAGGCGCCGTGGCCTTCCTCGCTCGGACGCAGGTCCTCGTCGCCGCAGTAGGGGCAGTAGAACGGCGCGGCACGCTCACTCACGACAGCGCCTCCTCGGAAGCCCGGGCCGCCCACGCCGCGAACCGCTCGCCGTCCTGGCGTTCGGCCCGGAACCGCGTCAGCACCCGCTCGATGTAGTCGGGCAGCTCCTCCGCGGTGACCTTCAGGCCGCGCACCTTGCGGCCGAAGCCGGCCTCCAGGCCGAGCGCGCCGCCGAGGTGCACCTGGTAGCCCTCGACCTGCTCGCCCTTGTCGTTGAGGACGAGCTGGCCCTTGAGACCGATGTCCGCGACCTGGATACGGGCGCAGGCGTTCGGGCAGCCGTTGAGGTTGATGGTGATCGGCTCGTCGAAGTCCGGCAGGCGGCGCTCCAGTTCGTCGATGAGCGAGGCGCCGCGCTGCTTGGTCTCGACGATGGCGAGCTTGCAGAACTCGATGCCGGTGCAGGCCATGGTGCCGCGCCGGAAGGACGACGGGCGCGCGGTGAGGTCCAGCGCCTCCAGGCCCTCGACCAGGGAGTCGACCTTGTCCTGCTCGACGTCCAGGACGATCATCTTCTGCTCGACGGTGGTGCGCACCCGGCCCGAGCCGTGCGCCTCCGCGAGATCGGCGATCTTCGTCAGCGTGGCGCCGTCGACGCGGCCGATCCGCGGGGCGAAACCGACGTAGTAGCGGCCGTCCTTCTGCCGGTGCACACCGATGTGGTCCCGCCACTGCTGCACGGGCTGCTCGGGCGCGGGCCCGTCGGTCAGCTTGCGTCCCAGGTACTCGTCCTCCAGCACCTGACGGAACTTCTCCGCGCCCCAGTCGGCGACGAGGAACTTCAGGCGGGCCCGGTTGCGCAGCCGGCGGTAGCCGTAGTCACGGAAGATGGACACGACGCCCTCGTAGACGTCCGCGACCTCCTCCAGCGGCACCCACGCGCCGAGCCGCACGCCCAGCTTCGGGTTGGTGGACAGGCCGCCGCCCACCCACAGGTCGAAGCCCGGGCCGTGCTCGGGGTGCCGCACGCCGACGAACGCCACGTCGTTGATCTCGTGCACGACGTCCAGCAGCGGCGAGCCCGAGATGGCCGTCTTGAACTTCCGGGGGAGGTTGGAGTACGCCTTGTTGTTCAGGACGCGGCGCTTCATCTCCTCCAGCGCCGGGGTGGGGTCGATGATCTCGTCCTCGGCGATGCCCGCCACCGGGGAGCCGATCATCACGCGCGGGGTGTCGCCGCAGGCGGTGACGGTCGTCAGGCCCACGGCCTCCAGCCGCTCCCAGATCTCGGGCACGTTCTCGATCTGGATCCAGTGGTACTGCACGTTCTGCCGGTCGGTGATGTCCGCGGTGCCGCGCGCGAACTCCTGGGACAGCTCGCCGACGACCCGCAGCTGCTGGGTGGTGAGCGCGCCGCCGTCGATGCGGACCCGCATCATGAAGTAGCGGTCGTCCAGCTCCTCCGGTTCCAGCACCGCGGTCTTGCCGCCGTCGATGCCGGGCTTGCGCTGGGTGTACAGCCCCCACCAGCGCATCCGGCCGCGCAGATCGCTGGGGTCGATCGAGTCGAAGCCGCGCTTGGAGTAGATCGTCTCAATGCGTGTCCGCACATTGAGACCGTCGTCGTCCTTCTTCACCTGCTCGTTTCCGTTGAGCGGGGTGAAATGGCCTACGGCCCACTGACCCTCGCCGCGGTGACGGCTCACCTTGCGGCGGGGCGCGGAGGCGGCGGGCTTCGGCGGAGTGGCGGCCATGGTTCTACGTCCTTCGGGACCGGCGGGAATCGGCACTTGACCAGCGCGTATGGGCGCACGCGGACAGGCGTGCGCGTCCTTGCGCAGGCGGGATGGGAAAGAGGGTGTCTCGGCGGTGCTGGAGCGGTCAGCGGGCCGGACAGATGGCGCTGGACATGCGGCCGAGGTCGACGTGCCGCCGACTCACCAAGGCAATTCCAGTTCCAGGCATGACGGAAGCGTGTCACGGCGATCTGGACACAGTCCAGCTTCATCCACGATGCGGACACCCTTGTCCCGAAATATGAGACAAGGGTGTCGTCGCTCACATGCGGCGCCGGAGGGCTTGTCCCGGCTGGTCAGGCGGGGTAGCGGGCGGAGGATCAGGCCTGGTGGGCGCCCGGCCAGGGTCCCGGCGCCGGCACCTCCGGCTCCAGCTCGACCTTGGTGTCGAACAGCGCGAAGCCGCGCCGCCGGTAGTTGTCCAGCGCGAACTCGCCGTCCTTGCTGCAGGTGTGCAGCCACACCCGCTTCGTCGGCGTCCGCCCCGGCCACCGCTCGGCGAGGTCCCAGGCGCGGGCCGTGCCGTACGCCAGCAGATGGCCGCCGATGCGCCGGCCGCGGAACGCCGGGAGCAGACCGAAGTACACGATCTCGACCACGCCCTCGTCCTGCGGCTCCAGCTCCACGTAACCGGCCGGGGTGCCCCGGTCGTACGCCACCCAGGTCTCCACCCCGGGCCGCTCCAGGTGCTCCTGCCACCGCGCGTACGTCCAGCCGAGCCGGTCGGTCCAGCGGATGTCGCCGCCGACCGAGGCGTACAGGAAGCGGCTGAACTCGGGGGAGGGCACCTCGGCGCGCACGATCCGCACATCGCCCTCGGGCGCGGCGGCGGGCAGGAGATCGCCCGGCGAGGTCTGCTCCAGAGACCAGGTGGTGACAGGAACGCTGCTCATGCGGGCCAGGGAATCATCCCGTCGCCGGGTCTGTCGATCGCGTGGGTCACGCCCGCCTGCAGGTCAGTCAGCCCAGGGACCTGTCCAGCGCGGCCAGGGGCATGCTGAACAGCATGCGGTCCGACACGGACCACACCTCGCCCGTCGCCTGCCAGTAGGACAGGGAGCCCGCCGCCTCGGCCCAGCAGCGGTGCGAGCCGTCCGCGCCGCAGGACGCGGCCTTCGCCCCGGCGGCGTCCTGCCGCCACAGCGCGCCGTGGCCGTCCCGGGAGCCGGGCAGCCGTCCCACATACCAGGACGCGCCGACCGCTCCGGGCTGCCGGTACGACAGCACCCCCCGGATCCCGGCCGCCCGGGTCCGGTACGCCTCCACCGCCGACGCCCGTCCCCGGGCGTCCGTGGCGAGCAGCCCCGCACGGGCCGGGGAGGCGCTGAACGCGTAGCGCCACAGCCGGGCGTTCCGGCCGCCGTCCGGCGCGGTCCACTCCGCGGCGACGAGGCTGTCGGGCGCGGTGCCCCGGTCGAGCGCGAGCGCGCCGGGACAGGGCGGCCCCGAGCGGGT
This sequence comes from Streptomyces sp. NPDC048192, assembly GCF_043202415.1. Taxonomy (NCBI): domain Bacteria; kingdom Bacillati; phylum Actinomycetota; class Actinomycetes; order Kitasatosporales; family Streptomycetaceae; genus Streptomyces; species Streptomyces sp. NPDC048192. The sequence continues at coordinate 445,214 of NZ_JBIDAL010000008.1, forward strand.
GCAGCGGCCCGCAGTGAAGCGGTAGGAGCCGATCGCGGGCATCACGTACCGGTACCCGTCGGCCGACCAGCCGCCCGGCACCCGGCCGATCGCGGGCCCGTCGACGCCGACGCGCTGGATCCGGTCCAGGTCGTACACATACAGCGCGTCCGCGCCGCCCGACCTGGCGGTGACCAGCAGCTTGTCCTGGTACCAGACCATCCCGGAGACCGGCGAGGACAGCCCCCGGTAGTCCCGGCCGCCGTCGACCGGCACCACCAGCAGCACCCACCGGTAGGCGAGGCGGGCGGGATCGTCGGCGTTCACGAAGGCGACCCTGGCCAGGCCCCGCTCGGCGGCCCGGCCGGTGGTCGTGCTGTGGGTCCAGCCGGCCAGCACCACCCGGTGCGCGCCCCACACGCCGTCGTCGTCGGCGTCCCCGGAGGTGGTCACCGACGCCGGGCGCCAGGCGGTGCCGGCGGAGTCGGCCCGGTCCCAGCACCAGGCGCGGGCGGGGGCCGGGGCGACCGGCAGGGACGCGCGGTCGGCGGAGGAGCAGCCGGCGGAGGTCCGCAGCGCGCGGTCGGCGCTCGCCAGCACGGCGTCGACGCCGACCGGGCGGCCCATCGCGGCGGAGAGCCGGTCCAGGGCGCGGGCGGGCACCAGCCGCTCCTGGAGCCGGAGCCTGCCGGTGTCGGCGGGCGAGGAGAGCGGCCTGAGCGCGCCGGGGCTGTCGGTGACGTCCGCCTGGGACACGCTGATCAGGGTGGCGGCCGCGGTGAGCGCCAGCGCGGTCCCGGTCAGGACCGCGCGCAGCGCGGCGCCCCTGCGGCGCCGGCGGTGTCTGCCGCGATGCTTCATCTCGTCCCCTTCTCCGGGGCCCCTTCGCCACCGGGGCGCACCGGCCGGTGCCGTGCCAACTGCGCCCGATGATCCGAACGTTGACGCGTGAAGCGGCTGGGAGGCCCGCAAGGGATGCTACGGCAGCAACGGCCCGCGCACGGCGAAGACCCCGCAAATACCCGGAACTCACCCTCACCGGGCCCCGCGCCCGCCGCCCGGCGCGGCCGCCCGCCCCCGCGCGATCGCCGGCGCCGTCGAGAAGGGCAGCAGGTCACGCGGATCGTCGGGGAGCAGCATCTCCACCTCGGCGTCCTCATGGAAACGGTACGGCCGATGCCGCAGAAGTTCCCCGCAGTACCGCCGGATCCGGGACATCTCCGCCCGCACCGTCACCCTGCGCGAGGGATCCCCGAACAGATCCTCGGCCAGGGCCGCCGCCCCGCGGCCGGACCGGTGCACGGCCAGCAGATACAGCAACTCCGCGTGCCGGGGGCTCAGTTCCCGCGACCAGGAGCCCGCCGCACCCGACACCGTCAGCGCGGCGTGCCCCGGCCGCGCCAGATCCAGCACGATCCGCGCGGGCGCCCCGGCCGGCTCCTCGGCCACCCGCAGCAGCCAGCCTCCGGCCAGCGGCTCCACCGCGCACGAACCCAGCCCCGGCAGCCACCGGCGGCCCGGCGCCAGCGACTTGGGCAGCGCCACCCGCCGTACGTACGGCATCCCGGAGACCGCCGCCGACCAGCCGTCCCGGTCCACCACCAGCGCCCGCCCCGCCAGCCGGGCCAGCACCGGCGCCGCCACCGCCCGCAGCCGCTCCAGCGAGTCCCGGTGCAACTCCCGCAGTCGCGCCTCGGCCAGCTTGGCCACCGAGTCCACCCAGGCGAGGGTCGCCGGATGCATGGTCTCCAGGGGGCCGCTGACATCCACCACCCCGATCAGCCGGCCGTCCCGCGGATCGGTGATCGGCGCTCCCGTGCAGGTCCAGGAGGTGTGCGAGCGCACGAAGTGCTCGGCCGCGAAGACCTGCACGGGCCGCCGTACGACGGCCGCGGTGCCCACCCCGTTGGTGCCGACGACGTCCTCCCGCCAGTCCGCGCCGAGTTCGAAACCCAGCCCGTCCGCCTTGCGCAGCACCGGCGAGGCGCCCTCGCGCCACAGCACCCGCCCGTCGGCGTCCGCGACGACCATGATGTGCTGGGCCGCGTCGGCGACCGAAAGCAGACCCTGGCGCAGCACCGGCAGCACATGTCTGAGCGGTGACTCCTCACGCCGGCGCCGCACTTCGTCGCCGGACAGCAGCCCCGACCTGAAGTCGCGGTCGGGGTCCACGCCGCTGCGCAGCATCCGGCCCCAGGACTGCTCGATCACCGGCCGGGGCGCGATCCTCGCCCGCTGACCGGCAAGGGTGGCGTCGCGCACCTCGCTCAGCAGCCGCGCCGCCTGCACCGCGTCCACGGCGGCCAGGCGCGCCACGTTCATCGGCGGGTTCACCACGGGGGTCCTCCCGGAAGGGGTCGAACATCCTTGTCAAGCCGTCCGGGCGGCGGTTTCCGGTCCGGCTGTGCCTCTCATCTTGCCGCCGCGGGCAGGCCGGAGGCACACACTCCGCGCACGTGCGCCGACGAATTGCAACCCCTTGCAACCCTGGTGGCCGGTCGGACGGTGGCCAAGACTTGACTCCGGCGCGACTCGTCCCGGCGACGCCGCGTCCGCGGGCTTCAACGGGCCCAGGTGGCGGGGGTGGTGCCGTGTCGGCGCAGCACCACCCCCGCCGGGAGCGCCGCCACTCGTGCGGAAGAGCCCGGCGGCGGTGGGCCGGGCCGGCCCGCGTCTCACAGTGCCGGATGCGCTCGTTCCACGATCGCCTGCAGATCCAGCCCCGTCGGCAGGGTGCCGAACGACGCCCCGTGGTCGCCGCCCAGCCGCGAGGCGCAGAAGGCGTCCGCCACCTCCGCGGGCGCGTACCGGACCAGCAAGGAGCCCTGCAGGACCAGCGCGAGCCGCTCCACCAGCCGCCGGGCCCGGCCCTCGACGTCGCTCAGATCGGCCAGTTCGGTGAAGAGGTCCTTCACCGCGCGGTCGAGACGGTGGTCGGCGCCGTGCGAGCGGCCGATCTCGGTCAGACAGGCGTCGAGCGCGCCCGGCTCCCGTCGCAGCGCCCGCACCACGTCGAGCGCCTGCACGTTCCCCGCGCCCTCCCAGATGGAGTTCAGCGGCGACTCCCGTACCAGCCGGGGCAGGCCGGACTCCTCCACGTAACCGTTTCCGCCCAGGCACTCCGCGGCCTCGACCGCGACGGGCGCACAGCGCTTGGTGATCCAGTACTTCGCGGCCGGCACCGCCAGCCGCAGGAAGGCGCGCTCCCGCTCGCCCCCGTCGTCGTACGCGGCCGCGAGCCTCAGCGCGAGCGTGGTCGCGGCCTCCGACTCCAGCGCGAGATCGGCGAGGACGTTGCGCATCAGCGGCTTGTCGACGAGCTTCCCGCCGAACGCCTCCCGGTGCGTGCAGTGGTGCACGGCCTGCACCACCGCCTGCCGCATCAGCCCCGCCGAGCCGAGCGCGCAGTCCAGCCGGGTCGCCGCGACCATCCCGATGATCGTCCGCACCCCGGCGCCCTCCTCGCCGACCCGGCGCGCCCACGTGCCGGCGAACTCCACCTCCGCAGAGGCGTTGGACCGGTTGCCCAGCTTGTCCTTCAGCCGCTGCAGGAGGAAGACGTTGCGGGAGCCGTCGGGCAGCACGCGCGGCACCAGGAAGCACGTGAGGCCGTCCGGGGCCTGCGCCAGCACCAGGAACGCGTCCGACATCGGCGCCGAGCAGAACCACTTGTGCCCGGTCAGCTCGTACGCGCCCGGCTCGGCCAGCGGCCGCGCCCCGGTGGTGTTCGCGCGGACGTCGCTGCCGCCCTGCTTCTCGGTCATGCCCATGCCGATGAGCGCTCCGGGCTTCTGCGCGGCGGGCCGCAGCTCGCGGTCGTAGACCGTGGACGTCAGCCGCGGCTCCCACTCGGCGGCGAGCCGCGGGTCGGCCCGCAGCGCGGGCACCGCCGCGTGGGTCATCGACACCGGGCAGCAGGTCCCCGCCTCCACCTGCGTCCACACCAGGAAGCCGGCGGCCCGGCGCACGTGCCCGGACGGCCGGACCCAGGCGCCGGTCAGACCGGCCGAGACGGCCTTGCCGAGCAGCCGGTGCCACGCCGGGTGGAACTCGACCTCGTCGATCCGGTGGCCGTACCGGTCGTGGCTGCGCAGCCGGGGCGGCTGCTCGTTCGCCTGCACGGCCCACTCCTGCAGCTGCGCCGACCCCGCGGCCCGGCCCAGCCCGGACAGCTCGGAGCGCGCCTCGTCCAGCACGTCCGGACCGGCGTGGCGCTCGACGGCCTCCACCAGGGCCCGGTCGGCGGTGAAGACGTCGTAGCCCACCAGCGGCGGCGGCTGGTTCGTCACGGTGTGCGTGGAGGTGCCTGCCATGCTTGCGAACCTACCCGGGGCGGCGGCGGTGATGGCCTCCAGAGTGGCACAGCGGCGCCCCCTGGCGCGCCGGATGCGCTCACCTGCCCCGGAAGGTGAGGGCGGTCCCGTGCTGCGGATACCGTTGGCTCGTGCAGCCAGCAAGTGAAACCCCCGAGCGGCCCGCCGGCCGCCTCCACCGCGCCAGAGTCCTCTACCGGAACGTCTCCAAGCGCAGGACCGCCTGGCTGCTGCTCAAGGACACCGTCAACTCCTGCATGGAGTACCGCATCCTGGGTCTGGCGGCCGAGGCGGCGTTCTTCACGCTGCTGTCCGTGCCGCCGCTGCTGCTGTGCCTCATCGGGCTGCTCGCCTACGTCGACACCTGGACCGGCGCGCACACCATCAGCAGCCTCGAGACCAACATCCTCGACGCCTCCCGGACGGTGCTGTCCGAGCAGGGCGTGAAGGAGATCACCGAGCCGATCCTGCACGACGTGATGAAGGGCCGGCCCGACGTCATCTCCATCGGCTTCCTCTTCGCCCTGTGGTCCGGCTCCCGCGCGGTCAACGTCTTCATCGACACCATCACCGTCATGTACGGCCTCGACGGCGTCCGCGGCATCGTCAAGACGCGGGTGATGTCGTTCGTGCTGTTCATCGTGGCGCTGCTGATCGGCTCGGTGGCCCTGCCGCTGATGGTGGCGGGCCCGGACGCGGTGGTGCGGGTGGTGCCCTGGTCGGCCACCGTGGTGCAGGTCCTGTACTGGCCGGTCGTGATCGTGCTGTCCATCGCCTTCCTCACCACCCTCTACCACGTCTCCGTGCCGGTGCGCTCCCCGTGGATCGAGGACGTGCCCGGCGCGCTCGTCGCCCTGGCCATGTGGGTCCTCGGCAGCTTCCTGCTGCGGATCTACCTCGTGCACACCATCGAGGGCGCCACCATCTACGGCTCCCTCGCCGCCTCCGTCGCCGTCCTCCTGTGGATCGGCGTGTCCGCCTTCGCCGTCCTCGTCGGCGCGGCCGTGAACGCCGCCATCGACCGCGTCTGGCCCGCCGCCGCCACGGCCGCCGCCCGCGCCGCGAACGAGCGGATCCGCGAGGCCCAGGTCGCCGAGTACGTCGCCCGCGCCGCGGCCCAGCGCGACGCCGACCCCGACGACCCCGACATGCCCTCCGAGTTCCCTGAACGCTGGTCCCGCTTCCTCCCCCCGGAGGACGTCACCGCCCGCCTGCGCACCCACGCCAAACACGCCCCCAAGCCCCACGGCCCGCAGGAGGCGGACGGCCGCGAACCACAGCACCGCCCCGGCGAGCAGGGGCCGGGACGGTACGGGCACTGAGCGGGGCGGCGGCCGCGGCCGCCGCAGCCGTAGGCTGGCAGGCGTGTACACGCAGCGGGCGTCCCGGCTGGCCGGCGCGGTCGTGTGGACGAACGTCCCCGACGGAACCGGCGGCGGCCCCGTGCTGCCCGACGGCTGCATGGACCTGCTGTGGAGCGAGGGCCGGCTGCTGGTCGCCGGCCCGGACACACGGCCGTACGTGCCCCAGGGCCCGCCCCGGCCCTGGGCCGGTGTCCGCTTCTTCCCCGGCACCGCACCCGCCCTGCTCGGCGTGCCCGCGCACGAACTGCGCGACCTGCGGGCCGACTTGGCCGACCTCTGGCCCGCCGCCCGGGTCCGGCGGCTGAGCGAGCGCGTCGAGGCGGCGGCCGACCCGGCGACGGCGCTGGAGGACATCGCCCTGGACCGGGCCGCGCGCGCCCCGGCCCCCGACCCGCTGCTGCACCGGCTGGTGCAGCGCCTGGACCAGGGCCGCCCGGTGGCGGCGACGGCCGCCGAACTCGGTCTCGGCACCCGCACCTTGCACCGTCGCTGCCTGGACGCGTTCGGCTACGGCCCGAAGACGCTGGCCCGCATCCTGCGTCTGCAGCGGGCGCTGGCGCTGGCCCGCTCCGGGACGCCGTACGCCGAGACGGCCGTCCGCGCCGGATACGCCGACCAGCCCCACCTCGCCCGCGAGGTCAGGGAGCTGACGGGCATGCCGCTCGGGCGGCTACTCGGCTCCGGGTAGCGGGGCGAACAGGTCGACGCCGTTGCCGTCGGGGTCGTGCACGGTGGCGTACCGCTGTCCCCAGAACGCGTCCCACGGCTTCAGTTCCCCGTGGTATCCGGCGGCCACCAGTTCCTCGTACAGGGCGTCGACCTCGGCGGGCGAGCCGCACCGGAAGGCGAGCCCGACGCGCCCGGCGCCCTCGGGCGGACGCCAGCCGGAGTGGAAGGAGCGGATCGTCTCCTCGGTGTCCAGCGTGAACGTCAGCCCCCCGGGCAGCTCCGCATCGACGTGCGGCTCCTTCTCGGACCCTTCCGGGAAGACGAGTCCGAGGCGACGGTAGAAGGCGAGCGCGGCGGCCATGTCGGACGTCACCACGCCGATCAGTGCGCATCGTGGAGTCATGCCGTCACCGTAGGGGCGCGGTCGCCGCCCGGTCTTGAAGGAATCGGACACCCCGCGATGACTCCTCCTCGCCCGTCCCCCTCAGCCGAAGGTGACCGGCCCGTTCGCGGTGTCCACGGTGAAGGAGAGGGCGGTGGGGCCGGGGGCGAGGGACAGCGCCGTGCCGAGGGCCGTCAGCGGGCCGTGCAGGCCCGCCGGGGCGGGGGCCGTGGCGGACATGTGCAGCAGGGGGGTGACCGGTAGCCCGGAGGCCGTGGGGTGGGGCGAGTCGCCCCAGTCGATCAGGAACGGGACCAGGCCCGAGGGGTGCGCGTGGCCGCTGTCGGTCAGCCGCCACCGCAGGACCGTGCCGTCGGGGGTGCGGCGGCTCATCGGGCGCACGGGGCCCGGGTCGTAGCCCCGAGCGCGTGCCGTCGTGATCGCCGCGTCCAGGTCGGGCGGGCTGATCGCCCAGGTCAGCGTGCGCGGCCCGGCCAGCCGGTCGACCGCGAACGGCCGTGGCCCGGCGGGTTCGGGCTGCTCGGGGTCGGGGCCGATGATCTCCAGATAGCTCCGGCCGCCCAGCCCCACCAGATGGTTGCGCGTACCGAGGCCGAGGTGCACCCCACCGGGCGCGGGCGTCACTCCGGTCCGACACGCGAACTCCGCGACGGTCTCCGCCAGATCGGGCGTGGCCAGGACGAGATGGTCCAGGAAGGGGGGAACGGGGTTCATGCCGGAGAGGCTAGGCGCTGGAGGCGAGAGCGCCAGAACGCTGGAGCGCGAGGGGCGAGAGCGGGGAGGGGCGAGGGCGGGAGGCGAGGGGCGAGGGCGGGAGGCGAGGGCGAGAGCGCGAGGGACGAAGCCGGGACGCGAGGGTGAGAGGCGAGTGGCGAGCGGTGAGAGCCGGGAGGCGAGGGCGAGAGCGCGAGTGGCGAGCGGCCGGAGGCGGGAGGCGAGGGCGAGGACGCGAGGGTGAGAGGCGAGTGGCGAGCGGCGGGAGACTGGAGGTGATGGCGAGAGGAGAGTGGCGAGGGGCGAGCGGCGAGAGCCGGGAGGCTGAGTGAGAGCGCGAGGGGGCTGGTGGTGGGGGAGGGGACGCTGACACGGACGGGGTCGAGCGGTGAGACTCGGCCGTATGACTCGCCGCCTGCTGCTCTACACCCGCACCGCCGACTACCGTCACGACTCCATCCCGGACGCCGTCGCCGCCGTCCGCAGGCTCGGGAGGTTCGGCGTCGAGCACACGGAGGATCCCGCCGATCTCGAGAAACCGCTGGACGGGTACGCGCTCGTCGTCTTCCTGTCCACCAGCGGGGAGGTCCTGACCCCGGCCGGCCGGGAGCGGCTCGCGCGGTACGTGGACTCCGGCGGCGGCTTCGCCGGGGTGCACGCGGCGGCCTGCACCGAGTACGGCTGGCCGTACTACGGCGAACTCCTCGGCGCCCGCTTCGTACGGCACCCGGACTTCCAGCCCGGCCGGGCCGTGGTCGAGGACCCCGGTCATCCCGCGACCCGCGCGCTGCCCGCGGTCTGGGACGTCAGCGACGAGTGGTACGACTTCGACGCCAGCCCCCGGCACCGCGCACGGGTGCTGCTGAGCGCCGACGAGACGTCGTACGAGGGCGGCGGGATGGGGGCGGACCATCCGCTCGCCTGGTGCCGCGAGCACGGGGCGGGCGGCGGCCGCGTCTTCTACACCGCGCTCGGGCACGCCGCCGAGGCCTACCGCGATCCGGTCTTCCTGGCTCACCTGGACGGCGGACTCGGCTGGGCGGGACGGCTCTGTGCGTGACGTTTCTGCGGTGAACCGGCTCCGCCGTTCGGGTGAGTAAAGGACGCATCCATGGAAAGTCACGTGAATACATAGAGAAGCTCTTGTCTTGGCAAAGGGCGTCGAGACGTGCGGCCATCCGGCCCCGCGTCACCCACCCACAGGAGGAGCCGGACCTTGACTTACGGTAAGAAGTTGCGCGAGCGCATCGCCGGGCCCGGGACCACACCGCTGATCGGCGTGTACGACATGTACTCGGCGTCGATCGCGGCCAAGCACTACGACGGGATGTTCGTTTCGGGCTTCGGTTTCGCGGCCTCGTACTACGGGCTGCCGGACATCGGATTCATCGCCTGGCCCGACATGGTGGCCTTCGTCCAGCGGCTGCGGGGCGCGTTCCCGCACCATCATCTGCTCGTCGACATCGACGACGGGTACGTGGACCCCGAGGTCGCCTGCCATGTCGTCGAAGGGCTGGAACGCATCGGCGCCTCCGGAGTGATCCTCGAGGACCAGAAACGGCCCCGCCGCTGCGGCCACGCCGACGGCAAGCAGGTGCTGCCGCTGGAGGAGTACCTGGAGAAGCTGCACCAGGTCCTCGAGACCCGCAAGGACCTCGTCGTGGTGGCCCGCACGGACGCCACCGACGAGCACGACATCCTGCACCGCGCCGAGCGGCTGGCCGCGACCGACGCCGACGTGGTCCTGGTCGACGGGGTGCGCAGCGTCGAGTGGATCAAGCGGATCCGCGAGGTCGTCGGGTCCAAGCCGCTGCTGTTCAACCAGATCGCCGGCGGCAAGTCGCCCCGGCTCTCCCTCGGTGAGCTGTCCGACCTCGGCGTCGACGTCGCCATCTACAGCACCCCGTGTCTGTTCGCCGCGCACGAGGCGATGGACTCCGCGCTCGCCGGCCTGAAGGCGGCCGACGGACGGCTGCCGGAGGTGGATCCCGCGAGCGGGGTCGGCGTGAAGGCCTCCACCAGCCTGCTGGAGCGCAACATCGCCCGCGACCGGCTCGTCCCCGAGGGCGTGGGCGTGTGACCGGTGCCGTACCGCGCCTCGGGGCGGCCGCCGCGGCCGCGGCCGCACTGCTCGGGGCCGGTGCCGCACCCGCGGTCGCGTCCGGGAGCCTGATCACCGTGATCGACAACTCCCACGCCGACTCCTGGCTGGAGGTCGACCGCACGGCCAACGTCCAGGCAGGCAGGGGCACGGCCGGAAGCGACCACGACGGCAGCGCCGTGGACGCGATCCAGGCCCTCGTCGGCGGCAGCCGTGAGCACCGGGAGCCCTGGGACTGAACGACCGGCCGGTGCGCCGGCGACGGCCGGGCGCCCCCGCACGGGGTGCCCGGCCATCGCCTCGTCCTCGTCGGCGGTCCCGCTGCCCTCGGCGTCAGCCCTCGGCGAGTCCGGGACGGCCGTCCTCGTCCACCGCCATGTCGTTCGCCGGGTCGTGCCCGCCGCCGGACGCGGCCACCGCGGCCCGGTGCCGGCCGGGAGCGAGGGTGTGGCAGGAGGCGTCGGCCGTGCCGTAGGCGGCGATCAGGGCGACTGCGGCCACGGCGAGGGCCGCTGTGGTGCGCACGGTGAGGTTCATGCCCGGAGAACGCCCTCGCGGGCGGCGCGGTCACCGCCGTGGTCCGAACGGACGCCGCACCTCACGCAGTTGGCCGTTCCCCGGGCGGCGCGGCCGTGCTCGCGCGCGCCACCAGCCGGGTCGACAGCTCGGTACGGGTGCCCTCCGGGCGTTCGCCGTGCATCATCCGCACCAGCAGCCGGAGCGCGGTCGCCGCCATCTCGCCGAGCGGCTGGCGGACCGTGGTCAGCGCCGGCGTCGCCCAGCGCGCCTGCGGCAGGTCGTCGAAACCGACGACGCTCATGTCGTGCGGCACCCTCAACCCCCGCTCGGCCAGCGCCCCGTACACGCCCAGAGCCATCCGGTCGGAGCACACGAACACCGCGGTCGGCGGCTCGGGCAGGTCCAGCAGTTCGTGCGTGCACCGCCGGGCGGCGGCCTCGTCGGAGCCGGCGTGCCGCACGTACTCGGCGCGGTGGCGCAGCCCGGCCGAGGCGAGCGCGGAACGGTAACCGGCCACCCGCGCACCGCCCCACACCGTGCGCCGCCGGCCGGCGATCACCGCGATGCGCCGGTGACCGAGGCCGAGCAGATGCTCCGTCGCGTTCACCCCGCCCTGCCAGTTGGCCGCCCCCACCGACACCACACCGGCCGGCGGCTCGTGCGCGGGGTCGATCAGCACGTACGGGATGCGGTGGTGGTCCAGCCACGCGTACTGCGCCGGGGACAGCTCCGCCAGGTTGAACAGCACGCCCGAGGATCCGCGTGCCGTCAGCCGGTCCAGCCACGCCCGCTCCGGGCGGCCGGTCCCGTTCGGCCCGGCCGAGACCACCACCTCCAGGCCCGCCTCGTACGCCGCCGCCTCCACGCCGTGCAGCACGGCGCCCGACCAGGTGCTCTCCAGCGACTGCACCACCAGGTCGACCAGACTCGGCGTGCGCGCCATGTCGAAGCGGGGCCGGCGGACGTAACCGAGCCGGTCCAGTGCCTCGGTGACGCGGCGACGGGTCTCGGGCGCCACGTCCTCCCGGCCGTTGACCACCTTCGACGCGGTCGGCACGGACACCCCCGCCTCCCGGGCCACCACCGCCAGCGTCGGCCCGGCCGTCACGTTCGCGCTGCCCGCACGGACCACAGGAAACCACCTCTCGACCGGACGGAAAGCGCTTCCTACGATAGGTGCGCGTCGACAGGGCGGGAAGACACGGGAATTCCAGCGAGGGGCGGCGGCCGAGTCAGGCGACCCGGCTCAGATCCGCCTGCCGCACCTCGTGCAGCGGAGGCAGGCCCGCGGCCAGCCGCTCCAGTTCCTCCACGACGATCGTGCCCAGCCGCTCCAGCTCGTTGCCGAGGGAGCCGGCGATGTGCGGGGTGAGGAAGACGTTGGGCAGCCCGTACAGCGGTGAACCGGCGGGCAGCGGCTCGGGCTCCGTGACGTCCAGGACGGCGGACAGGCGGCCGGAGACCAGCTCCCGGGTCAGCGCCTCGTGGTCGACCAGCGCACCGCGCGCGGTGTTGATCAGCACACCGCCGTCCCGGACGAGGGCGAGCCGGGCGCCGTCGAGCATGTGACGGGTCTCGGGGAGGTCGGGGGCGTGCAGGCTGACGATGTCGCTGCGGCGCAGCAGGTCCTCCAGCGGCAGCGGTTCCGCGCCCAGGGCCGCGGCCTCGGCGGCGCTCACATGGGGGTCGTACAGCAGGACGGTGAGAGCGAAGGGCCGCAGCAGTTCCAGGAGCCGGCGGCCCACGCGGGAGGCGCCGACGATCCCGACGCGACGGCGGAGATTGCCGGTGGCGGCCGTGTCGGAGGGGGCGGGCGGGGTGTGCGTGCGGCGGTAGCGCTCGCGGTGGCCGAAGGCGTCCTTGCCGGCGAGGAGGATCATCGCGAGTGTGTACTCCGCCACCGGTACGGCGTTGCCGGCGACCGCGCTGGAGACGGTGACGCCGCGTTCCCACACCGCCTCGCCCACCAGGGAGCGGACCGAGCCGGCGGCGTGCAGGACCGCGCGCAGCCTCGGGGCGGCGGCGAGGACCTCGGCGTCCAGGCGCGGGCACCCCCAGCCGGTGATCAGCACCTCGGCCGGGGCCAGCGCGCCGGCCACCGCGGGATCGGCGAAGTCCCGTACGACCAGCTCCGTGTCGATGCCTGCCGTGCGGCGCAGGCGGGCCATGAGCGGCGGCGGGAAGAGCAGCGGGAGGTGGACCGGATCCATCGCGAACACGGCTCGCGGCGGCTGGGCGCTGGGCGGCATGGCTCTCCTGACGCACCGGAAGGAGAAACGCTTTCAGAAAGCGCCTTCACGGTAGGTGTGCCGCGAGGAGCCGGTCAATCGGCGACCGGAACCGTACCCGGCGGGCGCGAACGCCCGGCCGCCCCGGGCTTCGGTGTCCGCGTCCGGCTGCCCCGGCTCCTGCGGTCGTGACCGGCCGGCGCAGGCGACGCCGCCGGCAGTCCGGGTCCGGCCCCCGCACGCGTGAGCACTCGGTGACTCACCGTATCGAACGTCGCTCGAACGGCCCTCCGGTGCGCCCGTGCGCCGGAATACCCGGCGCTCTTGTGATGCTCTGATGATGCACGGTGCACGGCGCAGTGCACGAGCGCGCGGCGAAGGGCTGGTGGGCGATGACGGCAGACCAGGCGAATCCCGTGGTCAGAACGCCGTACGGGGCGGTGCGCGGCCGGTACGAGCAGGGCGTCGCAGTGTTCCGCGGCATCCCGTACGCCGCCCCGCCCTTCGGGCCCCGCCGGTTCCGCCCGCCCCAGCCGCCCGAGCCCTGGGACGGGGTGCGCGACGCCGGCGCCTTCGGGCCCACCGCGCCCAAACCGCCCTACTCCGAGGCGTTCGCCCAGTACCTGTCCGACCCCGAGATCCCCGGCGACGACTGCCTCAACCTCAACGTCTGGACCCCCGATCCGGATCCCGGCGCCCGCCTGCCGGTCCTCGTCTGGCTCCACGGAGGAGCCCTCACCAGAGGATCCTCGGCCGTACCCGTCTACAACGGCGCCACCTTCGCCCGGGACGGCGTCGTCTGCGTCTCCGTCAACTACCGCCTCGGCGTGGAGGGTTACGGCCTGTTCCCCGACGCGCCGCCCAACCCCGGCCTGCGCGACCAGCTCGCCGCGCTGCGCTGGGTGCACGACGCGATCGGCGCCTTCGGCGGCGACCCGGACCGGATCACGCTGTGCGGCCAGTCGGCCGGCGCCATCAGCGCGGGCGCCCTGCTGGCCTCGCCCGCGAGCCAGGGCCTGATCCGGCGCGCGGTCCTGCAGAGCGGGCCGCCCGAGTCGTCCGAACGGGACAAAGTACGGCGGATGGTGCGCCGCATGGCCGGCCGGCTGAAGATCCCCGCCACCGCCGAGGCCTTCGCCGCCGTCGACCGCGACCTGCTGCTGCGCACCCAGGCCGAGGTCGGCCGGCTCAGCAGCCCGGTCCTGGGCGGGCCCGCGTTCGGCATCGTCGTGGACGGCGACCTCGTGCCCCGCGACCCGCTGGCGGCCCTGATCGACGGCGCCGCCCAGGACGTCGACCTGCTCATGGGGTGGACCCGCGACGAGTACCGGCTCTGGCTCGCGCCCGGCGGGCTGGTCGAACACGTCGACCGGCTCGGAGCCGTCGCCCTCGCCGGCGCCATGGCCCGCTGCCACACCGGCCACGAGGTGCCCCGCGGGTACCGCGGCCTGTACCCCGACGCGGGCGCCGCCGAGATCGTCGGCCAGATGGTCACCGACCACCTGCTGCGGATCCCGCTCCACCGCCTCGCCGACGCCCACGCCGGAAACTCCCACGTCTACGAGTTCGCCTGGCCCTCCCGCCTGCCCGGCCTCGGCGCCTGCCACGCCCTTGAGCTGGGGTTCGTCTTCGACTCCGGGGACATCCCCGAGTCGAAGAAACTCGCCGGTGAGGGGGCGCCGCAGGAGCTGGCCGACGCGATGCACGCGGCCTGGGTGCGGTTCGCGGCCACCGGGGACCCCGGCTGGCAGGCCTGGGACGCCTCACACCCCGTGCGGATCTTCGGCGACGGTGCACCGCACACCGCCCACGGACCCCGGGACGCGGAAATCGCCCTCTGGTCGCTCGCCCCCACCGTCCCAGAACCGGCTCTCACCCCCGAAGTCCGGGCCCCCGGAGCGGAGTTGGCAGCTGCGGTACGACGCCTGCGCCGCTCGACGGGACCGATACGCCGCCGCTGAGCGTCTACGGGTGCTGGTGCTGGTGCTGGTGCTGGTGCTGGTGCTGGTGCTGGTGCTGATGCTGGTGCCGGTGGCCGGTCTTTCCGGCCGCCCCCGGGCTTCTGCGGGCCGTTCGACACGCTGCGGCAGCCCCAGTGGAGACCGGACCGCGCCGTCAGGCCGCCGCCGCATCCACCGTCTGCCGGATCGCGGCGATCGCGTCCGGCCCCACTCGGCAGCAGCCCCCGACGAGTCGCGCGCCCGCGTCCTGCCACGCCTTGACCTGCTCTGCGCCGAACCTGGTCCGCCCGGTCCAGGCGCGTGCCCCGGCGTCCCACGACTCGCCGCTGTTGGGGTACACCACGACCGGCTTGCCGGTGACCCGTGCCGCGATCTCCACCGCAGGCTCCACGTCCTCGGGCGCACAGCAGTTCACGCCGACCGCGATCACCTCGTCCCTGCCGGCGGCCAGGGCGAAGGCCTCCTCCAGCGGCTGCCCGGCACGCGTGTGCCGGCCGTCGACGGTGTACGACAGCCAGGCCGGCACGCCCAGCCCGCGCACCGCCCTGAGCAGCGCGGCGCCCTCGTCGGCGTCCGGCACGGTCTCCAGCGCGAGGACGTCCGGAGCGGCGGCGGCCAGCACCTCCATCCGCGGCCGGTGAAAGCGTTCCAGCTCGTCCACGCCCAGCCCGTACCGGCCGCGGTACTCGGAGCCGTCCGCGAGCATCGCCCCGTACGGCCCGACCGACGCCGCCACCCACAGCGGCCGGTCGACGCCCGCGTCCACGGCCTGCCGGACGGCCTCACGCGCGAGGCCCACGCTCAGTGCGAGCAGCCGCGCGGCCTCCTCCTGGCCGACTCCGCGCCGCGCGAATCCCTCGAAGGTGGCCTGGTAGCTGGCGGTGATGGCCACGTCGGCGCCGGCCCGGAAATAGGCGAGGTGCGCCTCCGTCACCGCCTCCGGCCGCTCGGTGAGCAGCCGCGCCGACCACAGTTCGTCGCTCAGGTCGTGCCCGGCCGACTCCAACTGGTTGGACATGCCGCCGTCGAGCACGACCGTCCCTGCGGCGAGGGCGTCGGCAAGGCCGGGGGTGGTGTCGCTGGTCATGCCATGACGCTAGTCCATACCGAACGCCCGTGGACCGTGATGTCCAGCAGGGTGCACATCGCAGCCGCGGCTCGGGGCGCGCATCGGCTGTGTCATACACCCCGCCCGGTGGGGTAGCGGCGGGGGCGTTCCGGCCGCGGCGGCGGGATGCAGTCAGCCGGGTCGGCACAGAGGATCACGTCGACCTCGGGACCCGAGGCGCGGGGTGTCTCGGTCCACCGGCCGCAGCGCGCGCATCCGCCCTCGACCGTGGGTGACTCCATGTCCCAGGCCGGGCTCACCGGTTCACCGGTCCGACGCAACGCGGGCACTCGCACGGAGGGAATGCCAGGTTGAGGGGCAACTCGTCCGAGGGCGGTACGTGTCGCGGGGGTCGAAGTCCTGTGCGCCTACCGGTCGCCGGGTCTAACCGGTAGACGGAAATGGTCAAGCCGGGGTGCGTGATCCGGTCGTCACTGTCTGTGCTTGTCATGGGGGTCAACATCGCGCGTATCGGACATGACCCACGGCGGCAAAGAGGGCGTCATTCCGGCGACGGACAGGGCGTCACGACCGAGCAGACCGCGACCGACGGCTACTACCGGGGGAGCGCGCTGCTTCGGCGCACTCCAGATGCTGGTCGAGCCGGCCGGCCGCCGCATGGCCGGGAAGTGGGTCGGTTTCGGCAAGGAGTTCGACGTGAACACGGGCCCGTGGCGACTGGAGTTCATTGACGCCCACACAGGCAAGGCCACCATCACCAAGTACAACCGGGTGCCCGAATAGCCGTACGGTGCCCGAGGGGGCCGTGCGGGTGGGATGAAGCCCCGGGGCGCCCCGACCGGAACCGGGGTGTCCCGGGCCACGCCAGGAAGGAACGCCGCAGCCGTGATCCCACTGCCCGCCGACGACCGTGAGACGAGCCCCGCGACCGGGTACACCCGAGCCCACTGGGAGGCCGCCGCCGACGCCCTGCTGGCCGCCGTCGCGCCCTACGCCACCTCCGACCGCGCCCTCTACCACCTCCCCGGTGACCACGTCAGCCACTCCGGCCGACTCTCCGACGGCCTGGAGGGATACGCCCGTACGCTGCTGCTGGCCGCCTTCCGCCGCGACGAGAACGCGCTCGGCCGCTACGCCGACGGCCTCGCCGCCGGGCCCCGCGGCGTCTGGCCGCGCATCGAGGACCGCAGCCAGCCGCTCGTCGAGGCCGCCTCCGTCGCGCTCGCCCTGCGGCTGACCCGGCCGCTGCTGTGGGACCGGCTGGCGGACCCGGTGCGGCAGCGCACCGCCGACTGGCTGGCGGACGCCCTCAGCGCGGAACCCTGGCCGTGCAACTGGGAGTTGTTCCCGGTCACCGTCGCCGGCTTCCTCCAGGAGATCGGCCACCGGACCGAGGCGGCGCGCAAGGCGATCGACCGTGGCCTGGAGCGGATCGAGGGCTGGTACCTCGGGGACGGCTGGTACACCGACGGCGACGGCCGGAAGTTCGACTACTACAACGGCTGGGCGATGCACCTGTACACCGTCCTCCACGCATGGCTGGCGGACGACGGTGAACTGCTGTCCGTGTACGGTCGACGGCTGTCGCGCCACCTCACCGACTACGCCCGGCTGTTCGGCGGCGACGGCGCCCCGCTGCACCAGGGCCGCTCCCTCACCTACCGCTTCGCGACGGCCGCCCCGCTCTGGCTCGGCGCCCTGACCGGACACACCCCCCTCGCCCCCGGCGAGACCCGGCGCCTGGCCTCCGGCGCGCTGCGGTACTTCCTCGACGGCGGCGCGGTCGACGAGCGCGGGCTGCTCCCGCTGGGCTGGCTCGGCCCCGACGTCTCCGTCGCGCAGGCCTACTCCGGCCCGGCCTCCCCGTACTGGGCGAGCAAGGGGTTCCTCGGCCTGCTGCTGCCGCCGGAGCACGAGGTGTGGACGGCCACCGAGGAGCCGGGGCCCGTCGACCGCGCCGACGAGGTGCGGCCCGTACCGGTCCCCAACTGGCTGCTGCAGTCGACCCGTTCGGACGGAGTGGTCCGGCTGCACAACCACGGCAGCGAGGACGTCCGCTACGACCCCTACTACACCCGGCTCGCCTACTCGACGGCGACCGCGCCCTCGGCGTCGTACGACAACAGCGTGATCGTCGGCGGCGATCCGGGCCGCACCCGGATCGAGCCGCTCGGCGCCGGCGAGGGATGGGCCGCCTCCCGGCACACCGTGCGCGACGGAATCACCGTGACCAGCCTCGTGCTGGCCGAGGGCGCGGCGGAGGTGCGCGCCCATCTCGTGGCCGGCGCCGCGCCCGGGACCTTGGTGCGGATCACGGGATGGCGGGCGACCGACGGGCTGCACGCCGAACTCCTGCCGGTGTCGGGCCTGTCGTGGAACCCGGAGCCGGAAGCCGAGGGGCTGACCGGGTTCACGGGACGGACGGGCGCGGAGGGGGCCACGCTGTTCGTGGCGCTCGCCCGGCTCACCGGCGAGCCGCATCCACGGCCCCTGACGGAGCTGGTGTCCGTGACGGTGGGGGAGGACCGCCGGGTGAGCGTCCGCTGGGCCTCCGGAGCCGAACACGACTTCGCCTTCACCACGGCCTCGGAGGGGGGATCCGCGGACCCCCAGTGGTCGGTGGTGCGCCGGTGAGGGGGCGCAGCACGGGCGGAGCCGTGGTTCGGCGGCTGCCGAAGGGTTCCCGTCCTAGCGTGGCCGTATGACCGCAGAGCACCCCGGAAGCCCGTTCGCCGCGCTGCACCACCGGCCCGGCGAGCCGCTGCTGCTGCCCAACGCCTGGGACCACGCCTCGGCGGCCGCGCTCGCCGCGCGGGGCTTCCCGGCGATCGGCACCACGAGCCTGGCCGTCGCGGCGGCCGACGGGCTGCCCGACGGCGAGGGCGCGACCCGCGAACAGACACTGAGACTCGCCCTGACCCTCGGTGCGCAGCCCTTCCTCCTGTCGGTCGACGCCGAGGACGGCTTCAGCCGGGACCCCGACGACGTGGCCGAGCTGGCGCGCGCGTTGTGGGCGGCCGGCGCGGCCGGGATCAACCTGGAGGACGCGCTGGGGCCGGCCGACCGGCACGCGGCGAAGATCGCCGCGGTGAAGGCCGCCGTACCCGGCCTGTTCGTCAACGCCCGCACCGACACGTACTGGTCCGGCGACGGCGACGAGCGGGACACCCTGCGACGGCTGGAGGCCTACCGGCAGGCGGGCGCCGACGGGGTGTTCGTGCCCGGCCTGACCGATCCCGGGCGGATCGCCGCCCTCGTACGGCACCTCGACCTGCCCCTGAACATCCTCTGGTCGCCCGCCGGGCCCACGGTCGCCGAGCTGGCCGGCCTCGGCGTGCGCCGGGTCAGCGTCGGCTCGCTGCTCTACCGGCGGGCGCTGGGCGCGGCGGTGGAGGCGATGACCGCCGTCGCGGACGGGCGCACGCCGGAGGGCGCCACGCCGTCGTACGGGGAGGTGCAGGCGCTCAGCCGCCCGCAGTCCGGCGGCGCGGACTTCCCCGCGACCGAAGACTGACGTCAGCCGGCGCCGGCGTCCTCCCGCGCCGTCTCGCGCGGCCAGTGGGTGAGGGCCAGGTGCAGCGCGTCGATCGCCTTGTCCCAGGAGGCCTGTACGTCCCGGTCGGCGCCGAAGCCGCCACAGGACTCCAGGGCGCAGTAGCCGTGGAAGGTACTGCGCAGCAGGCGAACGGCGTCGGTCAGGTCGGGCTCGTGAAGGCCGTAGCCGCGCAGCATGCCGTAGGTGATCTCGGCGGTCCGGCGCATCGCGGGGGAGCCGGCGGCGAGCGACTGGTCGATGCGGATCTGGGTGGCCGCGTACCGGCCGGGGTGCTCCAGCGCGTAGGCCCGGTAGGCGCCGGCGAAGGCGGCCAGCGCCTCCTTGCCCGCGCGGCCCGCGACGGCCGGCGCGATCCGGTCGATCAACTCACCGCCGGCGTACAGCGCGAGCCGGGTACGCAGATCGTCCAGCCCCCGGATGTGCGAGTACAGACTCGCGTCCTTCACCCCGAACCGCCGGGCCAGCGCGGACAGCGTGACATGGGGGAAGCCCGCCTCGTCGGCGAGTTCGGCCGCCGCCGCGACCAGCCGCTCGACGGTGACGCCGGCCCGCGCCATGGAAGCCTCTCTTTCCCTGATCCTGGGGACCCCGGTTCGGGCCCCAGGTATAGCAGGTGAGCGGCTCCGCCCCGAACCCCGCACACGGCCGGCCGGCGGGGCAGCAGGCCGGCCGTGTCGGTGCCGGGACCGTGGGGGTCAGCCGGCCTTCGGGCCGGGGGCGGGGGAGAACACGAAGGAGAACTGCGCCGGTTCCGCGCGCAGGTGGTATTGGGGCAGGGGGCCGGGGCCGCAGGACTGGGAGCCGATGCCGTGCTGGGCGTGGTCGAGGTTGACCCAGACGGCGTCTCCGGGGACGAGGTCGCTGCGGTGCGCGGCGGCGTCCAGGTGTTCGGTGGTCCAGCGGCGGGCGGTGAGGAGGAAGGCCGGGTCGCCCTCGATGCGCAGACCGCCGAGTTCCGCCCAGCGGACGTCGATGCGGGCGCCGTTCTCCTGCGGGCGGACGTACGGCGTCTGCATACCGTCCACCGTCGACTGCCAGCGGCCTGCCATCGCCGCCGCCCTGGTGTCGGGGTACGCCTCGCCGGGACCGCCGCCGTACCACCGCACGCCGTCGGCCGCGGGCAGGGCGAACCGGATGCCCAGCCGGGGCAGGGGGACCGTCCAGTCGCCCTCGGGGGTGGTGGACACGGTCAGCCGCAGACGGTCGCCGTCCGACGTCCAGCGGTACTCGGTCGACAGGCCCAGCTCCCGTGCCGCCGGCGCCACCCGGGTGCGGACCGTCAGGGTGTGCTCGCCGGTCTCCACCGCGTCCAGCCGGTGCCGCATCCGGTGCAGTCCGAGCTGCCGCCACAGCAGCCCGTAGCGCAGGTCGGGCTGCCAGGGCGCGCCGTCGTCGTTGTCGGTGGTGGCCCGCCACACGTCCAGGCGCAGCCCGGAGACGGGCACGCCGCCGACGGCGGTCAGGGCGCCGGTGCGGGCGTCGAAGGTGCCGGGGCCGAGGGTGATCACCGCGTCGCCGGTGACCGGGCGGGCGGTCGCCGCGACCACCGGCGCCCGGCGCTCCGATGCCGGGACCTGGCCCCAGGCCACCACATGGCCCCGCGGTGCCCAGCCGGTGTCCTCCGCGAGCGCCGCGCGGACCGTCCAGTGGGCCTCGCCGGCCGGCGTCCCGGCCGGCGGCGCGGGCAGCTTGACGTCGGCGGACCCGCCGGGCGCCAGCGCCGGCACCGGCAGGGCGCCCGACTCCACCGGTTCCCCGTCGACCTCGTACGACCAGGTGAATTCCAGCGCCGACAGACCCGCGAAGTCCTGCTTGTTGGTGATGCGGACCGTGCCGTCGCCGAAGTCGCCGGTGATGCCGACCGGTTCGATCACCTTCTTGAACTCGGTGAGCCCGGGGGAGGGCGTCCGGTCCGGGAAGAGCAGGCCGTCGCAGACGAAGTTGCCGTCGTGCAGTTCCTCGCCGAAGTCGCCGCCGTAGGCGTAGCCGAGTTCGGGGTGGGCGATGCCGTGATCGATCCACTCCCACACGAAGCCGCCCTGCAGCCGGTCGTACGACTCGAACAGCCGCTGGTAGTCGGCGAGTCCGCCGGGGCCGTTGCCCATGGCGTGCGCGTACTCGCACAGGACGAAGGGCAGCCCGCGGCGCTTGAGGGTGCCGCCGTCCAGGCCGTGTCCGATCCGCTCGACCTCGGCGTGGCCGGCGTACATCCGGGAGTACATGTCGGTGTCACGGCAGTCGATGTCGCCCTCGTAGTGGAGCAGCCGGGAGGGGTCCCGGCCCTTGATCCACTCGGCCATCGCGGTCAGGCCCCGGCCGGTGCCGGCCTCGTTGCCGAGCGACCAGATCACGACCGACGGGTGGTTCTTGTCCCGTTCGACCATGCGGGACGCCCGGTCCAGCAGGGCCGGGGTCCAGCGGTCGTCGTCGACGGGGTTGTCCCGCCAGCCCTGCTCGGTGAAGCCGTGGGTCTCCAGGTCGCACTCGTCGATCACCCACAGGCCCACCTCGTCGCACAGGTCGAGGAAGGCCGGGTGCGGCGGGTAGTGGGAGGTGCGGACGGCGTTGACGTTGTGCCGTTTCATCAGCAGCACGTCCTCGCGCATGGTCTCCGGGTCGAGGGCGCGGCCCTTCTCCGGATGCCACTCGTGCCGGTTGACGCCCCTGAAGAGGACCGGCCTGCCGTTGACCTTGATCAGGCCGTCCGCCAGTTCCACGGTGCGGAAGCCGATGCGCAGCGGCACCCGTTCGCCCGCGGTGGCCAGCACGCCGTCGTACAGCCGGGGCGTCTCCGCCGACCACGGCTCGACCGGCACGGTGACGCTCTCGCCGGTGGCGACGTCGATACCGAGTCCGGGCACGGTGACCCGGCCGTCCACGTCGGAGTCGACGCGCAGGGTGCCGGTGCCGGCGCGGTGGTCGTAGGAGGCGTGCACGAAGAAGTCGAGGACGCAGTCCGCCGGGCGGTGCAGCAGGGTGACGTCCCGGAAGATGCCCGGCAGCCACCACTGGTCCTGGTCCTCCAGATAGGAGCCGGCCGACCACTGGTGCACCCGGACCGCCAGCACGTTGCGCTCGGGCCTGAGCAGATGGCCGACGGCGAACTCGTGCGGCAGCCGCGAGCCCTTGAACTCGCCGAGTTCCGTGCCGTTCAGCCACACCCGGGCGCAGGACTCCACCCCGTCGAAGCGCAGCACCGCGCCCCCGTCGGCCGGCCAGTCGCGGGGCAGGTCGAACAGGCGCAGATGGTCGCCGGTCGGGTTCTCCGTCGGCACCCGCGGCGGATCGACCGGGAACGGGTAGAGGTGGTTGGTGTAGATGGGCGAGCCGTGCCCCTGGAGCACCCAGTGGCCGGGGACCGAGACCTCCGCCCAGCCGGCGGCGTCGTACCCCTCGGCGGCGAAGGAGTCGTCCTCGGTGCCGGCGGCCGGCGACAGCCGGAACCGCCAGCGGCCGTTCAGGGAGAGGGAGGCGGCGTCGGAGGCGGCGTACCAGGCGCGGGGCGGGAGCGCCCCGGAGCCCGGCGAGACGTCCTCGACGTAGTCGGTGACGGTGCGGTTGCGGTAGGACATCGGTCTCCTAGCTCAGCCCTTGATGCCGGTCTGCCCGATCCCCCGCACCAGCCGGCGCCGGAGGAAGAGGAACACGAACAGCAGCGGCAGGATGGAAACGGCGGCCGTCATGGGTTCGCGGTGCGGAGGTCACGTGAGGTGCGCTTCACGCGGCAGCGGTGCGGTGCGGCTCCTCGCGTGCGCGGCGCCGCGTTTCGCGGTCCTGTGCCCGACGGACTGCAGCGTGCCCTCCAGTGCGAACGTGGCCGCGCCCAGGGACACCGGGTCGGTGGGGATCGGGGACAGGACGATCTCGGTGGCGGCCAGCGGCCGGCGCAGCGCGTGCCGGGCGACGGCCCTGCGGACCTCCTCCAGCAGCGGCTCGCCCAGCCGGGCGGCGACCCAGCTGCTGAGCACGACCACTTCCGGGTTGAGCAGGTTGATCAGGTCGGAGATCCCGGCGCCCAGGTAGCGGGCGGTGTCCCGGACGGCTTTCAGCGCGACCGGGTCCCCGGCGGCGGCCGCGCGGGCCAGCGCCTCGATGGTGGCCGTCTGGTCCTCTGGGTGCAACAGGGGGGACCGGGGGCTGAGTTCGCGCAGGTTCTGCATGATGCCGGGCGCGCCCACGTAGGTCTCGACGCAGCCGTGATTGCCGCAGTGGCACAGCCGCCCGTCCAGCACGAGCGTGGTGTGGCCCCACTCGCCGGCGCTGTTGCTCACGCCCCGGTGCAGCCCGCCGCCGAGGGCGAGACCGGCGCCGACCCCCGTGCCGAGGTTGACCACGACCGCGTCCGCGCGCCCCCGCGCGGCCCCGAACCACAGCTCGGCCACCGTGCAGGCGCGCAGCGGGTTGTCCAGATACAGCGGGTGGGCGATGTGGTCCGCCAGGAGATCGAGCAACGGCACGTCGTGCCAGTCGAAGTTGGCCGCGTACTCGGCGACACCGGTGTCCCGGTCCACCTGGCCCGGCACGCTCACCCCGACGCCGAGCACCCGGGCCGCCTCGATGCCGGCCTGTGCCACCACGGAGCCGACGGCAGCGGCCACATGGCCCACCACCTGCTCCGGGCGGCTCTCGCCGGGCCGCATGTCCTCGTCGGCGCGGGCCAGCACGTTCAGCGCCAGGTCGAACAGCTCGGCATGGACGTACGTCTCCGCGATGTCGACGCCGATCAACGCGCCCCCCGACGCGTTGACGGCCACCAGCCCCCGCGGCCGGCCGCCGGCCGAGTCCTCGAACCCCACCTCGGTGATCATGCGGAGGCCGAGCAGCTCGCCGACCAGGGTGGCGACCGTGGCCAGGCTCAGCCCGGTGGCGGCGGCCAGCTCCTGCCGGGAGGTGGGAGACGCGGCGATGATCTGGCGCAGCACCTCGTAGCGGTTCGCGGTGCGGATGTCCCGTGACGTGCGCTTCACCCGGCTGCCCCTCCCATCCCGTCCGGCCGGACCAGGCCGGGCGACCTCGGCACCGGCGCGGGCGCCAGGCTATGGGCTGGGAGGGAGTTTCGACAAGGGGTTACGAAAGGGGCTGGAGGAAGCCCGGCCGGGTTCCGGGCGGCCGCCGCTACGCGGGGAGCCCGAGGAGGTCCCGCACGAAGTCGTTGGCGAACGTGCCGGACGGGTCCATCTCGCGGACCAGGGACGCGAAGTCGCCGAACCGCGGGTACCGCCCGCGGAGCACGGCCGAGGGGATCTCGAAGACCTTCCCCCAGTGCGGGCGAGGATCGAACGGCTCCAGCACCTCCTCCAGCCGGCGCACCACCGGCAGCACCGCCGCCTCGTCCCGCACCCAGGTGAAGTGCAGCGCGACCGAATCCCGGTCGTGGGCCGGGCTGAGCCACTGGGCGTCGGCGGCGACCGTACGCACCTCGCAGGTCTGCAGCACACCGGCGACCGTCGACCGGATCCCGTCGATCGCGTGCAGCGCGTCGAGGGCGGCCGATCGCGACAGCAGATACTCCGACTGGATCTCCTCCCCGCTGCTCGGCGTGAACTCCGCCCGGAAGTGCGGCAGCCGCTCGTGCCACGGCCCCGGCACCCCGAACTGCTCGGTGCAGTTGCCCGCCGGCATGCCCGGGACCGGGTGCAGCGGCACCGCGGCGGGCGCCGCCCACGGGAAGTCCACGCCAGGTTGGTCCGTGCGCCGCTTGACCCACACCTGCCGGAAGCCCGGCGCCCGCCAGTCGGTGAACAGGCTCACGCTGTATCCGGCGGCGGCCACGGCGGCGAAGTCCAGCCCCTCCAGCGGCAGTTCGGTGAACACGTGCTGCTCGACCTCGTACGCGGGCTCCAGGCCGAGGGTGAGCGCGGTGACGACACCGAGCGCGCCGAGCGAGGTCACGGCGCCGTCGAACCGGGGGTCGCCCCGGCCGATCGTCACCGTCGAGCCGTCCGCGACGACCATCTCCACCTCCCGGACGGCCGAGGCCAGCGGGCCGTTGCCGACGCCCGAGCCGTGCGTGCCCGTCGCCACCGAGCCGGCCACCGAGATGTGCGGCAGCGAGGCCATGTTGGCCAGGGCGAGACCGTGCGCGTGGACCGTCTCGGCCAGCTCGGCGTAGCGGACGCCGCCGGACACCCGGACCGTGCGTGCCGCCGTGTCGACGTCGATCACCCGGGGCAGGTCGGCGGTGGACACCAGCACGCCGTCCGGACCGGGGTCGGCGATCCGGTTGAAGGAGTGCCCGCTCCCCAGCACGCGCACCCGCTCACCGGCCGCCACCAGCGCCGCGAGCGCGTCGAGCGTGCGCGGACGGTGGAACTCCCGCGCGGTGTACGTGATGGTGCGCGCCCAGTTGCTGACCGTCCCGGCGGTCTCGGCCGTCCCTGTCACAGTTGCGTCCTCCTGCAGAGTGGTTCTGCGCCGACCCTCTCATCCGGCACGGACCGACGGGGAGACCTGCTGCGGATTTCGTCGTCACGGCGACACAGACCGATGCAATCGATATTCCGCTAGCCTTTTCACAGCGATATCGGTACCGTCCGCCCATGTCTCCGGAACCGCTTCCCGCCCGCCTGCCCGTCACCGACCGCACCCGGCACCGCAGGCTGCGCGAGCAGGGCAGCCTCGAGCGGGCCGAGCTGGAGGCGATCCTCGACGCCGCCTTCGTCTGCCACCTCGGCGTGCTGGTCGAGGGCCGGCCCGTCGTCGTGCCCACGGTGTACGGCCGCGACGAGCACCGGCTCTATCTGCACGGATCCACGGCAAGCCGCAGCCTGGCCGGCGACACCCCGGTGTGCGTCACCGTCACACACGTGGACGGGCTCGTGCTCGCCCGGTCCGTCTTCGAGCACGGCGTCAACTACCGCAGCGCCATGATCCACGGCACCGCCCGCAAGGTCAGCGACCCCGAGGAGAAGCTGGCGGGCCTGCGCCGGCTCACCGAGCACTGCGCACCGGGCCAGTGGTCGTACGCCCGCCGCCCCAGCCGCAAGGAGCTGGCCGCCACCACCCTCCTCGCCCTCTCCCTCGAGGAGGCCTCGGTCAAGATCCGCGCCGGCGCCCCGGACGACGGCGAAGGACCCGACGCGGCTCTCGGGCTGTGGGCCGGCGTCCTGCCGCTGACCACCGTGTGGGGCGACCCCGAGCCCGACCCGGCGCTGCCGGCCGGGACGGCCGTACCGGAACACATCGCCCGCCGTGCGGGGACCCGGCACGGCTGAGCCGCGGGCGGGGGCATACGGTGTGAGACGTACGCCTGAACCGGGAGGAGACAGACGGATGGGCAGTCGTACCGCGCTGGTCGAGGATCTGATGGAGCGGTTCCCGCATGTGCCACGGGAAGCCGTCTTCAAGGAGGACCTGCTCCGCGGGGGCGTCGCCTTCGACCCGTCCGCCCTCAGCGACAACGAGAGCGGCGAGGTCAAACCGAAGTCGTACTTCATCTTCTCCTTCGACCACGGCACCCTGCCCGAACTGGGCGAGGCCGCGCTGCGCCGCCCGCCGGAGGAGATCATCCTCACCGGCGGCCCGTACGACCTGCGCCGCACCGTCGTCTCCGTGCGGGTGAACCCGGCCTCGCCGTACCGGGTGGCCGCCGACGAGGAGGGGCTGCTCGGCCTCTACCTCGACGGCAGGCGGATCGCCGACGTCGGGGTGCCGCCCATGCCGGAGTACTACCGGCACACCCTGTCCAACGGGAAGTCCGTGATGGAGGTGGCCCCGACCATCCAGTGGGGCTACCTGATCTACCTCACCGTCTTCCGGGTCTGCCAGTACTTCGGCGCCAAGGAGGAGTGCCAGTACTGCGACATCAACCACAACTGGCGCCAGCACAAGGCGGCCGGGCGGCCGTACACCGGCGTCAAGGACGTCGAGGAGGTCCTGGAAGCCCTCGAGATCATCGACCGGTACGACACCCAGAAGGCCTCCACCGCCTACACCCTCACCGGCGGCGCGATCACCTCCAAGGTCGCGGGCCGTGACGAGGCCGACTTCTACGGCCACTACGCCAAGGCCATCGAGGAGCGCTTCCCCGGCCGCTGGATCGGCAAGGTCGTCGCCCAGGCCCTGCCGAAGGCGGACGTGCAGCGCTTCAAGGACTACGGCGTGCAGATCTACCACCCCAACTTCGAGGTGTGGGACCGGCGCCTGTTCGAGCTGTACTGCCCCGGCAAGGAGCGGTACGTCGGCCGGGACGAGTGGCACCGGCGCATCCTGGACTCCGCGGAGGTGTTCGGCGCGCGCAACGTGATCCCCAACTTCGTGGCCGGCGTGGAGATGGCCGAGCCGTTCGGCTTCACGACGGTCGACGAGGCGATCGCGTCGACCACCGAGGGCCTGCGCTTCTTCATGTCGCACGGCATCACGCCCCGCTTCACCACATGGTGCCCCGAGCCCACCACCCCGCTCGGCAAGGCCAATCCGCAGGGCGCGCCGCTGGAGTACCACATCCGGCTGCTCCAGGCCTACCGCCAGACCATGGACGACTTCGGGCTGTCCTCCCCGCCCGGCTACGGCCCGCCCGGACCCGGCCGCGCCGTCTTCTCCGTCAGCTCCTTCATGGACAGCCTGCCGGCGGACGAACCGGCGGCGGACGCGCCTCAGGCGCCGGCCGAGGTGTGATCCCGCGCATCGGGACGGCCCCGCGGTGAGCGAAGCGGCTCCGGCGTCCGTACAGGAGGCCGGAGTCGCGGGCCCGTCGCGTCACGCGCCCCGGCCGCCACCGTCGGTGACCGGGTGTGAACAGGCCGCTTGTCAGTTGTGTCAGGGACGTGAAAGGCTCTGTGTCCTGCCGCGAGGCACCCCGCAACTCCCTTCCTTCTCTGGTGAGTTGCCCTCGCTCGTGGATGCAGGAGTCCGATGCCCGACCTGCCGACCCCCAAGGACGCCACCGAGGCCGCGCTGTTCTCGGAGGGCTGGGACGCGGTGCTCAGCTACGCGGACCTGTGCACCTCCGGCTCCCTGACGGCCCATCAACTGGCGAACGAGGCGTTCGCGCTCGGCATGCGCGAACTCCGCGCCGCCGCCGGCACACACGTGCGCGGCGCGGGCCGCCGCACCCCGCGCCTGCCCACGATCCCGGCGCTCCTCACCGCCGTACGCGACACCGCCGCCGCCTGGGAGGCCGGCGGCCAGGGCCACAAACTCGACCCCGATCTGCGGCTGTGGCTCAACTCCGGCAACGCCGCCCGCTTTTCCGGGCCGCCGCTGGAGCGTCCCGTCGCCCTGCGCGGCCTCAGGGACCTGCAGGAGGCCGACGCCTCGCTGCTCTGGCTCGCCGAGGTGGAGGCGCTGCCGCTGCCCGCCGTCGCCCGCCGGCTCGGCCTGGACCCGGCCACCGTCGCCGACGAACTCGACCAGGTCCGCGCCCTGTTCAGGGACCGCTGCCACCGCGCCCACCTGGACACCCCGATGGACGCGCGGTGCCGTTCCTACGCCGGCCTGCTGGACGCGGTCACCCGCTCGCCGGCCGCCGACACCCCCGACGACCTCTCCCGGCACCTCGCGACCTGCGTGCGGTGCGCCGAGGCCGCCGCGTGCCTGCGCCTGCACGGCGGCGGACTGCCCGCCGCGCTGGCCGGCGGGGTCATCGGCTGGGGCGGCCTCGCGTACCTGGAACGCCGCCGGCGCGCCGCCGAGGTCCGCCTCGGCGCGGGCCGCCCCGGCGCCGAGACGGCGGGCGGCGATCCGGAGGAGGGCGGCGCCGGACGCCAGCGGGCGCTGCGCGGCGGCCTGCTCGCCGCGGCCGTACTGCTGTCGGCGCTGGCGCTGGGGGTGTCGATGATGCCCTTCGGCGGCACCGGCGACGACAGCGCCGCCGCCCGCGACGACCGGCAGCCGGTCGCCGACCCCAGCGTCTCCCGCGCCACCGGCCGCCCCGCCTCCCGCAAACCGCCCGCCGCCACCCCCACCCCCACCCCCACACCCTCCGCGACGCCCACGGCCCCCCACACCGGCGGCGGCAAGCCCGGCCCCGAACCCCAGGGCAGCACCTCCTCGGCCGCCCGCACGCCGGACCCCACCCGCAGCAGCGCTCCCGCGGCCGGCTGCCGGGTCGCCTACCACCTCGTCGACCAGTGGCGGGACGGCTTCCAGGCCGCGGTCACCGTCACCACCGACCGCCCCCTCGACGGCTGGAGCGTCTCCTGGACCTTCCGCGACGGCCAGAGGGTCGCCCAGATGTGGGACGCCACCGCCCACCAGGACGGCTCCCACGTCACCGCCACCGCCGCCGACTACGACAAGGCCGTCACCGCCCACGGCACCCTGTCCTTCGGCTTCACCGGCACCTGGCACACCGACAACCGCTCCCCGCACGGGTTCACGCTCAACGGGGTGCCCTGCGCGGCCGGCTGACCACCTGGAAGAGATCCGGAAGAAATAATGCGTTGACGAGGGGCCCGGGCGGCGGGCTACCGTTTGCGGGCACGCCGAGGCGGCGTGCGCGAAGCACACGTGGGACGAGGAGGTGTCGACCGATGGCTGTCATTGCGATGGGCGCTGCCCGCATCCAGGAATCCATCCAGTCCACCTCCGTGGCCACCGGCTGAACCCACCGCGCGTCCGACGCGCCCGCCCGGGGCCACCCTGTGAAGGGTCTCCCTTGACTACCACCTCTGCTGAGTACTCCGTTCTGGCCCCCTACGGCTGGGACGACGCCTGGGCCGAGGCGTTCGCGCGCCACGCCGCCCAGGGGCTGCTGCCCGGGCGTGTCGTGCGGGTCGACCGCGGGCAGTGCGACATCGTCACCCCGGCCGGGACCGTGCGCGCCGACACCGAGTTCGTCGTGCCCCGGGATCCGATGAAGGTCGTGTGCACCGGGGACTGGGTCGCCGTCGACCCCGACGGGGATCCGCGCTATGTGCGCGCGTATCTGCCGCGCCGCACCGCCTTCGTGCGGTCCACCTCCTCCAAGCGGTCCGAGGGGCAGATCCTCGCCGCCAACGTCGACCACGCCGTCGTCGCCGTGTCCCTCGCCGTCGACCTCGACCTCGGCCGGGTCGAACGGTTCCTCGCGCTGGCCTGGGAGTCCGGCGCCCAGCCGGTCGTCGTCCTGACCAAGGCCGACCTGGTGCCGGACCCGGTCACCCTCGCCCACCTGGTGCAGGACGTCGAGACCAGCGCGCCCGGCGTGCCGGTGCTCACCGTCAGCGCCTTGCACGGCGAGGGACTCGACGTCCTCGTCGCGCTCGTCGGCGCCGGCACCTCCGTGCTGATCGGCCAGTCCGGCGCGGGCAAGTCCACCCTGGCCAACGCCCTGGTCGGCGCGGACGTCATGGACGTACGGGCCGCGCGGGACGTCGACGGCAAGGGCCGGCACACGACGACCACCCGCAACCTGCTCGCCCTGCCCTCCGGCGGGGTCCTCATCGACACCCCCGGGCTGCGGGGCGTCGGGCTGTACGACGCCGAGAGCGGGGTCGGCCAGGTGTTCACCGAGATCGAGGAACTGGCCGAGGGGTGCCGCTTCCACGACTGCGCCCACGAGAGCGAGCCGGACTGCGCGGTGCGGTCGGCCGTGGAGAGCGGGGACCTCCCACCGCGGCGGCTGGACAGCTACCGGAAACTGGTGCGCGAGAACCAGTGGATCGTCGCCAAGACCGATGCGCGGGTCCGCGCGGAACTGCGGCGGGACTGGAAACGGAAGGGTGCCGCCGGGAAGGCCGCGATGGAGTTCAAGCGGGGGCGCTGGGAGTAGCGAGCGCACCGGCGCACCCCGGCGGCGTTCCTCCGGCGGGCTGTCCGGCAGCGTCATGTCCGTTTTCCGCTGGCAGCGCCTCCTCCGGGCGTCCGACACTGGAACCGTGATGGACGAGGACTCCAGGTACGAGGCGGTGCGCAGCCGGGACGGGCGGTTCGACGGGGTGTTCTTCTTCGCCGTCGAGACCACCGGCATCTACTGCCGGCCCAGCTGCCCGGCGGTGACGCCGAAGCGGCACAACGTGCGGTTCTTCGCGACGGCCGCCGCCGCGCAGGGCGCCGGGTTCCGGGCCTGCCGGCGGTGCCGGCCGGACGCCGTGCCGGGGTCGGCGGAGTGGAACGTGCGGGCGGACGTCGTCGGGCGGGCCATGCGGCTGATCGCCGACGGCGTCGTGGACCGCGAGGGCGTCGCCGGACTCGCCGCGCGGCTCGGCTACAGCGCGCGGCAGGTCCAGCGGCAGCTGACCGCCGAGCTGGGCGCCGGGCCCGTGGCGCTCGCCCGCGCCCAGCGGGCGCACACCGCGCGCACGCTGCTGCAGACGACCGAGCTGCCGGTCACCGAGATCGCGTTCGCGTCCGGGTTCGCCAGCGTGCGCCAGTTCAACGACACCGTACGGGAGGTGTACGCCTCCACCCCGACCCAGCTGCGGGCCGCCGCACCCCGGCGCCGGGCCGGCCGCGGGGCGGCGCCGGGCGCCGGGATCCCGCTGCGGCTCGCCCATCGCGGCCCCTACCAGGCCGGCGCCGTCTTCGACCAGCTGACGCGGGAGGCGCTGGCCGGCGTGGAGGAGGTCTCCGGCCCGCCGGGCGGCCGCACCTACCGGCGCACGCTGCGGCTGCCGTACGGCACCGGGATCGTCGCCGTGGCCGAGCGCACCCGGGCGCCGAGGCCGGGGACCGGCACCCGGCCGGGCGGCTGGCTCGACGCACGGCTGCACCTCACCGACCCCAGGGACCTCACCACCGCGGTACAGCGGCTGCGGCGCCTGTTCGACCTCGACGCCGACCCGTACGCCGTGGACGAGCGGCTCGGCGCCGACCCGCGGCTCGGCCCGCTGGTCGCCGCCCGGCCCGGACTGCGCTCGCCCGGCGCCGTCGACCCGCTGGAACCCGCCGTCCGGGCCCTGGCCGGGAAGGAGGGCGCCGAGGAGCTGGTGCGGCGGTACGGCAAGGTGCTCGACGCGCCCTGCGGCGCCCTGACCCGGCTCTTCCCCGAGGCCGCCGTCCTCGCCGAGGCCGAGCCGGACGGCCCGCTGGGCGCGCTCGCCGCAGCCCTGGCCGACGGCACGGTACGACTGGATCCGGGCGCCGACCGGGACGACGCGCAGGAGGCGCTGCTCACCCTGCCCGGAATGGACCCGGCCACCGTGGCCGCCGTACGCGTGCGTGCCCTCGGCGACCCGGACGTCGCCCCGCCCGGCGCGGCGGTGCCCGACGAGTGGCGGCCCTGGCGCTCGTACGCCGTCCAGCATCTGCGCGTGGCAGGGGAGCGGCTCCGATGACGGCCGGCTACTGGACCGAACTGGACTCCCCCGTAGGCCGGTTGCTGCTCACCGCCGACCCGGACGGGGCGCTCACCTCGCTGTCCGTACCCGGGCAGAAGGGCGGGCGGAGCGCGGAGAGCCTGCGGAACGCGGGGGACGGGCTGCGGTGCGACACGGGCCCGTTCCGGGCGGCGGCGGAGCAGCTGGCCGCCTACTTCGCCGGTGAACTCGCGGAGTTCCGGCTTCCGTTGCGCGCACACGGCACCGAGTTCCGGCAGCGCGTGTGGGCCGCGCTGGACGAGGTGCCGTACGGCGCCACGGCCACCTACGGGCAGATCGCCGCGCGGGCCGGGGCGTCCCGCGCGGCGGTCCGCGCCGTCGGCGGCGCCATCGGCGCCAACCCGCTGCTGATCGTGCGCCCCTGCCACCGGGTCATCGGCGCGGACGGGGCGATGACCGGGTACGCGGGCGGCCTCGAACGGAAGGTGTGGCTGCTGACCCTCGAGGGCGCGCTCACGGACGGCTGACGCCGGATCCGTCGACCCCGGGCGGCTCGGCTACTCCTCCACCAGTCCCCAGCTGTGCACTGTACGGGGATGGATGCGGATCACCTCGTCACTGAAGTGCGGGCCCAAGTCGTGCGGGCCGACGAGGAGTTCCGCCTCACCGCGGATGTCGACCCCGCGCACCCGCCAGGGCCGTACGCTCGCGATGTCGTCGACGACCAGGGCGATCCTCGGGTTCTGCCGCAGATTGCGCCACTTCTTCGTCGTGCCCATCGCGTAGCCGCCGATCAGGATGGTGCCGTCGTCCCGCAGATGGAAGCCCACGGGGTTCGCCTGCGGCTGGCCGTGCCGGTCGACGGTGGCCATGCGGCCCAGTCGCTGCGACGCCAGATACGCGCGCTCCGCCTCGCTGAATTCGGTCATGCCGCCAGCCAAGCACGCACGCCCGCCCGGCACATCGGCTCCCTGTCCTAGTGTGCTGCGCCAGAAATCGCGAGGGTTAGTCGGTCTTGGTTTGGCTGTTGGGTGGGGTGATCCTCGCGAGGTAGTCGGCGAGGGACTTAAG
>NZ_JBIDAL010000009.1:0-472335 GCF_043202415.1 Streptomyces sp. NPDC048192
CGCTGTTGAGTTCTCAAGGAACGGTCGCTTCCTTCGTACTCACCCTCTCGGGCTTTCCTCCGGGCGCTTCCCTTCGGTGTTTCCGACTCTATCAGGCTTTTTCCGTCTCTCTGACCACCACTCTGCGAGCATGCAGAAGCGGATCCAGAGATAGGATCTGATGAGTTTGGGTTCTACCCGACGATGGCGCTTGCGCAGGCCACCGCCCCAGGCAGGAGTACGACTGTACACGGAGCCTCGGAGACGGTGCAAATCCATGGGGTTGGTGGTCTAGACCACTAGCTGGTAGCTTCTATCCGGAACCGCCAGTTCATATGACATACGCTGCTGCCAGTGCGCCGTCCGGGACACGCAGTGACGGCCCTTGAGCAGCTCCACTCCTTGGGAGGCTTCCCATGACCACCGTGACGTCCCCTCTCGCCGGACGTGCCATCGGACTGGCCGAAGTGCCGGATCCGGTCTTCTCCGGGGCCATGGTCGGCCCGGGCACCGCGATCGACCCCGTGCGTGAGCCTTCCGAGGCCGTTGCGCCGGTGGACGGCGTCATCATCTCCCTGCATCCGCACGCCTTCGTCGTGGTGGACGAGAGCGGGCGCGGCGTGCTCACCCACCTCGGCATCGACACCGTGCAGCTCAACGGCGAGGGTTTCGAGCTGCTCGTGAGCAAGGGCGACACCGTGACGCGCGGCCAGGCCGTGGTCCGCTGGAACCCGGCCGCGGTCGAGGCCGCGGGCAAGTCGCCGGTCTGCCCCGTCGTCGCACTCGAAGCCACGGCCGAGTCCCTGTCCGGCCTGCGTGACAGCGGAGACGTGAAGGCCGGCGACAGCCTCTTCGCCTGGAACTGACGGCAGTGCCGTCATCGGGCGGCGATCAGCACAACCACCGCGGCGGCGGGGCCCGCCGCACTATCGGAGACGGGTGACATGGAGACAACGCTGCGAGGCGTCGGCGTGAGCCATGGCGTGGCCATCGGCGAGGTCCGGCACATGGGCACGGCGGTGCTGGAGCCGCCGGCCAAGCAGATACCTGCGGAGGAGGCCGAGCGGGAGCAGGGGCGCGCCCGTCAGGCCGTGGACGCCGTGGCCGCCGATCTCATGGCGCGCGGCAACCTGGCCGGGGGCGAGGCCCAGGCGGTGCTCGAGGCGCAGGCCATGATGGCCCAGGACCCCGAACTGATGGCCGATGTGGACCGGCGGATCGCCGTCGGCAGCACGGCGGAGCGCGCGGTGTACGACGCGTTCGCGGCCTACCGGGAGCTGCTGGCCGGTGCCGGTGAGTACCTCGCCGGCCGGGTGGCCGACCTCGATGACGTGCGGAACCGTATCGTCGCCCGGCTGCTGGGCGTGCCGATGCCGGGTGTCCCGGACAGCGACCAGCCCTATGTCCTCGTGGCCCGGGATCTGGCGCCGGCGGACACCGCGCTGCTGGACCCCTCGCTGGTGCTCGGCTTCGTGACCGAGGAGGGCGGGCCGACCAGCCACAGCGCGATCCTGGCGCGGGCGCTGGGCGTGCCGGCGGTCGTGGCGCTGCCGGGTGCCGGTGAGCTGGCCGAGGGGACGGTGATCGCCGTCGACGGCAGCACCGGCGACATCTTCGTGAACCCGAGCGAGGAGAAGAAGGCGCAGCTGCAGGCCGCTGCCGCCGAGCGCAGGGCGGCGCTGGCCGCGTCGACGGGGCCGGGGGCGACGGCGGACGGTCACAAGGTGCCGCTGCTGGCCAACGTGGGCGGTCCGGCGGACGTGCCGGCCGCGGTCGAGGCCGGGGCCGAGGGTGTCGGTCTGTTCCGTACCGAGTTCCTGTTCCTGGACGACAGCAAGAACGCTCCTTCCGAGGCGAAGCAGGTGGAGGCCTACCGGCAGGTGCTGGAGGCGTTCCCCGAGGGCCGTGTGGTGGTGCGGGTGCTGGACGCGGGCGCGGACAAGCCGCTGGACTTCCTGACTCCTTCCGACGAGCCGAACCCGGCGCTGGGCGTGCGGGGTCTGCGGACGCTGCTGGACCACCCGGAGATCCTGCGCACGCAGCTGACCGCGCTGGCGAAGGCCGCCGAGGGTCTGCCGGTCTACCTCGAGGTCATGGCGCCGATGGTGGCGGACCGTACGGACGCGAAGGCGTTCGCGGACGCCTGCCGTGCGGCCGGGCTGCAGGCGAAGTTCGGCGCGATGGTGGAGATCCCGTCGGCCGCGCTGCGGGCGCGTTCGATCCTGCAGGAGGTGGAGTTCCTTTCGCTGGGGACCAATGACCTCGCGCAGTACACGTTCGCGGCCGACCGGCAGGTGGGCGCGGTGTCCCGGCTTCAGGACCCGTGGCAGCCGGCGCTGCTGGACCTGGTGGCCCTGTCCGCGGAGGCGGCGAAGGCCGAGGGCAAGAGCTGCGGCGTGTGCGGCGAGGCCGCTTCCGACCCGCTGCTGGCGTGTGTGCTGACCGGTCTGGGCGTCACCTCCCTGTCGATGGGTGCGGCGTCGATTCCCTATGTCCGGGCGACGCTGGCGAAGT
Organism: Streptomyces sp. NPDC048192; assembly: GCF_043202415.1. Classification (NCBI taxonomy): domain Bacteria; kingdom Bacillati; phylum Actinomycetota; class Actinomycetes; order Kitasatosporales; family Streptomycetaceae; genus Streptomyces; species Streptomyces sp. NPDC048192. Next base: position 2,494 of record NZ_JBIDAL010000009.1, read on the forward strand.
ACACGCTGGCGCAGTGCGAGCGGGCCGCGGCGGCGGCGCGTGCCGCGGACAGTGCCGAGGAGGCGCGGGCCGCGGCTCAGGCGGTGCTGTCCGGCGAGTAGGCCGTAGCCGCGCCTCGCGCGCGCGTGTGTGTGCCGGGATCAGGGGCGTCCCGCCTTCGGGTGGGGCGCCCCTGGCGCGTTCGGCGGCGCTGTCGCCGTGGGCGCGCTCAGTGCCGGTGGTCCGCTGTGTCGCTCTCGGCTCCGAGGTCGGGCGGCTCGCAGTAGTCGACGCCGGATTCCGGGGAGATGAGGTCGCCGGATTCGACGTCGGTGCAGTAGGCGTCGAAGACTTCGGCGGCGGTGAGCGGTTCGAGGCGGCCGCAGCGCAACCGCCAGCCGTAGACCCGGTCGGGGGTGTCCGGGGCGTCGGCGCGCAGGACGAGTCCGCCGGGGCTTCGGGTCGCGAGGCCGAGTGCGAGGACACTGGTGAATTCCAGGACCTCGGCCTCGTCGAGGCGGATGCCGTCGTCGGCGTCGCGATCGCCGTGGAGGACGGCGATCAGGGTTTCGGGTGGTCCGGAGACGCTGCACACGAGGTGGCGGTCGCCGGGTGGTGCGGTGTCGAGGATGCGGATCAGCAGTTCGGAGGCGCGGGTGAAGGCGGCCTTGCCGATGTCCTCGCCGCAGGTGGGGCAGGGGCCGAGACGGGAGAGCAGGGTGGTGGCGTACTCCCAGGTCGCCTGTCGTACTGCTTCGTCGACGAGGGCGGGGACGAGGGTGGCGAGGGGCCGGCCGTCGTAGGGGATGGTGGGGCCCGTCGCAGCGAGTTCCGCGGTGAAGCGGCTCCGGCTGGCCGGGTCTTCGGGGTCGAGGCCGGCCTGCGCGCAGTAGGCGGCGTAGTCCTCGGGGTCGAAGAGGGCGAGTGTGGTGTGGGTGCCCTGGGCGGCGCGGGCCCTGAGGACGGCTTCCACCTGCCGGAGGTAGGTCTGGTGGTCGTCGAAGGTGAAGCTGCGGTAGCGCCGCATGGCGCGGAAGTCGTGTTCGTCGGTGAGCAGGCCGATGGTGCCGGCGATCTCGCGGCGCAGGACGCGTCGCATGCTCTGGTGGTCGGTGTGCGCCATGTTTCCCCCTGAGTGCGCAGTCGATCAATGCTCACTCACCGTAACCGGCGGCACTGACAACGGGCTGCCGTGAGGGGGGCCGGCCGCGCGGCCGGCCCCGGGCTTCGCCGCCGTACCGGGCGAGTCCGGGGCCGCCTGCGGTGGGTGAGGCGCGCGGGACGGGGGTCAGCCGCGCTTGCGGGCGAGTTCCTCGTAGAAGCCGAGCAGGTCGAGGTCGTCGATGGAGCCGGGGTTGACCGCCTTCTCCAGCGGGGTGCCCTGCAGGAGGCGCTTGACGGGCACCTCGATGCGCTTGCCGGTGAGGGTGTGCGGGACGCCGGGCACCTCGATGATCTCGTCGGGCACGTGGCGCGGCGAGAGCTGTTCGCGGATCGTCTGCCTGATCCGGTTCAGCAGGGCCTCGTCGAGGACGGCGCCGGGTGCGAGGTGCACGAACAGCGGCATCCAGTAGCCGCCGTCGGGCTGCTCGATGCCGATGACCAGGGACTCCTTGATCTCCGGCAGCCGTTCGACGACCTCGTAGATGTCGGCCGAGCCCATGCGGACGCCCTGCCGGTTGAGGGTGGAGTCGGAACGGCCGTGGATGATCACGGTGCCGCGCGAGGTGACGGTGATCCAGTCGCCGTGCCGCCAGACGCCGGGGTAGGTGGCGAAGTAGCTGTCGTGGTAGCGGCTGCCGTCCGGGTCGTTCCAGAAGCGGATCGGCATCGAGGGCATCGGGTTCGTGACGACGAGTTCGCCGACCTCGTCGACGACCGGCTTGCCGCTCGGGTCCCAGGCCTGGAGATCGGTGCCGAGGCCGGGCGCCTGGAGTTCGCCGGTGTACACGGGCAGGGTCGGTACGCCGCCGGCGAAGCAGGAGCAGACGTCCGTGCCGCCGCTGACGGAGGCGATCCACAGGTCGTCGCGCACCTCGTCGTGCAGCCAGCGGAAGCCGTCGGGCGGCAGCGGGGAGCCGGTGGTGGCGACGCACTTGACGGCGGACAGGTCGTAGTCGCGCGCGGGGTGGACGCCGGCCTTGCGGCAGGCCATGACGTAGGCGGCGGAGGTGCCGTAGAGGGTGGCGCCGGTGCGTTCGGCGACCCGCCACTGGGCGCCCGTGTCCGGGTAGCCGGGGCTGCCGTCGTACAGGACGATCGTCGTGCCGGTGAGCAGGCCGGAGACGAGGAAGTTCCACATCATCCAGCCGGTCGAGGTGTACCAGAAGAAGCGGTCCTCGGGGCCCAGGTCGCAGTGCAGGCCGAGCTGCTTGAGGTGCTCGACCAGGATGCCGCCCTGGGACTGGACGATGGCCTTGGGCAGGCCGGTGGTGCCGGAGGAGTACAGCACCCACAGCGGGTGGTCGAACGGGACCTGCTCGAAGACCGGCTCGGTGTCGCCCGCGGTCAGCGCCGACCACTCCAGGGCGCCCTCGGGCGCCGGTGCGCCGAGCAGCGGGATGTGGACGACGCCGCGCAGGGTGGGCAGCTCGCGGCGCAGTTCGGCGACGATCTCGCGGCGGTCGTGCTGTTTTCCGCCGTAGCGGTAGCCGTCGACGGTGAACAGCACGACGGGTTCGACCTGCTGGAAGCGGTCCAGGACGCTGCGGGCGCCGAAGTCGGGGGCGCAGGAGGTCCACACGGCGCCGACGGCGGCCGTGGCTAGCAGGGCGACGACGGCCTGCGGGATGTTGGGCAGGTAGCCGCTGACCCGGTCGCCGGGCCGGACGCCGAGGGCGCGGAGTTCGGCGGCGAGGGAGCCGACCTGGCGGCGCAGCTCGGACCAGGTCACCGGGCGCGGTTCGTGGGTCTCGTCGACATGGAGGAGGGCGGGCTCGTCCGCGCGGTCGGCGGCGGCGCGCAGGGCGTGCTCGGCGTAGTTGAGGGTGGCTCCGGGGAACCACTGGGCGCCGGGCATCGCGCGGTCGCCGAGCACGCGCGCGTAGGGCGTGGAGAAGCGGACGTCGAACCACTCGGTGACGGCTTCCCAGAACGTCTCCAGGTGGTCGACGGACCACTGGTGCAGGGCGGGGTAGCCGCCCTCGGCGGGGGCGCCGTGGTGCTCGGCGGCCCAGGCCTGGAACCGGGTGATGCGGGCCTGGTCGATCCGCTCGGGATCGGGCTGCCAGAGCGGCTGGGGGTTCGCGGTCGACATGGTGGCGGCTCCCGGGCTGTGCGCGTCGTGTGCGTCGGTCCGCGCACGGCTGGGGTGTGCGCGTGACGCGGCTGACAGGGACGATGCCATGTGATCGACTTCTGCACCAGGGTGTGCCCCACACAGTCCGTGTCGTGAAGATGTGGTCCCGCCACGGGTGAACGGCAGTTGAACGACACGCGCGCGTGGCGCGCGCAGTGGCAGGGTGAGCAGCATGGACGGTCGTGACCTGGTGCGTTCGGTGGGTGGAGTCGGTGCGGGGAGGGCGGCTCGGGGGTTGCGTACCGTCCGGGCGGCGTGGCGCAGGCGGCGGATCGACGCCGCCGCGCTGCCGCCGCGGGGAGCGGAGCGGGCACGGGTCCCGGGGCGGCTGGAGAGGGCGGAGCCGGGACCGGGCGGCGGGCTGATCCGGTTCGCACGGTCCGAGCTGCGGATCACCGTCGCGGTGAACGGGGCCGTGTTCTGGAGCTGGGACGAGGCGGGTCCGCAGCCGTCGTACGCGCTCGACGGGAGCTGCCCGGAGCCGGATCCGCGTGCCGTGCTGGAGCCGGACAAGGACGGTGGCTGGCGCGTGGTCGCCGAGCGGGTGACGGTCGCCGTGTCGCGGCACGGCGCGGTGGAGGTGCGCACGCCCGGCGGGGTGACCCTGCGGCGGGACCTGCCGCCGCGCTGGTGGGAGCCGGTCGGCGGCGGCCCGGCGCGCTGGATGCAGCGGTCGGAGGTGCCGGCGGACGCCCGCTTCTTCGGTCTGGGCGGCCGGGCGTCCGGTCCCCGGCTGCGGGACGGGGCGTACCGGCTGTGGAACACCGATCCCGGCCGGGCGTTCGGACCCGGCGACGATCCGCTGTACCTGACCATGCCGGTGCAGCTGGTGGTGGCGGACGCCGGCACGCATCTGGTGTTCCACGACACGACCTGGGACGGCGCGGTGGTGCTGCGCGAGGGTGAGGAGGGGGCCGGGTCGGGGCACGACCGGGCGGGGCGCTGCGAGCTGCGGATGGACGGCGGCCCGCTGCGCTGCTGGGTGATCGTGGGCACCCCCGCGCGCGTGCTGCACACGTGGGCCTCGCTCACCGGGGCGCCCGCGGTGCCGCCCGCGTGGGCGCTCGGTCACCAGCACGCGCGGTGGGGGTTCGGCAGTGAGCAGGAGGTCCGCCGGATCGTCGCGGGCTACCGGGAGCGCGGGCTGCCGCTGGACGCCGTGCACCTGGACATCGACCACTACGACGACCACCAGGTGTTCACGGTCGACCAGGAGCGGTTCCCGAAGCTGCCGCAGCTCGCCGAGGAGCTGGGCCGGGACGGGATCCGGCTGGTGTCGATCGTCGACCCGGCGGTGAGGGCGGTGCCGGGCAACGCGGTGTACGACAGCGGGTCGGCCGTGGACGCGTTCGTGCGGGACGCCTCCGGGCGCACGGTGCGCGGTGTGGTGTGGGCCGGGGAGTCGGTCTTCCCGGACTTCACGCACACGCGCGTGCGCAAGTGGTGGGGCGGGCTCTACGAGGAGCGGCTGGGGCAGGGCTTCGCGGGCTTCTGGCACGACATGAACGAGCCGACGTCCTTCACCGCCTTCGGCGAGCCGACCCTGCCGCGTTCGGCCCGGCACGCGCTGGAGGGGTGCGGCGGCGATCACCGTGAGGCGCACAACGTGTACGCGCTCTGCATGGCCCGCGCGGGCTACGAGGCGCTGCGCGAACTGTCGCCCGGCAAGCGGCCGTTCTTGTTCTCGCGGTCGGGCTGGGCGGGGCTGCAGCGCTACGGGGGCACCTGGTCCGGGGACGTGGCGACGGGCTGGCCGGGGCTGCGGGCGTCGCTGTCGCTGGTGCTGGGGCTCGGGTTGTGCGGGGTGCCGTACTCGGGCCCGGACGTGGGCGGTTTCGACGGTGATCCGTCGCCGGAGCTGTTTCTCAGATGGTTCCAGCTGGGGGCGTATCTGCCGCTGTTCCGCACCCACGCGAGCCTGCGGGCGGGGCGCCGGGAGCCCTGGGAGTTCGGTCCCGAGGTGCTGGAGCACGCGCGCGTGGCGCTGCTCGAACGGCGGCGGCTGCTGCCGTACTTCATGACGCTGGCGCATCTGGCCCGGCGCACCGGCGCTCCCTATGTGCGGCCGCTGTGGTGGTCGGCACCGGAGGACCGGGCGCTGCGCGACTGCGATGACGCGTTTCTGCTCGGGGAGGCTCTGCTGGTGGCTCCGGTGCTCGATCCCGGCACCGAACGGCGCGCGGTGCGGCTGCCGCGGGGCCGGTGGTACGACACCGTGACGCAGGAGGCGTACGACGGCCCGGCCCGTGTCGTCGTCGACGCGCCGCTGTCGCGGATACCGGTGTTCGCGCGCGCGGGGGCGGTCGTCCCCGTGCGGGGCGCCGACGGCGGCCTCGAACTGGAGGTGTGGGCGCCCGCGCACGGCCGTACGGGCGGCGGTCTGGTGGTGCCGGACGCGGGCGACGGGTGGGAGGAGCCGGAGGCCGAGCGGTACGTCGCCCGCCGCCAGGGCGCCCGGGTGATGGTCACGCGGGACGGGGAGGGAGGTTCCGCCGAGCCGCCGTACCCGGTGCGGGTGCAGGGGCTCGGCTGAGCCGCCCCGGTCAGACGTACCGGCCCTCGAACCAGGCCCTGACCGCCAGGGTGTGCAGCGGGAAGGCGAGTTCCTCGGGCCGGCGCAGCAGCTCCCAGCCCTCGGTCTCGTCCGTGGGGCCGGCGGGCGGGAGGCCTTCCACCGGGCGCTCCGGGAGGAGCCCGAACAGCAGCAGGTGCCCGTCGGGGGAGCTCATGGCGTCCACGAGCCGCACGTCGCGCGCGGCCGCGTCGATGCCGGTCTCCTCCTTGAGTTCGCGCACGACGGCCTGCTTCCAGTCCTCCCGGTCGTCGATGTAGCCGCCGGGCAGGGCCGTGCCCCCGCGCGCGGGGGCGACGGTCCGGGTGATGACGACGAGGGCCGTGCCCTTGGTGTCGTACACGGGCTGGAGCGCGATCGCGACCGGCAGCGGGTTGCGGTAGGCGACGGTTCCGCACGCGGGGCAGGTACGCGGCCAGCCGGAAACGCCCTCTCCATAGGGCGCTCCGCACCTCGAACAATGCGAGTCCGGTGCGGAATTGGCAGTTGAATGCTGAGTTTCGGACACGCGCGGACTGTATCCGATCGGAAGTGGGTCGTCTTGGGCAGGCGGTCAGTGTCCGCTGGTGAGCGACTTCCGGGACACGGGGAAGTCGAAGTAGGTGTCCGGGTACGGCTCGGGCTGGTACGTGTAGTGCCACCACTCCTCGGCGAGGTTCACGAATCCGAGGCTCTCCATCGTGTTCTTGAGCAGCAGGCGGTTGGCGCGCTGTACGCCCTGGATGCGCGGGTCGAGGGTGTGCGCGAGGGTGTCGAAGCAGTCGAATCCGGTGCCCATGTCGACGGAGTTGTCGGGGAAACGCTCGTCCTTGGGCGCGTAGCAGGGCACGAGCGGCTGTCCGGGGTGGTAGGGGCGGGTCGGCCGCGCGGGGAGCTTCACGATCGTGAGGTCCATGGTCGAGCCGCGGCTGTGGCCGGACTTCTCGGCGATGTAACCGTCCGCGAAGAGCCGGGTCTTGTCGACGTTCGGGTAGAACTCGGCCTTCATCGCCTGGTCGTCGAGATCCTTCGCCCAGCGGACGAAGTGGTTCACGGCACGCTGCGGCCGGTAGCAGTCGTACACCTTGAGGGTGTAGCCCTTGCGCAGCAGGAGGCGCTGGGCCTTGTGGAGGGCCTCGGCGGCGGGGCGGGTGAGGATGCACAGGGGCTGCTCGTAGCCGTCGATGCGCTCGCCCACGAAGTTGTGCGGGGTGAAGTAGCGGATCTCCTGGATGATCGTGGGATCCACGCTGCTCAGGGCCACGAAGTCCGCGGGCGCCCTGGGCTCCGTCGTCGCCCCGGCGGTCGCGGGGGCGGTGGTCACGGCCAGCAGGGCGGCGAGGGCGGTGACGAGACCGCGGACTGCACTGGTGAGTCGTGTCATGTCTCCTGCATCTATCAGGTGCGCAATGCGGCCGGGAAGCTCTGTGTCCCTTTCCGGACCGGCGGCGCTGAGCACCGGTGAGGTCGGGGAGGCGATGGTGACCCCTGTGGTTCCACGCTGAGTGACCGACCCGGAATGCTGCGTGAACGTCTCATGAACTGCGCCTGGGCGTACGCGGGCAGCGCCATCATGCTCCCGTGCACTCCTGGACGGATACTCTCCGCTTCGCCTTCCAGCCGGTGGTCAACCTGAGGACGGGCGCGGTCGCCGCACTGGAGACACTCGCCCGCCCGGAGACGGGCGACATCCTGGCCGAGGCCCGCCGGGATCCCGAACTCGACGGGAGACTCGCGGTGTCGGCGCTGCGTGCCGCGGTGCACAAGGAGACCCTGCTGCCGCTGCACCTGAACGTGTTCGCGGCCACGCTCGCCGACCTCGGCGGCCTCACCCCGCTGCACGACGCCGTGCGCGCGGCCGGACGGCTGCCCTGGGAGGTGACGCTGGACGTGGTCCCGCCGTACACGCACGTGCCGCAGCGGGCCCTGCTGGAGGCGGTGGCCGCGCTGCGCGAACAGGGGTTCCGGATCAGCGCCGACGGCGTCGGGGACGGTGACGTACCGCTTCGGCTGCTCACCGACCTCTCCCCCGACCTGGTCAAGCTGGACGCCTGCCTGCTGGGGCGGCCGGCCGCGGTGCGGGCGATGCGCACGCTGTGCGAGGAACTGGGCGCCCTGGTAGCGGTGGAGGGCGTGGAGACGGAACTGCAGTACGCGGCGGCGCTGTCGGCCGGGGCGCAGCTCGGCCAGGGCGAGCTGTTCGCGCCGCCGGCCCGGATCCCCGCCGCGGACGTATACGTTCCGCCGCGCTCCTCCGGCACGGTCGGTGTGCCCCGGTCGGGGCCGTCGGTGCGGGAGTTCGTGCGCCCGGCCGCCGTACTGCCGGTGACCGCCTCGGCGGGACAGGTGCGGGCGCTGCTGACCGGGTCGCCGGAGGTGTCCGGGGTGCTGCTGGTGGACCAGGCGGGCCGGCCCGTGCGCTCGGTGCACCGGTCCCGGTTCCTGCTGTCGATGTCCGGCCGCTACGGGCACGCACTGTACGCCGACCGGCCGGCGTTCAAGCTCGGCGACGCGCCCCGGACGGTCGGCGTCGACGCGACCGCCTGGGAGGTGCTGGACGTCGTCGCGGTCGGTGGCCGGGACCGCACGTCCGACGATGTCGCGGTGGTCGACCGGCACGGCCGGTGCGTCGGCGTCGTACGGCTCGCGGACCTGGTGCGGGCGCTGGCCGAGAGCAGAGTCGAGGAGGCGGCCGGGCTCAACCCGCTGACCCGGCTGCCCGGTTCGGACGCTATCACCGGCGAGGTGGACCGGCGGATCGCGGACGGCCGCGCCTTCGCGCTCAGCTGGCTGGACATCGACCACTTCAAGCAGGTCAACGACGGCGCCGGGTTCGCCGCGGGCGACGAGCTGATCCGGTCGGTCGGACGGGCGCTGCAACAGGCGGCCCCGGGGCACGCGCGCGTGGGGCACATCGGGGGCGACGACTTCCTGGTGCTGGCCGACGAGGAGGCGCTCGGTCCGCTGGTCGCCGCCGTGCTCGACGCGCCCTGGTCGGCCGGGGGCCGGCCGGTCACGCTGTCGCTGGCGACCGTGGTGTGCGCACCGGGCAGCGTGGGCGACCACCGGCAGGCCGCCGCAGAGCTGGCACCGCTGAAGCAGGCGGCCAAGGCCCTGCGCGGCGCGAGCTGGGTGCTGGGGCGGGCCGGCCTGCCCGGTCACGAGGTCCGGCGCGGCTCGGGGGCGGCGCCGGCGCCGGCCGGGTACGCGGTGGTGGAGCCTGGGCGGTGAAGATCCCTGCCGCGCCCGCCCGTTGCGGCACACCCCGGGTGAGCGGCGCGCCGGCCGGACCACATGTCCGCCGCGCCCGGCGCCGGTGACCCGGGCGGCGGCACGTCGATGTCACCGTCACCGTCGGCCACCTTGACGCCCCCCGGGCGCCGGTGAACACTTCCCGGTGTCAGCCGACATCGCCGTACATTCTCGGCGTTATCAGGCACTGCGCCACCGGTCTGTCCTGCTCCACGACCGGTCCTTGCCCGGCGATACGGCTGCGACGGCACGCTCGTCACGGACGCCGGGCGGTCCCAAGGACTCCCCGCCTCCGGCCGCAGACGCCAACGGAGCTTTCCCGCACGGAAGTCCGGGGCCGCCCGCCCCGAAAGGCGCCAAGGGAGCCGCCATGAGCAACGGAGACATTTTCGTCGGCGAAGTCATCGGCACCGCGATCCTGATCCTCTTCGGCGCCGGAGTCTGCGCCGCCGTCACCCTCAGATACTCCAAGGCACGGGCCTCCGGCTGGGTGGTCATCGCGTTCGGCTGGGGCTTCGGCGTCCTCGCGGGCGCGTACACCGCCGCCCCGCTCTCCGGCGGCCAGCTCAACCCCGCGGTCACCATCGGCATCGCCATCGACACCGGCAAGTGGGGCAAGGTGTGGGTGTATCTGCTGGGCCAGCTCGTCGGCGCGATGCTCGGCGCCGTGCTCGCCTATCTGGTGTACCTCGCCCAGTTCCAGGCCAACGTCCGCAAGGAGGGCACCACCGAGGGCACGGCCGACGAACCGGTGCCGACGCTCGGCATCTTCTCGACCATCCCCGAGATCCGGAACCCGCTCGCCAACCTGGTCACCGAGATCATCGCGACCGTCGCCCTGGTGCTGCCGATCCTCGCCTTCGGACTGACCAAGGGACTCGGCGAGTCCGGCACCACCGTGCTGATCGTCTCCCTGCTCGTCGTCGGCATCGGGCTCTCCCTGGGCGGGCCCACCGGTTACGCCATCAACCCCGCCCGCGACCTCGGCCCGCGCATCGTGCACACCTTCCTGCCGATCCCCCACAAGGGCACCTCCGACTGGGGTTACGCCTGGATACCGGTCGTCGGGCCGCTGATCGGCGGAGCCATCGCCGGTGGCCTGTACAACGCGGCCTTCTGATCCGCCGTATCCCTCCCTCCGGCCCCGCACGCCCGCTTCTCCCCCCCTCCCCGTACCGCGCCCCGCAGACCAGCGACCCGACCCAGCGACCCAGGGGACCGCCATGACGGACACCACCGACACCTACGTCGCCGCCATCGACCAGGGCACCACGTCAAGCCGTTGCATCGTCTTCGACCACAGCGGCGCCATCGTCGCCGTCGACCAGCGCGAACACCGCCAGATCTTCCCCAAGCCGGGCTGGGTGGAGCACGACGCGACCGAGATCTGGTCCAAGGTGCAGGCCGTGGTGGCCGGTGCGCTCGCCAAGGCCGGGCTGCGCGCCGACCAGCTGAGCGCCCTCGGCATCACCAACCAGCGGGAGACCACCGTCCTGTGGGACCGCGCCACGGGCAAACCCGTGCACAACGCGATCGTCTGGCAGGACACCCGCACCGCGGCCCTGTGCGGCGAACTGGGCGGCACGGACGGCCAGGACCGCTTCCGGGAGCAGACCGGACTGCCGCTCGCCAGCTACTTCTCCGGGCCAAAGGCGGCCTGGCTGCTGGACAACGTACCCGGCCTGAGGGAACGCGCCGAGCGCGGCGAGATCGCCTTCGGGACCATCGACTCCTGGCTGATCTGGAACCTCACCGGCGGCACCGGGGGCGGCCGCCACGTCACCGACGTCACGAACGCCGGCCGCACCATGCTGATGAACCTCCAGACCCTCCAGTGGGATCCGGCCATCCTGTCCGCCATGGACATCCCCGCGGCGATGCTGCCGGAGATCCGGTCGTCCGCCGAGGTGTACGGCACGGCCGTCGGACAGCTCGCCGGGGTGCCCGTCGCCTCCGCGCTGGGCGACCAGCAGGCCGCCGTCTTCGGGCAGGCCTGCTACGACGTGGGCACCGCGAAGAACACCTACGGCACCGGCAGTTTCCTGCTGCTGAACACCGGTGACCGGCCGGTGCCGTCCAAGAGCGGGCTGCTGACGACGATGGGGTACAAGATCGGCGGGGAGGCGCCGGTCTACTGCCTGGAGGGCTCCATCGCGATAACGGGCGCGCTCGTCCAGTGGTTCCGCGACCAGCTCGGGATCATCCGTACCGCCGACGAGATCGAGACGCTCGCGGCGAGCGTCGAGGACAACGGCGGCGCCTACATCGTGCCCGCGTTCTCGGGTCTGTTCGCGCCCTACTGGCGCTCCGACGCGCGCGGCGTCGTCACCGGCCTCACCCGGTACGTCACGAAGGCGCACCTCGCGCGTGCGGTGCTGGAGGCGACGAGCTGGCAGACCCGGGAGGTCGTGGACGCCATGCACCAGGACTCCGGGGTGCGCATCAGCACCCTGAAGGTCGACGGCGGCATGACCGGGAACAACCTGCTCATGCAGCACCAGGCGGACGTCCTCGGCGTACCGGTCATCCGGCCCCGGGTGTCGGAGACGACCTGTCTGGGCGCCGCGTACGCCGCCGGTCTGGCGACGGGTGTGTGGAACGATCTGGACGAGCTGAAGTCCCACTGGCAGCGGGACGCGGAGTGGACACCGGCGATGGAGCCGTCGGTACGCGACCGCGAGTACCGCAACTGGCGCAAGGCGGTGGAGAAGAGCTTCGGCTGGCTGGAGGAGGGCGACGCGTAGCGGGCTCGCGGGCTCCTCACCGGACCACGGCTCGTACCCCGGTCGGCGGGGGTACGGGCCGTGCCCGCGAGGCAGCGGAGAGACCCCTCAGCGGTCAGCGCAGGGCGGCCTGGCGGCGGTCCGCGGCCTGGTCCATCGCGTGCTGGACGACTCCGACGAGCACCTCCTTGACCGACTCCCGCTCCCGCGCGTCGCACAGCAGCACCGGAACGCCGTCGTCCAGGTCGAGGGCCTGCCGGACCGCCTCGTCCGGGTAACGAGCCGCCCCCTCGAAGCAGTTGACGGCGACGAGGAAGGGGATGCCGCGCCGCTCGAAGTAGTCGACGGCGGCGAAGCAGTCCTCGAGACGGCGGGTGTCGGCCAGCACCACGGCGCCGAGCGCGCCCTCGGACAGCTCGTCCCACATGAACCAGAACCGTTCCTGTCCGGGCGTGCCGAACAGGTACAGCACCAGGTCCTCGCGCAGGGTGATCCGGCCGAAGTCCATGGCCACGGTGGTGGTGTGCTTGCCCTCCACCCCGCTGGTGTCGTCGACCGGGCGGCCCGCCTCGGTGAGCAGTTCCTCGGTCCGCAGCGGCCTGATCTCGCTGACGGCGCCGACGAGGGTCGTCTTGCCCACGCCGAAGCCGCCGGCCACCAGGATCTTGAGCGTGACGGGCTCGACCGGGGACGTGCCGCGCTCAGTACGCCCGAAGATCATCGGTCTCTTCTCCTGCTTCAGGGGTCCTGCTTGAGGGGTCCTGCTTGAAGGGATCGTTGTCGAGGGAGCCTGGTCGAGGGATCCCGGCCGGTGTCACAGGGCCCTGAGGCCGCTGATCACGTCGCGCAGGATCCGCTCGTCCGGCAACTCGGCCGGTGGCACCGGACGCGTGACATGGACGAGTTCCGCGTGCACGAGGTCGCCGACGAGGACACGCACCACCCCGACCGGCAGGTCGAGTTCGGCGGCGAGTTCGGCGACCGACTGCGGTTCGCGGCGGCACAGCCCGATGATCTCCACGTGCTCCGGCGCCAGCGTCGGATCCGTTTCCGGGTCGTCGACGCCGGGTTCCGTGACGACCACCGCGATCAGGTCGAGCCGGTGCTGGCCCGGACTCGTGGTCCGGCCGCGCGTCATGGCGTAGGGACGGACGACCGGTCCGGCCTCGTCGTCGAACCAGTGGTTTCTTCCCTGACCGTCTGTGCTCATGACATCTCACTACCCGCCGGCGGGCAGATCGGTGCGCGGTGCGCTGCCCAGATGTGCGCCGACCCGCTTGACCAGCAGGGTCATCTCGTAGGCGACCTGTCCGACGTCGGAGTCGGCGTCGGACAGGACGGCGAGGCAGCTGCCGTCCCCGGCGGCCGTGACGAACAGGAAGGCGTCGTCCAGCTCGACCACCGTCTGCCGGACCCCGCCCGCGTCGAAGTGGCGGCCCACGCCCTTGGCCAGGCTGTGGAACCCGGAGGCGACGGCGGCCAGATGCTCGCCGTCCTCGCGGGTCAGGTCCTTGGACACACCCGTCGGGAGCCCGTCGCCGGACAGGATGACGGCCTTGCGGATGCTGGCAACCCGGTCGACCAGGTCGTCCAGGAGCCAGTTCAGCCCTCCCTTGTCGGTCGCCGTGTGGCCGGTCGCCTTCGGTGCGGTCATCGACCGTCCCCCTTTGTCGTTCCTTGTGCTGTGCCGTCGTGGGCGTCGTCGCCCGCGGCGTTCTCCCGCCGGCCGCGCTGCCAGCCGCGCTGGAGCGAGGCCATCCGGCTGCGGACCTCCTCGGCGTCGCGGTCGGCGGGCTGCGCCCCGCGCTCGGCGCGCGGCGCGGTGTCCTGCTTGAGCTGGGGGGCCAGACTGGCCTGACGGATGCGCCGGGGCAGGGCGCCGGTGGCCGGTGCGGCAGTGCCGGGCGCGCCGGACTCCGCCGGTTCCGCAGCGCCCGAGTCACCGGCCGTGTGACCGCCGTAACCGGCGCCGCCGCCCACCGGGGCCGCACCGTCGGCGGCCGGGGCACGGGAGTCGGCCGGGGCTCCGGGGTCGGAGTGTTCCGTGCGGGCAGGGGCTGCGGAGCGGGTGCGCCGGGGCAGGGCGGGTATGCCGGGCACCGCGTCGTCGCCGTCGGCCGGGGTGGTGGGCTTGGCAGGCCGGGGCAGGGCGGCGGCATCCGGCGTCGCCTCGGCGCCCTCGGCGGAGGTCGTCGGCCGGGTACGCCGGGGCAGGGCGGCGGCGTCGGGCATCGTGTCGGTGTCCTGCGCGGCGGGCGCCTCGCGGTCCTCGGCGCTTCGGCCGGGCGGCTCGGCGAAGGGCGTGGTGCGGGTGCGGCGCGGCAGCACGGGCACGTCGGTGCGCTCCGGGGCGGCCGCCTCGCGCCCTCCGGCCCGGCCCGCGGCGTCGGCGGGCTGTCCGGGGGCGGTGGTGCGCCGGCGGGTCGGGAGGGGGGCCGGTCCTTCGGCGCCGGGGCTGCGGGAACCGGCGGAGGATGGCTGGTCCGGCTCGTCCCGGCGGGAGCGCCGGCCGGTGACGGGCCTGCCGTGCGAGCTGACCAGTTTCGGCGTCTGCCGACGCGGCAGCGGTATGGGCCCGGTGCCGGGCTTGGTGTCGTCGGCCTCGGCGGACGGGGCGGGCGCCGCGTCGTCCGCGCCGGAGCGGGAGCGGCGGGGCCGGAACAGTCCGCCGCGCGTGCTGTCCTCGTCGGCCAGGACGCCGGGGAAGTCGTCGACGGCGTCGAGATCCACCGGCGCCTCCAGCTCGACCGGGCCGTCGAGCAGCGAGGTGGGCAGTCCGGGCAGCTGCGCCGGCGCCATGGACCGTACGCCCGCCAGGCCCGTCTGCGCGCTGCCCTTCGCCGGCCGGTCCCGGTCGAGGCGGAAGCCGAGGCCGTTGGTGTCCGGTACGTCGTCGGACAGCAGCGCGTCCGGGATGAAGACGACGGCGGTGGTGCCGCCGTACGGCGACGGCTGGAGGGAGACACGGACGTTCTGCCGCTGGGCGAGCCGGCTGACCACGAACAGGCCGAGCCGGTCGGTGTCGGACAGTTCGAACTCGGGCGTCTCGGCGAGGCGCAGGTTGGCCTCCAGGAGCGCCTCGGCCGTCATGCCGAGCCCCCGGTCGTGGATCTCCAGCGTGAAGCCGTTGGCGACCCGCTCGCCGAGCACCTGCACCGCGGTGTGCGGGGGCGAGAAGACCGTGGCGTTCTCCAGGAGTTCCGCCACGAGGTGGGTGAGGTCGGCGACGGCCGGACCGGTGACGGCGACCCGGGGCAGGCGCCGTACCTCGACGCGTTCGTAGTCCTCGACCTCGGCGACGGCGGCCCGCACGACGTCCATCAGCTGCACCGGGCGGCGCCACTGCCGGGAGGGCGCGGCGCCGGAGAGGATCACCAGGCCCTCGGCGTGCCGGCGCATGCGGGTGGTGAGGTGGTCCAGGCGGAAGAGATCGGCGAGTTCGTCGGTGTCCTCGGTGCGGCGCTCCATGGTGTCGAGGAGGGTGAGCTGCTTGTGCAGCAGCACCTGGCTGCGGCGGGCGAGGTTGACGAAGACCTCGGAGACGCCGGCGCGCAGTTCGGCCTGTTTGACGGCGGCCTCGACGGCGGCGCGCTGGAGCGTGTTGAGGGCCTGCCCGACCTCGCCGATCTCGTTCTTGTCGTACTCCAGGCGCGGCACCTCGGTCTCGACGTCGACCTTTTCGCCCGCGGAGAGCCGGCGCATCACGCTGGGCAGCCGGACTCCGGAGGCCTCGTGCGCCTCCATGCGCAGCCGGCGCAGGTCGCGGACGAGGCGGCGGCCGATCCGGACCGACACGACGAGGGAGGCGACGAGCGCGACCAGGCCGAGCAGCCCGGCGACGGCCGCCTGCAGGATGACGCCGACGGCCACCGGGCGCGTACGGTCCTGGAGGCGGTCGCCGACCTGGTCGTCGAGGGTGCCGAGGTCGTCCAGGGCGCTCGCGGCGGCGGAGTCCCAGCTCTGCGCGGTGACACCGCGCGGGGTGCCGGACTCCGCGTCGACGACGGTCCGTTCGGCCGTGCGCAGCGGGGCGGAGGCGGCGTTCTTCCAGAAGCCTTCGTAGCGGTCCCGCTCGGCGGCGGGCAGCAGCGGCAGGCTGACGTCGTACAGGGCGGTGCGCTGGGCGGCGAGGCCGGCGATGTCGCGCTGCTCGGCGTGGGTCAGCCTGCCGACGACGAGCGAGGAGCCGAGGAGAGCGTCCTCACGGGAGAGCAGTTCGCGGGCGCGGCCGATGGTGACCATCGCGCGTGCCTGCGCGTCCAGTGTGACGTCGTCGATGCCTTCGAGGGAGGCGAGCAGCGTGAAACAGGGGTCGACGAGGCGGTTGTAGAGATCGTAGGCCTGGGCCCGGGTGACCGTGCCCTGCTCGACGCCGTGGCGCAGTGAGTCGAGGCCCTCGAAGGCGTCCAGGACGGCGGTCAGGCGCTCGTTGTCGGCCACGTCCAGGCCGTCGAAGATGTGCTTGCCGCCGGCGTTCCTGCGGATCCTGGCGATGGCGCGGTCGGTCGCGGCGCGGGTGCGCCGCAGCGCGGAGACGGCGTCGGCGGCTCTGGGATCGGCGAGGTAGACGAGGGTCTGACGGCGTTCCTGCTGCAGGACGCGGATGGCGTCCTCGGCGGGGTAGGCGATGTCCTGCTGGACGTCCGTCACCTGGAACAGCCGGGCCGCCTCGCGGCCCGTGAGTACCGTCGCGAAGCCCCAGATGGCGGTCAGGGACACCAGCGGCACGAGAAGCAGCGCCACGATCTTCCGGCGGATGGACTTCCCGCGAAAGCGCATGGCCTCCCCCAGCTCGACCCCCGCCGGCCGGGGGTGCACATGTGCGTCAACAAACGGCGCGAGCCTACTACCGCCTCACAGTTAACTCGAAGGCATGTCCGGAGGGCGAACTTCCGCTGCGGCGGCGAGACAGGGCGAGTTGTCCGGGCATTGCGGGAGATTGCCCCCGCGATCCGGCACCCGAGCATGGAGGGACCGACACGTCGTTACCGGGTGGTTGGCTGGAATTTTTCGCCGACCGGGAATCATCGGGTGATCTCGTTCGTCCTTCTCTACGGGAAACGGGGGCGGAATGGGCCACAGGAGCCGCATCCCGCACCCGGGCGGCGTAAAACAGCGCAAGCCGGGCAGCCACTGGGGAGTCGGAGTCTTGTGACGCCGGGGTGAGCGGCCGGCGGTGGGGAGTGACACGGTGATGGGCACTGCGGAGCGGCGCGAAGCGCCTGAGGAGAGCGTGGCGGGACGCTCGGCGGCGGGGCGGGGCCTCGGGGCACCGGATCGCGGCATTCCGGCGCCTCGGCGCGCCGAGGAGGCCGCCGCGTCGCAGTACTACCGGCCGTTGTGGGTCGAGGAGCCGGCCAAGCGGCATCCGCTGCCGGATCCGGTGCGTGCGGCGGCGGTGCGGGCGCTGCTGATCGTCGCGGTGACGCTGATTCAGGCGATGGTGGCGTTCCTGTGCACGATGGCCGGTACCTGGCCGGCATTTCCCATGGTGATCAGCAGCGTGGTGAGCACGGTGGTGGCCACCTGGGCCGCGGTCGACGTGTGGGTGACCCGCCAGGTGTGGAACCAGCGGTACGGCGTGGTCTCCGAGCCGAGCAGCACGGCCCGTGCGCTGCGCCGTGAGCGGCGCGTCCGGCGACGCGAGGAGCGCGCGGCCCTGCGCGAGCAGGGCCGGATACGCCGGCGGGGCGGCGCCGGGCAGCTGTCCCACCCGTGAGCCGTCCGGGCCGCGCCGCTACGGCGTGGCCGGCGCCGGCTTCTTGAACATCCGCGTCGCCGTGATCTCGCTGTGCACCGCTTCCCCGGCCTGGGGCTGCCGGGGCAGTCCGGGCCTGAGATGTTCCTCCACGCTGATGTACTTCAGGCCGGCCCTGAGGTCGGCGTCGTTGCGCAGGCGGATGACCAGCGGGAACTCGGCCAGGGCGGTCGTGTCGAACAGCCCGGTGGTGTAGAGCAGCTGCACCCCGAGGGCGTCCGCCACGGCGCGCTGCAGCTCCAGCAGATAGGTGGCGTTGGCGCGGCCGATCGGGTTGTCCAGGAACAGCGTGCCGGCGTGGCGGTGCTTGTCCCGGCCCCGGTCGTTGCTGCGCAGCGCGGCCATCGTGCAGTAGAGGGCGATGGCCGCGGTGAGCAGCTGGCCGCCGGAGAAGACGTCGCCCATCTGCCCGACGGGGACGCGCTCGGCGCGCAGTACGGCGTCGGGCTTGAGGATCTCGACGGCCACGCCCTTGGGCTGGAGCGCCGCCGCGACGCCGCGCAGCAGCAGCGACATGCCGTCCCGGCGCAGGTCGGAGTTCTTCTTGACGGCGGCGCGGGTGGCGTCGTCGATGACCTCGCCGAGGCGTTCGGTGAGGGTGGCCTGGTCGGGCTCCTCGAAGCGGATGCGCAGGAACTCCTGGCCGGACCACTCGCCGAGGCCCTCGGGCAGCCGGGACAGCCGCTGCGCGGACCTCAGGGTGGCGAGAGCGGACTCCACCAGGCCCCGGAGGCGGTCCACGATGGAGTCGCGGTTGCGTTCGAGCTGGGCCAGCTCGTCGGTCAGAACGCGCAGCCGGGGCGCGAAGGCGTCGGCCCACTTCTGCGCGTGCTCGGGCAGCGCGGACGCGGGCAGTTCGCGGATCTGCTGCCGGGCGGGGGTGCGGACCTGTTCGTAGCGCGTGGAGTTGGCGTGCCGGACCAGGACGTCGCTCGCCTCGCGCACGGCCGCCTCGGCGGCGGACAGGTCGGCGGCGCAGCCGCGCAGCGAGCGGCGGGCCTCGGCGGCGGAGTGCCGGGCCTCCTCCAGGCTGCCGGGGTACGGCTCCGGCTCCTCCGGCTCCTCGTCGGGGGTGTGCTCGCGCAGCAGGTCGCGGAGCATCGCGGCGATCTCGTCGAAGCCGCCGGCCGCGTCCTCGGCGGCCCGGTGGGCCTGAAGCAGCTCGGCGTGCGCCTCGCGGGCCTCGGCCAGCGCCTCGGTGCGGGCGGCGAGTTCGGCCGTCGCGGTGCGCAGCAGGGCCTGGGCGTGCTCGGCGTCGCGCGGGACGAGTTCCCCGGGCAGCTCGGTGTGCGCCTCGCCGTCGTCGGGGGCGTGCCGTTCGGCCTCGCCGCGCAGCCGGCCGAGCTGTTCGCTCGCGCTGGACATGCGGGTCTCCAGGAGCTGCACCAGCTCCTCCGCGCGTGCGGCGGCGGCCTGCCGGGAGGGCCCGTCGGAGCCGTCGGGCGACTGGAGCAGCTGCTCGGCGCGGGTGCGGACCTTGTTGCTGAGCCGGTCGAGTTCGGCGCGGGCGGCGCTCTCGTCGCTCTCCGCGCGGGCCTGCTCGGCGCGCAGATCGGCGCCGACGCCGACCTTCTCGTACACCTGGGAGGCGGCCCGGTAGGCCTCGCGGAGGGCGGGCAGGGAGGCCTGGGGGGCGCCGGCGTCCTCGACCGGTACGTCGTCGGGGGCGCCGGCGATCTCGGAGCGCTCGGCGCGCAGGGCGCGCGCGGTGCGGCGGGCGTCGTCGGCGGCGCGCTGGGCGGCGCGGCGGTCCTCGTCGGCGGCGCGGGCGCGCTCCAGACAGGTCTGGGCGCGGGCCTCGGACTCGGCGGCCTCGTCGGCGAGTTCGCGCAGCCGGGCCTGCCAGCCGGCGCGCTCGCGGAGCCGGTGGGCGAGTCCGGCGAGGGCGTCGGCGGCGCGGCGGGCCTTCTGCGCGGCCTCCTGCCGCTCGTCGCGGACCTGCACGGCCTCGGCGGCGGCCTCGTCGGCCTCCGCGCGGACGGTGCGGGCCGTGGCCAGCTCGGCCTCGGCCTCCTCGGCGAACGCGTGGGTCTCCTCGGCCGCCCGGGCCAGTTCGGTGAGGCGTCCGGCGGGGCAGCCGGTGCGCCAGGAGGCGAGCCGGGCGGCCAGTTCGCGGTCCTTGCCGAGCCGGGCGGCGAGGGCGCGGATCTCCTCGTCGCGCTCGGTGGCCCGGGCGCGCAGCGCCCGGCGTTCCTCGTCGGCGGCGTGTTCGTCGTGCATGGCCGGGTTCGGCGGCACGAGGAAGACGTCGCCCGGGGCGGCGTCGGCGCCGGGGGCCGGGGCGAGCAGGGCGGCGGCCGTGCCGACGGCGACGGCGGAGCGGGGCAGCAGGGCGGCGTCTTCGAGGGCCTCACGGGCACGCGCGTGCGTGTCCGGGTCGGTGATGATGACGCCGTCGACCAGCTCGGGGCGGGCGGCGAGCACGCGCGCGTGGTCGGCGGGGTCGACGGCCTGGGCGAGGTAGCGCCAGCCGGGCAGCGCCGGGATGCCGTGTTCGCCGAGGAACTCCACCGTCGCGAGGACGTCGGGGCCGGGCGGCAGCAGTCCGCCGTCGCCGAGCGCGCCGAGGATCCGGGAGTCGTCGGCGGCGGCGGTGCGCAGTTCGAACAGGTGGCGTTCGGCGGCCGAGACGGCGTCGTCGAGGAGTTCGCGCAACTCGTCGGCGAAGCGGTCCAGTTCCTCGGGGGTGAGGGGGCCTTCGGCGAGCGGGCGGGCGGTGCCGTGGGCGTCCGGTCCCGCCGGCGGTGCGGCGCCGTCACGCGGGCTCGCGGGCGCTTCCGCGGCAGTGCCCTGCCCGGCGCGCGCGCCGCCCCGGGCGCCCATCGCGTCGTCGGTCCCGGAGCGGGGGCCGGGCACTCCGGGCCGGCCGGCGGCGGGCGCGCCGGGCAGGCTGAGCAGTTCCGCGAGCCGCTCTTCGGCGGCCAGGGACTCGGCGAGGCGCCGCTCGGCGTCGTAGGCGCGCCGGGCGGCCGTGGCGGCGTCCGCAGCGCGGGCCGCGGTCAGTTCGGCGCGGGACTCGGCGGCCGCGGCCTCGCGCGCGTGCTCGGTGGCCTTGCGGGCCGCCTCGCGGGCCGCGTCCCAGGCGGCGACGGCGCTCTTCTCGGCGTCGCTCGCGGCGAGGGCGGCGCGCGCCGGGTCGGCGTCCGGGGCGCTGTCGTCGAGCCAGCCCGCGCGGACGGCCTCGGCGGTCTCCTGTTCGACCTCGGCGAGGCGCTGGCGCAGATGCCCGGCCTCGCTGCGGGCGCGCTGTGCCTCGGTGGCGGCGGTGGTGGAGTCGCGGTAGGCGGAGTCGGAGGCCTCCTGGAGGGAGGCGGAGCGCTCCTCCTCCTCGTTGGCGAGGACTTCGGCGCGTTCGGCGGCCGCGTGCAGGGCCCGTACGAGGTCCACGGCGGCCTTGGCGCGGGCGGCGAGCGCGGGCGCGGCGTCCCGTTCGGCCTCCTGGATGGCGGCGGACACGCGCGCGACGCGGTCGGCGGCGGCGCGGTGCCGCAGCACGGCCTCGGCGGCCTGCCAGGCGGAGTGCAGGGTGCGGGCGTCGGCCAGCTCGCGCTTCTGCGCGGCGGCGGACTTCTCGGCTGCGGCGAGCGCCAGGGAGGCGTGCCGGTAGGCGAGTTCGGCGGCGATCAGGGCGCTGCGCTCGCGGGCGCCCTCGGAGTGGGTGACGGCGTAGGCGGCCGCGGTGACCCGCTGGGCGAGGTCGGCGGCGCGCACCCGCTCCCGCACCGCCCGCGCGGACAGCCGCCGGGCGAGGGTGCGGGTACGGCGCTCGGCGCCGGCGTGGACCTCACGCGCGCGTGCGCGTGCCTCGGCGGCCTCGACGATCCGCCCGAGCAGGTCGACGGAGCCGGCGGTGAAGTCGCGTTCGGCGATCAGCTCGGCGCGCCGGCCGAGCTTGTTGCCGAAGCCGCTGACGAGGTCGGCGAGGCCGTCGGTGTCCCGGGTGTCGGTGACGGCGCGCAGCAGCAGGTCGGTGAAGTCGGAGTCCTTCTTGACCGCGAAGAGGCCGGCCGCCTCGCCCTCGTCGGCGTTCATCTCCCGCTGGTAGCGGAAGAGCTCGGGGTCGAGGCCGAGGTCGCCGAGGTGCTCGATCCAGCGGTCGTGGATCTCCTCCCAGTGCACCTCCAGGTGCGGGTAGGCCTTCCCGGCCTCCGTCAGGGCGTCGCGGAAGCCCTTCATGGTGCGGCGGCGGCCCTGGGCGCCCGAGGTGCCCTCGGCGGGCGGCCGTACGGCGGTGGACTCGGCGACCGGGAGGTTGTCCAGGCTCAGCCCCGGTCCGGGCCGGAACGAGTACCAGGCCTCGGCGAACTTGCGCGGGTCGCTGGACACCTGCCGTCCGCGCCACTCGCTCACCTTGCCGACGACCACGCACTCGCCGGTCTGCACGTGCTGCCACTCCAGCGCCACGTGCCCGCAGTCGTCGGCGAGCAGGAACTTGCGCAGCACGCCCGAGCTGGCGCCGCCGAGCGTGTTGCGGTGGCCCGGCAGCATCACCGAGAAGATCAGCTTGAGCAGCACGGACTTGCCGCCGCCGTTCTCCAGGAAGAGCACGCCCGCGGGTGCGGGCCGGCGCGGCGGGCCGGACGGCTCCTCCTCGAAGAACTCCGCCTGCGTGGGCGCCGGGTCGGGCACGGGCTCGCCGACGCCCCTCAGGTCAAGCACGGTGTCGGCGTAGCGCGCACCGGCGGGACCGATGGAGTAGAGGCGGACCCGGGACAGCTCGTACATGGCGGACTCTCGTCGTAAGTCTTCGGGAAACGTGCGGGGGTGCGGGAGGTCAGGAGTGGAACGGCAGCCCGGCGTCGGCCACCAGCTCCAGGTCGTCGGTGTCCTCGGCGGGCAGCAGGCTGGCCGAGCCGTCGGTCACCGGGACGACGCCCAGCTCCAGCAGTTCGGCAAGGGCGGCGCTGCCGGCCATGTCGCGGACCTGGAGCTGGTAGCGGGCCGTGGTGCGGTACGTGCCGCCGTTGTCGTCGCCGGTGCGCTGCAGGAAGCCCGAGTCGGTGAGGAAGGCGAGGGCCTTGGCGACGATGCCGGTGGTGGAGGCGGCCGGGCGCCGGGCGTCCTTGGTGGCTCCGGTGGCGCTGCGTCTGGCCCAGATCCGCCAGGCGGCCTCGAGGCCGGGCGCGTCGGTCGCCGGGTCGGTGTTCTCGCCGCGTTCCTCGGCCCGCTCCTCCAGGCGGCGGCAGGCCTGGCGTACGAAGGCGTCGACGCCGTTGACGGTGACGCGGCCGATGTAGGTGTCGTCGGCGAGGTCCTCGGGGCGCGGGAACGCCAGTGCGGCCACGGCGAGATGGGCGAGTCCGTGCAGGAAGCGGTCGCCGGAGTCGGCGGCTGTGCGACGCGCGTAGTCGCCCATGCGGACGGCGAACACCGAGTCCTCGGCGGCGGTCACGGCCATCCCGGCGCGCGGGGACACCTCGAGGACGACGAGCCCCAGACCGGCGGCGACGGCGTCGGCGAGCCGCGCGAACGCCGGGTCCTCGCGGTAGCGCCGCAGCAGCTCCGTGTACTCCTGGTCCCGGGCGGGCTGCAGCTTGGGCTGGAGCCCGAAGGCGACGAGCCGGGCCGCGTCGGCGGCGTCGGCCGGGGTGACGGCGGCGGGCGCCGGCGGGGCGGACGGCTCCGCCTCACTCCACTCGACGTGCTCGCTCACGGCTGTGACTCCTTGTCGCATCGGTGCTCACTCATGCTGCTTCGGTCCGGCCCGCGGCCATCCCCGCCGCGTCCAGCAGCGCGGTTCCCACGATCAGATCGGCTCCGCCGAACTCCGGATCGTCCAGCTCGGTCCCGTCGTCGACGGCGAACAGCAGCTTCTCCTCGCCCTGCCGGTAGGCCGTGCCGACCGCGGGGCTGGCCGCGTGGACGGCGAGCAGGGCGACCAGATAGGCCAGGTCCGGATCACCGGTGCGCCGGGCCTCGGCCAGGAGTCCCGACAGTCTGCGCGGAGCGTCGGCCGGTAGGTCCAGCAGCTCCATGGCGGCGGCCAGCTGCTCCTCGCTGAACCTGCTGTCGTCCGGTGTGGCGATCAGGTCGGGCTCGGGCATCTCCGCGCCCAGGTGCTCCCGCTCGACGGGCGGGGTCAGCAGTATGTCGACGAGGTCCGTCACCCGGACGGAGACCGGCGTGCGCAAGCCCGTGCCGTGCGCGAAGAACGCGTCGGTGACCTGGATGGCCTGCTCCAGGGGCAGCGGCAGGACGGGGGCGAGGAGATGGCCGTACAGGTCCGTCCCGGACGTCGTGGCGGGCGTGGCGAAGGCCTGCCGGTCCTGCTCGGCGCGGAACAGCGGGCCCGCCTCCAGGAGCCTGGACTGCAGCTGGGTGTGGCGCCGGATGCAGTCCTTGACGATGTCGACCAGCTCGGCGGCGCGCCGCTTGTGCTCGGGCTCCTCGGTCTCGTCGCGGGCCTTGCGGATGTTGGTGAGGATCGCGTTCTCGTGGCGGTAGCGGTCGGCGACGTGGTCCAGGGCCTCGGCGATCATGTCGGGCACGGCGTTGAGCCAGTCCACCGCGCGGACGTTGCGCCGGGTGGCCTCCAGGGCCCGGCGCAGGCTCTCCGAGTACTGCACGGTGCGGTAGCGGGCCTGCTCGGCGGCGAGCTGGGCGTCGGCCAGCCGGCCGCGGTTGATGAGCACCTCCAGCTTGACCTCGGCGGCGATCTGGGCGCTGGTGACGTCGGTGTCGAGGGCGCCGACCAGGACGTTGACCGCTTCGTCCGTCGTGCGCAGGTAGACCGTGCCGCCGGGGCCCGGGACCTCCTCGATCAGCTTGAAGTCGTAGTCCCGCCGGACGTAGGTGCCGTCCGGGGCGAAGGTGCCGTAGACGGCGCGGAAGCCGCGGTCCGCGCTGCCGACGTTGATCAGGTTCTCCAGGACCCAGCGGGCCACGCGCTCGTGCTCGGCGGCCGGCCGGTGCGGGGCCTGCGCGGCGATGCGCGGGACGAGCCGGGCGACGATCTGCTCGTGGTCTGCGCCGGTGTCGAAGTCCATGTTGAGCGTGACGAGGTCGATCGCGGCGAGGGCCACCTCGGCCATGCCGTACACCGAGTACTCACCGGCGAGGTTGGCCTTGCGCGCGTCGAGGTCGTGCAGCGGCGCGGTGCAGGCGAGCGCGCGCAGCCGCCGCGCCAGCCCCTCGTCGGCGGCCGGGCCCGGAGCCGGGCGCGGCCCCGCGCTGAGCTGGGGCGGAACGCTGTCCGTCGATGCAGGCGAAGTCACGGTGCACAGATTAGGTCCTGGGTCTGACATCGACCCAAACGAGCGGCTCCGCCGGATTGGCCGGGGCGCTTCCCACCGCGGAGTCGCCGCCCCGCGTTACGGGGCGACCCGGCGGCGGTAGACCTCGACCACCCGCTCCAGCGAGTCCGCGAGGTAGGTCTCCAGCAGACGCTCGGCCTCGCGGTTGTCCCCCGCCTGCAGCGCCCGCAGGATCTCGCGGTTGCGGACGAGGTAGGGCTCGTGCAGCCGGCGCGGGTCGTCGACGACGTGGAAGGCGAGCCGCAGTTCGGCGAAGACACTGCGCATCAGTTCGTCGGTGCGTTCGCTGCCCGCGAGGGCGACGAGTTCCCGGTGGAAGTGGATGTTGGCGGTGCCCAGCGCCTTCCAGTCGCGCTCCGCCGTCGCCGCCTCGCCCTCGGCGACCGCCGCTGCCACGCCGTCCAGCGGGTACGGCGGCCGGCCGAGCCCGCGTACGACGGCGCACTCGACCAGCGAGCGCGTGCGGTAGATGTCCTCGACGTCCTCGACGGTCAGGACACGTACGAAGACGCCGCGGTTGAGCTCGTGGACCAGCAGGCGCTCGTGGGTGAGCAGCCGGAACGCCTCCCGCAGGGTGTTGCGGGAGACCCCGAGCGCCCCGCCGATGCCGTCCTCGGACAGCCGGGTGCCGGGCGGGAAGTACCCGTCGGCGATGCGGGTCCGGAGGATGTCCGAAACGCGCTCCGCCGTGCTGGTACGCCCCAGGAGCGCACGGTCGTCGGCCAGTGCCGTCAGCTGCTCTGCCATGCCGGGAATTCAATCGCACGGACCGGAACGAAACAACATGGGTATTGAGGGATCGTTGAACAATCCTCTACCGTGCTGGGAACGGCACCGCCCACCTCCTCGAGGAGCCGGCATGACGCAGACCTCGCGTGTCCAGGACCTCCCGGTCATCGCAGTCGACGAGCACGCGCACGCGTGGAGTCCGAAAACCGCGCGGGCCCGCTTCCGGGAGGGCCTGCCGGGGCCCACCGCCGGGGTCGCGGCGGGCCACACGCAGGCCAATCTGATCTCCGTGCCCGCCGACTGGGCGTACGACATGCTGGTGTTCTGCCAGCGCAACCCCAGGCCGTGCCCGGTGCTGGACGTGACGGACGCGGGCGCCACGTCGACCGTCCTCGCCGAAGGCGCGGACCTGCGTACCGATCTGCCGCGCTACCGGATCTGGCGGGACGGCGAACTGGTCGAGGAGCCCACCGATGTGCGGGCGTACTGGCGGGACGACCTGGTGTCGTTCCTGCTCGGGTGCAGCTTCACCTTCGAGTGGGCGCTGGCCCGGGCGGGCGTGCCGATCCGGCATGTCGAGCAGGGCCGCAACGTGCCGATGTACGTGACCACGCGCGAGTGCCGGCCGGCGGGGCGGCTGCGCGGGCCGATGGTGGTGTCGATGCGGCCGGTGCCGCCGGAGCACCTGCGCGTCGCGATCCGGGAGAGCACCCTGCTGCCGGCCGTGCACGGCGGTCCCGTGCACTGCGGGGACCCCGCGGGGCTCGGCATCGCGAACCTCTCCCGGCCCGACTTCGGCGACCCGGTGACCTTCGGACCCGGTGACATCCCGGTGTTCTGGGCCTGCGGAGTGACCCCGCAGGCGGCGGTGACGGCCTCCCGGCCGCCGTTCGCCATCACCCACGCGCCGGGCCAGATGTTCCTGACCGACGCCCGCGACGAGCAGTACCGGCTGGTCGGCGTCGACTGAGGCAGGGGCCCGCCTCGGTGCGGAGGGGAGACGGCCCCGGTTTCACGGCACGCACGCGCGTGTGTGCGGCGTGCGCGCTGCCGTACGCCCCGGAACCCGCCGGCGCTCCTGGGGCCGCCCGGCGCTGCGCCGCGCCGGCCCCGCGAGCGCCGACGCCGTCATGGCTCGGCGGATCCCACCGCGACCAGCGGCTCGTCGTCCGCCCCGCCGGACGCGCTCACCACCGGAGCCGCGCAGCCCGTGCCCGGTGCGCCGAGCGGCACGGCCTGCCGTGGAATCGCCGGTGTGCTCCCGGCGCCGGGGCGCCGCCGAGCCCCGGTGCCCACGGCCGTGCTGTGCGGGAGGGCGGCCAGGGCCGCCGAGACCGCGGCCGAGGCGTGCAGGTCGAGGTGGGCGCTGGTGCCGCGGGCCCGGTGGTGGACCTCGTCGGCGGCCAGGCGCAGCAGCTGCGGCAGCAGGTCCTGGGAGCGCCGGACCACCCAGGCGGTGCCGGCCGTGGCCAGCCACAGCAGGGTCGCCGCCCGGGTCGGCGGGGGGAACTCCGGCTCCGGAGACGGCGGTTGTCCCGTCGCGTGGCCGGCCTCGGCGAGCAGGGCGTGGAAGCGGACGGCGAGTTGGCGGTGCCCGCGCTCCCCCGGGTGCAGCCGGTCGGCGCTCCACAGGGTCCGGTCGCTGATCCAGGCGCCGTCCGCGGCGTGCAGGTGGACGGCACCGTGGCGCTCGGACAGCGCGTGGACGACCGTGTTGACGGCCCGCTGCCGGCGGGCCAGCGGACGGGCCAGGGGACCCGGGAGGCCGAGCATGGCGCCGGGGTCGGGCAGACAGGCGGTGAGCAGGGTGGCGCCCTGGCGGGTGACGGCCGCGTACACCTCGTCGAGGTGGGCGGTCACCGCCCGGATGTCGAAGGTGCGGCGCAGTGTGTCGTTGACGCCGATCACCACCGACACCAGGTCGGGACGGAGTCGCAGGGCGGCCGGCGTCTGGCGCGTCAGCACGTCGCGGGTCTGGGCGCCGCTGACCGCGAGGTTGGTGAACCGCACGGCGCCGGCGGTCTCGGCGAGACAGGGCGCAAGGAGCGCCGCCCAGCCTCGCCGGCCCTCCCCGACGGGGTCGCCCACGCCCTCGGTCAGCGAGTCCCCGAGGGCGACGAAGCGGACGGTTCTCATGCCACGCCCTCCGCGACGGTGCGGCGGGCGCCGGCCGGGCGGAGCACCTCCGCGTCGTGGGCCGCGAGGAACGCCTCCACGGCCGTGCCCCAGCCGAAGCACTCCGCACGCGCGCGTGCCGCGTCCCGGCGTGCGGGCTCGGCACGGTCCAGGAGCAGTTCCACGGCGTCGGCGAACGCCTCGCCGCGGTCGGCGGCGGTCGCCCCGGCCGAGCCGATCACCTCGGGCAGCGCCGACGACCGGCTGGCCACGACGGGCGTGCCGCAGGCCATGGCCTCCAGCGCGGCGAGCCCGAAGGTCTCGGCCGGGCCGGGCTGCAGGGCGATGTCGGCGGTCGCCTGGAGGGCGCCGAGGGCGGCACGGTCGGCGACGTGCCCGAGGAACGTCACCGGCAGCCCGTGCTCCCGCGCGCGCTGCTCCAGCCGGGGCCTGAGCGGCCCGTCCCCGGCGACCACGAGCACCGGCCGCCGCCCGCGCCGTATCAGCGCCTCCAGGGCGTCCAGGGCGGTGCCGGGGCGTTTCTCGACGGACAGCCTGGAGCACATCACGAGCAGCGTCTCGCCCCCGCGCGCGTGCAGGGTGCGAAGACCCGGGTCGCGCAGGGCGGGGTGGCGTTCCATCAGGTCGACGCCCAGAGGGGCGCGTACGACGTTGCGGGCGCCGATGCGCACGAACTCCCGCTCGGCGAACTCGGTGGTGCACACCACCCGCGAATAGACGTGCGCGGTACGGATGTTGAGGGCGTCCGCGGACCGGCGCGCGACGTTCTCGGGCAGGCCCCAGGTGCGCAGCACGCCGTCGGCGGTCTCGTGGGAGACCATCACGGCGGGCACGCGCGCGCGGCGTGCCCAGCGGCCGGTCCAGCGCAGGGTGGTCCGGTCGGACACCTCCAGGCGGTCCGGGGCCAGTTCCTCCAGCAGGGCGGCCACGCGCCGCTTGTCGGTGAGGACGCGGTAGCCGCCGGTGCCGGGCAGCAGCGGGCCGGGCAGGGTGATGACCCGGCCCTGCTCGGTGTCGCGGTCGGTGTGCCGTTCGCCGGGCACGATCAGGACGGGTTCGTGGCCGGCCGCCTTGAAGCCCTTGCCCAGTTCCCGCAGGGCGGTGCGCAGGCCGCCGGAGGCCGGGGCGACGAAGTTGGCGAGCCGGACGATGCGCAGGGACTGCCCGCTCATGCCGCCACCGCCGTCCTGCGTGCCGCGAGCACCTCGTCGTAGTGGGCGATCAGCTGGTCCCCGACGGCGGCCCAGGTGCGGCCCTCGACCATGGCGCGCGCGGCGGCGCCGAAGGCCAGGCGCCGGGCGGGGTCGGCGGCCAGTTCACGGACGGCCTCCTGGACGGCGTCGGCGTCGCGCGGCGGGACCAGGTACCCGGTGCGGGCGTGGGCGACCAGGTCGAGGGGGCCGCCGGCGGCGGGTGCGACGACCGGCACCCCGCTGGCCATGGCCTCCTGCACGGTCTGGCAGAACGTCTCGAAGGGGCCGGTGTGCACGAACACGTCCAGCGAGGCGAAGATCCGCGCGAGGTCTCCGCCGGTGCGGCGGCCGAGGAAGACGGCGCCGGGCAGCGCCTCGGCGAGGTGGGCGTCGCTGGGGCCGTCGCCGACGACCGCCACCTTGACGCCCTCCAGGGCGCAGGCGCCGGCGAGGAGTTCGACGTGTTTCTCGGGCGCGAGCCGGCCGACGTAGCCGACGATCAGCTCGCCGTTCGGGGCGAGTTCGCGGCGCAGCGTCTCGTCCCGCAGATCTGGCCGGAAACGTTCGGTGTCCACGCCGCGGGGCCAGAGCCGGACCCGGGGCACGCCGTGTGCCTCCAGGTCGCCGAGGGAGGCGCTGGAGGGGGCGAGGGTGCGGTCGGCGGCGGCGTGCACGGAGCGGATGCGACGCCATGCGGCGGCCTCGCCGGCGCCCATGTAGGTGCGGGCGTATCCGGCCAGGTCGGTCTGGTAGACGGCGACGGCGGGGATGCCGAGCCGGGCGGCGGCGGCCATGCCGCGCACACCGAGGACGAAGGGGCTGGCGAGATGGACCAGGTCGGCGCGGTGCTGGACGAGCGCGGCGGCGAGCCGCCGGCTGGGCAGGGCGACGCGGACCTGGGGGTAGCCGGGGAGCGGCAGGGAAGGGATCCGGACGACCGGGCACGGGGCGTCCGTGTCCGGTCCGCTGCCCGGAGCCGGGGCGGGGGCGACGACGAGCGGATGGTGACCGCGATCTACGAGGTGCCGGGCGGTCTGGAGCGCGCAGTGGGCCACGCCGTTCACATCGGGGGGAAAGGATTCGGTCACGATGACGACACGCATACGGGTGTTGTCGCCGTGCCGGACGTGGCCGCGTCAACGTCGATCTTTCCGCGCGGGGAACGTCCCATGAGCGTTGAGCTGTGCACCCGCGCAGGTCAGACGGCCGTCATGACCGCCTGACCTGCGGGCCATCCGGTGTTCATCCGGCGGGCGGTCGTCCGCCCCGGTCGTGGGCGCGCGGGGTCAGCCCAGGGCGGCGTCGGGTCCGAAGCGGCTGCGCACCGCCGTCTGCACCTCCGCCTCCTCGGCAGGATCGGCGGCCAGGCGGCGCAGGCGCTCCACGACCCGGGCGTCACCGGTCTCGGCGTGCCGGGCGGCCAGTTCGCGGGTGGTCTCCTCGCAGTCCCACAGGCATTCGACGGCGAAGCCGGTGGCGAAGGAGGGGTCGGTGGCGGCCAGGGCGCGGGCGGCGCGGCCGCGCAGGTGCGAGGAGGCCGTCTCGCGGTAGATGTGGCGCAGCACCGGGGCCGCGCAGGCGATGCCGAGGCGTCCGGCGCCGTCGACGAGGGTCCACAGCGTGGGCGCGTCGGGGCCCTCGCCGCGTACGGCCTCGCGCAGGGCGCCGAGGACGAGGTCGCGGTCCCGCACGCCGCCGCGGCAGGCGAGCATGCGTCCGGCGGCGGCGCCGAGCGGATCGGGGCGCTGGGCCCAGCGGCGCGCGCGGTCGACGGCGGCGACGCTGCGCATCCGTTCGAAGGCGTCGACGGCGGCCTCGACGACGACGCTGGTGCCGTCGGCGACGGCGGCCTCGATCAGGTCGAGGGCGTCGGGGTCGTTGCCGTCGGCGAGGTAGCGCAACGCCGTGCAGCGGGCCCCGTCGATGCCGGTGCGGGCGGCCTGGACGATCTCCGGCCGGTCCTCGGGGCCGGCCACGGCGACCAGACAGCGGGCGGCGGGCACATGGAGGGCGGCACCGCGGTCCAGTCCCTGCTGGGCCCATTCGAAGACGGCGCGCACGCTCCAGTCCGGGCGGGGACCGGTGGGCCGCATCTGGCGCTGCCAGCGGTCGAAGCAGCCGGTCTCCTGCGCGGCACGCACGCGTGCGGCGACCGACGGGCGCGGATCCTCGGCCCACAGCCGCCAGGGCCGCGGCTCGAAGGCGTCGCGTACGGCGGCCGCCAGTTCCGCCTCGCCCTCGGGGTCGGCCGGGAACCGGGCCAGGACGGGCGCCGCGAGGGCCCGCAGGCCGGCGTCGTCGTCGCGCAGGGCCAGCTCGTCCAGGGCCCAGGCCCAGTTGGAGCCGTGGGCGGCGTACCTGCGCAGCAGTTCGAGCGCGTCCCGCCTGCCGTAGGACGCGAGGTGGCCGAGCACGGCCAGGGCGAGGCCGGTGCGGGACTCGTCGGTGTCGAGGACGTCCTCGGGGTCGAAGAGATGCGCCTCGACCGCGTCCAGCTCGCCGTTCAGGTCGAGGTAGAGGCGGGCGTAGTACAGGGAGCGGTTCTCCACCTGCCAGTCGTGGCGGGGATCGCGCAGCACGCAGTGGTTCAGGGCCGCAAGCGCTTCGGCGCGGGGGGCGGTGAGCGCGTGCAGTGTGCCGTCGCCGCGGCCCCGCTGGAGCAGGCCGAGCAGCGTACCGCTGGGCGCTATGACCGGATCGAACATGGGAAACAGCCTCACATCAAGCGTCGACGCAACCGGTGAACACGCATTTACCTGGCCGCGTGACACAACGTCGGAGCGCCCGCCGTCTCTTGCTTGCTGTAGACCATCTCTCTCTGCCTCTCGTCGGTGGCCCATGCGGACCGCATCACGGCCCGCGCGGTGCGGCATCACCTGCCCAGCCATCGCGTCCGTGAATCACGTCGTCATGATGACCCGGCGCTTTGCGCTGCCGCGACCGTATTTCCGGCGGCCTTGTACCGCCTCCCCCGTTTTCCGTGTCGTGCCTGGTCAGGATGGGCGCTTCAGTGCGCGCCGAACAGCTCCAGAAGTTCCGTCTTGCCGAACATGCGGGCGGTGTCCACGGCCGACGGCGTGCCCGCGGCGGGGTCGGCGCCGCCCTCCAGGAGGGCCTTGATCACGTCCGTCTCCCCCTTGAAGACGGCGCCCGCGAGCGGCGTCTGACCCCGGTCGTTGACCTGGTCGGCCGCCGCGCCCCGGGCGAGCAGGGCGCGCACCGCGTCGGCGTGGCCGTGGTATGCGGCGAGCATCACCAGGGAGTCGCCGCGGTCGTTGGTGAGGTCGGCCGGAACGCCGGCGTCGACGTATGCCACGAGCGCCTCGGTCTGGCCGCGCCGGGCCAGGTCGAAGATCTTGGTCGCCAGCTCCACGACCTCGGGGTCGGGGGCTTCACTCATCGGCGGACCGCCTCTCGTGCAGACTTCGGGACTTCGGGACTTCGGGGAGCGTACGGCAAGCGAGCGGAGCGCGGCCGTACGGGTGAATCGCCAGGGTACTGGCTCGTGCGGCACATGACCCGATCCGCCCGAGGTAAAGATCACCGATGGCCCCGTCGGGGCGGACCGGACGGCCGGGGCGAGCAGGAGCCCTCCGCCAGCCGGGGGAAATCGCCCGAAATTCACCCAGTTGCACCTTTAATCGTATGGATACATTCTGTGATCCTGGAAGAACTCATGGTGACTGTCCCCTCTCCCCACCAGGAGGCCTCAAATGATCCTCTCCATGTCAGGCGTCGTCCTGCTCGGCACCATCGTGTTCCTGTTCTTCCGCAAGGACGGCCTCAAGGGCTCGCACGCGTGCGTGTCGGCGCTGTTCGGCTTCTACCTGTCGAGCACAGGCATCGCCCCGAGCATCAAGGCAGGCGGGGACAGCCTCGCGAGCCTCCTCGGCGGAATCAAGTTCTGAGTCCGCCCACCGCCCACCCGCACCCACCAGGCAACAGGAGACAGCAGTGGCCCGGCGCCCTCTCCCCCGCATTCTGAGCAAGGACAGCGCCCAGATCGCCCGGACGCAGCTCGCCAGGAGCCGGGAGCTGGCCCGGACGGCGGCCGACGGCGCCACCGACGTCCTCCATCCGCTGATCACGGTGACGCGCGGGCTGCGCCGGCTGGCCTCGGCCGGGCGGCGCAGATGGGCCGACACGCCCAAGGACAAGCGAGGGCCGCTGCTGTTCCTGGTGGCCTGCGTGGTCCTGGCCGTGTTCCTCATGCCGTACGGGCCCCTGCTCGCCGTCATCGCCGTGATGGCGGCAGCAGGCTGGCACGGCCGCGACCGCACCCCGCCGGCCGCGGAGGAGCCCGACGAGTCCCGGACCGAGCGGCTCCAGTCGCTCTACGACGCCCTGGTGCCCTACTTCTCCAGCCCCGCCGACCCGGCGCCCCTGTACGCGCACGGCGGCGCCTGGGAGAAGGCGTTCACCTCGCACGAGTTCGACGACGCCGGACGCGTCGGCCATCTCGTGATCCGCTACCCCGCGTAC
The DNA here is from genome assembly GCF_043202415.1 of Streptomyces sp. NPDC048192. NCBI lineage: Bacteria > Bacillati > Actinomycetota > Actinomycetes > Kitasatosporales > Streptomycetaceae > Streptomyces > Streptomyces sp. NPDC048192. The sequence continues at coordinate 35,848 of NZ_JBIDAL010000009.1, forward strand.
TTCCCGGACGGCGAGCCCGAGGCCCGGGCCCGGATCGAGCACCTGCTCACCGCGAAGGCCGGCCGGGGCCGCGAGTACCGTTTCGCGTGGGACGAGGAGGGCAACCAGCTCACCGTCACCGCCCTGCCCCCGCTGCCCGCCGACATCCCGGCCCAGCACTTCGTGACCGCGCCCGGCGAGATCGTGCTCGGCTTCACCGACGCGAGCGAGGTCCACCGCACGCTCCCCCTCTCCTACGGAGAGGAACGGATCGACGTGCCGCCGGTCGTCTGGCGCACCGGCATCCGCTCCACCGAGCCGCACCTGCTTGCCCTGGGACACCCCGGCAGCGGGGCCTCGACCCTGCTGCGCTCCATCGCCCTGCAGGTGCTGCGGTTCGGCGACGTCCTGATCGTCGACGGCGGTGGCACCGGCGAGTACGCGTGCCTGACCGGCCGGGACGGCGTGCTGGCCGTGGAGTGCGCGCTGCCCGGGGCGCTGGCCAGCCTGGAGTGGGCCGCGCAGGAGACCGAACGCCGGCTCATCGCGATCAACCTGGCCCGGCAGGCCGGCGACCCGCCGCCCGCCGACGCGCGCCGCCCCCTGTGGATCCTGCTGGACCGCCCGTCCGTCTTCGCCCATCTCGCCATGGCGGACGGCCGCAAGGACCCGCAGTCACTGCTGCGGGTGCCGCTGCGGCACGGCCGGGCGGCGAACGTGACGGTCGTGGTGGCCGAGCAGTTCGACGGCGAGGAGGCGCTGAGCGAGCCGGTACGGCAGCACACGCGCGCGCGTGTCGTGCTCGGGCCCGTGGCGGCCCGGCAGGTCGAGGAGGCGCTGGACGCTCCGCCGCCCACCACGCCGCTGGGCCACGTGCCGCCGGGGCGGGGGTACGCACGGCTCGGGTCGGGACCGGTGCACCGGCTGCAGGTGCCGCGTACGCCGGATCCGTACGACGACGCGACCAGCGATGCCGACCGGCAGGCGGTGCTGGAGCTGCTGCCTCCGCGGACCGCCGCGGAGGCGCCTCAGCCGGCGGATCTCACGAAGCCGGAGGCCGACGTGGCGCCGGTGAGCGCGGAGGTCATGGCGGCGGAACCTTCGTAGGGTTCCGGCGCTGTCGGGGCAACGCTCCTCACCGACGCGGTACCTGCGCCCAGCCGGACCGCCCCCGACGGGCACGTGGCTACGAGGGGAGCCGCACCCGTACGGGGCGGGCACCGGAAGGCACGAGCAACCACGGCCGGCAGGCGCGGGCAACGCGAGCGACCGCCACCTGCACGCGCCGGGAACGGTGTGAGGGACACAGGCCGGCGCACCGCGCCCCGAGCCATCCGCCGCAGCCGCAGGTGCCACCGCAGCCGTAGGACGCTTCCCTCCTGCGGTCCCGGAACCCGCGCCCCCGAAACACCCGAGCGCCGCCCCCTCACGCCACGAACGTGCGCGGCGCCTCCGTGCCCCCCGTGCCGCCCGTCTCCACCAGGCGGGCCGCCGCCGCCAGTCGGACCGCTGCCTCCTCCGCCACCGCTCCACCGACGGTGAACGGCAGCCGGAGATAGCCTTCGAAGGCGCCGTCCACGCCGAACCGGGGGCCGGACGGGACGCGGACGCCGGTCCGCTCCCCCGCCTCGGCGAGCCGGGAGCCGGACAGGCCGCCGGCACGGACCCACAGGGTCAGACCACCCTGAGGCACGGTGAACTCCCACGCCGGCAGCTCGCGCCGGATCGCCGCCACCAGCGCGTCCCGGTTCTCCCGGGCCTGGGCCCGGCGCAGCTCCACCGCCTGCTCCCAGCCGCCCGTGCTGAACAGCCAGTTGACGGCGAGCTGTTCCAGCACGGGCGTACCGAGATCGGCGTACGCCCGCGCGGCGACCAGGCTGCGGATGACGTCCGGGGCGGCCCGCACCCAGCCGATCCGCATGCCCGCCCAGAACGCCTTGCTGGCCGAGCCGACCGTGATGACGGTCGAGCCGGCCGGGTCGAAGGCGCAGACCCGGCGCGGCATTCCGCCGTCCGCGAACTGCTCGTCCAGCCACAGCTCGGTCATCGTCTCGTCGGCGACGAGCACCGTGCCGGCCGAGCGCGCCGCGTCCACCAGACGCCGCCGCTGGTCCTCGTCGGCGAGCGCGCCGGTGGGGTTGTGGAAGTCGGCGACGACGTAGGCGAGCCGGGGCGCGGCCTCGCGCAGGACCTGGCGCCAGCGGTCCAGGTCCCAGCCGGACAGGCCCTCGGCCATCGCGACGGGCACCAGACGGGCGCCCGCCTCCCGCATCAGCTGCAGGATGTTGGCGTAGGAGGGGGACTCCACGGCGATCCGCTCGCCGCGCCCCGCGAAGAGGTGGCAGATGGCGTCGATGGCGCCCATCGCGCCGGTCGTCACCATGATCTGCTCGGGCATCGTGGGGATCCCGCACGACGTGTACCGCTCGGCGATCATCGCGCGCAGCGCGGGCAGCCCGGCCGGGTAGTCGCCGTGCGTGTGGGCGTACGGGGGCAGTTCCTCCAGGGCGCCCTGCACGGCGCGGGTGAGCCAGGGCTCGGGGGCGGGGAGGGAGGCGCAGCCGAGGTCGATCATCGAGCCGAGGGCCTCCGGCGGCAGGGGCTCGAGTCCCCTGGCGGGCAGCGGGTTGCCGGCCGGCACGGCGGTCCAGCTGCCGGCTCCGCGCCGGGACTCCAGGAAGCCCTCGGTGCGCAGTGCCTCGTACGCGGCGGCGACGGTGGTGCGGCTCACGGACAGGGCGAGGGCCAGTTCGCGTTCGGCGGGCAGCCGGGCGGCCACCGGCACGCGCCCTTCGAGCACCAGCAGCCGGATGCCGTCGGCGAGGGCGCGGTAGGCCGGGGGGCGGCGGGTGCCGGGACCGGCCGGGCGGTCCTGCTGGGACTTGAGCAGCCGGGCAAGCTGCGCGGCGCCCATCGCAGAGGTCCACTGCGCCATGACGATCAGTCCACCTTCCCCGGATTGGCCATGGATGGCGATTGCTTGCAAGCCACAGAGTGGCATGCACCAGGCCACCGCCACCACCCAGGGGGGTACGTCGTGTCCGTTCCACGCCGTCTCGGACGACGGTTGATCCAGCTGTACACCGGGCTCGCGCTGTACGGCGCGAGTTCCGCCCTGCTCGTCGAGGCGGGCCTGGGCCTCGAGCCCTGGAACGTGCTGCACCAGGGCCTCGCCGAACTCACCGGGCTGACCATCGGCGTCGTCTCGATCGTCGTGGGGGCCGCGGTGCTGCTGCTGTGGATCCCGCTGCGCCAGCGCCCCGGGCTCGGCACGGTCTCGAACGTCTTCGTCGTCGGGCTCGCCATGGACGGCACGCTCGCGCTCGTCCCCGACCCGCACACGCTGACCGTGCGCGTCCCCCTGCTGCTCGCGGGGATCGTGCTGAACGGCGCGGCGACCGGCCTGTACATCGCGGCGAGCTTCGGTCCGGGCCCGCGCGACGGCCTGATGACGGGACTGCACCGGCGCACCGGCCGCTCGATCCGCCTGCTGCGGACGGGCATCGAGGTGGCGGTGGTGATCACCGGGTTCCTGCTGGGCGGGACCGTCGGTGTCGGCACCGTGCTGTACGCGGTGTCCATCGGCCCGCTGGCGCAGCTGTTCCTGCGGGTGTTCGCCGTCCCTCCGGCACCGGGTCGCAGTACGGTCGTTGCCGGTACGACACCGCAAGGGGCGATACTGCGTTCGTGACCCTCACCAGCCCGCACCTGCGCCACCCCTATCTCGACCATCCCGGACCGATCGCCTTCGCCCACCGGGGCGGGGCGGCCGACGGGCTGGAGAACACCGTCGCGCAGTTCCGGCGCGCGGCGGAGACGGGCTACCGCTACATGGAGACCGACGTGCACGCCACGGCCGACGGCCGGCTCGTCGCCTTCCACGACGCGACGCTGGACCGCGTCACCGACGGCGCGGGCCGGATCGCGGACCTGCCGTGGGAGGAGGTGCGGCAGGCGCGCGTGGCCGGCCGTGAACCGGTGCCGCTGTTCGAGGAGTTGCTGGAGACCTTCCCCGAGGTGCGGTGGAACGTCGACGTCAAGGCGGAGCCCGCCCTGCGCCCCACCCTCGACCTGATCGAGCGCATGGGCGCCTGGGACCGGGTCTGCGTCGGCTCGTTCTCCGAGGCGCGCGTGCTGCGGGCCCAGCGGCTGGCCGGGCCGCGGCTGGCCACCTCGTTCGGCACGCGCGGGGTGCTGAACCTGCGGCTGCGCTCCTGGGGGCTGCCGGCCGCCGTGCGCCGGTCCGCCGTCGCCGCGCAGGTGCCCGAGGCCCAGTCGGGCGTCCCGGTGGTCGACCACCGCTTCGTCCGCGCCGCCCACGCGCGCGGGCTGCACGTGCACGTGTGGACGGTCAACGAACCCCAGCGGATGCACCGGCTCCTGGAGCTGGGCGTCGATGGCATCATGACCGATCACATCGACACGTTGCGCAAGGTCATGGAGGAGCGGGGCGTCTGGGTCTGACCGGCCGGCGCCCGGCCCGAGCCTTCGCGCCTGAGCGGGTGAGCGGGGAAGCGAGGGCAGGGGTGGGCACGGACACCGTGCGCGCGGAGGCGGCGGCCGGAACCGCGGGCCTCCGGCGCGAGCAGCGCGGCTGGTACTTCTACGACTGGGCCTGCTCGGTCTATTCGACGAGCGTGGTGACGGTGTTCCTCGGGCCGTACCTCACGGCGGTCGCCGAGCGGGCCGCGGACGCCGACGGCTATGTGCATCCCCTGGGCGTCCCGGTGCGGGCGGGCTCCTTCTTCGCCTACTCGGTGTCGCTGTCGGTGATCCTCGCGGTCCTGGTGATGCCGCTCGTGGGCAGCCTGGCCGACCGCACGGGCCGCAAGAAGCCTCTGCTCGCGGCGGCGGCGTACACCGGTGCTGCCGCGACCACGGGCATGTTCTTCCTGGACGGCGACCGGTATCTGCTCGGCGGGCTGCTGCTGGTGGTGGCGAACGCGGCGCAGTCCGTCGGGATGATGCTCTACAACTCCTATCTGCCGCAGATCGCGCCGCCCGAGGAGCGCGACGCGGTCTCCTCACGGGGCTGGGCCTTCGGCTACGCCGCGGGCTCCACGGTCCTGGTCGCCAACCTGGTCCTGTACTCGGCGCACGGCTCCTTCGGCCTGACCGAGACGGCCGCGGTCCGGGTCTGCCTGGCCTCGGCGGGCCTGTGGTGGGGCGCCTTCACGGTCGTACCGCTGCGCAGGCTGCGCGACCGGCACGCGCGCGTGGAGCGCTCGGCCGCGCCCGGCCTGCGGCAGCTGGCGGCGACGGTCCGGGACATGCGCCGGCATCCGCTGACGCTGTCCTTCCTGCTGGCGTACCTCGTCTACAACGACGGCATCCAGACGGTGATCACCCAGGCCTCCGTCTACGGCTCGCAGGAACTGGGGCTCGGCCAGTCGACGCTGATCACGGCCGTGCTGCTGGTGCAGGTGCTGGCGGTGGCCGGAGCGCTGGCGATGGGACGGCTCGCGAGGACGTACGGCGCGCAGCGCACGATCCTCGGCTCGCTGGTGGCGTGGACGGCCACCCTGGCCGCCGGCTACTTCCTGCCCCCGAAGGCCCCGGTGTTCTTCTTCGTCCTGGCCGCCGGGATCGGGCTGGTCCTGGGCGGCAGCCAGGCGCTGTCCCGGTCACTGTTCTCCCATCTCGTGCCGCCCGGCAAGGAGGCGGAGTACTTCTCCGCGTACGAGCTGAGCGACCGCGGGATGAGCTGGCTGGGACCGCTGCTGTTCGGCGTGACCTACCAGCTGACCGGGAGTTATCGGTCCGCGATCATCTCGCTGGTGGCGTTCTTCGTCATCGGTTTCGTGCTGCTGGCCCGGGTCCCGGTGCGGCGTGCGATCGGCGCCGCGGGGAATCCGGTTCCGGAGAAGATTTAGCGCCGATTTAGCGTTCAACACGAAAGGGCGGTAGTGTACGCCTTTGGCCTGCCAGGCGTACCGTTACTGCGCGTCAAAGATGCCGAAACGCTGGGTGACATCTGCTAGCAGATGTGACAAACCGGGCGCCGGTGGGTAGAACAAGGGGCGGCTACGACGGCGACGCATGACCCGGAACGGGACACGGAACGGGAATCTTTACCGCCGACCGGACGTTGACCGGATGACGACGACAGCGACACCTGTCCTGTGGGCGACAAGCCCGGGAGGCACGATTCATGAGTGAGCGAGCTCTTCGCGGTACGCGCCTCGTGGTGACCAGCTACGAGACGGACCGCGGTATCGACCTGGCTCCGCGCCAGGCCGTGGAGTACGCATGCGAGAAGGGGCACCGCTTCGAGATGCCCTTCTCGGTCGAGGCGGAGATCCCGCCGGAGTGGGAGTGCAAGGTCTGCGGAGCCCAGGCACTCCTCGTCGACGGCGACGGCCCTGAGGAGAAGAAGGCCAAGCCCGCGCGTACCCACTGGGACATGCTGATGGAGCGGCGCACCCGTGAGGAGCTCGAAGAGGTCCTCGAGGAGCGCCTGGCGGTTCTGCGCTCGGGGGCGATGAACATCGCGGTTCACCCCCGGGACAGCCGGAAGTCGGCGTAGTCCCCGCGGGGGCTGGGCCGGGACACAGCGCATTCCGAAGACCGCGGGCGCCGTACGGATTCACGTACGGCGCCCGCGGTCTTCGTCGGTCCGGACCCTGCTCACCGCGTCAGCGGCGGCCACTGCTGCTCCCCCGGCCCCGGCCGGTCCTCGCGGACGACCTCGCCCGGCACCACCTTGCCGTCGGGGCGGTGGATGCGGACCTGCTGGAAGGCGTCGCCGAGGCTGCCCGGGGCGGCGGTGCGCAGCCGCTTGTCCAGTGCGTTCTCCGTGTACCGGCGCACGGCGCGCTGCACCGGCGGCAGCAGCAGGAGCAGACCCGCGGCGTCCGACAGGACACCGGGGATCATCAGCAGCAGTCCGCCGAGCATCATCAGGCCGTTGCCGCCGCCCTCGGGCGAACCGCCGCGCCGCAGCGCCTCGTTCAGGCTCTGGAAGGCGCGCCGGCCCGCCCGCTTGATGACCGCGGAGCCCGCCACGAGGCCCGCGACGAGCAGCAGGAACACGGCGAGCCCGCCGGCCGCGCCCGCGACCAGGGTCAGCAGCCAGATCTCCAGCACCAGCCAGGCGGCGACCCCCAGCGGCAGATACCTGCGCAGCCGGGAACGCCGGGGCCGGGCGGTGTACGGAGAGGTGGGAGCGCCAGTCGTCATGCCCCCAGTGTGCCTGGCGGCGGCTCAGCACGGGATAAGAGGCTGACCGGCCGCTCCGGCGCGGGTTACGCGGCGCTCTTGTTCCTGCCGGTGAGGCGGGCGAACCGGTCCCCCGCGCCCCAGGCGGTCACCCGCCACAGCGCCTCGATGAGGATGTCCTTGCTCATCTTGGAGTCGCCCAGCTCGCGCTCGACGAAGGTGATCGGGACCTCGACGACGTGGTAGCCGGCCTTGACCGCGCGGCGGGCGAGGTCGACCTGGAAGCAGTAGCCCTGCGAGGCGACCTGGTCCAGGCCGAGACCCTCGAGGGTCTCGCGGCGGAAGGCGCGGTATCCGCCGGTGATGTCGCGCAGCGGGAGGTCGAGGGCGAGCCGGGAGTACAGGCTGCCGCCCCGGGAGATGAACTCGCGGGACTTGGGCCAGTTCACCACGCGGCCGCCGGGCACCCAGCGGGAACCGAGCACCAGGTCGGCGCTCTTCAGGGCGGTGAGCAGCCGGGGCAGCTCCTCGGGCTGGTGGGAGCCGTCGGCGTCCATCTCGACCAGCACGCCGTAGTCGCGCTCCAGGCCCCAGCGGAAGCCCGCCAGGTAGGCGGCGCCGAGGCCCTCCTTGCCCTTGCGGTGCATCACCTGGACATGGGCGTCCTCGGCGGCCAGTTCGTCGGCGAGCTTGCCGGTGCCGTCGGGGCTGTTGTCGTCCGCGATCAGTACGTGCGCCTCTGGGACGGCCTTGCGTACCCGGCCGACGATGGTCTTGATGTTCTCCGCCTCGTTGTAGGTCGGAATGATCACCAAGGCCGTGCCGAGCGGACCGAACTGCCTCCCCTGGGCCTTCGCCGCGCGGGTCCCGTCGCCGTCGTTCACTGCTGCCCCTTCTGGTCGTACGCAGGGGTCCACCATAGTGGCCGCCGTAGGGGAAGACGGCACACGTCGTTCGTATGGGGGTGTCGATTCCACAAGAGTGGGGTAAGAATGCGCTTTTCGGTACCCTCGCGGCCCCCTGCGGATGGGGGCCCGGCGCCCTTCGGGCCGACCTGGGACCCGCTGGCTGCGGATCGACCGAAAGCCGTTGTCTACTGAGCGCACGGGCCCCACCCGGGTCACACCTTGCCGACCGGCCGAAGCGTCCCCTCGGCGGCGCGGGCGCTGAGCCTGGCTCCCAGTGGCGGTGCCCCGGTGCGGCACACCGTCCCTGACCCAGCGGCGCTGCGCCGAGTTGCGCGAACGCTCCCCGGTCGGGCGTCCGGTGGTGGACTCGGACGAACCTACCGGCCCCTGGCCGCCGACTGTCAACAGCCGTCTGACCTGGCACGACGCGGGGAAGGGCGGGCTTGCCGGGGAGGATGCGCAGGTGGGGCGGCGGAGCGGCGGCGGCCGCTCGCCGCCGCGCCACCCCCGTAGATCACTCGCCCGGCCGTACGAAGACCGTCCGCCCGCCGACGACCGTGCGCAGACAGACCGGCAGGTCGTGGCCCGGGGTGAGATCGGGCAGGCCGGGCGTGCCGGAGCGCGGGTCCGTCGACCAGCGGGCCACCCGGTCGTCGGGGGCCTGGACGACCAGTTCGTCGGTGCGCCAGACCGCGTAGTCGGCGGGCGCGCCCGGCACCAGCACGCCCGCGTCGTCCCGGCCCACGGCCCGCCAGCCGCCGCGCGTGTGGGCGGTGAACGCGGCGCGGACGGAGACCCGGTGCCCGGGCGTGCGGTGGAACGCGGCGGCGCGGACGGTGCCCCACGGGTCGAGCGGGGTGACCGGGCTGTCGGAGCCGAAGGCGAGCGGCACCCCGGCGCGCAGCAGGGCCGCGAAGGGGTTGAGGGTGCGGGCTCGTTCGGCGCCCAGGCGGCGGGCGTACATGCCGTCCTCGCCGCCCCACAGGGCGTCGAAGGCGGGCTGCACGGAGGCGATCAGGCCCAGCTCGGCGAAGCCGGCGATCGTGTCGGGGGTGAGCATCTCGGCGTGCTCGACCCGGTGGCGGGCGGCCCGGATCCGGGCGAGGCCGAGCTTCTCGGCGGCGGCGCGCACGCCCGCCACGACGGCGGCCACGGCCGCGTCGCCGATGGCGTGGAACCCGGCCTGCAGTCCCGCCTCGGTGCAGGCGACGACGTGGTCCGCGACCGCGTCCGCGTCCAGGTAGGCGGTGCCGGTGTGGCCGGCGTCGGCGTACGGCTCGTGCAGACAGGCGGTGTGCGAGCCGAGGGCGCCGTCGGCGAAGAGGTCGCCGGCGGCGCCCGCCGCGCCCAGTTCCCGTGCCTTGTCGGCGTTCTGCTCGGCCCAGTAGCCGATGACCCGGGGCGCGGGCGTCTCGGCGGCGAGCTTCAGCAGGCCGGTGAAGTCGTCCTCGGAGGAGATCTGCGGTCCGCCGCACTCGTGCACCGAGCCGATGCCGAGCGAGGCCGCGTGGGCGAGGGCGGCACGCTGGGCCTCGGCGCGCTGGGCGGGGGTGACGGCGGCGAGCGCGGCCGCGCGCACGGCGTGGTGGGCGTCGGCGGTCAACGGGCCGTCCCCCGGCGCGATTCCGGGCACCAGGTCGAGCAGCGCCGTGGTGACGACCGCCGAGTGCACGTCGATGCGGGAGAGGTACAGCGGCCTACCGCCGGTGGCCTCGTCGAGTTCGGCGCGGGCCGGCGGGCGGCCGCCGGGCCAGCGGGCGGCGTCCCAGCCGTGGCCCAGCAGGACGCGGTCGTCCGGGCGGGCGGCGGCGAAGTCGCGCACCAGGGCGAGGGCCGCCTCCAGGGAGGGGGCGCCGGACAGGTCCAGGCCGGTCAGGGCGAGACCGGTGGCGGTGGTGTGCACATGGGCGTCGGTGAAGGCGGGGGTGACGAGGGCGCCGTCGAGGTCGATCACCTCGTCCACACCGTCGGCGAAGGCGTCGGCGGCGCCCTCGGAGCCGACCCAGGCGACATGGCCGTGTTCCACCACCATCGCCGTGGCGAAGGGGTCCGCGGGGCTGTGCACCTCGCCGCGGCGCAGCAGGACGGTCTTGGGGGGCTCGGCGGTGCTGTCACTCATGGCGACAGTTTCCCGCGCCGGCCGGCGCCCGCCGCACCCGGGGCACCTGCACGGCACGCCGTGCGGTGCTCAGATCCGGGGCGGCCGGGCCTCGTACGGCGTGGACAGGACCACCGTCGTGCGGGTGGACACCCCGGCCAGGCCGCGCAGCCGCGCCAGCAGTTCCTCCAGTTCGTGCGGGGTGGCCACCCGCACCTTGAGGATGTAGTTCTCGTCGCCCGCGACGCTGTGGCAGGCCTCGATCTCGGGGACGCCCGCGAGGCGGTCCGCGATGTCGTCGGGGGCGCTGGGGTCGAACGGTTTCACCGAGATGAACGCGGTGAGCGGCAGCCCGACGGCCTCGGGGTCGACCACCGCGGCGTAGCCGCGGATGACGCCGCGCTGTTCCAGCCGGCGCACCCGCTGGTGCACGGCCGACGTGGACAGGCCGGTGGCCTTGCCCAGGTCTGTGTAGCTCATCCGCCCGTCCTTGACGAGCAGCTGCACGATCTGTCGGTCGAGCTCCTCCATGGCGCCAAAACCTACAGTGCGCCTGATCTCCGGGGATAGCCGAGAGGCGCAGGTCATGGCCGCTTCGATACAAAAACCGGCGCGAACCGCCCACAGTGCGCACCTGCACGCGGCATGTGACGAACGCCACACGGCGCGGGCGGCCTCCGAGATGTTCCCGTGATTACCGCCGAGGGCGGACGGGAAGTGCTTGCTGTGGTCGAGGCCGCAGCGCCGTTGACGGCCCAGCCTTAGGGGGAGAATCCCATGCAGAGTGTCCATCGCCCTGGTCGATCCGCGTCCAAGCGGCAGCAGCCGGTCGTCGAGCCCGAGCCGGAGGGCGTCGAACCCGACGCCTACGACGACGAACCGGACGCCTACGACACCTTCGAGATGTACCGGGTGATCTGCCCGGACTGCGCCCAGCCGATCGCGCTGCTGGCGGACGAGCAGGTCCTGCCGGAGCACGCGCTGTGCGCCTCGCCGTGGAACCCGTTCGGACTGACGGTCTGCGCCGGCACGGGCCGGGCCGCGGCCGACGCCCGCCCCGCGGACGAGTCCGCCGAGCCGCAGGAGCAGGACACCGCCCTGCTGCTGACGCTCCCCCAGGGCCTGAACTGGCGGACGCAGCCCTTCTCGCACGTCGGCGGCCCGGGCACACGCCCGATGCGCGTGCCGGCGATGCGCCGCCAGGCCGCCTGAGCCGCCGCACCGCCCGAGCCGGCCTGCCCCGCACCATGGCGCGCAGGCCGTCGTGGTCGGGGGCAGGCGTGTCCGGTCCGCCGGGACAAGGCCCCGTAGGGCCCCGTACCGCACGACCGCACGCAGTGCGCCGGCCACGCGAGGAGCCCTGCCGGGGAACGGCCGGCCGGCGTCATGCCGGACGGCCCCCGGGCGGCCGGAGCCGGGGGTGGGCGCCGCTGAACTGACGCTCGATTCCGCCGGACGGTGACCTGTCCGGGGGCTCGGGCGTTGGCCAGGCATGACCCCCATGCACTCGGTCACCGGGCGTCAGCGCCGCATCTTCGTCCCGCGCCCGGCAGAATCGGTTCCGCCGCCCGTGCCGCAGGACCCGCCCATCTACCGTGATCTCATGCGGACGTGGGCCGACCGGGGCCGGACGCTGCCGGGCCGCCACGACCCGGAGTGGATCAGGCTGGCGGCCCCGACGGTCCTCGAGGGGCAGTTCAGCGACCTTCGGGTCCCGCCACGTGACGGGCGATGACCATCCGCTGGATCTGGTTGGTGCCCTCGACGATCTGCAGCACCTTGGCCTCGCGCATGTAGCGCTCGGCCGGGAAGTCCGCGGTGTAGCCGTAGCCGCCGAGTATCTGCACGGCGTCCGTGGTGACCTTCATGGCCGTGTCGGTGCAGTGCAGCTTGGCCATGGCGGCCTGCTTGGCGAACGGCTTGCCGGCGTCGCGCAGCCGGGCCGCCGCGAGGTACAGGGCGCGGCCCGCCTCGATCTGGGTGGCCATGTCGGCGAGCATGAAGCGCAGACCCTGGAAGTCGGCGATGGGGTGGCCGAACTGCCGGCGCTGGGTGGCGTAGGCGACCGCCTCGTCCAGGGCGGCCTGGGCGAGCCCGATCGCGCAGGCGGCGATGCCGAGCCGGCCGGAGTCGAGCGCGGACAGGGCGATGAAGAAGCCCTGGCCCTCCTCGCCGATCCGGCGGTCGTCGCCGACCCGGACGGCGTCGAAGTGCACCTGCGCGGTGGGCGAGCCCTTCAGGCCCATCTTCTTCTCCGGCGCCGCGCCGCTCACCCCGGGCGCGTCCCCCGGGACCAGGAAGGCGGTGATCCCGCGCGGGCCCTCCTCGCCGGTGCGGGCCATCACGGTGTAGAAGTCGGCGATGCCGCCGTGCGTGATCCAGGCCTTGGTGCCGTTGATCACCCAGTCTCCCCCGTCGTCGCGCACGGCCTTCGTGCGGAGCGAGGCCGCGTCGGAGCCGGAGGACGGCTCGGAGAGGCAGTAGGCGCCGAGCAGACCGCCGCCGAGCATGGCGGGCAGATACTCGACCTGCTGCTGCTTGGTGCCGTAGGTGGCGAGCGCGTAGGACGCGAGCGTGTGCACGCTGACGCCGAGACCCACGGTGAGCCGGGCCATCGCCAGCTCCTCCAGCACCTGGAGGTAGACCTCGTACGGCTGGTCGCCGCCGCCGTACTCGGAGTCGTACGGCAGGCCGAGCAGGCCCGCCTCGGACAGCAGGGTGAAGACCTCGCGCGGGAAGCGTCCCGCGTCCTCCTCCTCGGCGGCCCTCGGCCGGATCTCACGCTGGGCGATGTCCCGGACGAGGGCGAGCAGATCCCGCGCCTCCTCCGTCGGCAGCTGACGTTCCACCGGCTGCGGGTCGCGCTCGGACATGGCGACGGTCTCCTCCCTCTTTCGGGCACCGGCGGTGTGGCCCGTCGGGTGGGGGCGGCTCCGCCTGGTCGTTCCGGATGGCCGAAGGCGCCCTCTTCCGGGTCGCGGAAGCGGCTGACCAGCGGCTGCGCAGTGAGTATGCCCGATCAGCGACTTCACGTCACCAGTTAACGACCGCTTACTTCAATAATCCAGCCGAGGGCTCCGTACGGCGCCGGAACGGGACGTGGAAGGGGCCGTGGCGCCCGCTGCGCGCCTGCGTCCCCGGGGCCTCAGGCGTCGCGGCGGGCCGGCTCGGGTGCGCGGTAGGCGGGGTCCAGTTCCTCGACGGCGCGCAGGGCTCCGCCGAGCGTCTTCACCAGCAGTTCGCGCATGGCGGTGCGGGACAGCCGGGGGCGGTCGATCCAGTCCAGGGTCGCGCCCTCCACGCCGCACACCCAGGACAGCAGGCTCATCCGGGCCAGCGGCGAGATGTCGCCGCGGCCGTAGGCGCCCTCGGCGATGGTGGCGATGATCGCCTCGCGCACCCCGTCCCGGATGGCGTGCACCTCCGCGTCGAAGCCGACGCCGCCGCTGACGATGGTGCGGTAGGCCGCCTGATGGTTCTCGGCGTAGCGCAGATAGCCGTCGATGGTGCGGTGGACACGGTCCACGGCGGGCAGTTCCAGCCCGCTCGCCGCGAAGGCGACCAGGTCGGCGACGGAGTCCCGGACGATGGCCAGGTAGTAGCCGCGCTTGGACTGGAAGTAGTAGTAGATCAGCCCCTTGGCGACATGGGCCTGGCGGGCGATGTCGTCCATGGACAGCGCGTCGTAGGACGTGTCGGCGAACAGCTTCCGCCCGATGGCGATGAGTTCGGCGCGGCGCGCTGCCGAGCGCTCGGTGCCTCGGGTCCGGGGACACACGGCGGCACGCTGGTGCGGCGTATTCAAGGTCGGCCCTGTTCCAGGCGGTGGGCGGGACCCGAGCAGTATGTCAGAACATGCCGCACACGTGAGCGGGTCGTGTCAGAGCAGGCCGAGCCGGGTCACGAGCATCGCGACGACCGCCACGAGGATCCAGCCCATGACGTGCTCGAGGATCCGCGGGCCGTCGTCCTGGGGGCCGCCGGTGCGGGCGCGGGTGACGGTGGCCGGGAGTGCGGTCGTGTCCATGTGGCCACCTTGCCACCCGCGACGGCGTTCGCGGCGATGAGCTTGCTCACACGGTCAGCGCACGCCCACCGCGGCGAGCGCCTTGCGCTGGAGCGGGGTCGGATGGGCCGGGAAGTACAGGTAGCAGACTCCGCCGGTGCCCGAGGCGACGTTGCCGGAGGCGTTGTACCGCTTGGTGCGCAGCCAGATGTTCTCGAACTCCCGGCGCAGATACACCCGTCGGACCGCGTCGTCGCTCGGCGAGGCGGGGTCGTTGGCGATCACGTCGCCGTCCGCGGTGAAGCCGATCACCGTCATCAAGTGGCCCGAGGTGCCGTAACCCGCGCCGGTCAGCTCGGTCTTGAGGAACGACTGGGACGTTATGGCCGGGATGCCGGCGGCGATCAGCGTCTCCAGGTCGGTGAGCGAGGCGAGCCGGGTGACCACGCCCTGCAGGCCCTCGAACGTGGCCGCGTAGGCGGCGTTGAACGGCCAGTTTCCGCAGCCCTCGTACTGGTAGTCGTAGGTGAAGCGGGCAGCGTTGTCCACCTGGGGGTCGGCGTACGCCGGGTCGACCCAGGACAGCTGCTCGGGGGTGAGCCGGCCGCCCCAGTACTCGATGATCATCTGCGAGGAGGTGGGGCTGCACCAGGCCTCGCCGCCGCCGTCGTACTGCGGGTACTGGCCCTTGTGGATCTCCTGCGAGTAGCGCGGGACGGCCAGTTCCTGCGCGAGGCCCGGGGTGGAGGCGGGCACGGTGAAGCGGTCGGGGATGTCGGAGCCCATGGCGCCGAGCCGCCACACGGTGGGGGTCAGACGGGTGCCGGGCCTGCGGTAGAGGGTCAGGCGCAGCCGGTACGACGTCAGGCGCAGGCCGGTGCTCGCGTCGTCGATGGCGAAGGTGTCGGTCCAGATGCTGCTCTTGCCGTCGCTCTGGCCGTCCACCGAGGTCCGCTTGATGTCCTGGTCGCCGGCCGCCCAGCGGCCCATCACGTACCAGGGGGTGTCGGTGCCGTCGGAGTAGGAGCCCTGCAGCTCCACCTGGAGCCAGGTGCCGTCGGGGGTGTGCGCGTTCCAGGAGGAGACGGCCTCGGTGGCGGGCACGGTGAGCCGGTGCACCGGAGACGTCCAGACGGCGTACTCCCAGGTGGCGGTGGTGCCGGTGTGCGGGTCGGTGTAGTCGGTGCGGCCGGCGGGGGCGCCGATCATGACGCCGGGGCGGGCGCCGGCGACGGCCCGGACGCCCTGGGCGGTGCCGAGACGCCACTCGCGGTAGGTGGTCCAGGCGTGGTAATCGATCGGGCGGGCCGGCGCGCCGCCCGTACCGGCGGCGGGTCGCCGCGCGGCGGCGGCAGCGGGGGCCGTGCCGCCGGCCACCGCCGCGGCGACGGCGGCGGTGAGGACGCTTCTGCGGGACGGCTGTTGGGCTCTGCTCATGGGCGCGATTACCCCCAGGTGTCCGGTGATCCGGTGCGGTTGTGCGCCAACTATGGAGCAGGCGGCAGGGCCCTGCCAGCACTTCGACGCATGCCGCGCCACCAATATTGGTCTGGACCGGTGAAAGCGCCTTCCACGGCCGAGCGGTGCCGGTGCGTGCCGGGTGGGGCGCGGGGACCGGGCGGCCGGCTCCCACGCCCGCACACCTGCACCGAGCGTGCCGGTCAGACCAGGTCCATCGCCGCCACCTCGTCCGGGCGGCCGTAGCTGATCGGCCCCTGGAAGCGGCGGCGGGCCGTGGCGAACCACCACACCGTCGCCACGACGAGGACGACGGCGAGCGCGATCGGCGCGTAGTTGAAGGAGTCGACGGTGATCGGCGAGGCCTGCGGCAGCATGAACAGGACGCTGCTGAGCACGATCCAGACCACCGCGAGCCAGCCGACCGGCCGCCCCCAGCGCCCCAGGTGCCACGGCCCCGGCTGGAACGCGTCACCGAGCCGCAGCCGCAGGAAGATCGGCACCGCGTAGGCGAGGAAGAGACCGACCACGTTGACGCTGACGATCGCGGTGAACGCGGTGTGGGACCACCAGCCGGGCACGACCAGCGCCAGCGAGCAGGCGACCGCGAGCCACACCGCCTTCACGGGGGTGCGGGTGCGCGGCGAGACCGAGTGCCACCAGCGGGAGCCCGGCATGGCGCCGTCGCGGGAGAAGGCGAAGATCTGCCGGGTGTTGCTGGTGAGGTTGGCGAGCCCGCAGAAGAGCATCGCGCCGATGACGATGAGGAGCATGACCTTGGCGGCGCCGAGGCCGAGCCCGTCGATGAGGATCTGGACGGGAGGCGCGTCGGCACTCGCCTGTTTGGCGTAGTCGCCGATGCTGTAGACCAGTGCGAGCATCAGGATCAGGCCGGTGATCGCGGAATAGCCGATGGCGCGGGTGATCCCCTTCGGCGCGTTCACCGTGGCGTGCACCGTTTCCTCGGACATGTGGAAGCTGCCGTCGAATCCGGTGAACGTCCAGCTGGTGACCAGCAGGCCGAGCATGCCGCCGTAAAGCCCGCTCCTGAAGCCGGTGTTGTTCTCGAAATGCGTCACGAAGGACACCGACTGATGATGATCGGGCATCACTATCAGTGCCCCCACGATCACCACGAGTCCGATCAGCAGCCACCACACGGAAATACGGTTCAGTACGGCTACGAGCTGCACCGTATAGGTGTTGGCGAGCCCCTGCAGGACGATGATCACGGCTGTGATCAGCACCGTCTGGTGCGCGGTCGGCTGGTACGAGGGCCACTGCAGTTGCACGAACGCCTGGATGAAGGTGGCGGCCGCATAGCCGGTGGCGGCGGTGCCGCCGATCTGGCCCACGAAGTTCAGCCAGCCGGTGAACCAGGACCAGGCGCCCTTGTGCCGCTTCGCGAGTTTACCGGCGGAGAAATACAGGGCACCGCTCGTCGGATAGGCGGAGGCGACTTCCGCCATGGACGCGCCGATGAGCAGAACCATGACGCAGACGCCGATCCAGCCGAACACGAGAATGCGGGGGCCGCCCGCGTTCATACCGAATCCGAAGGACGAGAAGATACCCGAGAGGATATTGATGATGGTGAAGGAGATCGCGAAATTGTCGAACGCCTGGAAACGCCGGGTGAGTTTTCGCGGATAACCCATCGCATGCAGGGTCGCGTCGTCGTCGAGTACGACCGGGTCCGCGCCCGCGCGGGCCTGCGCCCGGGGCTTCGATGTCCGTTCCGACACAGATGGGCCTTTCTCTGAGTGAATCCGGGGGAAGGGGGGCGGAGCAGATGCGGATCAGTCGGGCCGCGGCACGGGCAGGCCACAGGCGCGCCGGGCCCGGGAGAGCTGCTCGGTGGGGTCGCCGAAGGCGCTCCAGGGCATGCGGGAGGCGTACGGGCCCATCGCCGTGAGCACGGCCCGGGCCTCGAACGCGCGCTGGGCCATGACCAGGGCGTGTGCGAGGTAGGCCAGGTCGAGCACGGGGGTGAAGCGGTAACCGGCCACCGCCGGCAGCCAGTTCTGGTAGATCGCCAGCGCGGTGGAGCGCCACTGCGGCTGCTCCCAGACGCGGTCGGCGAGCAGCTGGGTGGGGTTGTAGCTCTCCACCAGGGCCACGAGGGGCAGCAGCCGCAGGGCGGAGTCGGTGGGCGCCCGCTGGCTGAGGAAGGCGGCCACGTCCCAGGCCGCGTTGACCGAGCCGCCGTGCCGCGTGAAGAAGAAGGACAGGAAGCGGTGGTGGCCCTCGCGGTTCCAGGGGTCGAGCGACAGGACGTGCGCGAACAGCCGCCAGGGGCCCGTCGGCGAGGTGAGCAGGCCGTGCGGGGCCGGGTCACGGGGCCGGTGCAGCCGGGCCATGGCGAGCCTGGCGACCCAGGGTGTGGGGTCCTTGGGGGCCATGGCGGCGGCCCGGTCGCAGGCGGTCAGGGCGATCCGCTCCAGCGCCTCGGCGCGCTCGTCGTGCGCGTCGGCGGCCCGCAGCGCGCGCTGGACCGCGACCCTGGCCCACATCAGCGCGGCCTCGGGCGTCGGCTCCTCGGCGAGCCAGCGCTCGACGAGATCGGTCCCGGCCGCCTCGGAGGCGAGGACCAGCGAGCGATGGGCGCGCAGGGCGAAGTCGGAACGCGTCTCGGCGAGCGCTTCGTGGGCGCAGCGATAACGCCCGGCGCGCACATCGACGCACGCGCTCGCGAGGACACGGTCGTCGGCCGCCGGGTGCCACACATAGTGCCCTTCGAATAACTCCGCGGCCATCTCCCCCTGCCAGTCC
Source organism: Streptomyces sp. NPDC048192 (assembly GCF_043202415.1). Classification (NCBI taxonomy): domain Bacteria; kingdom Bacillati; phylum Actinomycetota; class Actinomycetes; order Kitasatosporales; family Streptomycetaceae; genus Streptomyces; species Streptomyces sp. NPDC048192. The sequence continues at coordinate 54,227 of NZ_JBIDAL010000009.1, forward strand.
CCGTGGTCGGTCGTGCTGGAGGCACCTTACTCAGTGCCGGGCACACCCGGAACGGGTGATTCGACATATCGGTCAGGGGTTTCGTGAATGTTTATCCGAGGCCAATGACCGGGCGCCCGCCGATGATTCAAAACGCGACTTTTTCGGTTCCGCGCGGTACCTGCCGTACGGCGGCAAAGGGTCACACCGGGCCTCTATACGGCACTACTACACTGTTTCCGGACAACCGCCCGCATCGACCCGCAACCGGGGGAACCGTCATTCGTGAACTCGCCGCCCGGCTGCGCGGGCTGCCTCCTTCTGTCGGACCGGTCCGGCTGGTCGGCGTCGACGGGCACGCCGGTTCGGGGAAGTCCACCTTCGCCGGGCAGGTGGCCGCCGCGCTCGGCGGGGCTCCGGTGCTGCACCTCGACGACATCGCCAGTCACGAGCAGCTCTTCGAGTGGACCGGCCGGCTGATGACCCAGGTGGTCCAGCCGTTCGCCCGCGGCGAGAGCGCCTCCTACACGCCCTACGACTGGCGGGCCCGGACTTTCGGCGCGCCCCGCCCGCTGCCGGCCGCGCCCGTGGTCCTCGTGGAGGGCGTCGGCGCGGGCCGCCGGGCGCTGCGGCCGTATCTGGCCCTGCTGCTGTGGATGGAGGTGCCCCGGGAGGAGTCCTGGGCACGCGGCCGGCTGCGGGACGGACCGGAGCAGCGCGAGTTCTGGCAGGGCTGGGTCGCGGCGGAGCGCGCGCACTTCGCCCGGGACCCCTCACGCCCCCACGCCGATCTTCTGGTGCTGCAGACACCCGAGGGATACGGGGTGCTTCCGGGGCCCGGGTCAACGACTGGACCGGACCAAGATGTCACCCACAGTAATGGATCGTCCGCGGTGTGGTGAACGTGTGAAGACCCTTGCGGGGGAACTTCCGCCAGTGTCCCAACTCGGCTTGACCCAGGGGCCGTACAGGTCTTACGTTCTCAATGAGCGGTGATGCGAAGCCGCCACAGACGCGAAGCCCCCGGTTGTTCCCCCGTGATCGGGGGCTTCGTTCTGTCCGCTTCACCCCTTCCCCGGTCCCGCGCACCCCGATCCGCTCACCCACGGTCACCGAGCCCTGTGCGCCCCGTCTGCTCCCACCTCGTCCAACGGCCTGTGCGGCACCCTTCGGCAGGCGGTCTCCGCGCGGGTACGATGCCCTCGGTGCGACCTTCGAGGCTGCCTCGCGCACTGGCAACTCCGGTCCGCGGCACAGCGGTTCGACCGCGGCGGCCGTCGGGCGACTGCCCGGTGGTGATCCACGGGGACACGGTCTGTGGGGGGACGGGATGGACTTCGGCACGCAGGGCCCCGAGGCCCCGGCCGACCTGGCCTGGCTGCGGGGGGTGGACGCCTACACGATGGGCGCCTATCCCCAGGCGGAGGAGGAGTTCCGCGCCGCGGTGCGGATGGACCCCGGGATGGCCGACGGCTGGCTCGGACTGCACGCGCTCCGGGTCGACACGACGACCTCGCTGCTGCGGATGTTCCGGCACCGCGACCGCTTCGGGGAACAGCGCGCCCGGCACCGCAGGTCGCTCAACTCCTGGTACTGGCTGGGCTGGTGGGTGCAGCCGGTGCTGGAGAGCCCGCGCGACCTGCTGCTCGCGCACGCCTCCCACTGGCTGGACGGCCGGCACGTGCCCGAGCTGGACCGGGCCCTCGCCGGGCTGCCCCCGGTCGACACCGACCCCCAGGTCCGCTTTCTGCACGCCTGCCGCGCCTACCTGGTCAAGGACTGGGAGCAGCTGGTACGGCACACCGATCCGCTGCTGGACGATCCCCTGCTCGGCATCGAGGCGGGCCTGTTCGGCGGCATGGCCCGGGTCCGGCTGGAGATGTACGGCCAGGCCGAACCCCTGCTGTCGGCGGCGCTGATGCGCTGCCGCAGCGAGCAGCCGCAGCGCAAGGAGCTGCGCTACTGGCTGGCGCGGGCGCACGAGGGCACCGGACGCTCGGCGGCGGCCCTCCCCCTGTACCGGGCCGTGCACCGCGTCGACCCCGCCTTCATGGACACCTCGGCCCGGCTGGCCGCGATCGCCGAGGGCGACGGCTACGACGACACCGCCGACCTCGCCGCGATCACGCTGACCGGCGCCGGGCAGGACAGCGTGGACGGCCCCGACGGTTTCGATCCGATCTTCGGCACCGAGGGACGTGATCTGCGGCTGCCGGAGCCGGACCTGCCGACGGGGCCCCTGCCGTCGGTGGCCGATCCCGCGGTGCGGATGAGGACCGGTCTGTCCACCTCGCCCATCCCGGCCGGTCCGACCGACCCCGCCCTGCTGGAGGAGGCGCTCGCCGAACTCGAGCGCATGGTGGGCCTGGAACCGGTGAAACGCCAGGTCAAGGCGTTGTCCGCGCAGCTGAACATGGCCCGGCTGCGGGCCGGGCAGGGGCTGCCGGTGCAGCCGCCGAAGCGGCACTTCGTCTTCTCCGGTCCCTCGGGCACCGGGAAGACGACGGTGGCCCGGATCCTGGGCCGGGTGTTCTACGCGCTCGGGCTGCTCGGCGGCGACCATCTGGTGGAGGCCCAGCGGGCGGATCTGGTCGGCGAGTACCTCGGGCAGACGGCGGTGAAGGCCAACGAGCTGATCGACTCCGCGATCGGCGGCGTGCTGTTCGTGGACGAGGCGTACTCGCTGTCCAACTCCGGGTACGGCAAGGGGGACGCCTACGGTGACGAGGCGTTGCAGGTGCTGCTGAAGCGGGCCGAGGACAACCGGGACCATCTGGTGGTGATCCTCGCCGGCTACCCGGAGGGCATGGACCGGCTGCTGGCGGCGAACCCCGGGCTGTCCTCCCGTTTCACCACCCGCGTCGACTTCCCCTCGTACCGTCCGCAGGAGCTCACCGAGATCGGCAAGGTGCTGGCCGGGGAGAACGGGGACGTGTGGGACGAGGAGGCGCTGGAGGAGCTGCGCTCGATCGCCGGGCACGTCGTCGAACAGGGCTGGATCGACGAACTGGGCAACGGGCGGTTCCTGCGGACGCTGTACGAGAAGAGCTGCGCCTACCGGGATCTCAGGCTGTCGACATACCCGGGTTCCCTGTCCCGGGAGGACCTGGCCACGCTGCGGTTGCCCGACCTGATGCAGGCGTACGGAGAGGTCCTGTCGGGGCGCGGGCCGCACGACCCGTCGGGTATGTGAAGCGCCCCGAAGGGGCGCGGGGCTGTGTTCGACATGGCGGGTTGCGCCGCGCGGGCCGGGCCGGCCCGTACCCGCGCGGCTTCCCACCGCCCCGGCTAGGAAGCGAGCACCTGCTCCGGTTCCCCGCTCATCCGCGGCTCCGGCATCTCCCGGTGGGCCGGGTCACGGACCTCGCCCACCAGCAGCTCCAGGACGTCCTCCAGGGCCACCAGCCCCAGCACCCTGCCGGAGGCGTCGGCGACCTGCGCCAGGTGCGTGGCCGCTCGCCGCATGACCGTCAGCGCGTCGTCGAGCGGCAGCTCGGCCCGCAGCGTGGTCATGGGGCGCCAGACGTGCTGCGGGACGGCGCGGTCGGAGTGCTCCAGGTCCAGCACGTCCTTGACGTGGAGGTACCCCATGAAGGGGCCCTTGTCCGACGCGGCGACCGGGAAGCGGGAGTAGCCGGTGCGGGCCGTCAGCTCGACGATCTCGCCCGGGGTGACCGCCGGGGTCACCGTGACGAGTGACTCCCGGCGCAGCAGGACGTCCGTCACCGGGCGGGAGCCGAGTTCCAGGGCGTCCTCCAGGCGCTCGCGCTCCTCGGGGTCGAGCAGGCCCGCCTGGCCGGAGTCCTCCAGCAGGCGGTTGAGCTGCTCGGTGGTGACGACGGCCTCGACCTCGTCCTTCGGCTCGACCCGGAAGAGCCGCAGGATGCCCTGCGCGCAGGCGCCGAGGGTGACGGTGATCGGCTTGCAGACGCGGGCGAACCAGACCAGCCCGGGGCTGAGCCAGAGCGCCGCCTTCTCGGGGGCCGCCATCGCGAGGTTCTTGGGCACCATCTCGCCGACGACCAGGTGGAAGAAGACCACCGCGGCCAGCGCGATGACGTAGCCCAGCGGGTGGACCATGCCGTCGGGAAGGTGGACCACGGCGAACACCGGCTCCAGCAGGTGCGCCACCGTCGGCTCGGCCACCGCGCCGAGGGTCAGCGAGCAGACCGTGATGCCGAACTGGGCCGCCGCCATCATCTGCGGCAGCCGCTCCAGGCCGTGGATCACCTGGCGGGCGCGGGCGGTGCCGAGCGGTTCGATCTGGCTGCGGCGCACCGAGACGAGCGCGAACTCGGCGCCCACGAAGAAGCCGTTGGCGAGCACGAGCAGCGCGGCGAAGACCAGTTGGAGGACGCTCATCGGGCGGCCTCCATCACATTGGCCGCCGGGGCCGTACGGACCAGGCGGACCCGTTCGGCGCGGTAGTGGCCGACCTGGCGGACCGAGAGCCGCCAGCCGGGCAGCTCGGCCCGGTCGCCGGGGGCCGGGATGCGGCCCAGCAGGTCGGCGACGAGTCCGGCGACCGTCTCGTACGGCCCCTCGGGCACGTCGAGGCCTATGCGCTGGAGGATGTCGACCCGGCAGCTGCCGGCGGCGTCCCAGGCGGGCCGGCCGTCCTCGGGCGGGGCCGGGGCCAGTTCGGGCATGTCCTTGGCGTCGTGCTCGTCGCGGACCTCGCCGACGAGCTCCTCGACGATGTCCTCCAGGGTGACCACGCCGGCCGTGCCGCCGTACTCGTCGACGACGACCGCGATGGGCTGCTCGGAGCGCAGCCGGGCCAGCAGGGGCTGGACCGGCAGGGTCTCGGGGACCAGGAGCGCCTTGCGGGCGATGCGGCCGACGGGGGTGCGCAGGCGGTCGTGCACGGGGACGGCGAGGGCGTCCTTCAGATGGGCCATGCCCACGATCTCGTCGATCTTCTCCCGGTAGACGGGGAAGCGGGACAGGCCGGTGGCCCGGGTGAGGTTGACGACGTCCTCGGCGGTGGCCGTGTCCTGCAGCGCGCTGACCTTCACGCGCGGGGTCATGACGTGCTGCGCGGTCAGTTCGCCCAGGGACAGGGTGCGCACGAACAGGTCGGCCGTGTCCTGCTCCAGGGCTCCGGCCTGCGCGGAGTGGCGGGCCAGGGAGACGAGTTCGCCCGGGGTGCGGGCGGAGGCCAGTTCCTCGGCGGGTTCGACGCCGAGGGCCCGCACCAGCCGGTTGGCGACGGTGTTGAGCGCGGCGATCACCGGGCGGAACAGGCGGGAGAAGCCGGCCTGCGGGCCGGCCACGAACCGGGCGACCGGCAGCGGCTTGGACACCGCCCAGTTCTTGGGCACGAGCTCGCCGATCACCATCTGGACGGCGGAGGCCAGCAGCATGCCGACGACCACGGCGACACCGGAGACGGCGCCGCCGGGGATGCCGAGCGCTGCGAACGGGCCGCGCAGCAGCCGGGCCAGGGCGGGCTCGGCGAGCATGCCGACGACCAGGGAGGTGATGGTGATGCCGAGCTGGGTGCCGGACAGCTGGAAGGACAGCTCCTTGAGCGACTCGGCGACCCTACGGGCCCGTCGGTCGCCCTCGGCGGCGGCCTTCTCGGCCTCCGTCGCCTCGACGGTCACGAGGCCGAACTCGGCGGCCACGAAGAAGCCGTTGGCGAGGATCAGCAGGAAAGCCGCTCCCAGGAGCAGCAGGGAGATGGTCACGCTGCCACCGCCTTCCCGGTATGTCGGGTCGGGGCGGCGCAGGTACTACAGGACGATCCGTCCATCGCTGGAGGGAGTCACTCCTCGGGTAGCAGGAACCCCTGTGCGCCGGGCGGCGTCCAGGGGCGAAGGCCCGGCGAAAGGGCCTCCGCCACCAGATTAATCAAGACGGCGCCCGATGGGGCAGGGTGGGCGACCCGGAGTGAGCCCCGAATCACCCCTGACGCGTCTTCCGGGTCAGCCCCGGCCGTCCGCCGGGTGGGCCGTCGCACGGGCCTCGGCGAGGGCCCGCAGCGCCCCCGCGTCCGCGATGGCGCGCTGCTTGGCGAGCCCCGGCTGGATGCCGAGCGCGGGCAGGCTGGTGCCGTCGCTGAGGTTGAGGAAGACCCAGGGATCCCCCGGACGGAGGTTCACCTGAAGGATCTCCGGCCACTCCAGGCGCCGCCGGCTCGCGATGTTCACCACCGTCACACCGGACTCGTCGGCGACGACCTTCACCCGGGAGATCCGGGCCAGCACCCAGAAGATCAGCGCGCCGGTGACCACGAAGCTGGCCCGCTCCCCCGGGCCGAGCTGCTCCAGCAGCAGCGCGATCCCGGAGATGGTCAGGAAGATCAGCACACCGGCGGTGAGCAGGATGGCCCGGGTGTGACCCGGCCGGAACGTGACGGGGAGGTCGGGAAGGGTGGGCGTGTCGGACATCTCGGTGCGTACCCCTTACAGGCGGCAGGCGTGGATGGCCGTGGTCAGGATGGCGCGGGCGCCGATGGCGTACAGGTCGTCCATGATCCGCTGCGCCTCCTTGGCGGGGACCATGGCGCGGACCGCGACCCAGCCCTCGTTGTGCAGCGGGGAGACGGTCGGGGACTCCAGACCGGGGGTGAGCGCGACGGCCTTCTCGAGCTGCTCGACCCGGCAGTCGTAGTCCATCATCACGTACGTCCGGGCGACCAGGACGCCCTGGAGGCGGCGCAGGAACTGCTGGACCTTCGGCTCCTCGGCGTCGGCGCCGGTGGTGGGGGTCCCCCCGGGCGAGTGCGTTCGAGCCTGGGGGAGGATGACGATGGCCTCGGACTTCATGATCGGCTCGCCGAAGACCTCCAGGCCGGCGTTGCGCAGGCTGGTGCCGGTCTCGACGACGTCGGCGATGACCTCGGCGACGCCCAGCTCGATGGCGGTCTCCACGGCGCCGTCCAGGTGGACGACGGAGGCGTCGACGCCCTTGTCCTCGAGGTGACCTGCGACGATGCCCTCGTAGGAGGTGGCGACCGTCTTGCCCTTGAGGTCCTCGACGCCGTTCGCGGTGCCCGGCTTGGCGGCGAAGCGGAAGGTGGAGCGGGCGAAGCCGAGCGGAAGGATCTCCTCGGCGCCGGCGCCGGAGTCGATCAGCAGGTCGCGGCCGGTGATGCCCAGGTCGAGGCGGCCGGAGGCGACGTAGATCGCGATGTCGCGGGGGCGGAGGTAGAAGAACTCGACCTCGTTCACCGGGTCGACGATCCGCAGTTCCTTGGACTCGCGGCGCTGCTGGTAGCCGGCCTCATGCAGCATCTCCGCCGCAGGGCCGGACAGTGAACCCTTGTTGGGGACGGCGATGCGCAGCATGAGGTCGGCTTCCTTTGCGTGAAGGGGGTTTCTACGGCTTGTGCGGCGGGGCGGGTTACAGGTGGGCGTAGACGTCGTCCAGGGAGATCCCGCGGGCGACCATCATCACCTGGACGTGGTACAGCAGCTGGGAGATCTCCTCGGCGGCCGCCTCCTTGCCCTCGTACTCGGCGGCCATCCAGACCTCGGCGGCCTCTTCGACGACCTTCTTGCCGATGGCATGGACGCCCTTGCCGACCAGCTCGGCGGTGCGGGAGGTGGCGGGGTCGCCGTGGGCGGCCTTCTGCTGGAGCTCGGTGAAGAGCTCCTCGAACGTCTTCTTGGACATGGTGGTCCTTACCCTACGCGCTCCGGCCGGTGCCTCAGTGCCAGGGTTCGGATACCGAGCGCAGCGTGGCGGCGGTCGAGACCGCCGCGGTCACCGCCTCGTGGCCCTTGTCCTCGTTCGAGCCCTCCAGGCCGGCCCGGTCCAGGGCCTGCTCCTCGGTGTCGCAGGTGAGCACGCCGAAGCCGACGGGCACGCCGGTCTCGACGCTGACCTGGGTGAGTCCGGCGGTGACGCCCTGGCAGACGTAGTCGAAGTGCGGGGTGCCGCCGCGGATGACGACGCCGAGGGCGACCACGGCGTCGTAGCCGCGTCCGGCCAGCACCTTGGCGGCGACCGGGAGTTCGAAGCTGCCCGGGACCCGGATCAGGGTCGGCTCGTCGATCCCCAGCTCGCGCAGGGCGCGCAGGGCGCCGTTCACCAGACCGTCCATCACCTTCTCGTGCCACTGCGCCGCGATGACGGCGACCCGCAGGTCGCTCGCGTTGCGTACGGACAACTCCGGTGCACCCTTGCCGCTCACGTGTCTCCTCAGTGCCTTGCTGTCGTGCCTGTTCGCTTGCTGATCGACCGGCTTACTGGTTGGCCGCCACGGCCGGCGTGTCCAGCCAGGGCAGGTCGTGTCCCATACGGTCGCGCTTGGTGCGCAGGTAGTGCAGATTGTGCTCGCCGGCCTGGACCGGCATCGACTCGCGGCCGGTGACCTTCAGGCCGTGCCGCAGCAGCGCGTCGGTCTTGTCGGGGTTGTTGGTCATCAGCCGGACGCTTCGCACGCCGAGGTCGGCGAGGATCTGCGCGCCCGCGCCGTAGTCGCGGGCGTCGGCGGGCAGGCCCAGTTCGAGGTTGGCGTCCAGGGTGTCCCGGCCCCGCTCCTGGAGTTCGTACGCCCGCAGCTTGGACAACAGGCCGATGCCGCGTCCCTCGTGGCCGCGCAGGTAGACCACCACGCCCCGGCCCTCCTCCTGGATGCGCCGCAGGGCGGTGTCCAGCTGGGGGCCGCAGTCGCAGCGCAGGGAGCCGAAGACGTCCCCGGTGAGGCACTCGGAGTGGACGCGGACCAGGACGTCCTCGCCGGCGCCGATGTCGCCGTGGACGAGGGCGACGTGCTCGACGCCGTCGGCGGTGGAGCGGTAGCCGTAGGCGGTGAAGGTGCCGTGCCGGGTGGGCAGACGGGTCTCGGCCTCGCGGCGGACGGTGGGCTCGCTGCTGCGGCGGTAGGCGATCAGGTCCTCGATGGAGATGATCGTCAGGCCGTGCTTGCGGGCGAACGGGATCAGCTCGGGCAGGCGGAGCATCCGGCCGTCCTCGCCGGCGATCTCCACGATGGCGCCGGCCGGGCGGAGCCCCGCGAGCCGGGCGAGGTCGACGGCGGCCTCGGTGTGGCCGTTGCGGACCAGGACGCCGCCGGGCTTGGCGCGCAGCGGGAAGATGTGGCCGGGCCGGACGAAGTCCGTGGGCCCGGCCGTGCCGCTCGCGAGCAGTTGGAGCGTCGTCGCGCGGTCGGAGGCCGAGATGCCGGTGCTCACGCCGTGCGCGGCGGAGGCGTCGACCGAGACGGTGAACGCGGTCTTCATCGACTCGGTGTTGTCCTGGACCATCTGAGGGAGCTGGAGCCGGTCCAGTTCCCCGCCCTCCATGGGCGCGCAGATCAGTCCCCGGCACTCGCTCATCATGAACGCGACGATCTCGGGGGTCGCCTTCTCGGCGGCGATGACGAGGTCGCCCTCGTTCTCCCGGTCCTCGTCGTCCACGACGACGACCGGGCGGCCGGCCGCGATGTCGGCGATGGCCTGCTCGACGGGGTCGAGGCCGAAGTTCTCGATCGCGTCGGTGTCGTACAGGGGCGGTGCCGAGGTCATGCCGGGGCTCCTTCCAGGACGGGCTGCGTGTTCCTGCGGGAGCGCAGCCACCAGTCGCGCATGCCCCACAGGACGAGTGCGCCGTAGATGACGTAGACGAAACCGGAGAAGGCGTAGCCGTTGGCGAAGTTGAGGGGCACGCCGACGAGGTCGACGAGCAGCCAGGCGATCCAGAACTCGACCATGCCCTTGGCCTGGGCGTACATGGCGACGATGGTGCCGACGAAGATGTAGGCGTCGGGCCAGGGGTCCCAGGACAGCGAGGGGTAGGCCGTGAAGAGCAGGGCCACGGCGACCGTGCCGGCGGCGGCCGCGCCGAGCATGGCGGCGCGCTCGCGCCAGGTGGCGAACCGGGGGGCGATGTGCCCGTCGTCCGCGCGGTCCTTGTTGCGCCGCCACTGCCACCAGCCGTAGAGGGCGACGGCCATGACGACGGCCTGCTTGCCGGCGCTGCCGGTCAGATGGCCGTAGAAGGCGGCGAACAGGACGAGCCCGGAGAGGAACTGCACGGGCCAGGTCCACAGGGAGCGGCGCCAGCCGAGGGCGAGGGTGATCAGGCCGAGGATGTTGCCGGTCATGTCCGACCAGATGATGCGCTGGCCGAAGAGGGTGAAGGCCTCGGAGTTCAGCCAGTTCACCGGGCGGCCCCCTGGACGCGGTCGCCGAGCAGCCGCTCGACGTACTTGGCGACGACGTCGACCTCGAGGTTGACCGGGTCGCCGGGCTGCTTGCGGCCGAGCGTGGTCAGGGCGAGGGTGGTCGGGATCAGGCTGACGGTGAAGTGGTCGGCGCCGGCGTCCACGACGGTGAGGCTGATGCCGTCGACGGTGATGGAGCCCTTCTCGACGACGTAGCGGGAGAGGTCCGCCGGGAGGGAGATCTTCACGATCTCCCAGTTCTCGGAGGGCTTGCGCTCCAGTACCTCGCCGGTGCCGTCGACATGGCCCTGCACGATGTGCCCGCCGAGGCGCGCGCCCACGGCCATGGGGCGTTCGAGGTTGACGCGGGAGCCGACGGTGAGCGCGCCGAGGCTGGAACGCTGCAGGGTCTCCGCCATCACATCGGCGGTGAACTCGTCCCCCTCGTGCTCCACGACGGTGAGACAGACCCCGTTCACGGCGATGGAGTCGCCGTGCCGCGCGCCCTCGGTCACCACGGGGCCGCGGAGCCGGAAGCGGGAGGCGTCGCCGAGGTTCTCGACGGCGGTGACCTCACCCAGCTCTTCGACGATTCCGGTGAACACTTCCCGGGTCCTCCTGCCTCTTCGGGCACGGACTCCGGGGCCTGTCGATGACGACAGAATGAACGGGTGAGCACAACGGGGCGACGCCGAGCAAGGGCCGTCCGCGTATGGACGAGCCCCAGATACGGCGACGCGCACACGTAGGTGTGCCCGCCCGCCGCGCACTGCCTCCCATCCGGACTTTAACCGTCGGTCCAGGAATTTCACCTGGTCAACCGGCCGCTGGAAGCGACCGGGTCGCGGACTGTAACCGCCGGTTCGGACTTTCACCGACCCCGGAGTGCGCTGCTTCTGGTACAGGGCCAGTCTGCCACGCCGGGCGGCCGTGCAGACAGGCGGAGGGTGTGGGTTCCCTCACAGTGCGTGTCTCCGGCCTTGCGCGACGCAGCCGCCGCGCATAACTCACCGGCATGGGAAGCCAGTTGACCTTGGCTCGAACCCATTGACCCGACTGGTCTAGTCCTTTTATCGTGCGGGCGGGTCCGGCGGCGGTGACGACGGCCCTTGCCCGCCGCCGGACCGCCGACTTCGCCACGGGCACTCCGGCGTCCGGTCAGCTGCGGTCCGGGGGCGCGAAGAGGTCGTCCTGTGCGCGGTCCCGGGCCGTCAGCAGCGCCCCGCGCAGCACCGCCGCCCCGCCGAGGGTGCTCGCGCGCACCTCGGTGACCAGGGGCGACATACGGCTCAGGCGGTCCTCGACGAGCCCGGCCAGCACCGGCCCGCCGGCCTGCCCGACCTCTCCGCCGAGCACCACGCAGCCGGGGTCGAGCACGGCGACGACGGACGCGGCGCCGACGGCGATCCGGTCGGCGAGGGCATGAAGAAAGGCTCCGGCACGCCACTGGTTGTCCGGCCGGACGGCCGCCGGCGCGTCCGCGTCCCAATCCACCGGGCGCCCCTCCCCCGCACCCGGCGTCTCGACACTCTGGACCCTTCGCGCCGCACCCGGCGCCCCCGCCCCCGGAGCCACCGCCTCGCCACGGGCGACACCCGGAGCCACCACCTCTGCACCCGGCACCGCCACGCCCAAAGCCACCGGACGCGCCACCTCCGCACCCGGCCTCCCCGGACCCTGAACCCCCTGCGCCGCACCCGGTGCTCCGGTCCCCGGAGCCCCCGCCGCCGCCTCCTCCGCTTCGCGGACCGCTCTCTCGACCACCGACGCCGCGGCCGGGCCGTCCATCGGGGCCGGGACGGGCAGGCCGTGCTGCGCGGCCAGTCGGCCGATGGCCGCCGCGCCGGCCAGGGAGTGGAAGCCGCCGTCGCAGTCCCGCGCCGAAGGGAGTGAGGTGGTGCCCGGGACGGGCAGGAAGCCGATCTCGCCGGTGCCGCCGGAGGCGCCGCGGCGGAGGGTGCCGTCGAGGACGACCGCCGCGCCGACGCCGTGGCCGAGCCAGAGCAGGACGAAGGTGTCCCGGTCTCGGGCGGCGCCCTCGCGCTGCTCGGCCAGGGCGGCGAGGTTGGTCTCGTTCTCCACGGTGACCCGGGCGCCCGGCAGCCGGTCGTGCAGGGCCGCGGCCAGACTGCGGTGCCAGGCGGGCAGGCCCCCGGAGTCCCTGAGGTCTCCGGTGGCCGGGTCGATCAGGCCGGGGGCGCCGATGCCGACGGTGTGCAGCCGGTCGGCGCCGGCCTCCTTCACCGTCCGCTCGACCGCGGTCACCGCCTGCTCGACGGCGGGCCCGGTGCCGGTGTCCCCGCCGATCGGCACGGACGCCTCGGCCAGTACCCGGCCGACCAGGTCGGACACCAGGACGACGACACCGCCGGTGCGGACGTCGAGCGCGGCCAGCTGGGCCCGGTCGGCGACGATGCCGTAGAGGCGGGCGTTGGGGCCGCGGCGCTGCTCGCCCGACTCGCCGACGACGGTGATCAGGCCGGCGGCGGCGAGGCGTTCCACCAGGTCGGCGACGGTCGGCCGGGACAGACCCGTCAGCTGCTTCAACTGGCCCGCCGTGAGCGGGCCTTCGTGCTGCAGCAGACGCAGGGCCAGGCGGTCGTTGATGGCCCGGGCGGTGCTGGGTGATGCGGGCATGACGGGATCCTCCCAGATCGACGCGCCCCGACGGCGGCCCTGAAAACCACTATCTATCAGGCAGGCTCCCTGATAGTTTACGGCGGGTGCGTGGGCTCGAGGCGGGACGGGAACTCCCGGGAGGGGCGGAAGATGAGTGACCTGAGTGACGCGCGCGGTGAGGTCAGGCGGGCGCGGTACGCCGTGGCGGCCGTGTTCGCCGTGCACGGCGCCGTGACCGGCTCGTTCGCCACCCGGGTGCCGTGGATCCAGGACCACGCCTCGCTCGGCGCGGGCCAGCTGGGCTTCGCGCTCGCTTTCACGGCGTTCGGCGCCTCGTGCTCGATGCCGCTGGCGGGCCGGATCAGTCACCGCTTCGGCAGCCGAACGGCCCTGCGCGGACTGATCGCGCTGTGGACCCTCTCCCTGGTCCTGCCGTCCCTCGCGCCGAACCTGTACACTCTGTGCCTGGCGATGTTCGCCTACGGCGCGAGCGCGGGCATGGCCGACGTGGCGATGAACGCGCTGGGCGTCGAGATCGAGCGGCTGCTCGGCCGGTCGATCATGTCGGGCCTGCACGGCATGTGGAGCGCCGGCGCCCTCGTCGGCTCGGCGGCCGGCACCCTGGCGGCCCATCTCGGTTCGGACGCCCGGCTGCACTTCGTGCTCGCCGCGGCCGTGCTCACCGCGCTCGGCCTGACGGCCTGCTCCTGGGTGCTGGACCTGCAGCCCGCCGAGGACGAGGAGCCGCCGCCGAGGTTCGCGCTGCCGCCCCGCTCGGCGCTGCTGATCGGCACGGTCGGCTTCTGCGCGGTGTTCGCGGAGGGCGCGAGCCTGGACTGGTCGGCGGTGTTCCTGCGGGACCGGCTGGGCAGCTCGGCCGGGCTCGCGGCGGCCTGCACCACCGGGTTCATGCTCACGATGGCCGTGGCCCGGATCGCCGGGGACGCGGTGGTGAACCGGTTCGGCGCGGTGCGGACCGTGCGGGCCGGCGGCGGCCTGGCGGTGGTGGGCGGCGTGCTGATCGTGTGCGCCGGGCACGAGGCGGTGGCGATGGGCGGGTTCGCGCTGATGGGGCTCGGCATCGCCGTGGTCGTACCGCTGTGCTTCGCGGCGGCCGGGCACGCGGGACCCAATCCGAGCCAGGCCATCGCCGGCGTGGCGACGATCACCTACACCTCGGGTCTGATCGCGCCGAGCCTGATCGGCGGGGTGGCGCAGGCGACCAGCCTGGTGGTGTCGTTCTGCGTGGTGACGGCCCTGGCCTGCGGGCTCTCGGTGTTCGCGGGGGTGCTGCGCAGCGCCGAGCGCGGCGGCCGGAGCGAGGTCAGCCGGCCGGCCGCAGCAGTTCCCGACCCGCGGCCCTGAAGGCGTCGGACCAGGGCGCCGGGCGCAGAGTGGCCGCGTCCAGCCGGACCAGCACCCGGGCGCCCTGGGCGTAGGTCAGCGTGCCGTCGGCCGAGCAGAAGCGGAAGCCGTAGGTCAGGCCGGTGGTGCCGAGCCGGTCCAGCCAGAGGTGCACGGCGTAGGTGCCGGGGCTGGTCACCGGCGCCTCGTAGCTGATGCGCAGTTCGCGGACGGCGTTGCAGGCGTCGCCGGCCGCGTGCCAGTCGCCGTCGAAGCGGACGCCGTACGCGCTCCACAGCTCGGTCCACGCCCGCTCGACCAGCAGCGGGTAGCGGGCGTTGTGCAGGAGGCCGAGCGCGTCGAGGTCGTCGAAGTGCACGGTGACGGGGATGAGCCGGCCGTAGGAGACGACGGGGGCGATCGGGGCTTCGGCGGTCACGGGTGGGGCTCCTGAGCATCGCTGGTGCGGACGATCCATACTAAGCGACCGCTCAGAAGCCCTGGCCGATGACCTGTTCAGCCCGCGGACCCGTTCAGCCCGCGATGGAGTCCAGCTGCTCGGCGGCCGGCCGCAGCGCCCACAGGTCTCCCCCGGGCGGCGCCTCCAGCTTCGCCACGGCCGCCCGGGCCGCCGGGTCCCCGGCGTCGGCCGCCGCGTGGACGACGTCGGTGGCCGCGTACCGGTGGAACTCCAGCTCCGGGTGCGGCCACGCGGCGGCGCCGGTCGCGGCCGGGAGCAGGTAGTCGACCGCCTTGAACAGGCTCTGCCCGTCCGGCCCCCGGTACGCCCACAGGTTCAGGCCCACGTGCCGGCCGATGGCCGCGAGCCGGGTGTAGGCGACCAGGTCGAAGGTGGAGTAGTGCCAGCTGCGGGTGCGGGCGAGCTCCTGCGGCTGGCTGCCGTCTCCCGCGATCTGCGGGTCGATCCGCCGGGCGCGCGCGTCGAGCACGGTCCGCCGGGCCAGGGCGGTGTCGCCGGTCGCGTAGGCCAGCGCGGCGAGCTGCATGTCGTAGAAGGTGCCGTGGTTGTTGGCCGCGGCGCCCTCCTCCTTGCCGAAGTCGCTCTTCTCCAGCCAGTTCAGGAAGCCGGCGTTCCACTTCTCCATCGCCGTGCGGTCCGCGGTGCTCCAGCCGGGGGCGCCGGCGGCGAGGATCGCCTGGGCGTCGAGGACGCTGGTGTACGACTGGGAGAAGTCGATGACGCCGATGGCCCGGCCGTCGTACTTGCACGGGATGAACTGGGCGTGGTCCAGGTCGGGGTTCATCCGGGTGGCCGGGTCCAGGAACCAGGTGCGCAGGATCTGTCCGGCCTTCTCGGCGTAGGCCCGCCGGCCGGTGTAGTACCAGGCGAGCGCGAGGTCGTACGTCGAGTCGAAGACCTTCTCCGCGTCCTGCCGGTCCGTGCCGCTGTCGACCTCGGGGTTGCGCTGCCCGTCGCGCTGGACGTACGGGCAGCCCCAGGGGTTGCCGGCGGTGGGGGTCGTCGTGGGCCACCAGTAGGGGGCCTGGCTCAGGTACTCGTGGACGTCGCCGCCGGGTGCGGGGCGCGGTTTGTCGACGACCGTCCAGGGGCCCTGGTCCAGCCAGGTGTCGGCGCGGGCGGTCAGGTCCCGCAGCGCGTGCCGGAGCCGGGGGTCCCGGCCCAGGCCGGCGCGGGTCCGCCGGAGGCGGGTGCCGTCCAGGACGGCGGTGCGCGGCGTGCCGGGTGCGGCGTGCGCGGATCGGGCGGGCGCGGCCTGCGCGGAGGGGACGAGCACGGCGGTGAAGGCCACCACCGCCGCGAGCAGCACGGCCGCACGGGGTCTTCCGCTCATGGGCTCTCCGATCATCGGGAATCAGATAGGTGAACAGCATTCATGAACGCGACCGGGTGAGCGTAGAGCCGCTCGTCACCCCTGACAATGGTTCGGACCGACTTCACGTACGTAAGAAAGCGAAACCCACATGGACCTCGGCGTGCGCTGGAAACTGCACGGTGACGGGCGCACGCCCGCGCCCGGAGCGGTGGTACGCCCCGACGAACGGCTCTCCTGGCCCCGCACCCTGGGCCTGGGCGCCCAGCACGTGGTCGCGATGTTCGGCGCGTCCTTCGTCGCGCCCGTGCTGATGGGCCTGGACCCGAACCTGGCCATCATGATGTCGGGTGTGGCGACCGTGATCTTCCTGCTCGCCACCCGCGGCCGGGTGCCGAGCTACCTGGGCTGCTCCCTGTCGTTCGTGGGTGTGGCCGCCGTCATCCGCGCCCAGGGCGGCACGAGCGCCACGGTGACCGGCGCGGTGTTCGTCGTCGGCGTGGTGCTGTTCCTGGTGGGGCTCGCGGTGCAGCGCTTCGGGGCGCGGATCATCCACGCGGCCATGCCGCCGATCGTCACCGGCGCGGTCGTGATGCTGATCGGCTTCAACCTCGCCCCGGTCACCGCCTCCACCTACTGGCCCCAGGACCAGTGGACCGCCCTGCTGGTCATGCTGTTCACCGGGCTGGCCGTGGTCTGTCTGCGCGGCTTCTGGTCCCGTATCGCCATCTTCCTCGGGCTGGTCTTCGGCTACGTCGTCTCCTGGGCCTTCGACCGGATCTTCGGCAAGATCCACTCCATGAGCGCCGGCGGCAAGGTCACCGACCACTGGCGGCTCGACCTCTCCGGTGTCTCCAAGGCCGACTGGATCGGGCTGCCGCACTTCCACGGGCCGTCCTTCCAGTGGTCGGCGATCCTGGTCGCGCTGCCTGTCGTGATCGCCCTGGTCGCCGAGAACGCGGGCCATGTCAAGGCGGTCGGCGAGATGACCGGCGACCCGCTGGACGACAAGCTCGGCACGGCGATCTCGGCGGACGGCATCGGGTCCATGCTCTCCACCGCGGTGGGCGGCCCGCCGAACACCACCTACTCCGAGAACATCGGCGTGATGGCCGCGACCCGCGTCTACTCCACCGCCGCCTACTGGGCCGCCGCCGGCTTCGCCCTGCTCTTCGGCGTGTGCCCCAAGTTCGGCGCGGTCGTGGCCGCGATCCCGGGCGGTGTCCTCGGCGGCATCACCGTGATCCTGTACGGCATGATCGGCCTGCTCGGCGCCCAGATCTGGCTGCACGCCAAGGTCGATCTGCGCAACCCGCTGAACCTGGTGCCCGCCGCCGCGGGCATCATCATCGGCGTCGGCAACGTGAGCATGAAGTTCACCGGCAACTTCTCGCTCAGCGGCATCGCCCTGGGCACCCTGGTCGTCATCACCGGCTACCACGCGCTGCGCGCCTTCGCGCCGGCCCACCTCAAGACGCAGGAACCGCTGCTGGACGAGGGCACGTCCGCCTACGACACGCAGGCCGCCGACGCGCGGCCGCCGCGCGCCGAGTCGTAGTCCGACGACAGGGGGAAGACCCGGGACGCGGGCCGTTCCCCCGTTCCGGCGAAGCACCGGGCCGGTCGGGCGCGCCCGCCGTCCCGGGCCTGCGACCCTTCCCCCATGGCGCAGCTGGAACACCTCACCACTCCCGTCGACGCGGTCGTCTCCCGGATGCGCGCCCTCGGCGCGACGCTGCCCGAACAGGACGGCGTCGCCGTGTTCAACCGCGTCTACCTCGCCGTCACCGAGGAGATCGACCGGCGCGTGGACACCGGGGCGTTCCCGGACGCACGTGCGGCGATCGCGCTGGACGTGCGGTTCGCCGAGCGCTATCTGGCGGCGGTCGACGCGGCCGCCGCCGACCTCCGTCCGCCCGCCTGCTGGCGCCCGCTGTTCCAGCTCCGCCGCCACCCCGGGGTACGGCCCCTGCAGTTCGCGCTCGCGGGCATCAACGCGCACGTCGGGCACGACCTGGCGCTCGCCGTGGTGGACGCCTGCCGCACCCTCGGCTGCGAACCACCCGATCTGGAGGACGAGTTCGACCGCGTGGGCGATCTCCTCGTCGCGCTGGAGGAGCGCGTCCGCGAGGACCTGATGCCGGGCCCCGACCTGCTCCAGCTCGCCGATCCGCTCACCCACCTGCTGAGCTGCTGGAGCCTGGAGCGGGCCCGGGACGCCGCCTGGGTCGCGGCCCGGACCCTGTGGGCGCTGCGCCACTGCGGCGGCATCGCCGAGGAGTTCACCGAACGGCTGGACGCCGCCGTGGGACTCGCCGGGCGGATGCTGCTGACCCCGCTCACCGGCTGACCCGGCAGGGGCCGCGGCAAAAGGCGCGGGCGGCCGGAGTCCGACTCCGGCCGCCCGCGCCTTGTTCCTTGCTCGTTGTCCGGTCAGTCCTCGGGCAGCTCCACAGGGGCGATCTCGTCGTACACGTCACCCGGGCCGGGGTTGGCCGGGTCGGTCTCGCCGCCGAAGTGGTGCATGACGCCCCAGACCGCGTTCAGCGCGGTCTGCACGGCGCCCTCGGCCCAGCCGGCGGTCCAGGAGATGTCGTCGCCGGCGAGGAAGATGCCCCGCTTGTCCTCCGGGAGCCGGTCCTGCATGAAGTGCGTGAACAGGCGCCGCTGGTAGCGGTAGTGACCCGGCAGGTTGGCCTTGAACGCGCCCATGAAGTAGGGCTCGTTCTCCCAGGAGACCGTCACCGGGCTGCCGATGATGTGCTTCCTGATGTCGACCTTCGGGTAGATCTCGCCGAGCGACTTCAGCATGACCTCCATCCGCTCGTTCGCGGACAGCGGCAGCCACTTCAGGCTGTCGTCGCACCAGGTGTAGGACAGGCAGATGACGGCGGGCTTGCCGGGGCCGTCGTCGAGCAGGTAGGTGCCGCGGGTCATGCGGTCGGTGAGCGTCATCGACATGACGTCCCGGCCGGTCTCCTCGTCCTTGTCCAGCCAGAACGGCCGGTCGACGGGAACGAAGAGCTTGCTGGACTCCATGTAGTGGGTGCGCTCGATCGCGGTCCAGTGGTCGATCGGGAAGAGCGAGTCGTCGCACTCGATCTTGGACAGCAGCATCCAGGACTGCGCGGTGAAGATCGCCGCCTTGTAGGTGCGGATGTCGCCGTTCGCGTCCGTCACCGTGATCCGGTTGCCGGCGGTGCGGTGCAGCCGGGTCACGGCCGGGCGCGGCTCGCCGTCCACGTGCAGGGACTTCAGCGAGGTGCCGTACGGCCAGTGGACGATCTTCTCCGGCTCGCGCTCCCACAGCCGCAGCGGCAGCTGCTGCGAGCCGCCGACGATGCCGCGGTGGTGGTCGTCGGCCTCGGTGTAGACGACGCGCAGGATCTCCAGGATGGAGTTCGGGAAGTCGGTGTCCCAGCCGCCGGTGCCGAAGCCGACCTGGCCGAAGATCTCGCGGTGCCGGAAGGACTTGAAGGCCTCCGACTCGCAGAGGAAGCCGTAGAAGGTCTGGTTGTCGAGCTTCTCGACGAGCTTCGCCCAGATCTCGCGGATGCGCTTCACGTCCCGCTCGCGCATGGCGCGGTTCATGTCGGAGAAGTCGGCGCCCTCCTCCAGGCACTTGTTCCAGGCCTCGGCGACGTCCCGGTACACCTGGGGCAGATCGTCGATGGTCTCGGCGTAGTGCGACTCGCCCTTGAGGTCCACGACGGTCGAGGGGGTGGCCTCGGCCAGCGGGTTCGGGAAGGGCTTGGTCTCCAGGCCGACCATGTCGATGTAGTGCTGGAGGGCGGTGGAGGACGGCGGGAAGCGCATCGCGCCCATCTCGGCGGTCAGCGACTCGTCGCAGCCCTCGAAGCCGACGGTGCGCAGCCGGCCGCCGATCTGGTCGGCCTCGTAGACGACGGGCTTGAGGCCCATCTTCATCAGCTCGTACGCGGCCACGATGCCGGACAGGCCGCCGCCGATGACCGCGACCTCGGTGCCGTGCTCGGTCGCGGGTATCTGGCCGAGGCCCGCCGGGTGGGCGAGGAAGTCGTCGTAGGCGTACGGGAAGTCCGGGCCGAACATGGTGATCGGCGGCTGCTGCTCGTCGGTGTGCTCGACGGCGTTGGGCACCGTGGACGTCATGAGGTACGGACTCCTTGCGCGGGGTGGTACGGGGAAGGGCTCGGGGGAGGTCAGACGAGGGACCCGTACAGACCGGGGCGGCGGTCCTTCAGGTACGGGTTCGCCTCGCGGGAGGCGGCCAGGAAGGCGGGGTCGACGTCGGCGACCACCAGTTCCTCGCCGCGGCCGGCGCGGGCGCGGGCGATGCCGTCGGGGCCGGCGAGGGCGGACAGGCCGAAGAACTCGAACTCGCCCTCGTGCCCGACCCGGTTGACGTACGCGACGTACATCTGGTTCTCCCAGGCGCGCACCGGCACCATGGCCTCGGCCACGAACTGGAACGGGTGCATGTTCGCCGTGGGCACGACGAGCAGGTCGGTGCCGGCCAGGGCGTGGGCGCGCGCGTTCTCGGGGAACTCGACGTCGTAGCAGATCATGAGGCCGACGGTCAGGCCGCCCAGCCGGGCCTGGACGAGGGACTGCTCGCCGGGCGCGAAGTGGTCGCGCTCGGCGCAGCCGAAGAGGTGGGTCTTGCGGTAGTTCGCGAGGCGGGTGCCGTCGGCGGCGATCAGCTGGGCGGAGTTGTACACCGTCTCGCCGTCGCGCTCCGGGTAGCCGTAGGCGATCGCGATGCCGTGCCGGCCGGCGGTCTCGGCGATCGCGTCGGCGGAGTCGCCGTCGGCGGGCTCGGCGAGGCGGGCGATGGCCTCGCCGATCGCGTACCCGGTCAGGAACATCTCCGGTGCGGCGAGCAGCGCGGCGCCCGCGGCGGCGGCCCGGCCCGCGGCATCGTCGAGGACCTTGAGGTTCTCGGCGACGGAGCCGGGGCGGCCGGAGCTCTGGAGCAGGGCGGTGCGCATGCGGGTCCTCACCGGAAAAGAGGCTTGTCGGGGGCGGCCACGACGTTTTTTCGGGGCCATGAAGAAGGTACGGTCGGCGCGCTCGGCCGGACAAGAAGGAGCCGTTGCGCGCCCGTGCGCGGTTCGTTGCGTACGGCGGCCCCGGAACGGCGATTCGTTGCGCGCGCCGGTGGGCGTGCCCGGGGTCCTTCGGCCCGCTGCCCCTGCCCCGGCCGGCTACAGTTCCTTCAGGCGCTCCATGATCTCCCGCAGCAGCCCGGGATCGGTCGCCGGGTCGCCGCCGGCCGGGTGGCGGCGGGGGGCGTCGATGCGGATCAGGCCCGCCTCGGCCAGGTCGCCGAGCAGGACCCTGAGGACGGTCAGGGGCAGGTCGGCGTCGGCGGCCAGTTCCACGACGGGCCGCGGGCCGCGCCGGACCAGCTCGAGCAGCGCGGCGCCGGCGTGGTCGACGGCCGGTGCGGGCGCGCCGGTGTCGAGCGCGGTGACGCGGGACATCAGGTCGACGGCGAGGGCGGCCGAGGGCCGGGTGCGGCCCCTGGTCACCGTGTAGGGGCGCACCATCGGCCCGGTCTCGTCCTCGTACCAGTGCTCGTCGCTCACCGCGGGATCATCTGGCGGTGCGGGCGGCCGCGTCCAGGTGGCGGCCGAGGCGGCGCACGAGCAGGGCCATCTCGTGGGCGAGCTGGCCGACGTCGGTGCCGGCCTCGCTCAGGACGGCGAGCCGGCTGCCGTGGCCGGCCGGGGTGATGAAGAGGTAGGCGTCGTCCAGCATCACCATCGTCTGCCGCACCTCGCCCGCGGCGAACCGCTCCCCCGCCGAGCGGGCCAGGCCGTGGAAACCGGAGCAGACGGCGGCCAGGTGCTCGACGTCCCGCCGCCGCATCCCCTCGGAGGTGCTGAGCGGCAGGCCGTCGGCGGTCAGCAGCACGGCCTGGCGCACATGGTCCGTGCGCGCCACGAGATCGTCCAGCAGCCAGCCGAGGTCCGTGCCGGGCGCTGCGCTGGTCTCGACGGGTTGCTCGGGCCTCTGTTCGTCACCGGGCATCGTCGGTGTCCGTCCCTTCGTGGGCGTGGGTGGTCGCGCTGTCGCTGATCGTGTCGTCCGAGGGGGCGGGTGCGGGTCCGTCTTCGGGTGCGGATGCGTGGGGGCCGGTCGCGTCCCGGCGGTGGAGCCGCGCATTCGGACTCGGCCTCGCGCCCCCGGAGGGTTGCGGCGCCGTCGGTCCGGCGGCTCCGGAACTCCGGGCGGCCTCGCCGGTCACCGGCAGGCCTTGGCGGCCGCGCTCCAGGCCGCGCTGGAAGGCGCCGAAGACCGCCCGCATCTCCTCGGGGTCGAGCCGCGTCCCGGCCCCGCTCTCCCGGGCCGGCGGCTCGTCCCGGAGCTCCCGGGTGAGAGAGGCCTGCCGGACGCGGGTGGGCAGGGCCGGCGGGTGCGCGGGCGACTCGGACACGGCCTCGTGTCCGCGCGCGGGCGAGGGCTCCGGCCGCTCTCCGCGCGCGGGCACGGATGCCGGCCGCTCTCCGCGCGCGGGCGACGACTCCGCCCCTTCCCCGGGCGGCGGTGCGGAGCCGGCGCCCGGGGCGCCACCGGCCCCGGCCGTGCTCCCGTCCGACGGCCTCGCGCGGGCGGCTCCCGGTTCCGGGACGCCCGGAGCCGACGGACTGTGCTGCGACGCCGCCCCGGTCACGCCCCCGGCGCCCGGCGCCGGCACGGACGCGAGGCGCTGCCGCGGGGACGGGCGGCCTGGGGACGGTCCGGGCGGCTCACCCGGCGCGGACAGGGCGCCCCCGGACGGTCCGGACGGCCGACTCGGCGCGGACGCGGACGTCCGCTTCCGCGTGGGCAGCTCCCGTACCGCCGCCCCGGACGTGCGAGGCTCGACCGGTGCCAGTACCGCGTCCGGCAGGAGCACCACCGCCGTCGTACCGCCGTAGGGGGAGTCGCGCAGGCTCACCTCGATGGCGTGGCGGGCGGCGAGGCGGCCGACCACGTACAGGCCGAGGCGGTCGTGGCGGGTGGGGTCGAAGGTGTCGGGGTCGCTGAGGGTGGCCTGGGCGCGGGCGCGGGCTTCGGTGTCGAGGCCGAGGCCGCGGTCGTCGATCTCCAGGACGAAGCCGCCCCCGGCCCGCCCGGTGCGCAGGGTGACCTGGGTGTGCGGGGGCGAGAACACCGTGGCGTTCTCCAGGAGTTCGGCGAGGAGGTGGACGACGTCGGCGACCGCGTCCGCCGCCACGCCGGTCTCCGGCATGGGCGGCACCACCACGCGCGCGTAGTCCTCGATCTCGCCGACGGCGGAGGCGACGACGTCCGCGACCGGCACGGGCCGGCGCCAGCGGCGGCCGGGTGCGGCGCCGGAGAGGATGATCAGGCTCTCCGCGTGCCGGCGCATGCGCGTGGTCAGGTGGTCGATGCGGAACAGCTCGCGCAGCACGTCGGGGTCGTCGGTGCGCCGCTCCAGGGTGTCGACGAGCTTCAACTGCCGGTGCACCAGCGCCTGGTTGCGGCGGGCGATGTTGAGCAGCACCGCGAACAGGCCCTTGCGCAGGGTCGCCTGCCTGACAGCGGCCTCGACGGCTGCGAGCCGCGCGGCGTTGAAGGACCGGCCGACCTGCCCGATCTCGTCGTCGCGCACCTCGTCGGCGGCCAGCGGCGGCGCGTCGGCCACCGCGTCCACGTCCTCCCCCGCGCTCAACCGGCGCATCACGTCAGGAAGCTGACGCTGGGTCAGCAGGTCCGCCGCGTCCCGCAGGGTCTCCAGGCGGCGTGAGATGCGCCGGGCGCCGCGCACGGCGAACCACAGCGAGAGCGCCGCGGCGGCGAGGCCCACGGCTCCGACGACGGCCGCCTTGGTCAGCTCCCGGTAGGCGAAGGCCCGGCCGCGCGCGGCGGAGTTCTCCGCGGACCGCGTGCACAGCTGCATGTACCGCTTCACGGCGCGGTCGGTGGTGGACCGCCAGGTGTCCGCCGCGACGGCCCGCCCGGCGCCCGCGGCCCCGGCCCGCAGCAGCGCGTCCTCGCCGCGCACCAGCGAGCCGTACAGCTCCCCGCGCTGGAAGTCCTCGAACAGGGCGCGCGAGTCGGCGGGCAGGTCCGGCACGTACGTCCGCTGGAACACCCGGCGGTCCTCGATGGTCGCGGTCAGCGTGCCGTACTGCCCGCCGGTCAGCGTGCCGGCCGCCCGTGCCCCGGCGACGAGCGCGTCCTCCCGGGAGACGAACTCGCGGACCCGCACCAGCTCGATGACGACCTGTGCCTCGCGGGCGAGCTGTCCGGCCTGCAGGGCGGTGAGCGTGGACTGCACGTCGAAGCCGGGCTCCACCAGCGCGCTGTACTCGTCCACGGCCCGGTCCCAGGTGATCCGCCGGGACAGCACCCGTGTGCGCAGCCCGTCCAGCTTCCCGGTGGCCGCGTCCATGGCGTCCAGCGCCTGCCGCTGCCGTGCCGTGAGCCGGCCGCGGTCGCCGCCCCGGATCGCCTGCCGCATGGCGTCCACGGCCCGATCGGTACGGCGCTGCTGTTCCAGCAGCCGGCCGGCCGCCGCCGTGTCGAGGCGGGCGCCGAGGTAGGCCGCGGACATCCGGCGCTCGATCTGGATCTGCCCGACCGCGGTGTCCACGGGGGTGCCGAAGTCCTCGTACACCCCCTGTAGCCGGATCAGCGCGCGGGTCTCACCGGTGACGGACCACATGGCGAAGCTCCACAGCGCCATCAGCGCGACGGCCGGCGCGAGCGCGAGCGCCACGATCCGCGTGCGGACGGTGGTGGGACGGCCGAGGGGCCAGCGCATGGGGCACCTACCGGTGTTACCAGTCAGTAGAAAGTCCGGCACAACCTACGGGACGGCACCGCGTACCGCAATGGTGACCATCGGTAACTCCCGCTCAGGCGGGCCTCGGCGGCAGCGCGAAGGTGGTGAGGACCGCCGCGTGGTCGGAGGGCCAGTCGTTGTCCGCGACGTCCGGCCAGGGCCGCGGGCTGCCGGTGACGAGGGTGCGGGCGTCCCGCACGGTCAGGCCCCGGTGCAGCACGTAGTCGATCCGGTCCTGGGGTTCGGGCCGGCCGCTGCCGTCCTCGTGCACCGGGTGGATGGGCGACCAGGTGTGGCCGGGCTCGGCGGCGGGGTCTGGGTGGGCCTCGCGGTAGGAGTCGGCGAAGCCCGCCGCCTCGGCGGCCCGCGTCACCGGCCAGGGCACCTCCGGCCGGTCCAGGTGGGAGGGGCAGTTGAAGTCGCCGACGAGGACGACCGGGACGCCGTCGCGCGAGGCTGCGTCGATGCGGGCCAGCGCCTCCCGCAGCTGGCTCAGCCGCAGTTCCTCGTGGGCGACCAGCTCGGCGGCCGGCAGCCCGTCGAAGGCCGCCTCGTAGGGGCCGTAGGGCGTGTAGTGCAGATGGGCGGTCCACACGTCGACCTCGCGGCCGGGCGCCACGGCGATCCGGACGCCCGCGGCGCCGTAGAAGCCGACGTCCGGGTCGCCGAGGCGGGCGGTGATGGGGTGCCGGCTGATGACGCCGAGGTTCTCGCCGGCCCGGTGGTGGTGCCAGCCGAGGGCCTCGGCGAGTTCCTGGGCGGCGGTGCCGCCGGTCTCCTGCAGCCCGACGACGTCGGCGCCGCTGTCCAGGATCGCCTTGAGCTGCTTGGCGCGGTGGTCGTCGACCGGGCTGCCGCCGAGCCACAGGTTCCAGCTCATCACCCGCAGCTCCGGCTCGATCATCCGCCGCAGTTCCTCGATCGTCACCCCGGCGAGGCTGTCCCGTACGGTCCGGCCAGGGGCGGCGCCGATGGGTGCGAGGGACGGCACGGCGAGGACGGCGCAGCCGGCTGCCTCGGCGGAGGCGACGCCGGTCTCGGTGTCCTCGACGGCCACACACCCGGCGGGGTCGACGCCGAGGGCGCGGCAGGCGGCCCGGTAGGGGTCGGGGGCGGGCTTGGTGCGGGCGGTGTCGTCGGCGGTGACGGAGGCCGCGAAGCGCTCCGCGCCCAGGGCGTCCAGGACGATGCCGGCGACCGCGCGGGGGGACGCGGTGACCAGGGCGACGGGAACGCCGTGGGCGGCCAGCGCGTCCAGCAGGTCCAGGGCGCCGGGCCGGGGCACGATGCCGGTGCGGACGCGCTCGGCGAACTCCCGGTGCAGGCCGGCCGCGAGGTCGGCGGCCGGCCTGCCGGTGGCCGCCGCGAGCCAGGCGGCGGTGTGCTCCACCGGGCGGCCGAGCACGTCCGGCTGGTCGGCCTCGGTCAGCGGGCGTCCGGCGACGTGCTGCACCGCCTCCCACCACAGGCGCTCGGTGTCGACGAGCGTGCCGTCCATGTCGAACAGGACGGCCTGCAGCGGGAGCTGAGGGATGTGGGGGGTCACGTTCGGGAGATTCCTCACTTCTGGATGCGTTCGGCCACGAGCACCGGCCGCTCCGGCAGGGACAGGCCGGCGGGGGTTCCGGCGCCGAGCGCCGCGGCCTCGTGGGCGGGCAGGTCGGCCTTGGCCTCGGTGCCGTCGGCGAGCCGTACGGTGACGCGGACGACCGCGCCGAGGAAGGCCATCGCGACGACTCGCGCGGTGCCCTGCTCGTCCGGGCGCACGTGGACGGCCTCGGGCCGCACCAGCACGTCCACCGGGCCGTCGGGCGCCTCGCCGTCGGCGGGCAGCCGCTGTCCGAGCACCTCGACCGTGCCGTCCTTCAGCTCGCCCGGGATGCGGCTCATGGTGCCGACGAACTCGGCGACGAAGGCGGTGGCGGGACGGCCGTACAACTCGGCCGGCTCGGCGCACTGTTCGAGGCGTCCGGCGCGCATGACCGCGACCCGGTCGGCGACGGACAGCGCCTCTTCCTGGTCGTGCGTCACGAACAGCGTCGTGATGCCCAGCTCCTGCTGGAGCCGGCGGATCTCCTCGCGCAGGGTGAGCCGCACCTTGGCGTCCAGCGCGGACAGCGGCTCGTCGAGCAGGAGCACCCGCGGGCGCAGGGCCAGCGCGCGGGCCAGGGCGATGCGCTGCTGCTGGCCGCCGGAGAGCTGGTGCGGATAGCGCTCGCCCTTGTCGGCGAGGCCGACCAGGTCCAGCAACTCGGCGGCGCGGGCGCGCCGCTGCGCCGTACGCACGCCGCGCATGCGCAGCCCGAAGGCGACGTTGTCGACGGCGTTCAGGTGCGGGAAGAGGCTGTACGACTGGAAGACCATGCCGGCGTCGCGGCGGTGGGCCGGGACGTGGGTGATGTCCTCGCCGTCCACCAGGACGGCGCCGGAGTCGGGGTGTTCGAACCCGGCGAGCATGCGCAGCGCGGTGGTCTTGCCGCAGCCGGAGGGGCCGAGCAGGGCCAGCAGCTCCCCCGGGCGGACGGTCAGGTCGAGCCCGTCGAGGGCGACGGTGGGCCCGAACTCCCGGCGCAGCGCGCGGAATTCGACGGTGGCGGCCTGTTCGGTGACGGCCTTCTCGAGCGTGGTGGCGGTCATGGTGGTCATCCCCGGGAAGAAGCGGTTCGGGTGCGTCCGCCGCCGGCACCGGCGAGCGCGAGGAGCAGGGCCCAGGTGACGAGCAGGCTGAGCACGGACACGGCGACGGACATCTGGGCCTGCTCGCCGCCGACGTCGTAGATCCACACGGCGAAGGGCGCGTAGCCCAGCAGGTGGGAGACCGTGAACTCGCCGAGGACCAGGGCCAGCGTGAGGAAGGACGCGTTCAGCAGGGCGCCGCGCAGATTGGGCAGCACAGCCCGCACCAGGGCCCTGGGCCAGGAGGCGCCGCAGCTGCGGGCCGCCTCCACCAGGGTCTGTACGTCGATGGCGCGCAGGCCGGCGTCCAGGGCCCGGTAGACGAACGGCAGGGCCATCACGACGTAGGCGAGGACGAGTACGACGGGGAAGCGGTCGTTCTGGATCACCACGAACGTCTCGAACAGCGGCGTCTGGGAGAGGTGATCCGGGCCCCACTTCAGGACGGTGGCGATCCCGGCGACGAACGCGATGGGCGGCACCACGAGCGGCAGCGAGCACACCACCTCCACCACGGGGCGCAGCCGGGGCGCGCCGAGCCGGAGCGCGACCACGGCGGGCGCGGTCAGCAGCAGCACGACCGCGACGGTGGCGACGGCCAGTTCCAGGGAGAGCAGCAGGCTGGAGAGGAAGCCGTCGGCGGAGAGGATCTTCGTGTAGGCGTCGAAGGTCAGGCCCTGGCCGGGCACGTCCACCGTGAAGACCACGGAGGCGGCGAGCGGCACCAGGAAGTACAGGGCGGCGAGGCCGAGGACGGCCCAGCGCCACGGGGTCAGGCGTCGAGCCATCGGGCGCTCCTTCGCTGAAGGGGCAGGTACACGGCCATCACCAGGCCCGCCACCAGCACCATGTCGAGGCTGAGGGCGAGGGCGACGTTCTCCTGGCCGACCAGCACGTTGCCGGACAGGGCGTCGGCGATCTGCAGGGTGACCAGCGGGACCGCGCTGCCGACCATCGCGGCGGCAGTGGCGTAGGCGGAGAAGGCGCTGCCGAACAGCAGCACCAGGCCGCCGAGCAGCGTGGGCGCGAGCACGGGCAGCGCCACGTGCCGCCAGTACTGCACGCCGGTGGCGCCGTTGTTCAGCGCGGCCTCGCGCCACTGGACGCGCAGGCCGTCCAGCGCGGGGGTGATGGTGAGGACCATGAGCGGGACGAGGAAGTACAGGTAGACCAGGACCAGGCCCCAGAAGCTGTAGAGGTCCCAGCCGCTGTCCCTCAGGCCGAGGTGCACGGTGAGGACGCCGGCGTTGCCAAGGGTGGCGACGAAGGCGAAGGCCAGCGGCACTCCGCCGAAGTTGGCGAGCACGCCGGAGGCGGTCAGCACGGCCTCGCGCAGCCGGGGCGAGCGGGAGGAGACCACGGCCTGGGCGAGCGGCAGGCCGAGCAGTGCGCCGAGCGCGGCGGAGATCGCGGACAGTTTGACGCTGCCGAGCAGGGCGGTGAGGTACGGGCCCTGCAGCGAGGCCGTCATGTTGGCGCCGGTGTAGGTGGTGGCGCCCGTGGTGGCGTCGTCGGCCGAGAAGGCGCCGTTGACGATGGCCACGGCGGGCAGGCCGAAGGCGACGGCCGTGAACGCCAGCAGCGGCACGACGGCGAGCCAGCCGGGGGCGCGGCGCCGTCGCTTCGGTGAAGCGACGGGCGCCACGTCCGCGCGCGGGAGGGCGGCGGTCATCCGGAGACGGCCTTCCCCCAGCCCTGCGCGATGGCCGTCTTGGCCTTGCTCTGCTGGGCCTCGGTCGGGAAGGACGGCGTGCCGGTCACCTTCGGCAGCTTGGCGGCGGCCGCCTTGTCCAGCGTCCCGGCCTTCTCCATGGCGGGCATCAGGGCCGGGCGGGCGTAGCCCTTGAGCCACAGGTTCTGGCCCTCGGTGCTGTACAGGTACTCCTGCCACAGGCGGGCGGCCGCCGGGTGCGGGGCGTCCTTGGTGACGGCCTGGGAGTAGTACTGGGCGTACTGGCCGTCGCTCGGGATGACGACCTTCCAGTCGAGGCCCTTGGACCGGAACTCGTCGGCGTACCCGGCGTTCAGGTAGTCCCAGTCGATGGAGATGGGCGTCTCGCCCTTCTCGACGGTGGCCGGGGTGGACTCGACGGGCGTGTAGTTGCCGTTCTTCTTCAGCTTGGCGAAGAAGTCCAGGCCGGGCTGTATGTCGTCGAAGGAGCCGCCGTTCGCGAGCGCCGCCGCGTAGACGCCGCCGAAGGCGGAGCCGGACTTGGTGGGGTTGCCGTTGAGGGCGACCTGGCCCTTGTACTCGGGCTTGAGCAGGTCCTTGAAGCTGGTCGGGCACTGCTTGACCCGCTTGGCGTCGCAGCCGATGGAGACATAGCCGCCGTAGTCGTTGTACCAGCGGGCCTGCGGGTCCTTCTGGGCCGCGGGGATGCCGGCGTAGGAGGCCACCTTGTAGGGCGCGAGCAGGCCCTGCTGGGCGGCGCTCAGCGCGAACGAGGAGCCCAGGTCGAGGACGTCGGGGGCGCGGTCCTGGCCCTTGCGGGTGGTGACGGCGTTGATCTCGTCCTGGCTGCTGCCGTCGGGGCTCTCGTCCTGGATCTTGATGCCGTACTTCTTCTGGAAGCCGTCGATGATCGCGCCGTAGTTCGCCCAGTCGCGGGGCACCGCGATGATGTGCAGCGCGCCCTCCTTCTTGGCGGCCTTGACCAGGGCGTCCATGCCTCCGAAGTCGGCCGCGGAGGTGGCGGTGGCGGCGCTCTTGCCGTCCTTGGTGGTGGTCGACGCGTTGTCGGGGGCGGCGCCGCAGGCGCTGAGCGCGAGCGCGGCGACGACGGCGATGCAGCCGCCGAGTGCGGCGTTTCTCGGCAGGGACACGGTCACGGTCTCTCCAGGGGGCGCACGAGGGTTGCGGAGAACTTGTCTGAACAAGTTGCGTCACAGTACGCCCGCTCGCGGTGTCCTGTCTGTAAACGGGAGCGAAACTCTGGGCCCTGGTTGGCTGCACAATCCAGACCCGGGCAGATCACGCTCAGGTCTCGATTAGGCTGGTCACGCTGTGCACAGCGACCTGAGCAGAGGGGAAGCATGACGGCGCGACACGAGGAGATCGCCGACGAGCTGCGGCGGGCGATCGACCGCGAGGAGTACACGGTCGGCAGCCGGCTGCCCTCGGAGTCGGAGCTGGCCGCGCACTACGGCGTCTCGCGCGGCACGGTCCGCCAGGCCGTCTCGGCCCTGACCGCCGAGGGGCTCATCGGCTCCCGGCAGGGCGCCCGGCGCGTGGTCCTCGCCAGCCGCCGCAGCCAGAGCTTCGAGGAACTGCGCAGCTTCGCCCAGTGGGCCCGCGCGATGGGCCGCGAGGCCACCGGCCGCGTGGTGGCCCAGGAGTACCGCCCGGCCACGGCCGAGGACGCCGTGCGCCTCCAACTGCCCGTCGGCACACAGGTGTTGCATGTGCTCCGGGTACGCGGCCTGGACGGCGAGCCGGTGTTGCTGGAACGCACGGTGTACGCCGACTGGATCTCCCCGGCGGTGGCGTCCATCGAGCCCGACTGTCCCTCGGTCACCCAACGCCTGTACGACGACACGGGGTTGGTTTTCGCCTACGGCGAGCACATCATCGACGCGGTGGCGGCGGGCGCCCAGGACGCCGAGCTGCTGGGAGTGCGCCGCACCAGTCCGCTGCTGCGGGTGCGGCGCGTGACGACGACGCGTGAGGGGCGCCCGGTGGAGTGGTCGGACGACCGGTACCGCTCGGACGCGGTGAGCTTCAGCGTGCGGAACTCGATCGACAACAACGCGCTGGCGCGGAAGACGGCGGAGTAGAGCCGGATCCGCCCGTTACCCCGGCGCCCCGGAGGAAAACCGCCGCAGCAACGGCGACAGCACCAGCACCGACTTGGTGCGCTCCACGAACGGTTCCCCGGCGATCCGCTCCAGCACCCGCTCGAAGTGGCGCATGTCGGAGGCGAAGACCTGGGCGATCGCGTCCGCGTCCCCGGTGACGGTGGACGCGGCCACGACCTCCTGGTACCGCTCCAGCCCCCGCTGAATGGTGTCCGGCGAGGTGTTGCGCCGGCAGTAGATCTCGATGTACCCCTCGGTCTCCCAGCCGAGCGCCGCCGGATCCACCCGGACGGTGAAACCGGTGATCGCTCCGGTGGCCCGCAGCCGGTCCACGCGCCGCTTGACCGCGGGCGCGGACAGGCCGACCATCTGCCCGATGTCCGCGTAGGAGCGGCGGGCGTCCTCGGCGAGGGCGTGCACGATGCGTTCGTCGAGATCGTTCAGCACTGGGGGTGGTTCACTTCTTCGGTTCGGTCACTTCTCTGCCGCCACCGCGACGTCGTCACCGGTCGCGAGACGGGAACGGCGATAGCCGTATACGAAGTAGAACACGAGCCCGACGGCCATCCAGACACCGAACACGATCCAGGTGACGGTCGACAGGCTGCCCATCATCCACACGCAGAAGGCGAAGCCCAGCGCGGGCAGCACCGGCGACAGCGGGACGCGGAAAGTGCGGTTCATGTGCGGGCGGGTCCGGCGCAGCACCACGACCGCGATGTTGACCAGCGCGAAGGCGAACAGCGTGCCGATGCTGGTGGCGTCCGCCAGCTGGCCCAGCGGGATCGCGGCGGCGAGCACCCCGCAGAACACCGAGACGATCACGGTGTTGGCGCGCGGTGCACCGGTCTTCGGGTGGACCTTGGCGAAGATCTTCGGCACCAGTCCGTCGCGGGACATGGCGAACAGGATGCGGGTCTGGCCGTAGAGCACGGTCAGCACGACGCTCGCGATGGCGATGACGGCGCAGAAGGCCAGCAGGGTGCCCCAGAAGCTCTGCCCGGTGACGTCCTTCATGATCTGGGCGAGCGCGGCCTCGGAGTCGTTGAAGGTCCGCCACGGCTTGGCGCCGACGGCGACGGCCGCGACCAGCACGTACAGCGCGGTCACGATGACCAGCGACAGCATGATCGCGCGCGGCAGGTCGCGCTGGGCGTCCTTCGCCTCCTCACCGGCGGTGGAGGCGGCGTCGAAGCCGATGTACGAGAAGAACAGCGTGGCGCCGGCCGCGCTGACGCCCGCCATGCCGAGCGGCATGAAGTGGGAGTAGTTGCCGGACTTGAAGCCCATGAAGCCGATGGCGCAGAACAGGATCAGCGCGGCGATCTTCACGCACACCATGACGGTGTTGGCCCGCGCGGACTCCTTGGCGCCGCCGAGCAGGAACAGCATCGCGAGGAGCACGACGATCAGCGCGGGCAGGTTGAAGACGCCGCCGTCGCCGGGCGGGGCCGACAGGGCCTGCGGGATGGTGACGCCGATGGTGCCGCTGAGCAGTTCGTTGAGGTACTCGCCCCAGCCCACGGCCACGGCGGCGACCGAGACGCCGTACTCCAGCAGCAGGCACCAGCCGCAGACCCAGGCGATCAGTTCGCCCATCGTTGCGTATGCGTACGAGTACGAGGAACCGGAGACCGGGATGGTGCCCGCCAGCTCGGCGTAGGACAGGGCCGAGAACAGCGCGGTGAGACCGGCGATCACGAAGGAGAGGGTGACGGCCGGGCCCGCTTTCGGGACGGCCTCGCCGAGGACGACGAAGATGCCGGTGCCGAGCGTGGCACCGATGCTGATCATGGTCAGCTGCCACAGCCCGAGGGAACGCCGCAGCGTTCCTCCCTCGCCGTGGCCGCCCTCCGCGACCAGGCGTTCCACGGGCTTGCGCCGCATGAGGCGCGCGGCGACGCCCGGGGACGCGGGGGCGGTCGCTGTGCGGTCGTGCGGGGGTGCGCCTTGATCGAGCACGCGCTGGCTCCTTCTCGCTGCCGTCGGTCACATGGGGCGGACCGGCGCCTTTGCCGGGCCTCGCGGAGGGGACCGAGGGAGCCTGCGGACGGCAGGAACCATCGAGCGGGGTCCCCGCCACGCCATGTACAGCGCAGCACCTTACGGGGGTGGGCTTCACGGACGTAATGCAGCAACCTTGCGCGTCCCCGCATGATCATTGCGTTCCTCGGCCCGGAATGACAAATCGTTGTGCGTCCGCTGAGGACCGTTGCACGGCAACGGCCCCCGCCCTCCCGGCGATCGGGAGGACGGGGGCCGTGCGCAGGCGGTGCGATCAGTTCCAGCTGGCGTGCAGCGGCTTGCCCTCGGCGTAGCCGGCCGCGCTCTGGATGCCGACGATGGCCTTCTCGGCGAACTCCTCCAGGGAGGCGGCGCCGGCGTAGGTGCAGGAGGAGCGGACGCCCGCGATGATCGAGTCGATCAGGTCCTCGACGCCCGGGCGGGCCGGGTCGAGGAACATGCGGGAGGTGGAGATGCCCTCCTCGAACAGCGCCTTGCGGGCACGGTCGTACGCCGACTCCTCCGAGGTGCGGTTGGCCACGGCACGCGCGGAGGCCATGCCGAACGACTCCTTGTAGGCACGGCCGTCGGCGTCGTGCTGGAGGTCGCCCGGGGACTCGTAGGTGCCGGCGAACCAGGAGCCGATCATCACGTTGGAGGCGCCGGCCGCGAGGGCCATCGCCACGTCGCGAGGGTGCCGCACGCCGCCGTCGGCCCACACGTGCTTGCCGTACTTCCTCGCCTCGGCGGCGCACTCCAGCACCGCGGAGAACTGCGGCCGGCCCACGCCGGTCATCATGCGGGTGGTGCACATGGCGCCGGGGCCCACACCGACCTTGATGATGTCCGCGCCCGCGTCGATCAGGTCCTTGACGCCCTCGGCGGAGACGATGTTTCCGGCGGCGATCGGCACCTGCGGGTCGAGCGCGCGCACCAGCCTGATGGCGCTGATCATCGACTCCTGGTGGCCGTGCGCGGTGTCGATGACGAGCGTGTCCACGCCCGCGTCGAGCAGCTGCTTGGCCTTGCCCGCCACATCGCCGTTGATGCCGACGGCGGCGGCGATGCGCAGCCTGCCTGCGGCGTCGACGGCCGGGGTGTACAGGGTGGCGCGCAGCGCGCCCGTGCGGGTGAGGATGCCCGCCAGCTTGCCGTCCTTGTCGACGGCCGGGGCGTAGCGCCGGTTGTGCTGGTCGAGGGTGTTGAAGGCCTCGCGGGGGTCTATGTCCGCGTCGAGGAGCAGCAGGTCCTTCGACATGACCACTTCGAGCTGGGTGAAGCGGTCGACGCCGGTGAGGTCCGCGTCGGTGACGACACCGACGGGCCGCTGCTCCTCGTCGACGACCACACCGGCGTTGTGGGCGCGCTTGGGCAGCAGCGCCAGCGCGTCGGCGACGGTCTGGTGCGGGGCCAGCACGATCGGGGTGTCCAGCACCAGGTGGCGGCTCTTCACCCAGGAGATGACATCGGTGACGACGTCGATCGGGATGTCCTGCGGGATGACGACGAGGCCGCCGCGCCGGGCCACCGTCTCGGCCATGCGACGGCCGGCGATGGCGGTCATGTTGGCCACGACGAGCGGGATGGTGGTGCCCGTGCCGTCCGGCGAGCTGAGGTCCACGCCCTGACGGGAGCCCACCGCGGAGCGGCTCGGCACCATGAACACGTCGTCGTACGTCAGGTCGTACGCGGGCTGGATGTCATTGAGGAAACGCACGTGCTGCACATCCCAGTCGATCAGAGGTGACCCCCCGACGGGTGCGCCGGGGGGAAAAGAGCACGTACTTCATTGTCCCATGCCGGGGTCGCCGGCACGCCCCGACGGAACATCCAGGGTGCGCGCCGATCACCTGGGAGGATCCTCCAAGGGCCGATCCTCAGCGGGCCGATCCCCCGAGGGCCAGGACGACGGCGAGGGCGGGCGTCCGGTCCACGGCCTCGGTGAACACGTCCTGCGCGATCCGCCACTCGCCCGGATTCGCCTCGGCGTACGGCTGCCAGCCGCGGACGACGATCAGCAGCCCCTGCTCGACCGCGCCCTCGGGCCAGACCGTGTGGTCGGCGAGGGAGTCGGCGAGCGCGTCCCAGTTGCGGCCGAACCAGCCGGGCAGCGCCAGGGCGCGGGCGGTGCGGTCCATGAGGCCGGCCTTGCCGGTGACCCCGCCGAGGTCCAGGTCGACCACGAGCCGCCCGGCCAGATCCGTCAGGTCCCCGCTCATCTCAGCACCGCCCGGAAGGAGTTGTAGTGATCGCCGGTGTAGTAGATCTCCCCGCCCCGGCCGGTGACCAAGCGCCGGGCACCGCGGTCGCGGGAGCCGGGCGTCGGGACGGTGTACTCGTGGTAGTAGCCGCGCGGGTGCTTCGGCAGGCGCCCCTCGACGTTCCCGAAGACGACCCCGTCCCTGGCGTACGGGAAGGGGCCGCCCTCGTCGATGAGCGCGAGGGTCCTGCGGGCCTCGGGCGGCAGCCGGGACGCGTCGACGGTCGCCGTCCCCCGCGCCCACGCCGGCGCGGACGCGCTGGTGCCCGCGCTCGTCCCGGGCGCGTGCGTGCCCGCGCTCGTCGCCGCCCCGGAACCGGACGAGCACCCGGCGAGCAACAGCAGGACCAGGCCGGCCAGCAGCACCACGAGCGGGCGCGGCAGGGCCGCCGCGAGCAGGGGCGCGGGGGGCGGTCCCGGTGCCTGCGGTGAGGCCGGGGACCGTCCGGCCGTGCGGGGCGCCAGGAGGGGCCGTCTGGGCGTGTGGAGGACGAACCGCGGCAACATGCGGACGATGCTGCCACGGCCGTCCCGCGCACACGGCGCCACGACCCGCCGGGGCTCGACCGGTCGCCGTGGTCCCCGTCAGTGGCCGTCGGGGTCCGCTCGGCTGAGGGCCGGCTTGGGGGTGGGGCCCGCCGTCATCAGGTAGTCGGCCGCCGACGTGTCCGTCACCAGGCTGGTGACCAGCCCGGAGCGCAGCACCGCGTCGATCGCGGCCGCCTTGCGCTGCCCGCCGGCGATCGCGACGACCTCAGGGATTCGGCGCAGCTGGTCGGCCTTGACCGTGATGCACCGCTCTCCCAGGTCCCGCCCGATCCGGCGCCCCTCGGCGTCGAAGAGGTGCGCGGCCATCTCCGCGGCGACGCCGAGCGAGGCGTAGTGCGCCCGCTCCTCGTCGCTGAGCATGTCGTGCACGGTCGAGATGCCCGGCTCCCAGGAGCCGATGGAGACGCAGGCGACGGTGACCTTGTCGAAGTACTCGTAGGCCCGCGCGATCCCGGTCTGGTTGCGCAGCGCCGCGGCGGTGGCGGCGTCCGGCAGCAGCATCGGCGCGTAGATGGGGTGGGCGTCGCCGCCCGACACCTGCGCCGCACGGCGCACGGCCTCGACCGAGCCGCGCTCCGAGGTCCCGGCGTCGTACACCCCCGTCAGCTGGACCACCGTGCACGGCGGCAGCCGGTCCAGCGCCGCCGCCATGTGGATCGTGGACCGGCCCCAGGCCAGCCCGAGCACGTCCCCCTCGTTGACGAGTTCGCCGAGCAGGTCGGCCGCGACCTCGCCGAGGTTCTCGGGGTCGGGGGTCTCCTCCGCGTCGGCCGGGGACTCGACCACGACGGCGTGCCGCAGGCCGTAGCGGGCGCGCAGCGCGTCGGAGCGCTCGGCGTCCAGCTCGGCCGGGACACGGATCTCGATGCGCACGAGATCCCGTTCGAGGGCCGTCTCCAGGACCCGGGCCACCTTGAAGCGGCTGACGCCGAACTCCTCCGCGATCTGGATCTTGGACTTGCCCTCGAGGTAGAAGCGGCGGGCCATGGCCGCCGCCTGCACCAGCTCAGCGGGTCCCATCCGCATGGCTGACCGGCCCGCCGACATACCCGACACGGCGATCTCCTCACTGCTGTTCACACTCTGGATTCGCCGTTCATCCTTGCAGATTCGGCGCTGCTGATCCGCCCTGTAGGGCGGCCTTCACTTAACCGTTCACGTAGCTGTGGCTCAGTGGTCGCATGCCCAGGACGCCTGGGCGGTG
Source organism: Streptomyces sp. NPDC048192 (assembly GCF_043202415.1). Classification (NCBI taxonomy): domain Bacteria; kingdom Bacillati; phylum Actinomycetota; class Actinomycetes; order Kitasatosporales; family Streptomycetaceae; genus Streptomyces; species Streptomyces sp. NPDC048192. Next base: position 91,346 of record NZ_JBIDAL010000009.1, read on the forward strand.
GCCGCCTCCGCCTGCGCGCGCAGTGCCCGGACCGCTTCCGCCGGGTCCTCGGCGCCGTAGACGGCCGAGCCGGCCACGAAGACGTCCGCCCCCGCCTCCGCGCACCGCTCGATCGTCGAGGCCGAGACGCCGCCGTCGACCTGGAGCCACAACTGCAGGCCGTGCTTGGCGATCAGCTCCCTGGTCCGGCGGATCTTGGGCAGCATGATGTCGAGGAACGCCTGGCCGCCGAAGCCGGGCTCGACCGTCATGATCAGCAGCATGTCGAGTTCCGGCAGCAGGTCCTCGAACGGCTCGATCGGCGTCGCCGGCTTGAGCGCCATGGAGGCGCGGGCGCCCTTGGCGCGGATCTCCCGGGCCAGCCGCACGGGAGCGGCGGCCGCCTCCACGTGGAAGGTGACGGAGGAGGCGCCCGCCTCGACGTACTGGGGCGCCCAGCGGTCGGGGTCCTCGATCATCAGATGGCAGTCCAGCGGGGTGTCCGTCGCTCGCGCCAGGGACTCCACGACCGGCACGCCGAGCGTGAGGTTCGGGACGAAGTGGTTGTCCATGACATCGACATGGAGCCAGTCGGCGCCTTGGACCGCCTTTGCCTCGTCCGCGAGGCGGGCGAAGTCGGCGGACAGGATGCTGGGGTTGATCTGGGCCATGACCCAAGCCTGCCATGCCGCTGCGCCGGGCTGTAACGGCGGTCCTGTGAGGTTGTGTTTTGTCTGCGGGCCGGTGGTGGGTTGCCCGCGCCCCGCGGCCGAGCCGGATATCGATACAGCCCCGCGCCCCCGGGTCGGCTGGTCCCAGCGGCGTCTCAAGCGGTTCTGCGGATCAGCGCCAGGTACATCGCGTCCGTGCCGTGGAGGTGGGGCCAGAGCTGTACGTCCGGGCCCTCGCCCAGCTCGGGTACGCCCGGCAGCAGCGGACGGGCGTCGATCAGCTCCGTGTCGGGGTGCTGCTTGAGGACGTCGGCGACGACCGCGCGGGTCTCGGCGAGGTGCGGGGAGCAGGTGGCGTAGCCGACGACTCCGCCGACGCGCACCGAGTCGAGGGCGGTGCGCAGGAGGGCGCGCTGGAGCGGCGCGAAGTTGTCCAGATCCTCGGGGCGGCGCCGCCAGCGGGCCTCGGGGCGCCGGCGCAGGGCGCCGAGTCCGGTGCACGGCACGTCCATGAGCACGCGGTCGAAGGTGCCGGGCCGCCACGGCGGCCGGGTACCGTCGGCGGCGATGACCTGGTACGGCCCCGGGTTGCCGGCCAGCGCCCTGGCGACCAGGCCCGCCCGGTGCGGCTGCTTCTCGGAGGCGAGCAGGGTGGCGCCGCGCTCGGCGGCGAGGGCGGCCAGCAGCGCGGCCTTGCCGCCGGGCCCCGCGCACCCGTCGAGCCACTTGGTGTCGGTCCCCTCGATCGGCGCGCCCGCGAGTGCGAGGGCGACCAGCTGGCTGCCCTCGTCCTGCACGCCGGCCCGCCCCTCGCGGACGGCCTCGACCGCGCCCGGCTCGCCGCCCTCGGCGAGCCGCACCGCGTACGGCGACCAGCGCCCCGGCACGGCGGCGTCCTCGCGCAGCAGTTCCTCGGCGGTGGCCCGGCCCGGCCGCGCCACCAGGGTCACCTCGGGCCGTTCGTTGTCGGCCTCCAGCAGCTCCTCGATGCCGGCGCGCCCGCCGCCGAGGGAGTCCCAGAGCGCGGAGACGACCCAGCGGGGATGCGAGTGCACGACCGCGAGGTGGTCCTCGGGGTCCTCGTCGTACGGCGGCGCGACCTTCTCCAGCCAGCCGTCGAGGTCGTCCCGGGCCACTTTGCGCAGGACGGCGTTGACGAACCTGGCGCGCCCGTCGCCGAGCACCACCCGCGCCAGCTCCACGGTGGCCGACACGGCGGCGTGCGCCGGGATCCGGGTGCCGAGCAGCTGGTGCACGCCGAGGCCGAGCACGTCGAGCACCGGCGGGTCGACCTCGCCGAGCGGCCGGTCGACGCACGCGGCGATCACCGCGTCGTACGTCCCCTGCCGCCGCAGCGTGCCGTACACCAGCTCGGTGGCGAGGGCGGCGTCCCGCGCGTCGAAGTCGCCCTTCTCGCGGGCCTTGCGCAGCAGCGGAGGCAGCACGAGGTTGGCGTAGGCGTCCCGCTCGTCGACCGCGCGCAGCGCCTCGAAGGCGAGGATGCGCACGGGGTCCTTCTGCGGACGGCGGTAGGGCTTGGCGGGCCTGCGGGGGCGCCGGGACTGCTGCTCGCTCACGAAAAAGGTGCTCCGGAGGTGAAGAAGGGGATGCGCCTCCCAGCGTACGTCGGCGCGTCCCCGCCTCCTGCCGCCGGGGCTCAGCCGCCGAGCGTCTCGCCCTCGCCGATGCGCACGCCGCGCGCCCAGTCGGCCGCGCGCATCGGCTTCTTGCCCTGGGCCTGCACCCACAGCAGCTCGACGGCGTACGAACCGGTGCCGACGTGCACGCTGTTCTTGCCGACGGCCGGCTGCCCGGGCGCGAGGTCGGTGCGCTCGGGCACCGGCGTGACCTGGATGAGCTTGAGCCGCTCGCCGCGGAAGGTGGTCCAGGCGCCGGGGGCCGGGGTGCAGCCGCGCACGACCCGGTCCACGCGCAGCGCGGGCGCGGCCCAGTCGACCTGGGCGTCCTCGACGGTGATCTTCGGCGCGACGGTGATGCCCTCGGCCGGCTGCGGCACGGCCTTCAGGGTGCCGTCCTCGATGCCGTCCATGGTCGCGGCGAGCAGTCCCGCGCCCGCGAAGGCGAGCCGGGTGAGCAGGTCGCCGCTGGTGTCGGTGGGCCGGATCTCCTCGGTCACGGTGCCGTAGACGGGGCCGGAGTCCAGCCCCTCCTCGATGAGGAACGTCGACGCCCCGGTGATCTCGTCGCCGGCCATGATGGCGTGCTGCACCGGCGCCGCCCCGCGCCAGGCGGGCAGCAGGGAGAAGTGCAGGTTGACCCAGCCGTGGGCGGGGACGTCGAGGGCGACGCGGGGCAGCAGGGCGCCGTAGGCGACGACCGGGCAGCAGTCCGGGGCGATCTCCCTGAGCCGCTCGAGGAACTCGGGGTCCCGCGGCTTGACCGGCTTCAGCACCTCGATCCCGGCCTCCTCCGCCCGCTCGGCCACGGGCGACGCGACCAGCCTGCGCCCGCGCCCGGCCGGCGCGTCGGGCCGCGTGACGACGGCGGCGACCTCGTGCCGCCCGGAGGCGATCAGAGCGTCCAGAGCGGGAACGGCGACCTCGGGGGTACCGGCGAAGACGAGCTTCATGGGCGGGATCGGGCCTCTCGGGCGGGGGTTGACCGGGCAGCGCACCAGTCTATGACCACGACGGGGACGGCCCTATGCCGACCGGCGGCGCGCACCGGACCGCACCGGCGTATGCATATGCCCGTACGCCCCCACCCCGTGACCAGCGGAGCGCCCACGCGTTGGTCAAGAGAGAGTTGACCACACAGGGCCGCTTTCTCGGCCCGATTCCTTTCAACGCCGGTTCGAGAGGCTTGTTCATGGCCGACCACGCAACCCACGACGCCCAGGCCCGGGCCAGCCTGCACTTGCTGGTGCGGGACATCGAGCGGGTCCGCCGGCAGGTGGACGCGCTGCGCACGCTCACCGCCCAGCTGGGCAACGTCTACCGCCCGCGCCGCTCCGGCCCCTCCACGGGCTTCGTCGTCTACGGACGCGCTCCCGCCCCGACGGTGCGCCTCGCCCAGGAGCTCCGGGACAGCGTCGAGACCCTCGTCACGGCGGCCGTGGACTTCGACCGCTCCCTCGGCTTCTCGTGGGACGCGGTGGGCTCGGCGCTCGGCGTCACCAAGCAGGCGGTGCACCGCCGTTACGGCGCACGCCGCGCCGCCGCCCAGGCGGCGGCCGAGGCCGAGCGGGCCACGGAGCCGTCCGGCACCCGCACGGTCGGCGCGAACACCGGCCTGCCGACCGTCCCGACGGTCCCCGCAGCCCGTTCCATGCCGACGCAGCCGACCGCGGGCAGCCAGTCCCTGCGCGACGACGCCCGCCCGACAGCCTTCCCCGGACCGCGCAACCCCTGACCCACGGCGCACCGCCCGCCGACGCCTTCCCTGCCCTCCCGGCCCCCGGGAGGGCAGACGTGCCTAGGACGCCGTCCTGGAGGGCCGGGCCCGCGCGCACAGAGGCGCGGGCGGCGGATCGGGGCCAGGTCCACACAAGCGGCCGGCCGGGGCCACGGACACGCGCGGGCGGCGGACCGGGGCCGGATGCGCGCAGGCCGCCTACCGAGCGGGGAGGACGCGCACGCGCGGCCGACCGGAGGCAGACGTACGCAAGAGGCCGACGGGGGGCAAACCTGGGCAGGGGCCGGACCGGCGGCAAACCGACGCAGGCGGCGGACCCAGGCCAGGCGTGCGCAGGCGGCCGACCGGGACCACGGACGCGCACGGGCGGCGGACCGGGGCCAGGCACGCACAGGCCGCCTACCGAGCGGGGAGCACACGCACGCAGGCGGCCGACCGGAGACAGACCTGCGCATGAGGCCGACCGGAGCCAGGCGTGCGCAGGCGTCGGCTACCGAGCGGCCAGGCGTGCGCAGGAGGGCCCAGCCGCCCCGACGCCCCCTGCTCGGCGCCCTCCGGTCGACGCCCCCGGCCAGCGCGCGACTGGCGCCGCGACCGGCAGCACGTCTGCCGCCCGTCAGCCGATGTCCGGGGGATCGATCCGCACCCGCACCGGCTCTCCGCTCCCCCGCGCCATCCGTGCGGCCTGTGCGGCCTTCAGAGCGGAGGCCAGCGCGGATCCGCTGCCCGGCGGGACCCGGATCAGCGCCCGGTCCCAGTGCTCACCCGGCGGCGGCGCTCCCGGTCTGCGGGACCCGCCGGGCGGCGCCGGTGGTATCGGCACTGGTCCCAACACCTCGGCGTCCGGCGGCAGTTCGACCGAGGCGAGGAACTCGGCGACGGCCGCGGGCGTCCCGGACACGGCCGCCATCCGCGACACGGGCGGGAAGCCCAGTTCGGCGCGTTCGGCCAGTTCGCGCACCGCGTGTCCGACGGGGTCCCAGCGCACCAGCGCCTGCACCGGCCGCAGGGTCGGCTCGGCCACCACGACCACCGTGCCGCCCTCGCTCTGCGGCCGCACCAGCGAGGCCGCCGCGATCCACCGGCGCAACGCGTCCTCGCCGGCCCGCAGGTCGGGCCGTACGAGCATGGCCCAGCCGTCCAGCAGGAGGGCCGCCGCGTATCCGCCCTCGGCGACCGGTTCGGCCCCCGGGGTGCTCACCACCAGCGCGGGCGTGCCCGGCACCGTGTCCAGCACGTGTTCCCGCCCCGAGGTGCGCACCGGGACGGCGGGGAAGGCCCGCCCCAGCTCCTCGGCCGTACGCCGGGCCCCCACGACCTGGGCACGCAGCCGGAATCCGCCGCACTCGGGGCAGTGCCAGCCGCTCTCCTCGCGTCCGCACCAGCCGCACCGCAGCACGCCCGCGTCCTGCCCCTGGAGCGGCCCGGAGCAGTGCCGGCAGCGGGCCGGAGCACGGCACTGGGCGCAGGCCAGGCGGGGTGCGTAACCGCGCCGGGGCACCTGGACCAGCACGGGCCCGTGCCGCAGCCCCTCGCGGGCCGTCTGCCAGGCCAGGGTGGGCAGCCGGGCGGCGCGGGCGGCCTCGTCGCGCGCGAGGTCGCCGTCCCCGACGGTGCGGACCAGGGGCGCGGCCCGGCGCACCTGGTCGCGGCCGGCGGCCAGCGGCCGGGCCCAGCCGCTGTCCACGAGCTGGGCGGCCTCCACGGTGCAGGCGAAGCCGCCGAGCAGGAAGGCGCACTTGTCCAGCGCGGCGCGCAGCAGCAGCACGTCGCGGGCGTGCGGCTGCGGGGCGTGCTGCTCGCTGTGGCTGTCGTCGCCGTCGTCCCAGATGGCGACGAGCCCCAGGTCCTGCACGGGCGCGAACATGGCGGCCCGGGTCCCGACCACGGCCCGTACGGAGCCCCGTCGAACGGCGAGCCACTGCGCGTACCGCTTCTCGGGCCCGGCGTCGGCGGTGAGCAGCGCGTGCCGGCCGGCGCCGAGCAGGCCGGTGAGCGCGGCGTCGACGCGCGCGGCGGCCCGCCCGTCCGGTACGACGACCAGGGCGCCGCGGCCGGAGGCGAGCGTGGCGGCGACGGCGCGGGCCAGTTCCTCGCTCCACAGGGGGCCCGGCAGCGCGTTCCAGACGGCCCTGGGAGCTTTGCCCGTGGCGAGGGCGTGGAGGAAGGCGGCGCCGTGCTCGTAGCGCCCCCAGGGGCCCGCCTCGGGGGCTTCGGGCGGGGGCAGTGGCGCGGGGGACGGCCGCTGCTCCGCTCGTGCGCTGCGGGGCGGCACGGCCAGTTGGAGGACGTCGGCGAGGCTTCCGGCGTAGCGGTCGGCGACGGCTCGCGCGAGGCCGAGCAGTTCCTCGCTCAGCACGCGCTCCGGGGAGACGACCTGGGCCAGTGCGGCCAGCGGCCCGCTGTAGTCGGATTCTGCGCGGCGCTCGACGAGGAAGCCGTCGATGAGCCCGCCGCCCTCGCGGCGCCCTTCGCGCACCCGGTGCCGCCCCGCGCCGAACCGCACCCGCACCCGCACGCCCGGCTGAGCGTCGGCGTCCAGCTCGGCGGGGACCGCGTAGTCGAAGTACCGGTCGAGGTGCAGCACGCCCTTGTCGACGAGCACCCGGGCGACGGGCAGCTCCTCGGCGAGCGCGGCCCCCCGCCAGGTACGCGGCTTCGCCCGCGGCGCCCGTGCCTTGCGCACGCTCTCCCGGATCAGCGCGAGCTGCTCCGGCGGCGCCCCGTCGGCCCCGCCGTCCCCCGGCTCGTTGTCGCTGCTCACCCTTGCATTCTTACCAAACGCCACCGACAACGGACTTTCACCGACGACCCGGTCCCGCGACAGACGCCAAGGCCCGGCCCCCGAGAAAGGGAACCGGGCCTCGGTGTGCGGGCTGGGCCGGGCTTACAGGCCCACTGCGGCGCGCAGGGCGTCCACGCGGTCCGTGCGCTCCCAGGTGAAGTCGGGCAGCTCGCGGCCGAAGTGGCCGTAGGCGGCCGTCTGGGCGTAGATGGGGCGGAGCAGGTCGAGGTCGCGGATGATCGCGGCCGGACGGAGGTCGAAGACCTGGTCGATCGCCTTCTCGATCTTCTCGGCGTCGACCTTGGCGGTGCCGAACGTCTCGACGAACAGGCCGACCGGCTCGGCCTTGCCGATCGCGTAGGCGACCTGGACCTCGCAGCGGGAGGCGAGGCCCGCGGCGACGACGTTCTTGGCGACCCAGCGCATCGCGTACGCCGCCGAGCGGTCCACCTTGGACGGGTCCTTGCCGGAGAAGGCGCCGCCGCCGTGGCGGGCCATGCCGCCGTACGTGTCGATGATGATCTTGCGGCCGGTCAGGCCGGCGTCGCCCATCGGGCCGCCGATCTCGAAACGGCCGGTCGGGTTGACCAGCAGGCGGTAGCCCTCGGTGTCGAGCTTGATGCCCTCGTCCAGCAGGGCCTTCAGCTCCGGCTCCACGACGAACTCGCGGATGTCGGGGGCGAGCAGCGACTCCAGGTCGATGTCGGAGGCGTGCTGGGAGGAGACGACCACCGTGTCGAGGCGGACGGCCTTGTCGCCGTCGTACTCGATGGTGACCTGCGTCTTGCCGTCCGGGCGCAGGTAGGGGATGGTGCCGTTCTTGCGCACGTCGGACAGCCGCTTGGACAGGCGGTGGGCCAGGAAGATCGGCAGCGGCATCAGGGTCGGCGTCTCGTCCGAGGCGTAGCCGAACATCAGGCCCTGGTCGCCGGCGCCCTGCCGGTCCAGCTCGTCGTCGTCGCCCTCGACCCGGGCCTCGTAGGCCGCGTCGACGCCCTGCGCGATGTCCGGGGACTGCGCGCCGATGGAGACCGACACACCGCAGGAGGCGCCGTCGAAGCCCTTCTTGGAGGAGTCGTAGCCGATCTCGAGGATCTTGCTGCGGACCAGGGTCGCGATGTCCGCGTAGGCCTTGGTCGTCACCTCGCCGGCCACATGCACCAGGCCAGTGGTGATCAGCGTCTCGACGGCGACCCGGGAGGTCGGGTCCTCGCGCAGAAGCGCGTCGAGAATGGTGTCGCTGATCTGGTCAGCGATCTTGTCGGGGTGACCCTCGGTCACGGACTCCGAGGTGAACAGGCGACGGGACACAACGCTCCCTGGGGTTGCAGCGGCTGCTGGCTGATCATTTGCGGTCGACGCACAGGGCTGCGCCCGGCGTCGGCCGTGAACAGTTTATCGGTCGCACTCGGCCGATGGGCCACCTGTCTCGCCTCTCGGGAGCGCTGTGACCTGCGGCACGGGCATTCTGCCCAATGCCGGGCGGCATTGGCCAGGCCCGCCACGCCCCGATTGCGCCTGTCGTGCACCTGCCGCCGGCGCCGGGCGCACCTCAGGTCAGGCGCTGTGCGACGAGGTCCCAGACGACGTCGGCGAGGGCTTCCTTGGGCCCGTGCGGCACCGGGGTCTCACTGCCGTCGGCGCCCAGCACCACCGCCTCGTTCTCCTCGGAGCCGAACGTCTTGCGCTCCCCGACCTCGTTGACCACGAGCAGGTCGCAGCCCTTGCGGGCGAGCTTGGCGCGTCCGTTGGCGAGGACGTCGTCGGTCTCGGCGGCGAACCCGACGACCACCTGGCCAGGACGGGCGCGCTCGGCGGAGATCTCCGCGAGGACGTCCGGGTTGCGCACGAGGACGACCGGCTCGGGGTCTTGGCCGTCCTTCTTCTTGATCTTGCCGGTGGCATAGGCCGCGGGGCGGAAGTCGGCGACGGCGGCGGCCATGACGACCGCGTCGGCGTCCGCCGCCGCCTTCAGGACGGCCTCGCGCAGCTGGACGGCCGTGCCGACCGGTACGACGTCCACGCCCGCCGGGTCGGGCAGCCCTGCGTTGGCGGCGATCAGGGTGACCCGGGCGCCCCGGGCGGCCGCGGTACGGGCGAGGGCGTAGCCCTGCTTGCCGGAGGAGCGGTTGCCGAGGAAGCGCACCGGGTCGAGGGGCTCGCGGGTCCCGCCGGCCGAGACGACGACGTGCCGCCCCTTCAGGTCGGGCTCGGTGACGCCCCGGGCCAGCACCCGGCGGCAGACCTCGAAGATCTCCACCGGGTCGGGCAGCCGGCCCTTCCCGGTGTCGACGCCGGTGAGCCGGCCGACGGCGGGCTCGATGACGACGGCGCCGCGGCGGCGCAGCGTGGCCACGTTCTCCTGGGTGGCCGGGTGCTCCCACATCTCGGTGTGCATGGCGGGCGCGAAGACGACCGGGCAGCGGGCGGTGAGCAGGGTGTTGGTCAGCAGGTCGTCGGCGAGGCCGTGGGCGGCCTTGGCGAGCATGTCGGCGGTGGCGGGCGCGACCACGACCAGGTCGGCGTGCTGGCCGATGCGGACGTGCGGGACCTCGTGGACGTCGTCCCAGACGTCCGTCGCCACGGGGTTGCCGGACAGAGCGGACCAGGTGGCGGCGCCGACGAAGTGCAGCGCGGAGGCGGTGGGCACGACGCGCACGTCATGGCCGGACTCCGTGAACCTGCGCAGCAGCTCACAGGCCTTGTAGGCGGCGATGCCGCCGCTGACCCCCAGAACGACCTTCGGCTTGTCCACGCTCACTCCCCGGACTCGGAATCCTGCACACCCCATGACACACCACAGGCCCGGCGGTCGCGCCGCCGGGCCTGTCTGCGAGAACGAACGGTTACTGCGCCGGGCCCTCGACGGCCTCGGAGGTCAGCAGGCCGGCGTTGATCTCACGCAGGGCGATCGACAGCGGCTTCTCGTGGACGTGGGTGTCGACGAGGGGACCGACGTACTCGAGCAGGCCCTCGCCGAGCTGCGAGTAGTACGCGTTGATCTGGCGGGCCCGCTTGGCCGCGTAGATCACGAGGCTGTACTTCGAGTCGGTGGCCTCAAGCAACTCGTCGATCGGCGGGTTGATGATGCCCTCGGGCGCGGTGATGGAAGAGGACACACTCTACCTTCCGATGGATGGGAAAAGATCATTCATGACCACGCAACGTGATCACACGACATCCATCAAGGCTAGCAGCTCGCGCGCCACGTCCTCGACGGAGGTGTTGACCAGGGTGGTGTCGAACTCCGGCTCGGCCGCCAGCTCGGTCCTGGCCGCCTCCAGGCGGCGCTCGATGACCTCGGGCGGCTCGGTCCCCCGGCCGGTCAGCCTGCGCACCAGCTCCTCCCAGGAGGGCGGAGCCAGGAACACCAGCTGGGCGTCCCCCATGGACTCCCGCACCTGGCGGGCGCCCTGGAGGTCGATCTCCAGGAGGACGGGCTCCCCCTTCTCCAGCCGCTCCTGCACGGCCGCGCGGGGCGTGCCGTAGCGGTTGCCGGCGAACTCGGCCCACTCCAGCAGCTCGCCGTTGGCGATCAGCTTGTCCATCTCGTCGTCGGTGACGAAGAAGTAGTGGACTCCGTGCTGCTCGCCGGGGCGGGGCTTGCGGGTGGTGGCCGACACCGAGAGCCAGACCTCGGGGTGTTCCTTGCGCATATGGGCGACGACCGTGCTCTTGCCGACCCCCGAGGGGCCGGAGAGCACGGTCAGCCGCGGACGTTCACTCATGCAGCGATTATTCCAGCAATCCCGGTGTGCCCGGGACTCCCGGTTCGACTCCCCCTGCGCGGGGAGGCGGGCTCAGGAGCCGGTGCTGCCGAACTCACGCTCCAGGGAAGCGATCTGGTTGGAACCGAGACCGCGCACGCGGCGGCTCTCGGAGATGCCCAGACGCTCCATGATCTGCTTGGCGCGGACCTTGCCCACGCCCGGCAGCGACTCGAGCAGTGCGGAGACCTTCATCTTGCCGATGACGTCGTTCTCCTGGCCCTGCTTGATGACCTCGTGCAGGGAGGCGCCGGAGTGCTTGAGTCGATTCTTGACCTCGGCCCGCTCCCGGCGAGCCGCGGCGGCCTTTTCGAGCGCGGCTGCGCGCTGTTCGGGGGTAAGGGGCGGAAGAGCCACGCCTACGTCACCTCGGATGTCGAACTGTCGGATACGGACCGGTGAGGAACCTAGTCGCCCCACACCTGGGGAGCTACGAGCAACACGCTTCGCCCGTTCTCCCCCACTACCTCATGGGTGTGGGGGTGTCCCCACAGCTCGGAGACTAGCGGTCAAGGCCGCCAGAGTCAGCGAGAACAGCGGAAAAGTCCTGGTCAGCCTCCGCCAGGCCGGACATTTCCGACATTCTGCCCCCGATTTGAGGATGTATTCACACTCAAGTCGCCGCGAGAGAGCTCACCCGAGCGCTCCCCGGTGGTCTCAGGCACCGGAAACGGCCGCCCGGACCTCCTCGGCGAAGCGCTCCGCGGCCGCGCGCAGCGCCCCGGCGTCGGGACCGTGCCGCAGCACACCCCGGCTGACGTTCGGCACGACGTTGCGCACCGCCGCCCCGAACACCTTCGGAAGGTCGGCCGCCGTGGCGCCCTGCGCGCCGACGCCGGGCGCGAGGAGCGGACCGTTGATCGCGAGGTCGTACGACGACAGGTCGCCGACCGTGGCGCCGACCACGGCGCCGAAGGAGCCCAGCGGCTCCTCCCCGGCGTTCTCGGCGGCCAGGTGGGCCAGCATGGTCGCGCCCACGGTCCGGCCGTCCGAGCGGACCGCGTGCTGCACCTCCGGGCCCTCCGGGTTGGAGGTCAGCGCCAGCACGAACAGCCCGGCGCCGCTCTCCCGGGCCAGCGCCACCGCCGGGCTGAGCGAGCCGTAGCCGAGGTACGGCGAGACGGTCAGGGCGTCGGAGAACAGCGGGGCGTCCTTGTGCAGGTAGGCCTCGGCGTACCCGGCCATGGTCGAGCCGATGTCGCCGCGCTTGGCGTCCGTCACGACGAGGGCGCCGGCCGCGCGGGCCTCCCGGACGACCTTCTCCAGCACGGCGACCCCGCGCGAGCCGAACCGCTCGAAGAAGGCGCTCTGCGGCTTGATCACGGCGACCCGGCCGGCGACGGCCTCGACGACCGTGCGGCTGAACCGCTCCAGGCCGGCCACGTCGTCGTCCAGGCCCCACTCGGCGAGCAGGGAGGCGTGCGGGTCGATGCCGACGCACAGCGGGCCGCGCTCGTCCATGGCGCGGCGCAGCCGGGCGCCGAAGGGCTCCATCGGGCTCATGCGGGCTTCCTCACGTCGGCGCCGACCGCGTCGGCGAGGGTGGCGTAGGGGCTGGTGCGCAGGCGGGCGGCGAGGCCCTTGTGGATGGCGCGGGACCAGAAGGGGCCCTCGTAGACGAAGGCGCTGTAGCCCTGGACCAGCGTGGCGCCGGCCAGGATGCGCTGCCAGGCGTCCTCGGCGGTCTCGATGCCGCCGACGCCCACCAGGGTGATCCGGTCGCCCACGCGCGCGTACAGGCGGCGCAGGACCTCCAGGGAGCGCGCCTTGAGCGGGGCGCCGGACAGGCCGCCGGTCTCCTTCACCAGCGCGGGCGCGGACGTCAGGCCGAGCCCCTCGCGGGCGATGGTGGTGTTGGTGGCGATGATGCCGTCCAGGCCCAGCTCCACCGCCAGGTCGGCGACGGCGTCGACGTCCTCGTCGGCGAGGTCGGGGGCGATCTTCACCAGCAGCGGGACGCGCCGGTTCGCGACCGTGCGGTCGGCGGCCTCGCGGACGGCGGTCAGCAGCGGGCGCAGCGCCTCGGTGGCCTGGAGGTTGCGCAGGCCGGGGGTGTTCGGCGAGGAGACGTTGACGACCAGGTAGTCCGCGTACGGCGCGAGGCGCTCGGCCGACTTCACGTAGTCGGCGACGGCCTCCGCCTCCGGGACGACCTTGGTCTTGCCGATGTTGACGCCGACGACCGTCCTGAAGACGGGCTCGCGGGTCGCGAGGCGGGCCGCGACGGCCAGCGAGCCGTCGTTGTTGAAGCCCATGCGGTTGATCAGCGCACGGTCCGCGACGAGGCGGAACAGCCGCTTCTTCGGGTTGCCCGGCTGCGGCTCGCCGGTGACCGTGCCGATCTCCACATGGTCGAAGCCGAGCATCGACATGCCGTCGACGGCGACGGCGTTCTTGTCGAAGCCGGCGGCCAGCCCGAAGGGGCCGTGCATCCGCAGCCCGAAGGCCTCCGTGCGCAGCTCCTTGTAGCGGGGCGCGAGGGCGGCGGCGAGGAAGGTGCGCAGCACGGGGACGCGGACGGCGAGGCGGATCCAGCGGAAGGCGAGGTGGTGGGCCTTCTCGGGGTCCATCCGGGTGAACACCAGACGGAAGAACAGCTTGTACATCTCGGAAAGTCCTCAGTAGTCCTCATGAAGAGGGGGACACCGTTTCCGGTGTCCCCCTCGGGGCCGGCCGCTAGTCCCTGGCGGCGGTCAGGTGCTCCGCGTGTTCCTGGAGCGAGCGGACGCCCACGTCGCCGTGGTTGAGGGCGTCGATGCCCTGGACGGCCGCTGCGAGGGCCTGCACGGTCGTCAGGCACGGCACCGAGCGGGCCACGGCCGCCGTACGGATGTCGTAGCCGTCGAGGCGGCCGCCGGTGCCGTACGGGGTGTTGACGATGAGGTCGACCTCGCCGTCGTGGATGAGCTGGACGATGGTCCGCTCGCCGTTCGGGCCGGTGCCCTCGGACTGCTTGCGCACGACCGTGGCGTTGATGCCGTTGCGCTTGAGGACCTCGGCGGTGCCGGAGGTGGCCAGCAGCTCGAAGCCGTGCGCGACCAGCTCGCGCGCCGGGAAGATCATCGAGCGCTTGTCGCGGTTGGCGACCGAGATGAACGCCCGGCCCTTGGTGGGCAGCGGGCCGTACGCGCCGGCCTGCGACTTGGCGTACGCCGTGCCGAAGACGGAGTCGATGCCCATGACCTCGCCGGTGGAGCGCATCTCCGGGCCGAGGACGGTGTCGACGCCGCGGCCGTGGATGTCGCGGAACCGCGACCACGGCATGACGGCCTCCTTGACGGAGATCGGCGCGTCCAGCGGCAGCTCGCCGCCGTCGCCGTTCTTCGGCAGCAGCCCCTCGGCGCGCAGCTCGGCGATGGTCGCGCCCAGCGAGATCCGGGCGGCGGCCTTGGCCAGCGGCACCGCGGTCGCCTTCGAGGTGAAGGGGACCGTGCGGGAGGCGCGCGGGTTGGCCTCCAGCACGTAGAGGATGTCGCCCGCCATCGCGAACTGGATGTTGATCAGGCCGCGGACCCCGACACCGCGCGCGATGGCCTCGGTGGAGGCGCGCAGCCGCTTGATGTCGAAGCCGCCGAGGGTGATCGGGGGCAGGGCGCACGCGGAGTCGCCGGAGTGGATGCCGGCCTCCTCGATGTGCTCCATCACGCCGCCGAGGTACAGCTCCTCGCCGTCGTAGAGGGCGTCGACGTCGATCTCGATGGCGTCGTCCAGGAAGCGGTCGACGAGGACGGGCCGGGAGGGGCTGATCTCGGTGGACTCGGCGATGTACGCGGCGAGGCGGGTCTCGTCGTAGACGATCTCCATGCCGCGCCCGCCGAGGACGTACGACGGCCGGACCAGCACGGGGTAGCCGATCTCGTCGGCGATGGCCTTGGCTTCGGCGAAGGTGGTGGCCGTGCCGTGCTTCGGGGCGGGCAGGCCCGCCTCGGCGAGGACGCGGCCGAAGGCGCCCCGGTCCTCGGCGGCGTGGATGGCCTCCGGGGAGGTGCCGACGATCGGCACTCCGTTGTCCTTCAGGGCCTGTGACAGGCCGAGCGGGGTCTGGCCGCCCAGCTGCACGATCACACCGGCGACCGGCCCGGCCTGCTGCTCGGCGTGGACGATCTCCAGCACGTCCTCCAGCGTGAGCGGCTCGAAGTACAGCCGGTCGGAGGTGTCGTAGTCGGTGGAGACGGTCTCCGGGTTGCAGTTGACCATCACGGTCTCGTACCCGGCCTCGGACAGCGCGAAGGAGGCGTGGACGCAGGAGTAGTCGAACTCGATGCCCTGGCCGATGCGGTTCGGGCCGGAGCCCAGGATGATGACGGCCGGCTTCTCGCGGGGCGCGACCTCGGACTCCTCGTCGTAGGCCGAGTAGAAGTACGGCGTCTTCGCGGCGAACTCGGCGGCGCAGGTGTCGACCGTCTTGTAGACCGGGCGGAGGCCGAGCGCGTGCCGCACCTCGCGGACGACGTCCTCGCGCAGGCCGCGGATCTCGGCGACCTGCTGGTCGGAGAAGCCGTGCCGCTTGGCCTCGGCGAGCAGGTCGCGGGTCAGCTCGGGGGCCTCGGCCAGCTCGTCCGCGATCTCCTTGATCAGGAAGAGCTGGTCCACGAACCACGGGTCGATCTTCGTGTACTCGAAGACCTCCTCGGGGGTGGCGCCCGCGCGGATGGCCTGCATGACGGTGTTGATCCGGCCGTCGGTGGGGCGGCGGGACTCCTCCAGCAGCGCCTGCTTGTCGCCCGGGTCGCCGACGAAGGTGAACTGGCTGCCCTTCTTCTCCAGCGAGCGCAGCGCCTTCTGGAACGCCTCGGGGAAGTTGCGGCCGATGGCCATGGCCTCGCCAACCGACTTCATGGTGGTGGTCAGCGACGAGTCGGCCTGCGGGAACTTCTCGAAGGCGAACCGGGGGGCCTTGACGACGACGTAGTCGAGCGTGGGCTCGAAGGAGGCCGGGGTCTCGGCCGTGATGTCGTTCGGGATCTCGTCCAGGGTGTAGCCGACGGCCAGCTTGGCGGCGATCTTGGCGATAGGGAAGCCGGTGGCCTTGGAGGCCAGGGCCGACGAGCGCGACACGCGCGGGTTCATCTCGATGACGATCACGCGACCGTCCTCGGGGTTCACCGCGAACTGGATGTTGCAGCCGCCGGTGTCGACGCCGACCTCGCGGATCACGGCGATGCCGATGTCCCGCAGGATCTGGTACTCGCGGTCGGTCAGGGTCATCGCGGGCGCCACGGTGATCGAGTCGCCGGTGTGCACGCCCATCGGGTCGAAGTTCTCGATGGAGCAGACGACCACGACGTTGTCGTTCTTGTCGCGCATCAGCTCCAGCTCGTACTCCTTCCAGCCGAGGATGGACTCCTCCAGGAGCACCTCGGTGGTCGGCGAGAGCGTGAGGCCCTGCCCGGCGATGCGGCGCAGCTCCTCCTCGTCGTGCGCGAAGCCGGAGCCGGCGCCGCCCATGGTGAAGGACGGGCGGACGACGACCGGGTAGCCGCCGAGGGTCTCGACGCCCTTGAGGACGTCGTCCATGGAGTGGCAGATGACCGAGCGGGCGGACTCGCCGTGCCCGATCTTCCTGCGGACCTCCTCCACGACCTCCTTGAACTGGTCGCGGTCCTCGCCCTTGTGGATGGCCTCGGGCCGGGCGCCGATCAGCTCCACGCCGTACTTGGTGAGAACGCCGTTCTCGTGCAGGGCGATGGCGGTGTTCAGCGCCGTCTGGCCGCCCAGGGTGGGCAGCAGGGCGTCGGGGCGCTCCTTGGCGATGATCTTCTCGACGAAGTCCGGGGTGATCGGCTCGACGTAGGTGGCGTCGGCGATCTCCGGGTCGGTCATGATCGTCGCCGGGTTGGAGTTGACGAGGATGACGCGCAGGCCTTCGGCCTTGAGCACGCGGCACGCCTGGGTGCCTGAGTAGTCGAACTCGGCGGCCTGGCCGATGACGATCGGGCCGGAGCCGATGACCAGGACGGACTGGATATCGGTGCGCTTAGGCACGCTGGCCCTCCATCAGGGAGACGAAGCGGTCGAACAGGTAGGCGGCGTCGTGCGGACCGGCGGCCGCTTCGGGGTGGTACTGGACGGAGAAGGCCGGCTGGTCGAGCAGCTGCAGCCCCTCCACGACGTTGTCGTTCAGGCAGACGTGCGAGACCTCGGCGCGGCCGAACTTCGTCTCGCTGACCTTGTCGAGCGGCGCGTCGACGGCGAAGCCGTGGTTGTGCGCGGTCACCTCGACCTTGCCGGTCGTACGGTCCTGGACCGGCTGGTTGATGCCGCGGTGGCCGTACTTCAGCTTGTAGGTGCCGAAGCCGAGGGCGCGGCCGAGGATCTGGTTGCCGAAGCAGATGCCGAACAGCGGGGTCCTGCGCTCCAGGACGGCGGTCATGAGCGCCACCGGGCCGTCGGCGGTCGCCGGGTCGCCGGGGCCGTTGGAGAAGAACACGCCGTCCGGGCCGACCGCGTAGACCTCGTCGGCCGTGGCGGTGGCGGGCAGGACGTGCACCTCGATGCCGCGCTCGGCCATGCGCTGCGGGGTCATGCCCTTGATGCCGAGGTCGATCGCGGCGACGGTGAACCTCTTCTCGCCGATCGCGGGGACGACGTACGCCTCCTTGGTCGCGACCTCCTCGTACAGGCTCGCGCCCTTCATGTGCGGCTGGGCCTGCACGCGCGCGACCAGCTCGGAGTCGGCGGCGATCGCCGCGCCGGAGAAGATGCCGGCGCGCATGGAGCCGCGCTCGCGCAGATGGCGGGTGAGCGCCCGGGTGTCGATGCCGGAGATGCCGACCACGCCCTGGCGCTCCAGCTCGTCGTCCAGGGAGCGCTTGGCGCGCCAGTTGGACGGCACGCGCGCGGGGTCGCGCACGACGTAGCCGGAGACCCAGATGCGGCCGGACTCGTCGTCCTCGTCGTTCCAGCCGGTGTTGCCGATCTGGGGGGCGGTGGCGACGACGATCTGGCGGTCGT
The DNA here is from genome assembly GCF_043202415.1 of Streptomyces sp. NPDC048192. Lineage (NCBI taxonomy): Bacteria > Bacillati > Actinomycetota > Actinomycetes > Kitasatosporales > Streptomycetaceae > Streptomyces > Streptomyces sp. NPDC048192. The sequence goes on from NZ_JBIDAL010000009.1 coordinate 108,877, forward strand.
ACGACGGGTCGGTGAGGGTCTCCTGGTAGCCGGTCATGCCGGTGGAGAACACGGCCTCGCCGAAGGTCTCCCCCACGGCCCCGTAGGCGCGGCCGCGGAAGATGCGGCCGTCCTCCAGGACGAGTACGGCGGGAACCCTGTCAGCTCCCCTTGTGGAGGTCGTCATCGTGCGCCTTCCGTGTCGTTGATCATGTGGTTCAGGGTGTCGACCCACTCGGCGTGCTCGGCCGCGTGGTCGGAGCGGAAGCCGGAGTCGATCAGCTTGTCGCCCAGCGTCCAGGTCACCACCAGCAGTCCGCCCTCGGTGAGGACCTTGCCGGCGATGCCCTTGTCCAGCCGGGCGCCGCGCAGTGCGGCGGCGGGGACGAAGAAGTCGCTCGCGCCGGGGCGCTCGACCTCCAGGCCCGCGTCGGTCAGGGTGAGCTCGGCCCGGCTTCGGGTGCCCAGGCCGTGGGCCACGATGCGGTCCAGCCACTGGCCGGCCGTGGTGGAGCCGTGGTAGCGGCCGCTCATGCTCAGTTTCACCGGGCCGGTCTCCTCCGGCGCGCCGGGCGGCGCGGGCAGGTCGCTCTGGAGCGTGCCGCGCCACTTCCAGCCCTCGCGCATCAGCCAGTAGACGAGCGCGACGAAGAGGGCGAGTCCGACGAGCCAGCCGATGCGGGCCGGCCAGTCGGTGACCGGGGCCGACTTCTCCGCCTCGGCCAGCAGGATTACAGGTGTCACGTGAGCTTCCCGTCGACGAGCGTGGCCTTGCCCCGCAGCCACGTGTGCGTCACACGGCCCGGCAGCTCGCGTCCCGCGTACGGGGTGTTGCGGCTGCGCGAGGCGAAGCCCGCGGGGTCCACCTGGCCACGGTATGCCGTGTCGACGAGGGTGAGGTTGGCGGGCTCACCAGCCGAGACGGGACGGCCGTGTCCGGTGGCCTGTCCGATCTGCGCGGGCTTGACGGACATCCGGTCGGCGACGCCGGCCCAGTCCAGCAGGCCCGTTTCGACCATGGTCTCCTGGACCACTGACAACGCGGTCTCCAGGCCGACCATGCCCATGGCGGCGGCGGCCCACTCGCAGTCCTTGTCCTCGTGCGGGTGCGGGGCGTGGTCGGTGGCGACGATGTCGATCGTGCCGTCCGCCAGGGCCTCGCGCAGGGCGTGCACGTCGCGCTCGGTGCGCAGCGGCGGATTGACCTTGTAGACGGGGTTGTAGGTGCGCACCAGCTCGTCGGTGAGCAGCAGGTGGTGCGGGGTCACCTCGGCGGTGACCTGGATGCCGCGGGACTTGGCCCAGCGGACGATCTCCACGCTGCCGGCGGTGGACAGGTGGCAGATGTGGACGCGGGAGCCGACGTGCTCGGCGAGCAGCACGTCCCGGGCGATGACCGACTCCTCGGCGACGGCCGGCCAGCCGCCCAGGCCCAGCTCGGCGGAGACGACGCCCTCGTTCATCTGGGCGCCCTCGGTCAGCCGCGGCTCCTGCGCGTGCTGGGCGACGACCCCGCCGAAGGCCTTCACGTACTCCAGCGCGCGGCGCATGATCACCGCGTCGTCCACGCACTTGCCGTCGTCGGAGAAGACGGTGACGCCGGCCGCCGAGTCGTGCATGGCGCCCAACTCGGCGAGCTTCTTGCCCTCCAGGCCGACGGTGACGGCGCCGATGGGCTGCACGTCGCAGTAGCCGTGCTCCTGGCCGAGCCGCCACACCTGCTCGACCACGCCGGCGGTGTCGGCGACGGGGAAGGTGTTGGCCATGGCGAAGACGGCGGTGTAGCCGCCGGACGCGGCCGCGCGGGTGCCGGTCAGGACGGTCTCGGAGTCCTCGCGACCGGGCTCCCGCAGATGGGTGTGCAGGTCGACCAGGCCCGGCAGCAGCACCTTGCCGCCGGCCTCCACGACCTCGGCGCCCTCGGCGGACAGGCCCGTGCCCACCTCGGCGATCGTCTCGCCGTCGATCAGGACGTCCTGCGGCTCCCCGCCGAGCACCTTCGCACCACGGATCAGGATCTTGCTCATGGGTGTCACTTCTCCTCAGTGCGGGTCTGGGCGGGCTCGTTGCCACCGAGCAGCAGGTACAGGACGGCCATCCGGATGGAGACGCCGTTGGCGACCTGCTCGACGGCGGTGCAGCGCTCGGAGTCGGCGACCTCCGCGGTGATCTCCATGCCGCGGACCATCGGGCCGGGGTGCATCACGACGGCGTGCTCGGGCAGCTTGGCCATGCGGTCGCCGTCGAGGCCGTAGCGGCGGGAGTACTCGCGCTCGGTCGGGAAGAAGGCGGCGTTCATCCGCTCGCGCTGGACGCGCAGCATCATCACCGCGTCGCACTTGGGCAGCGCGCTGTCGAGGTCGTACGACACCTCGCAGGGCCAGGTCTCGACGCCCACCGGCACCAGGGTGGGCGGGGCGACGAGGGTGACCTCGGCGCCGAGGGTGTGCAGCAGGTCCACGTTGGAGCGGGCGACCCGGCTGTGCAGGACGTCGCCGACGATGGTGATCCGCCGGCCGGACAGGTCCTGGCCGAGCCCGGCGTCGCGGCCGACGAGCCGGCGGCGCATGGTGAAGGCGTCCAGCAGGGCCTGGGTGGGGTGCTGGTGGGTGCCGTCGCCGGCGTTGATGACTGCGGCGTCGATCCAGCCGGAGTTCGCCAGGCGGTACGGCGCTCCGGAGGCGCCGTGCCGGATGACGACGGCGTCGACACCCATGGCCTCCAGCGTCTGGGCGGTGTCCTTCAGGGACTCGCCCTTGGACACGCTGGAGCCCTTGGCGGAGAAGTTGATGACGTCGGCGGACAGGCGCTTCTCCGCGGCCTCGAAGGAGATCCGCGTGCGCGTGGAGTCCTCGAAGAAGAGGTTGACGACGGTGCGGCCGCGCAGGGTCGGCAGTTTCTTGATCGGCCGGTCGGCGACCCGGGCCATCTCCTCGGCGGTGTCGAGGATCAGGACGGCGTCGTCGCGGGTGAGGTCGGCGGCCGAGATGAGATGACGCTGCATCTGTCAGGCTCCGTAAGGCAGTTCAATCGGGAGATTCGGGGCAGACGGGCGCGTGCGTGGGTACGCCGGAGCGCGCCCTGCGCCTGACGTGCTACTGGCCGGCCTTCACACCGAGCAGCACGGTGTCGCGACCGTCCTCCTCGGCGAGCTGGACCTTGACCGTCTCCCGCAGCGACGTGGGGAGGTTCTTGCCGACGTAGTCGGCGCGGATGGGCAGTTCGCGATGGCCGCGGTCGACCAGGACCGCGAGCTGGACCGCACGGGGGCGCCCGATGTCGTTCAGGGCGTCGAGGGCGGCGCGGATGGTGCGGCCGGAGAACAGCACGTCGTCGACGAGGACGACCAGCTTGCCGTCGATGCCGTCACCGGGGATCTCGGTGCGGGCCAGCGCACGCGGCGGGTGCATGCGCAGGTCGTCGCGGTACATGGTGATGTCGAGGGAGCCGACCGGGATCTTGCGGTCGGTGATCTGCTCCAGCTTGGCGGCGAGCCGCCGGCCGAGGAAGACACCCCGGGTGGGGATGCCGAGGAGCACCACGTCGTCGGCGCCCTTGGCGCGCTCGACGATCTCGTGGGCGATGCGGGTCAGTACCCGCGCGATGTCGGGGCCCTCGAGAACGGGCCGCGCATCGGACGCGGGCGAAGTCGCGTGCGAGTCCTGCTTGTCCATACGAAAAGGACCTCCTTCTCCGCCTCACGGGACGGACCTTAAAGGACGCCTGATTTGCGCCATCCACCGTAGCAGGTCATCCGGAGGGCTCCGGTCACCCCCCTGGCCCAACCGGTTGCCACTACCACGGAAGAGTCGGTGTGGACCATTCGGCTTGACGCAGAAGAATCACGCTGCGTAACCTCACAGTGAGTTACCAGCCGCGCGGCGGGAACCCAGCCCAGTCGCGTCGACACAGTGTCCGGGGAGCTATATGTCCAGCGAATACGCCAAACAGCTCGGGGCCAAGCTCCGGGCCATCCGCACCCAGCAGGGCCTTTCCCTCCACGGTGTCGAGGAGAAGTCCCAGGGGCGCTGGAAGGCCGTGGTGGTCGGGTCCTACGAGCGTGGCGACCGTGCGGTGACCGTCCAGCGGCTCGCCGAGCTGGCCGATTTCTATGGCGTTCCGGTGCAGGAGCTGCTGCCGGGCACCACGCCGGGCGGCGCCGCCGAGCCGCCGCCGAAGCTGGTCCTGGACCTGGAGCGGCTGGCCACCGTGCCGGCCGAGAAGGCGGGACCCCTGCAGCGTTACGCGGCGACGATCCAGTCCCAGCGCGGCGACTACAACGGCAAGGTGCTCTCCATCCGCCAGGACGACCTGCGCACACTCGCCGTCATCTACGACCAGTCCCCCTCGGTCCTCACGGAGCAGCTGATCAGCTGGGGCGTGCTGGACGCGGACGCCCGCCGCGCGGTGGCCGCGCACGAGGAGAGCTGAGCCGCTCGACACCCGAGCAGAAACGTGCCGCCGGGGTGGCCGGAACTTTGCGGTTCCGGCCACCCCGGCGGCGTTCTCATGGGCGTTGCCACGGGCGGGGCACAACGCCGGAGGGCCCGCAGCACCAGCGTGCTGCGGGCCCTCCGGCGAGGTCGTACCGGGCTTTCAGGCCTGGTCCCGGCGCAGGGACGGCTTGAGTTCCTTCAGGCGGCCCAGCAGGCCGTTGACGAACGACGGCGACTCGTCGGTGGAGAACTCCTTCGCCAGCTGCACCATCTCGTCCAGCACGACGGCGTCCGGGGTCTCGTCCACCCAGATCAGCTCGTACGCGCCGAGCCGCAGGATGTTGCGGTCCACGACCGGCATCCGGTCCAGCGTCCAGCCGACCGCGTACTGGGCGATCAGCTCGTCGATGCGCCGCGCGTGCTCCGCGTAGCCCTCGACGAGCTGCATCGTGTACTCGCTGACCGGCGGCTGCCGGGTGTCGGACCGGGACAGCCGGATCCAGTCCGCGAGGACCGTCAGGACGTCGGCGCCGCGCTGGTCGCCCTCGAAGAGGATCTGGAAGGCGCGTTTGCGGGCCGTGTTGCGGGCAGCCACGGTTAGCTGTTCACCCGGCCGAGGTAGTCGCTGGTGCGGGTGTCGACCTTGATCTTCTCACCGGTGGTGATGAAGAGCGGGACCTGGATCTGGTGGCCGGTCTCCAGGGTGGCGGGCTTGGTGCCGCCGGTGGAGCGGTCGCCCTGGACGCCCGGCTCGGTCTCGGCGATGGTCAGCTCGACCGCGGCCGGCAGCTCGACGAAGAGCACCTCGCCCTCGTGCTGCGCGACGGTGGCGGTGAAGCCCTCGACCAGGAAGTTCGCGGCGTCGCCGACGGCCTTCCGGTCGATGTGCAGCTGGTCGTAGGTCTCCATGTCCATGAAGACGAAGTACTCGCCGTCCATGTACGAGAACTGCATGTCGCGCTTGTCGACAGTGGCCGTCTCGACCTTGACGCCGGCGTTGAAGGTCTTGTCGACCACCTTGCCGGACAGCACGTTCTTGAGCTTGGTGCGCACGAAGGCCGGGCCCTTGCCGGGCTTGACGTGCTGGAACTCGACGACGGACCAGAGCTGGCCGCCTTCGAGCTTGAGCACCATGCCGTTCTTGAGGTCGTTCGTGGAAGCCACGGTTGCGGAATCTCCTGGACTGACGTACGACCCCGGGGCAGGCGCCGCGGTGGGTTGCCGCTACAGCGCGAGCAGCTCCTTGGTCGTGATGGTGAGTAGCTCGGGTCCGCCGTCCGCCTCGGGGCGCACGACGAGCGTGTCATCGATCCGGACACCGCCCCGGCCCGGGAGGTGGACCCCCGGTTCGACGGTGACCGGCACGCAAGCGTCCAGTTTACCCATGGCCGCGGGGGCCAACTGCGGGTCCTCGTCGATTTCGAGTCCGACCCCGTGTCCGGTCAGCGGCGGCAGGGCTTCCGCATAGCCCGCGGAGTCCAGCACCTGGCGGGCCGCGCGGTCCACGTCGCGGTAGGCGGCGCCGGGCGCCAGCGACTCGCGTCCGGCGCGCTGGGCGGAGAAGACCAGGTCGTACAGCTCGACCTGCCAGTCCGCGGGCGAGGTGCCGATCACGAAGGTTCGGCCGATCTCGCAGCGGTAGCCGCGGTACGTCGCCCCCAGGCACACGGAGAGGAAGTCGCCCTCCTCCACCCGCCGGTCGGTGGGGCGGTGCCCGCGGCGGCCGGAGTTGGGTCCGGTGGCGACGGAGGTGGGGAAGGCCGGGCCGTCGGCGCCGTGGTCGACCAGGCGGCGCTCCAGCTCCAGCGCGAGGTGCCGTTCGGTGCGGCCGACCAGGATCGACTCCAGCAGCTCGCCGAGGGCCTGGTCGGCGATCTCGGCGCCGATCCGCAGGCAGGAGATCTCCTCCTCGTCCTTGACCACCCTGAGCTGCTCCACGGCCGCGCCGAGATCGGTGAGGCGCAGTGCCGGGGCCGCCTCGGCGAGGGCTCTGTGGCGGGCCACGGTGAGGTGGTGTTCCTCGACGGCGAGGGAGTCGGCGTCCTGGCCCGCGGCATGGGCGGCCGCCTCGACGGCGGGGTCGCCGTTGTTCGCGGGCAGGACGTGCAGTCGCAGGTTCTCGTCGGGCCGGCCCTCGTACGGCCGGTCCTCGGGCGGACCGGTGCAGACCAGCAGGTCATCGCGCTTGCCCACCAGCAGGACGGCGCCCTGCGGGGCCGCGCCCGCGAGGTAGCGCACATTGGCGGGACGGGTGACGAGCGCTGCCGCGGTGCCGGCCGCGGTGAAGTGGTCTCTCAGCCGGGATCGGCGGGTCGCGTACACCTCTGACATGAGATGAGCGTAGGAGTTTTGTGCCGGTTATGCCGATTCGTGGGGGCCGAGTGGGGCTGCGGAGCAGGTGGGGGCCGGTGCCCGGGGTGCGCCGGACGCGGGCGCTGAGGCGGTGCGGGCGCGCCCTGCGGCACGGCGGCTGCCCCTGCTCACCAGCTCGGGGGGCTCGCTATGGCCCTCGCCAGGACCTCGTCCAGGAGGCGCGCCGTGCCCGGGATGTCCAGCTGGGAGTTGTCGATGATCGGCAGGCCCGAGCCGTACCAGCCGGCCATGCGGCCGTGGATGCGGGCGACCTCCTCGTCGGTGAGGCGGCGGTTGCCGGTGCGTTCCGCGTTGCGCTCCAGGACGATGTCCAGGCCGGGCAGGAGGACGACGGGCAGCAGGCCGGGGCCCACATGGCGTTTCCAGCCGCCGAGGCCGACGACCGGGCGGTCGGGGAAGACGGCGTCGTCCAGGATGCACGAGATCCCGTTGGCGAGGAAGTTGCGGGCGGCGAAGCCACAGGTGCGGCGGGCCAATCGGTACTGGGCCTCGGAGTTGTCGTTCCAGCCGGACTGGGGGTCGGCGAAGCCGGAGCGGACCCATTCGCGGACGTCGTCCAGGCTGATGTGCGCGGTGGGCACCCGGCGGTGGTCCGCCCAGTACTTGGCGACGCTGGTCTTGCCGGCGCCCGCGGGGCCGATCAGCAGGACGGCCAGGGTGGTGGTCGTCGGGTCGGGTATCGCGGCGGGCGCCGGGGGCGCCGCGGGCACGCCGACCGGGCCGCCGGGCGGCAGCGGGACATGACCGGTGGTGTCGGGGGCCGGCGGTCCGGCGGCGGGCCGCGGGGCCGGGGGCTGGGGCAGCGGCGGCTGCGCGGGCGTCGGCGGGACGGCGCCCGCCGGGGCCGGGAAGCCCGGCGGCGGGGGCACGGGGGCGGGCCCCTGGGGGGCTCCCGGGTGCGGGCCCGGGTGGTGTGCGGCCGAGGCCCAGCGGGCGTGCGGCCCCTGCCCCGGCTGGTGGGGCGGCGGCAGCGGAGACCCCACTGCGTGCTGCATCCGTGGCCACTCCGTCTCGTCTGTTGCGGCTCGTTCGTGCTGGCAGCAGGGCCGGGCCCGGCTGCCTACCGAACGGTACCGTCCCCCGCCGTCGTCTGGTGAAACGGCCGGGGGCCGCCCGAAGTGCCCGTTCCGCAAAGGAAGTCGAGACCGCACCTCGGACGCGGGCGGCAGCCGGGGACCTACTGGCCCACTTCGCCGTACGCGGCGAGCAGCACGGCCGGGTCCGGCCCCTCCAGGACCGTCGGCTTGGCCAGGCCGTCGAGGACGATGAAGCGCAGCAGGTCGCCGCGGGACTTCTTGTCGATCTTCATTGCCTCCAGCAGCTTGGGCCACTGGTCGTAGCGGTAGTGCAGCGGCAGGCCGACGGCCTCCAGGACCGTACGGTGGCGGTCCGCCGTGGCGTCGTCCAACCGGCCCGCCAGACGGCCCAGTTCGGCCGCGAAGTGCATGCCGACCGCGACGGCCGCGCCGTGCCGCCACTTGTAGCGCTCGTTCTTCTCGATGGCGTGGCCCAGCGTGTGGCCGTAGTTGAGGATCTCGCGCAGACCCGACTCCTTCAGGTCCGAGGAGACGACATCCGCCTTCACCCGGATGGAGCGCTCGATCAGCTCGGCCGTGTGCGGGCCCGCCGGGGTCCGCGCCGCCTCGGGGTCCGACTCGATCAGGTCGAGGATCACCGGGTCGGCGATGAAACCGGCCTTGATGACCTCGGCGAGCCCGGAGACGTAGTCGTTGACCGGGAGGGAGTCCAGCGCGGCGAGGTCGCACAGCACGCCGGCCGGCGGGTGGAAGGCGCCGACGAGGTTCTTGCCCTCGGCGGTGTTGATGCCGGTCTTGCCGCCGACGGCCGCGTCCACCATCGCCAGCACGGTCGTCGGGACGGCGATCCAGCGCACTCCGCGCAGCCAGGTCGCGGCGACGAAACCGGCGAGGTCGGTGGTGGCGCCGCCGCCCACGCCCACGACGACGTCGGAGCGGGTGAAGCCCGACTGGCCGAGCGCCTTCCAGCAGTAGGCGGCGACCTCGGCGGTCTTGGCCTCCTCGGCGTTCGGCACCTGGATGGCGATCGCCTCGAAGCCCTGCTCGGCCAGGTCCGCGCGGAGCGCGTCACCGGTCTCGGCCAGCGCCTCGGGGTGGACCACCGCGACCCGCTTGGCCTTGCTGCCGATCAACCCGGCCAGCTCGCCGAGGAGTTGGCGTCCGACCAGCACCTCGTAGGGGTCGGTGCCCGCGGTGCCGGCGACCTGGATGCGGGTGACTGCCTCGCTCATGCTTCTTTCAACTCCAGTGCGTCCAGCGCTGCTTGGGTGACCTCGTCGGGGGTGCGGCCGTCCGTCGCGACGACGGCGGTGGCGACCTCCTCGTACAGGTGCCGCCTGGCCTCCATCAGCTCGCGCCACTGCTTGCGCGGGTTGACCGCGAGCAGCGGCCGGGCCACGTTGAGGCCGGTGCGCTTGACGGCCTCCTCCACGTCCATCGAGAGGTAGAGCACCCGGTGCCCGGCGAGCAGGGCGCGCGTGTCGGCGTCGAGGATCGCCCCGCCGCCGAGCGCGAGGACGCCCTCGTGCTCGGCGAGCGCGGTGTGCACGGCCCGCTTCTCGACGGCGCGGAACGCGGGCTCCCCTTCGTCGACGAAGATCTCGGCGATGGTACGGCCCTCGGCGGCGACGATGTCCTCGTCGGTGTCCCGGTAGCCGAGCCCGAGGCGCTCGGCGAGCATCCGGCCGACGGTGGACTTCCCGACGCCCATCGGGCCGACGAGTACGACGGCGGGCACGGCGCTCACCGGATCCGCAGGTTGTCGAGGTAGGAGCGCACGTTGCGGCGGGTCTCGGCCACCGAGTCGCCGCCGAACTTCTCGGCGACCGCGTCCGCGAGCACCAGCGCGACCATCGCCTCGGCGACGATGCCGGCGGCCGGGACGGCGGAGACGTCGGAGCGCTGGTGGTGGGCCTGGGCCTCCTCGCCGGTGGTGACGTCCACGGTCCGCAGGGCACGCGGCACGGTCGCGATCGGCTTCATCGCGGCCCGCACCCGCAGCAGCTCGCCGGTGGACAGGCCGCCCTCGGTGCCGCCGGCGCGGCCGGAGACGCGCCTGATGCCCTCAGGGGTGTTCACGATCTCGTCGTGCGCCTTGGAGCCCGGCACCCGGGCCAGCTCGAAGCCGTCGCCGATCTCGACGCCCTTGATCGCCTGGATGCCCATGAGGGCGCCGGCGAGCCGCGCGTCCAGCTTGCGGTCCCAGTGCACGTGCGAGCCGAGGCCGACCGGGACGCCGTACGCCAGCACCTCGACCACGCCGCCGAGGGTGTCGCCGTCCTTGTGGGCCTGGTCGACCTCCGCGACCATCGCCTTCGAGGTGTCGGCGTCCAGGCAGCGCAGCGGGTCGGCGTCCAGCTTCTCCACGTCGGCCGGGGTGGGGTACACGCCCTGCGGGGCCTTCACCGAGCACAGTTCGACGACGTGCGAGACGATCTCGATGCCCGTGGTCTCCTTCAGGTAGGAGCGGGCGACCGCGCCGAGCGCCACCCGGGCCGCGGTCTCGCGGGCGGAGGCGCGCTCCAGGACCGGACGGGCCTCGTCGAAGCCGTACTTCTGCATGCCGGCGAGGTCGGCGTGGCCGGGGCGCGGACGGGTCAGCGGGGCGTTGCGGGCCAGTCCGGCGAGGATCTCCGGGTCCACCGGGTCGGCCGCCATGACCTGCTCCCACTTGGGCCACTCGGTGTTGCCCACCATGATCGCGACAGGGGAGCCGAGGGTGAGACCGTGCCGGACGCCGCCCAGGAAGGTGACCTGGTCCTGCTCGAACTTCATCCGGGCACCGCGGCCGTAGCCGAGCCGCCGCCGCGCCAGGTGGTCCGCCACCATCTCCGTGGTGATCGGCACGCCGGCGGGAAGGCCCTCCAGCGTCGCGACAAGTGCCGGACCGTGGGACTCCCCCGCGGTCAGCCAACGCAGCCTGCTCAACGGTGCTCCTCCGTGTTCGCGCCCGGTACTGCCCGGCGTACGCGTGTCCTCGCGTACGGCGACGGCGCGACCGGGTGCGCGACCCCGGCCCGCCACCTTCCGATCCTCCCACGTCCGGGGCCGGAAACCGGCCACAGGTCCACAAGGCGGACGTGCGGGCGGCGCTCAGCGCGCGGCGAGCGCCTTCTCGCCGGCCCGGCGCATGGCGTCCAGGGGGGCCTCAGAGCGTCCGGTCATCCGCTCGACCTGGAGCACGGCCTGGTGGACGAGCAGGTCGAGGCCGCTGACCACGGCTCCGCCGAACATGGACCAGCGGGCCGCCAGCTCGGTGGGCCAGGGCTCGTAGAGCACGTCGAACAGGGCGGCGGGCCGCTCCGGCACGGCGGCGGCCAGGGCGTCGGTGGTGCCGGCGGGCGTGGTGGCGATCACCAGCGGGGCGCGCAGCGCCTGCGCGGCGTCCGCCCAGTCGGCCGTACGGACGTCCACGTCGAGCCGCCTGCCCCACCGGCGCATCTCGGCGGCGCGGGCCTCGCTGCGGACGTAGGCGACGACCTCGCCGGTGCAGATCCGGGAGAGGGCGGCGAGGGCGGAGGAGGCGGTGGCGCCGGCGCCGAGGATGGCGGCGGAGCCGACCTGCTCGATGCCGTGCTCGCGCAGCGCGGCCACCATGCCCGGGATGTCGGTGTTGTCGCCGAGCCGGCGGCCGTCCTCGGTGAGGACGACGGTGTTGACCGCGTCCACGGAGGCGGCCGTCTCGCTGATCTCGTCCAGCAGCGGGATCACCGCCCGCTTCAGCGGCATGGTCAGCGACAGGCCCGCCCACTCGGGCCCGAGCTCCTGAAGGAAGCCGGGCAGCCCGGCCTCGTCCACCTCGAAGCGGTCGTACGACCAGCCGGTGAGCCCCAGCTCGTCGTACGCGGCCCGGTGCAGCACCGGGGAGAGGGAGTGGGCGATGGGCTTGCCGAGTACGGCGGCCCGGCGGGCGTCAGTTGCCCGAGCTGGCATTGAACTTTTCCTTGAGTTGCTTGAATTCCGCGTAGGTCTTGGCGAATTCGGTGTTGTTCACGCCGTCGGTCGCCACGAAATAGATCCAGCCGTCGTGGGTGGGATTCAGTGCCGCCTTGAGCGCGTCCTCGCCGGGATTGCCGATCGGGCCGGGCGGAAGTCCCTTGTGGGTGTACGTGTTGTACGGGCTCGGGTCGCTGTTGATCGCTTTTTCGGAGATATGGATGTTGCTGGTGCCCTTGGCGTAGTTGTAGGTCGAGTCGAACTGCAGGTACTGGTTCGTCTCGGTGTTGGTGGGCTTGAGGCGGTTGTAGACGACCTCGGCCATCTTGCGGAAGTCGTCGTTCGTCTTTCCCTCCGCCTGCACCAGGCTGGCGACGGTGACCAGCTGGAACGCGTTGTCGAGGCCGAGTGACCGGGCCTTGGAGGTGAGGCCGTAGGAGTCGTACCTGGACGTGGCCTGGGCGACCATCTGCTTGAGGATGCTGTCCGGCTTCATGCCCTTGGCGGCCGCGTAGGTGCCCGGGAAGAGGAACCCCTCAAGGGGGTCTTTTATGGAGCCGGCGTACTGGGTGTTCCGGGCCCAGGACGGCAGGCCGAAGCTCTTGTATTCCTTCTCGGCGACCTTCTCGGTGGTGCCGTCGGCGAGTTCGAGTTTCTTGTCGATCGCCTCGTAGACGCCCGCGTTGCGGTCGCCCGGCCGCACCAGGACGAAGCTGTGGCTCTTCGGGTCCAGCATCAGCCGCACGGCGCTGGCGGCGGACATCTGCTTGTTCAGGACATAGGCGCCGGCCTGGATCGTGCCGGAGCCCGGAGCCTCGCTCTGCGCGTGGACGAAGGCCCCGGCGCTCTTGACGACCCCGGCGTCCTTGAGCAGGCGGCCGATGTCCCAGCCGCCCGCGCCCTTCGGGATCTCGACCGTCACCTTCTGGGCGATGCCGTCGCCCTGGTAGTCGGGAGCCGGGGCGAAACGGTTCTGGTAGAACTTGTAGCCGAAGTAGCCGACGGTGCCGACGCCGCCGCCGAGGACCAGGACCACGACCAGGCAGGCGAAGCCGTTGCGGCTCTTCCGGCCTTTCTTGCCCTGTTTGTCTCCCTTGCCGCGCCGCTCACGGCGGCTCTGGAGCTCGTGCTCCTCGTCGTCCTCGTCGTCGCCGCCCGCGAAGAAGGCGTGGTCCTCCTCCTCGGGCGCAGCCTCGGGTTCCGGTGCGGCCTGGGGGCTCGTGCCGCCGGGCGGTTGCGCCGCGGGGTAGGGCTCTTCGGCGCCGTAGTAGTCGGGCTGCTGCCCGTCGTGGGGCATGGGCGGCCGGCCGTACGGGTCGCCCGGATCCGCGCCGTACGGCATCTGGCCGTGGCCGGCGGACGCGTCCCAGCCACCCTGCTGCGGGTACGGCTGCTGGGCGTGGCCGGGGTACTGCTGCTGACCCTGTTCGTCGTAGTACGGGTACTGCTCGTGCCCGTAGCCGGGCTGGGGCTGCCGGTGCCAGTCGTCGTACTGCGGCTGCTGCGGGTAGTACTGCTCCGGGTGCTGCGGGTAGTGCTGCGGCTGCTGCGGGTAGTACTGCTGCGGCCGGCCGCCGTAGGCAGGCTGATGGCCGTCGGGGGCCTGCTGCCCTTCCCATCCGCCGTCCCCGTACAACGGGTCCTCCGGATGCCACGGTTGGGGGCCTGGGCCCCGGCCATACTCAGTCATCGATCCCCTAGAGCCGCGAGGCCGACCGGTCACGTGGCCGGCCGGCCCGCTTCCGTTCCGCCTCTTGCTGTGCGCCCGCTGTTCGAACACCGGCACATCGCGCGGAACGTTACCGTATCGCGATCAGGTGACCACTTCGACGCCCTCGCCGGGTGCTTTACCTGACACGCGTTCGGATTCCAGAGCCTGTTGGAGGATGATGACCGCCGCCGCCTGGTCGATGACCGAGCGGCCCTTCTTCGTTTTCACGCCCGAGGCGCGCAGTCCCTGACTGGCGGTGACCGTCGTCATCCGCTCGTCGACCAGGCGCACCGGAACCGGCTTGACGCCCTTGGCCAGTTCCTGGGCGAAGGCGCGGACCTTGGCGGCGGCCGGGCCCTCGCCCCCCTTGAGGGAGCGAGGGAGCCCGACGACGACCTCGATCGGTTCGTACTCCTCCACCAGCTGCCGCAGCCTGCGGTGGGCGGCGGAAACGTCCCGGCCGGGGACCGTCTCCACCGGGGTGGCGAGGATCCCGTCGGGGTCGCACGAGGCGACCCCGATCCGGGCGTCCCCGACGTCGATCGCGAGCCGACGCCCTCTGCGCATGTCCGACCGCTTCCTTCCCGGCCCCGTCCTACTTGGCGGTGTCGGCTACCAGGCGCTCGACGGCGTCCACGGCCTCGCCGACCGCGGCCGGGTTCTGGCCGCCGCCCTGGGCCACGTCCGGCTTGCCGCCACCGCCGCCGCCGAGGGTCTTGGCGGCGGCGCGGACCAGGTCACCGGCCTTGAGACCGCGCTCGCGGGCGGCCTCGTTGGTGGCGATGACGGTCAGCGGCTTGCCGTTGTTGACGGTGAAGAGGGCCACGACGGCGGCGCGTCCGCCCTGGATGCGGCCGCGCACGTCGAGGACCAGCTTGCGCAGGTCGTCCGGCGTGGTGCCGTCCGGCACCTGACCGGTGACCAGTGCGACGCCCCTGACGTCCTTGGCGGACTCGGCGAGACCGGCGGCGGCCTGGAGCACCTTCTCGGCGCGGAACTTCTCGATCTCCTTCTCGGCGTCCTTCAGCTTGCCGAGCATCGAGGAGACCTTCTCCGGCAGCTCCTCCGGACGGCCCTTGAGCAGCTCGGTCAGCTGGTTGACCACCGTGTGCTCACGGGCGAGGAAGTGGTAGGCGTCCACGCCGACCAGGGCCTCGATACGGCGCACACCCGAGCCGATGGAGGACTCGCCGAGCAGCTTCACCAGGCCCAGCTGGGCGGTGTTGTGCACGTGGGTGCCGCCGCACAGCTCCTTGGAGAAGTCGCCGATGGTCACGACGCGGACCCGCTCGCCGTACTTCTCGCCGAACTCGGCGATGGCGCCCTGCTTCTTGGCCTCGTCGATGCCCATGATGTCGGCGCGGACGTCGAGGTCGCGGGCGAGCACCTCGTTGATCTTCTGCTCGACGTCGGTCATCACCGTCTGCGGCACGGCGGACGGGGAGCCGAAGTCGAAGCGGAAGCGGCCGGGCTGGTTCTCGGAACCGGCCTGGGCGGCCGTCGGGCCGAGAGCGTCGCGCAGGGCCTGGTGGGTCAGGTGGGTGGCCGAGTGGGCGCGCGCGATGGCCTTGCGGCGGCGGGCGTCGATCGAGGCGTGGGCCTTGGCGCCGACGGTCACCTCGCCCACCTGGACGACGCCCTTGTGGACGTACACGCCCGGCACCGGCTTCTGGCAGTCGCGGACCTCGATCACCGCGCCGGAGTCCACCTTGATCCGGCCGGTGTCGCCGATCTGGCCGCCGCCCTCGGCGTAGAACGGGGTGCGGTCGAGGACGACCTCCACCTCGTCGCCCTCGGTGGCGGCCGGGGAGGAGACGCCGTCGACGAGCAGGCCAACGATCGTGGACTCGCCCTCGGTGTCGCTGTACCCGATGAAGTCGGTCGCGCCGGCGGTGTCGGCGATCTCCCGGTAGGCGCCCATGTCGGCGTGCCCGGTCTTCTTGGCCTGGGCGTCGGCCTTGGCGCGCTCCCGCTGCTCCTTCATCAGGCGGCGGAAGCCCTCCTCGTCCACGGACAGCCCCTGCTCGGCGGCCATCTCCAGGGTGAGGTCGATCGGGAAGCCCCAGGTGTCGTGGAGCAGGAAGGCCTTGTCGCCGGACAGGACCGTGCCACCGGACTGCTTGGTCTCGGTGACGGCGGTGTCGAGGATGTTGGTGCCGGCCTTCAGCGTCTTGAGGAAGGCGTTCTCCTCGGCGAGGGCGACCTTCTCGATCCGCTCGCGGTCGGTGATCAGCTCGGGGTACTGCCGGCCCATCATGCCGATCACGGTGTCGATCAGCTCCTTGACGACCGGGCCGGTCGCGCCGAGCAGGCGCATGTTGCGGATGGCGCGGCGCATGATGCGGCGCAGCACGTATCCGCGGCCCTCGTTGCCGGGGGTGACGCCGTCGCCGATGAGCATGGTGGCGGTGCGCATGTGGTCGGTGACGACGCGCAGGGACACGTCCGAGGCGTGGGCGTCGCCGTAGCGGACGCCGGTCAGCTCGGTGGCCTTGTCGATGACGGCCATGGACGTGTCGATCTCGTACATGTTCTGCACGCCCTGCAGAATCATGGCGAGCCGCTCCAGGCCGAGGCCGGTGTCGATGTTCTTGCTCGGCAGGTCCCCGAGGATCTCGAAGTTGTCCTTGCCGGTGCCCTCGCCGCGCTCGTACTGCATGAAGACGAGGTTCCAGATCTCCACGTACCGCTCGTCGTTGACGGCGGGGCCGCCCTCGGCGCCGAACTCGGGGCCGCGGTCGTAGTTGATCTCGGAGCAGGGGCCGCACGGGCCGGGGACGCCCATGGACCAGAAGTTGTCCTTCATGCCCAGGCGCTGGATGCGCTCCATGGGCACGCCGACGACCTCGTGCCAGATGCGCTCGGCCTCGTCGTCGTCCTTGTAGACGGTGATCCAGAGCTTCTCCGGCTCCAGGCCGTAACCGCCCTTGTCCTGGGGGCTGGTGAGCAGCTCCCAGGCGAGCTTGATGGCGCCTTCCTTGAAGTAGTCGCCGAAGGAGAAGTTGCCGCACATCTGGAAGAACGTGCCGTGCCGCGTGGTCTTGCCGACCTCTTCGATGTCGGGCGTGCGCACGCACTTCTGCACGCTCGTGGCGCGCGGGAACGGCGGCTTGACCTCACCCAGGAAGTAGGGCTTGAAGGGCACCATGCCGGCGGGGACGAGGAGCAGAGTCGGGTCGTCCGCGATGAGCGACGCCGAAGGGACGACGGTGTGCCCGCGCTCCTCGAAGAAGCTCAGCCAGCGGCGGCGAATCTCGGCCGACTCCATCAGTGGTCCTCATTCCGGTTGTACGAGTGCATCGGGGCTTCGATGTACTTCGGTGTGCTGCGGTTGTCGCTGTCGTTCTCGATGGCGGTGCGGCGGCGGGGCGAGGGCAGTTCGGGGTTCGCGTGGATCCCGAGGGCCTCCTCCAGCTCGGCTTCCCGCTGGGCCATGTTGTCGCGGACGTCGAGCGCGAAGCCCACCGCGCGGTCCTTGAGCCGCTGACCGGTCTCCAGGGCCTTGTTCGCCGCGGTCGCGGCGAGGCTCTCCGGGGTCAGCTGCCTCAGCTTGCGGTTGACCTTGGTGGTTGCCCACACACCGGCGGCGACACCGGTGCTGAACCAGAACGTACGGCGGAACATCGCTCGGTCTCAGTCCTTACTTCCGCTTGCGTCGCGCGGCGGGGACCGTCCGGCCCACGATCACCGTACGCCGGGGCGCCTTCGCGGGCACGTCCTCCTTGCGGCCGCCGAGCGCCCGCCGGACGCCGTAGCCGAAGGCCGCGACCTTGACCAGCGGGCCGCCGAAGGTGGAGGCGACCGTGGTCGACAGCGCGGAGGCGTTGGACGTGACCTCCTGGACGTCCGAGGCGATCGCGTCGACGCGGTCGATCTGGGTCTGCGCGGACCGCACCGCCTGGGAGGCGTCGGCGAGCAGCGGGACGGCCTGGTCGGTCACGTCCGCCACCAGCTTGGTGGTCGCCTTGAGCGTCTGGGCCAGCCTCGCGAGAGCCACCGCGAGGAAGGAGACCAGGATCGCCCAGAAGACGGCCACCAGGATCCCGGCCACCTCTCCACCGGACACTGTGCGCACCCGCTCCCTGAAACGTGCCTCACCATCGAAAAAGTCGAGTCCGAGCCTATCGCGCCGGGGCCTGGGCTCCGTACCGCATTACCGGGCGGCGGGGACGGAGTTGCGGGAAGCGATTGTACGCGGTGCGCACGGTTCAGTACGCTCCGTGTCCCATGCGAGGTCCTCAGCGCCCGGATCCCCTCTCCGACGGCGATCCGCCCCTGGAACTGACCACCTTCGTCGGGCGCTCGGCCGAGCTGGCCGGACTGGCGGACGCGCTCGCCGGGGCGCGGCTCGTCACGGTGACCGGGGTCGGCGGGGTGGGCAAGTCCCGGCTGGCCGCGCAGGTCGCCGCCGGGTGGGAGTCCGTCTCCGGGCGGGTGGAGCTGGCCCCGGTGCGCGATCCGCAGTTCGTGGAGTACGCGGTGGTGGAGGCGCTGGGGCTGACCGACCACACCTCCCGGCCGCCCCGGCGGGCGCTGCTGGAGCATCTCGCCGGCCGGCCGGTGCTGCTGGTGCTGGACGGGTTCGAGCATCTGGCGGACGCCTGCGCCGAGTTGGCGGCGGAGCTGCTGCGGAAGCTGCCGGACCTGCGCGTGCTGGGCGTGGGGCGGCGTCCGCTGGGGCTGGCGGGCGAGCGGCTGTTCCCGCTGGCGCCGCTGGGCGAGGACGACGCGGTGCGGCTGTTCACGGACCGGGCCCGGGAGCAGGACCTGGAGGTCGCCGACGGCCCCGCGGTGCGGGAGCTGTGCCGGCGTCTGGAGGGGATCCCGCTGGCGGTGGAGCTGGCGGCCGGGCGGCTGCGGGCGCTGTCCCCGGAGCAGCTGCTGCAGCGGCTGGGCGACCGGTTCCGGCTGCTGACGGCGGGTTCCGGCCCGCCGTCCGTGCCCGGCGGGCCTCCGGCGCGCCACCAGACGCTGCGCACGGCGATCGGCTGGAGCCACGAGCTGTGCACGCCGGCCGAGCGGCTGCTGTGGGCCCGTCTTTCGGTGTTCGCGCAGACCTTCGACCTGGAGGCGGCCGAGTACGTGTGTAGCGGGGACGGGCTGCCCGCCGAGGACGTCCTGGACGTGCTGTCGGAGCTGGTGTGCCAGTCGGTGGTGACCCGCGAGGAGAGCCCGGCCGGGCCCCGCTACCGGATGCTGGACACGGTCCGGGCCTACGGCGCCGAGTGGCTCGAGGCCGTCGGGGACGCCGGCCGGCTGCGCAGGCGGCACCGGGACTGGTATCTGGGGCTGGCGACCTGGTGCGAGCTGGACTGGTTCTCGCCCCGGCAGGGCGAGGTCGCCGCGCGCGTCGAGGCGGAGCTGCCGAATCTGCGGGGCGCCCTGGAGTTCTGTCTGACCGAGCCGGACGAGGCCCATCTCGGGCAGTACCTGGCGGGGTCGCTGTGGTTCTGCTGGGTCGGCTGCGGGCGGCTCGCGGAGGGCCGCCGCTGGCTGGCGCGCAGCGTGGAACTGGAGTCGGGGTACGAGCAGTCGCGGCTGAAGGCGCTGTGGGTGCTCGGGTACGTGGCGATCCTCCAGGGCGACACCGTGTCCGCGCTGACGGCGCTGCGGGAGTGCCGGGAGCAGGCCGAGCGGGTCGCGGACTCCACGGCGGTGGCGTACGCCGAGCACCGCACCGGCTGTCTGGCGCTGGTCGGCGATGACATGGCCCGCGCGGAGACGCTGCTGCGGTCGGCGCTCGCGCGCTATCACGAGATCGGCGAACTCAACAGCAATGTGCTGATGGGCCAGGTGGAGCTGGCGATGGCCCGGGCCTTCCAGGGCGATCTCGCGGACGCGGTCCGGCTGTGCGAGGACGTGCGCCGGGTGTGCGAGGACCACGGGGAGCGCTGGGCCCGCTCCTACGCGCTGTACGTGCTGGCGTACGCGGCCTGGCGGGACGGCGCCCAGGACAGGGCGCGGGAGCTGCTCGGGGAGTGCCTGCGCAACGCCCACGCCTTCCAGGACCTGCTCGGCTCCGTGCTGGCGCTGGAGCTGCTCGCGCTGGTGACGGCGGCTCAGGGCGAGCCGGCCGAGGCGGCGCGGCTGCAGGGCGCGGCGGGCCGGATGTGGCCGTCGGTGGGGCTGCCGCTGTTCGGCTCGGCGTACTTCAACGCCCCGCACGAACACTGCGAGGCGCTCGCCCGGCAGGCGCTGGGGGACGCGCGGTACGAGGAGTGCGTACGGGAAGGGGCCCGGCTGGAGCGCGCGGAGGCCGTGGCCCGTGCGTTGCAGCGGGGCGCGGTACGGCCATTGGGGGCGCTGCCGGCGCCGCGGGGAGCGGCGCCGCCGGACAGGGCGCCCCGAAGGGGCGCGGGGCCGCGCCACGACGCGGCGCCGCCGCGGGGCGCGCCGAGTCCCCGCCGGCCCGCGCCGTGACGCCGGTCCGCGTGATCACCGCGTGGACGGCGCGCACCGCCGGAAGTCCGCCCCATGCGAAACCCGCCGCCTCCCTCGCCCGGAGGGCGGGGAGACGGCGGGCTGCGGTGGTACGCGCTCGCCTGGGTCAGCGGGCGTAGTACTCGACGACGAGCTGCTCGTCGCAGATCACCGGGATCTCCTTGCGGTTCGGCTCGCGGTCCAGGCGGAACGCCAGGGCCTTGAGGTTCACCTGCAGGTAGCGCGGGGTCTCACCCTCGGGGGCGAAGCCACCCTCGCGGGCGATCTGGAAGAGCGTCTTGTCCTTGGAGCGGTCGCGGACCTGCACGACGTCGTCCGGACGGACACGGAAGGACGGCTTGTCGACCTTCTGGCCGTTGACCTGGATGTGGCCGTGGACGACCATCTGACGGGCCTGGTAGATGGTGCGGGCGATGCCCGAACGCAGGACCAGGGCGTCGAGACGGCGCTCGAGCTCCACGATCAGGGCCTCACCGGTCTTGCCCTGGACCTTGGACGCGCGCTCGTAGGCGCGGACCAGCTGGCGCTCGGAGATGTCGTACTGCGCGCGCAGACGCTGCTTCTCCAGCAGACGGACCTTGTAGTCCGAGTTCTGCTTGCGGCCGCGGCCGTGCTCACCCGGCGGGTAGGGGCGGGCCTCGAAGTACTTGACGGCCTTCGGGGTCAGTGCGATGCCGAGGGCACGCGACTTCTTGACCTTCGGGCGGGACTGGTTCGCCACTGTCTCATTCTCTTTCGTAGTGTTCGGCTCGTCAGTGTTGAGGGAGGTCGCATCCGCAGCCGGGGAAACCCGCAGGGTCCTTTCGGACCTGCCGGGCAGCCGCTCCCCTGGTCTGGGCACATACGTGCAGCACGCGAGTGGCCCACCGACCGTCCCGGGAATCCGAGGGGTGGTGGGCTGCCCGCGACACCGTTCGACGGTGCGCGACGCTCCTGGAACCGCGCGGCCCGACGGCCGTGGGTTCCGGCTGGGTGTCCCGCTCTGACAGCACGGGACTCAGCACTTCGGGGAAGTCTACAGGGCGCTCAGGACCGCCTGCGACCGAGGTGCTTGCGGGTCCACTCCACCGCGTCCGCGTACCGTGCCTCGGTGCCGTGCCGGCCCGGGGTGTAGTACTCGCGGTCCTTCAGGGCGTCCGGGGCGTACTGCTGCTCGGCGATACCCTCGGGCAGGTCGTGCGGGTAGACGTAGCCCTGCGCGTGGCCGAGTTTCGCCGCGCCTTTGTAGTGCCCGTCGCGCAGGTGGGGCGGCACCGGGCCGGCCAGGCCCTTGCGTACGTCCTCCAGGGCGGCGCCGATCGCGGTCGTCGCCGAGTTGGACTTCGGGGCGAGCGCGAGGGCGATGGTGGCGTGGCTGAGGGTGAGGGCCGCCTCTGGGAAGCCGATCATGGCGACGGCCTGGGCGGCGGCGACCGCGAGGGGCAGCGCGTGCGGGTCGGCCAGCCCGATGTCCTCGCTGGCGGAGATCATCAGGCGCCGGGCGATGAAGCGCGGGTCCTCGCCGGCCTCGATCATGCGGGCCAGGTAGTGCAGGGCCGCGTCCACGTCGGAGCCGCGGATGGACTTGATCAGGGCGCTGGCGACGTCGTAGTGCTGGTCGCCGTCGCGGTCGTACTGCACCGCGGCCCGGTCGACCGTCTGCTCCAGCGTCTCCAGGCTGATCTCGCTCTCGCCCTGGTCCAGGGCGGCTCCGGCGGCGGCCTCCAGCGCGGTCAGGGCGCGGCGGGCGTCGCCGCCGGCGATGCGGAGCAGGTGCGCCTCGGTGTCCTCGGGGAGGCCGACGGCGCTCTTCAGACCGCGCTCGTCGGTCAGGGCGCGGCGGAGCAGGCCGCGGATGTCGTCGTCGGTGAGGGGCTCCAGGGTGAGCAGGAGCGAGCGGGAGAGCAGCGGGGAGATCACCGAGAAGTACGGGTTCTCGGTGGTGGCCGCGATCAGGGTGACCCAGCGGTTCTCCACCGCGGGCAGGAGGGAGTCCTGCTGGGCCTTGCTGAAGCGGTGGATCTCGTCCAGGAAGAGGACGGTCTCCTTGCCGAAGCCGCCGGTGGCGCGGCGGGCGCCGTCGATGACCGCCCGGACCTCCTTGACGCCGGCGGTGATCGCGGACAGCTCCACGAACCGCTTGTTCGTGGCCTTGGAGACCACGTACGCCAGCGTGGTCTTGCCGGTGCCGGGCGGGCCCCAGAGGATCACCGAGGAGGGTCCGGCGGGGCCGCCGGAGCCCTCGCCGACCAGCCGGCGCAGCGGCGAGCCGGGCTTCAGGAGATGCTGCTGGCCCACCACCTCGTCCAGCGTGCGCGGGCGCATCCGCACCGCCAGGGGACTCGCGGCCGGGTCCTTCTCCTGGCGTTCTTCTGCTGCGGCGGTGAACAGGTCGGGTTCCACGCTGAAACCCTAAATCACGGCACTGACAACGCCGCGCGGCCCGGTCAGGCCCAGAGCTGGCTGCCCCACCGGGTCAGGATCAGCATGGCGATGATGCCGCAGTGCGTGACCGGCACCACCCAGGTGAACTCGCCGAGGAACGACTTCAGCCAGCGCGGTGCGGGCAGGAAGTCGTTGCGGACGTTGAACGAGGTGACGAACCAGAACATGGTGATCGTGGCGACCCAGGCCAGCGAGCACCACAGGCACAGCGCGTTGATCCGGTACAGGGACTGGAACTGCAGCCAGGTGCAGAACCCGACGCCGAACAGCGTGCCGAAGTTGAAGGTCAGCCAGTACCAGCGGGGGAAGCGGGCGCGGGCGAGCAGGCTCGTGCCGACGCAGATGACGATGCCGTAGCAGACCAGGCCGAGCCAGGGGTTCGGGAAGCCGAAGGCCGCCGCCTGCTTGCTCTCCATGACGCTGCCGCAGGACACGATCGGGTTGACGCTGCACCCCGGCGTGAACGTCTTCCCGGCGAGCTTCGCCTCGAGGATCTTGTTCTTGTCGAGCGTGATGACCCAGGCGGCCAGCAGTCCGGCCGCTCCGGTGATCACGAGCAGCAGGGCGAAGGCACGGCTGCCGCCCACCGTGCGCGGGCCGTCGGCGGCACGCTCGGGACCCGACTCCGTGGAGACGTCGTTGACTGTCGTCTTGCTCATCACGCCGATTCCGTCACTTGAGAGCTGGACCATCTTCGGGCACGGCTCATTGTGCCGCACACATGTGTAGGGGCACCGTTCGGAGCACATAAGGACGTACGCACGGCGGCCCCGCGGCGTTCGGTTCCGGCCGCTGATCGGTGGGGACACCGGCCCGCGTGAACGAACGCCCTCGGCGGAAAACCGTCCGGCAGAGGGAAGCGGCGCCCGCGGAGTTGACGGCCGCCCGGAGGGCGAACCCTGAGAGGGCGCCGGGTCTCCGGCGCCCTCTCGTTGCGCTCGCTAGCCGAGACGGGATTCCAGTTCCGCCACGATCTCGTTCACGCCGACCGCCGTCTGATCGCCGGACTCCATGTCCTTGAGCTGGACGACGCCCTCGGCGAGGTCGCGCTCGCCGGCCACGATCGTGTACCGGGCGCCGCTGCGGTTGGCGTTCTTCATGGCGCCCTTCAGGCCCTTGCCGCCGTAACTGAAGTCCGCCGCGATGCCGACCTTGCGCAGCTCGGTGACCTTCGCGAACAGCACGCGGCGGGCCTCCTCGCCGAGCGGGACCGCGTAGACCGACGTGGTGGACGGCAGGTCCAGCCGAACGCCCTCCGCCTCCAGGGCGAGGACCGTGCGGTCGACGCCGAGGGCCCAGCCGACCGACGGCAGCGCGGGGCCGCCGATCATCTCGGACAGGCCGTCGTAGCGGCCGCCGCCGCCGACCGCGGACTGCGAGCCCAGCCCGTCGTGCACGAACTCGAAGGTGGTGCGGGTGTAGTAGTCCAGGCCGCGCACCAGCTTCGGGTCGTCCTCGAAGGCCACGCCCGCCGCCGTGATCAGCTCGCGGACCTCCTCGTGGTAGGCCTTGCAGGCGTCGCACAGGTAGTCGCGCAGCAGCGGGGCGCCGGTGAGCTGCTTCTGCACCGACTCGCGCTTGTCGTCCAGCACCCGCAGGGGGTTGATGTCGACACGGCGCCGGGTGTCCTCGTCCAGGTCCAGGCCGCGCAGGAAGTCCTGCAGCGCGGTCCGGTACACCGGGCGGCACTCCTTGTCGCCCAGGCTGTTGAGCAGGATCCGGAACCGGCTGAGACCGAGCGAGCGGTACGCCTGGTCGGCCAGGATGATCAGCTCGGCGTCCAGCGCCGGGTCCTCCGCGCCGATCGCCTCGGCGCCGACCTGGGAGAAGTGCCGGTAACGGCCCTTCTGCGGCTTCTCGTAGCGGTAGTACGACCCCGAATACCACAGCTTGACCGGGAGGTTGCCCGCCTTGTGCAGGTTGGCCTCCAGGGCCGCGCGCAGCACGGAGGCGGTGCCCTCGGGGCGCAGGGCGAGCTTGTCGCCGCCCTTGGTCTCGAAGGCGTACATCTCCTTGGTCACGATGTCGGTGGACTCGCCGACCCCGCGCGCGAACAGCTCGACGTTCTCGAAGCCGGGCGTCTCGATGTAGCCGTATCCGGAGTTGCGCAGCGGGGCGGCGATCGCCTCGCGGACCGCCAGATACGTGGCCGAGTCCGGCGGCAGCAGGTCATAGGTGCCCTTGGGGGCCTGGAAGGTACTCACGAAAGGCTCTCTCGTCACATTCCTCGTCGGGGAGCGGTGCTCGCGTCCGCTCCCTGGCCGGCCGCCACCTGCCGCAGATAGGGGTTGGTGGCGCGCTCCTGGCCGATGGTCGTCTGGGGGCCGTGGCCGGACAGCACCACGGTGGAGTCGTCGAGCGGCAGGCACACGCGCGCCAGCGACTCGAGCATGTCCGCCATGGATCCGCCCGGCAGATCGGTGCGTCCGATGGAGCCGGCGAACAGCAGATCCCCGGAGAAGAACACCGACGGGACGTCGGCGGTCTCGGGCATCCGGAAGGTCACCGACCCCTTGGTATGGCCCGGTGCGTGCGCGACGGAGAACTCCAGGCCGGCCAGGTCGAGGGTGGTGCCGTTCGCCAGCTCGCGGACGTCGTCCGGCTCCCCCACGGTCAGCTCGCCCATCAGCGGCATGCCGATGGACCGGCCGAGCGCCTTCTCGGGGTCGCTCATCATGTACCGGTCCTCGGGGTGGATCCAGGCCGGCACGTCGTGCGCGCCGCAGACCGGGACGACCGAGGCCACGTGATCGATGTGCCCGTGGGTGAGGACGACGGCGACGGGCTTGAGCCGATGCTTCTTCAGTGCTTCCTCGACGCCTTCGGCGGCCTGGTGGCCGGGGTCGATGATCACGCACTCCTCACCGGCGGCGGGGGCGACGAGATAACAGTTCGTCCCCCAGGCCCCGGCGGGGAACCCGGCAATGAGCACGATCGTCCTTCGTTGTGTCGATACGGGTGACCACAAGCTGTGGTCCAGAGCCTACCGGCGCTGCCGTTTCCTCAGCTAACCCATATACGGTACGGGGCTACACACAGCGGTCGGCTCACGAGCACGCACGCGTACCGGTCGGCACACGACACGCATCGACACGCATGAGGAGAGAACCCGGTGGTCAGCCAGGAGCAGCGGCGGCGTCAGCTCGCCCGGGAGAAGTTCTTGCGGCAGCAGCAGCGGCGCACCCAGGCGCGCCGCAAGGCCCGCGTGCGCAACTCCGTGATCGCGTCGGTACTGGGCATCGTCGTCATCGGAAGTGTCGTGCTGTACACGACCGATGTGTTCAAGGGCGGCGACGACAAGAAGACCAACACCGCAGCGGACGTCACGCCCAGCGCCTCGCCGACCAGCAAGGCCCCGGACCCGTGCGCGAAGCCGGCGGCCGGCTCGGCGAAGAAGCTGAGCTGGAAGAAGGAGCCGGCGATGACGATCGACACGTCGGCGAAGTACACGATGAAGCTCGCCACGACGTGCGGTGACATCGACATCGCGCTGAAGACGGCGGCGGCCCCGCACACGGTGAACTCGTTCAACTTCCTGGCGGGCCAGGGCTTCTTCGACCACACGAAGTGCCACCGCCTGACCACGGACGGGATCTTCGTGCTGCAGTGCGGCGACCCGCAGGGCACCGGCATGGGCGGGCCGGGCTACACGCTCCCGGACGAGAACCTGAAGGACAAGAGCCTGAAGGGCAACACCTATCCGGCGGGCACGGTGGCGATGGCCAACACCGGCCAGAAGCACACCGGCGGCAGCCAGTTCTTCCTGGTCTACAAGAACAGCCCGCTGCCGCCCAGCTACACCCCGTTCGGCACGGTGTCGCCGGCCGGCATGAAGGTGC
Organism: Streptomyces sp. NPDC048192; assembly: GCF_043202415.1. NCBI lineage: Bacteria > Bacillati > Actinomycetota > Actinomycetes > Kitasatosporales > Streptomycetaceae > Streptomyces > Streptomyces sp. NPDC048192. The sequence goes on from NZ_JBIDAL010000009.1 coordinate 135,053, forward strand.
TCCAGAAGATCGCCGCCGCCGGCGCCCAGCCGGCCGATCCCACCTCCGGCAACACCGCTCCCAACGCGACCGTGGTGATCAACAAGGCGACGGTGACGAAGTCCTGACCGCGAGGACGGCCAAGGACGGCCAACTGCGGAATTTCGGTCGCGCTGGATGCGGACAGGCAACCCGCCGGTCGCCTATGTTGGCCGTGACGAAACTGTGGACGATGCCCCGGGGCGCTGAGGCCCTGCGCAGGCATCATGTGGAGGAGGCGCTGTGAGCAGCGACCCGTGGGGCCGCGTCGACGAGACGGGGACCGTGTACGTGCGTACGGCCGACGGCGAGAAGGTCGTCGGCTCCTGGGCGGCCGGCTCCCCCGAGGAGGCACTGGCCTACTTCGAGCGCAAGTACGAGGGCCTGGTTGTCGAGATCGGCCTCCTCGAGAAGCGAGTGCGGACCACCGACCTGTCGTCGAAGGACGCCATGGCCGCGATCGACCACCTGTGCGAGCAGGTGGACGCGCACCACGCGGTCGGCGACCTGGACGCGCTGCGGGCGCGGCTGGACAAGCTGGTGGAGACCGTCGACAAGCGCCGCGAGGAGCGCAAGGCGCAGCGGGCCAGGCAGTCCGACGAGGCCCGCAAGGCCAAGGAGGACCTGGTCGCCGAGGCCGAGCAGCTGGCGCAGTCCGACCAGTGGCGGGCCGCCGGTGAGCGGCTGCGGGCGCTGGTGGACACCTGGAAGGGTCTGCCGCGTCTGGACCGCAAGTCGGATGACGATCTCTGGCACCGTTTCTCGCACGCCCGGTCGGCGTTCTCCAAGCGGCGCAAGGCGCACTTCGCGCAGCTCGACGCGCAGCGCGAGGAGGCCCGCCGGACGAAGGAGCGGCTGGTCGCGGAGGCCGAGGCGCTGTCCGGTTCGACGGACTGGGGTCCGACGGCCGCCCGCTACCGCGAGCTGATGGCGCAGTGGAAGGCCGCGGGCCGCGCCCAGCGCGAGCACGAGGACGACCTGTGGAACCGCTTCCGCGGCGCCCAGGACGTGTTCTTCGCGGCCCGCAGCTCGGTGTTCGCGGAGCGGGACGCGGAGCAGGCGGAGAACCTGAAGCTGAAGGAGGAGCTGGCCGAGGAGGCCGAGAAGCTGCTGCCGATCGGCGACCTGAAGGCCGCGCGGGCCGCCTTCCGTTCGATCAACGAGCGCTGGGAGGCCATCGGCCACGTGCCGCGCGACGCGCGTCCCAAGGTCGAGGGCCGGATGCACGCGGTCGAGCGGGCCCTGCAGGAGGCCGAGGAGGCCGAGTGGCGCCGCACGAACCCGGAGGCACGCGCGCGTGCCGAGGGGCTGACCGGTCAGCTGCAGGCCGCCGTCGACAAGCTGAAGACGCAGATCGAGCAGGCTCGCGCCCAGGGCAACAACGCCAAGGCCGAGAAGCTGGAGCGTGAGCTGGAGGGCCGCCAGGCGCTCCTGGACCAGGCTCTGAAGGGCCTGCAGGAGTTCGGCGGCTGATCCCCCGGTCCTCAGGTGAAAGGCCCCGTACGGCGCGTACGGGGCCTTTTCCGTGCCTGTCCACGGAACTGGCTGACGGTTTACGACCGGCTGCGTCCCGACGTCACGCGGTAGACGTCGTACACGCCCTCCACGCCCCGGACGGCCTTCAGGACGTGCCCGAGGTGCTTGGGGTCGCCCATCTCGAAGGTGAAGCGGGAGGTGGCGACCCGGTCGCGGGAGGTCTGGACGGCCGCGGAGAGGATGTTGACGTGCTGGTCGGACAGCACGCGGGTGACGTCCGACAGCAGCCGGGAGCGGTCCAGCGCCTCGACCTGTATGGCGACCAGGAAGACCGAGGACTGGGTGGGCGCCCACTCGACGTCGAGGATGCGCTCCGGCTCACGGGACAGCGACTCGACGTTCACGCAGTCGCTGCGGTGCACCGAGACGCCGCTGCCCCGGGTGACGAACCCGATGATCGGGTCGCCCGGCACCGGCGTGCAGCAGCGGGCCAGCTTGACCCACACGTCCTCGACGCCCTTGACCACGACGCCGGGGTCGGCGCTGGAGCGGCGCTTGCGGCCCCGGCTGCGGGACGGCGGGACGGTCTCGTCGATCTCCTCGGTGGCCGCCTCCTCACCGCCGAGTGCCTGGACGAGCTTCTGCACGATGTTCTGCGCGGAGACATGGCCCTCGCCGATCGCCGCGTAGAGGGCGGAGATGTCCGAGTACCGCATCTCGTGCGCGAGCGTGACGAGGGAGTCGCCGGTGAGGATGCGCTGGATCGGCAGGTTCTGCTTGCGCATCGCCCGGACGATCGCGTCCTTGCCCTGCTCGATCGCCTCGTCCCGGCGCTCCTTGGAGAACCAGGCGCGGATCTTGTTGCGCGCCCGGGGCGACTTGACGAAGCCTAGCCAGTCGCGGGAGGGTCCGGCGCCGGGCGCCTTGGAGGTGAAGACCTCCACCAGGTCGCCGTTGTCCAGGGTGGATTCGAGCGGTACGAGCCTGCCGTTGACCCGCGCTCCTATGGTGCGGTGGCCGACCTCGGTGTGGACGGCGTACGCGAAGTCGACGGGGGTGGCGCCCGCGGGCAGCGCGATGACATCGCCCTTGGGGGTGAAGACGAAGACCTCGTTGCGGGACAGGTCGAAGCGCAGGGACTCCAGGAACTCGCCCGGGTCCTCGGTCTCCTTCTGCCAGTCCAGCAGCTGCCGCAGCCACGCCATGTCGTTGATGGCGTCCTTGTCCTTCGCGGACGTCCTGGGCGCGTCCGTGCGGACCTTGGAGGCGCCGGCGACGGCCTCCTGCTTGTACTTCCAGTGCGCGGCGATGCCGTATTCGGCGCGGCGGTGCATGTCGAAGGTGCGGATCTGCAGCTCGACCGGCTTGCCGTTGGGCCCGATGACCGTCGTGTGCAGCGACTGGTACATGTTGAACTTGGGCATCGCGATGTAGTCCTTGAACCGGCCGGGGACCGGGTTCCATCGCGCGTGCACGGTGCCCAGGGCGGCGTAGCAGTCGCGGACCGTGTCGACGAGGACGCGGATGCCCACCAGGTCGTAGATCTCCGCGAAGTCACGGCCGCGGACGATCATCTTCTGGTAGACGCTGTAGTAGTGCTTCGGGCGGCCGGTGACGGTCGCCTTGATGCGGGCGGCGCGCAGGTCTGCCTGGACCTCGTCGGTCACTATGGCCAGGTACTCGTCGCGCTTCGGCGCCCGCTCGGCCACCAGTCGTACGATCTCGTCGTACATCTTGGGGTAGAGGATCGCGAAGGCGAGGTCCTCCAGCTCCCACTTGATGGTGTTCATGCCGAGGCGGTGGGCGAGCGGCGCGTAGATCTCGAGGGTCTCGCGCGCCTTCTTCTCCTGCTTCTCGCGCTTCAGGTAGCGCATGGTGCGCATGTTGTGCAGGCGGTCGGCGAGCTTGATGACCAGCACCCGCGGGTCCTTGGCCATGGCGACGACCATCTTGCGCACGGTCTCGGCCTGCGCGGCCTCGCCGAACTTGACCTTGTCCAGTTTTGTCACGCCGTCGACGAGCAGGGCGACGGTGTCGCCGAAGTCGCGGCGCAGCTGGTCGAGGCCGTACTCGGTGTCCTCGACGGTGTCGTGCAGCAGGCCCGCCATCAGGGTGGCCGGATCCATGCCCAGCTCGGCGAGGATGGTGGTCACGGCGAGCGGGTGCGTGATGTACGGGTCGCCGCTCTTGCGCTTCTGGCCGCGGTGCCAGCGCTCGGCGACCTGGTAGGCGCGCTCGATCTGGCGCAGGGTGGAGTTCTCGATCTTCGGGTCGTTGCTGCGCACTATCCGCAGCAGTGGCTCGAGAACCGGGTTGTAGGGGTTCGCGCGCTGCACGCCGAGCCGGGCCAGACGGGCGCGGACGCGGTTGGAGGAGCCGGTGCGGGGCTGTCCGGCGGGCTGGCGGACCACGGGCGGCTGCGCCGGGCGCTCGGGCGGGGCCGGCTTGGGACGCGAGGCCTCGGCTGCCTTTTCGACGGGCGCGGACTGGGCGTGCTCGATCGGCCCGCGGGTGTCGTTCTTCGCGTTGGACACGTTCTGCGCGGGCTTCGCCGCGGCGGCCGAGGCGGACTCGGGCTTTGCGGCGGTCAGGTGCTGGGCCTCGTCTGGCAAGAGGACTCCTCGTGCGCGATCCGGGTCCCCCGGTCAGGCTCCGGAGATCCCATGGTAGCGATCCTGCGGCTGGTCATCGCCCTCAGCCGGAAGTGAGGACCGTCTACCCCTGAAACACGAGAGACTCCCACCGGATTCCGGAAGGTGGACTCAGAGTGATTCGGGGGCGTGCGGCAGGCGTCGCGCGGGTGACCTTCCGCGGCTCCCGGGGAGCCCTACGGGGCCGCCCTGGCCACCGGCAGGGCGCGGGGTCCCGGCGCACTCTCCTCGCCGTCGCCGGGGTCCTCGCGGTCGGCGCGGTGCGGGATCGCGGTGCGGGATCCCTGTGGACCCTCCCACCGTCGCCGGGGACGCGAGCCGCCCCCGCCGACCCCGCTCGGTGCGGGGGAATGGACAAAGCGGCCCGGGCCAGGGCCCGCGCCGCTTTGTGCAGCGTTCGTTCAGACCTGGAGCAGTGCCTCCAGCGGGGCCTCGCCCAGGGCGGGCTGCAGGCGGGCCCGGCCGTCCAGGAAGCCCAGCTCCATCAGGACGGCGAGCCCGCAGACCTCGGCGCCGGCGCGCTGGATCAGATGGATCGCGGCCTCGGCGGTGCCGCCCGTGGCGAGGACGTCGTCCACGATGAGGACGCGGTCGCCGGAGGAGAGGTCCTCGGCGTGCACCTCGATCTCCGCCGAGCCGTACTCCAGGTCGTACGCCTGGCGCAGCGTCGCTCCGGGGAGCTTGCCCGCCTTGCGGACCGGAATGAAGCCGAGGCCCGCGCGGACGGCGACCGGGGCGCCCAGGATGAAGCCCCGGGCCTCCAGGCCGACGACCTTGGTCGCGCCGGTGTTCGCGGCGATCTCGGCCAGCGCGTCGGTGAGCGCCGTGAACGCGGCCGGGTCCGCGAGGAGCGGGGTGATGTCCTTGAACATCACGCCCGGCTCCGGATAGTCGGCGACGTCCCGGATGCGGCTGAGCAGCAGGTCCCTGATCTCCGTCATCGGCGCTTCCCCGACGGTCGGCCGCGGCCGCCCCGGCTGCGGGAGGCGGGCTGGTTGCGGGGGCCCACGACGGCGGCGGCCGCGTCCTCGGGGTCGTCACCGCGGTCGGCGGCGAGGTCCTCCTCCGCGGCGGCCTGGGCGCGCTTGGCCATGACCCGCTTGGCGAGGGCCTTCATCGCCGGCTCGCGCTCCTTGAGGTCGGCGACGAGCGGGGTGGCGATGAAGATGGACGAGTAGGCACCGGCGGCGAGGCCGACGAACAGCGACAGCGAGATGTCGTTCAGCGTGCCCGCGCCGAGGAACCCGCCGCCGATGAACAGCAGGCCCGCGACGGGCAGCAGCGCGACGACCGTGGTGTTGATGGAACGCACCAGCGTGCCGTTGATCGACTGGTTGGCGATGTCGCTGAAGGTGAAGCGGGTCTGCTTGGTGATGTCCTTCGTCTGCTCCTTGAGGCTGTCGAAGACGACGACCGTGTCGTAGAGCGAGTAACCGAGGATCGTCAGCAGACCGATGACCGTACCGGGTGTGACCTCGAAGCCGACCAGGGCGTAGATACCGGTGGTGATGGTGATGTCGTGGATCAGCGCGACCAGGGCCGCGATGGCCATGCGCCATTCGAAGGCGATGGCCAGATAGATCACCACGAGCACCATGAAGATGCCCAGGCCCTCCCAGGCCTTGTCGGCGATCTGCTGCCCCCAGCTCGGGCCGACCAGGTCGGCGGCGAGCTTCTCGGGGTCGAGCTTGAGGTCCTTGGCCAGTTCCTGCTTGATCCTGTCGGACTGGCCGGTGTCGATGCCGGCGATCTGGATGCGCAGGCTGCCGTTGCCGAGCTTCTGCACGATCGCCTCATGGCCGGAGGCGTCCTTGGCGTAGTTCTCCGCCTGGGTCACCGATGTGCTCATGTGGGTCGGCGTGGTGAAGACCGCGCCGCCCTTGAACTCGATGCCCATGTTCAGGCCGCGCACCGCCAGGCCGACGATGGCCGTGATGGTGATCAGGATGGAGACGCCGTACCAGATCTTGCGCTTGCCGACGAAGTCGTACGAGATCTCGCCGCGGTGCAGTCGAGCGCCGAGGTTGCCCAGTTTCGACATCGCTCAGGCCTCCTTCGGGTCGACAGAGCCGGCGGGGCCGGCGGGACGGCGGGTGCGGCGCAGCGGCGGCTTGGCACCCAGGCTCTTCGGGTCGAGGCCGGACCACTTGTGGCCGCTCGCGAAGAACCTGCGGCGGGCGAGGAGCGTCATCAGCGGCTTGGTGAACAGGAAGACCACGACGACGTCGAGCAGGGTGGTCAGGCCGAGCGTGAACGCGAAGCCCTGGACCTTGCCGACGGTCACGATGAACAGGACGGCCGCGGCGAGGAACGACACGAAGTCGGAGACGAGGACGGTGCGCCGGGCGCGCGGCCAGGCCCGCTCGACGGCGGGGCGCAGCGAGCGGCCCTCGCGGATCTCGTCCCGGATGCGTTCGAAGTACACGATGAACGAGTCCGCGGTGATGCCGATGGCGACGATGGCGCCGCAGACGGCCGGCAGGTTCAGCGCGAAGCCGATGGCCGGGCCGAGCAGCGACATGATCACGTAGGTGAGGATCGCGGAGACCACCAGCGAGGCCATGGCGACGAGCGACAGGCCGCGGTAGTAGACGACCAGGTAGATCACGACCAGGGCGAGGCCGATCGCGCCGGCGAGCAGACCGGCGTGCAGCTGCTCACCGCCGAGCGCGGCGGTGACGGTGGTGACGGACTGCTCCTGGAAGGACAGCGGCAGGGCGCCGTACGACAGCATGTTGGCGAGGCTCTGGGCGTCCTGCTGGGTGAAGCTGCCGGTGATCTCCGCCTGGCCGCCGGTGATGGCCTGGCTGACGTACGGGCTGGAGACGACCTCGCCGTCGAGGACGATGCCGAACTCGTTCTGCGGGGACTGGTTCTTCGCCAGCTGGCCGGTGATGTCCGCGAACTTCTTGGCACCGCCGGAGGTGAAGTTCATCTGGACCTGCCAGCCGGAGGCGCCCTGGGTGTCGAAGACGGCCTGCGCCTTCTTCACCTCGGTGCCGTCGACGGCGGCCGGGCCGAGGATGTACTTGTACCAGGCCTTCCTGATCTGGCCGCAGGCGACGGTGGGCTCGCCGGGCTTGGCGGCGCCTCCGACCTTGGCCCGCTCGGCGGGCTTGGTGCAGTCCAGGGCGGCGTACTGGGCCTGGAGCTTCGCCGCGGCGGCGGAGGCGCTGGAGGAGGCCGAGGGGTTGGCCGAGGGGGTGGCCGACGGCTTGGCGCCGCCCGAGGCCGACGTGCTCGGCGACGGCGTGGAGCCGGCCTTCAGCGCGTCGGTGACGGCGCGGCCCCGGGAGGTCGCCGAGGCCGTGGGGGACGCGGTGGAGGATGAGGACGCCTTCTCCTTGGAGGTGGAGGAGGCGGTGGGGCTCGGCTTGGCGCTGCCGCTCGGGGAGGCGCTCGGCGAGGGGCTCTGTGCGGCGCCGCCGCTGGGCTCGCTGGCGAGGACCGGGCGGAAGTACAGCTTGGCGGTGGTGCCGACCTGCTGCTGGGCCTGCTTGGAGTTGGTGCCCTTGGGGATGTTGACGATGATGTTGTCGGTCCCCTGGGTCTGCACCTCCGCCTCGGAGACGCCGAGGCCGTTGACACGGCGGTTCATGATGTCGACCGCGGTGTCCATGTTGGCCTTGTTGATCGCGGACCCCTGATCGGCCTTCGCCTTGAGCGTGATGCTCGTACCACCGGCGAGGTCGATGCCGAGACGCGGAGTGGTGTTTCCGGAGAGGAACATGCCTCCGGTGAGCGCCACGATGGCGATCAGGATGAGGGCCAGCGAGCGCCCTGGTTTGCTCTGGGCGCTCGCGCTCCGGCCCCTCTTAGGTGCTGCCACCTTCTCGTACTCCCTCTCGGGCCGCTCGCGCCGGTGGGCGCGGTCGGCCATGACATGGTGTCGGGCTGTCCCGTACGGGAAACACACGCCCGGTGGTGCGCGGGGCGTGATTATGCCGCGCAACGCACCACCGGGGCGTGACTACTTCGCGTCGGAGTCGCCTTCGGTCTTCTTCGGAGCGTCCTCCGCCTTGGCCTCGGCGGCCTCGGCCGCGTCGGTGTCGCCCTCGTCGGCGTCCTTCTTACCGAGGTCGACGGCCTTGTCGTCGGAGGCGGCGGCAGCGGGCGAGTCGGAGTCGTCGGTCTCGGTGAGGGAGGAGGCGTCGTCCGGGACGATGTCGGTGTCGGACTTCAGGTCGTGCTCGATGCCGTGGACGATGCGGTTGTACTCGTCGTCGCTGAGGACGGCGCCGATCGCGTTCTTGGCGAAGAGGAGCTCGACGCCCGGCCCGGCGTCGAGGAGGACGGTTTCCTCGTTGACCTCCTTGACCGTCGCGTAGATACCCCCGATCGTGCGCACACCGGAGCCGGGCTGCATCTCGTTGCGCATCTGGGCGGCCTGCTGCTGCTTCTTCTTGGCCGAGCGCGTCATGAGGAACATGGCCGCGATGAGCACGATGAAGGGGAGAAGGGTAAAGGCATTCACGGGACGGGGTTTCCTTCGCGCGACCGCGACGGAGAGCGGCCTGTTGATGGGGGTGTGGGTCGGCGCCGCCCGCATGGGCGGCATCGGCGGAGTCTAAGCGAGTCCACGCGCATGGAACAACGCTCAGCATGGCACCTGAGTTCCTGCCGGGGCCAATGCCTGCGCCGTCCCACTTCCATCATTGCGCGGTCAGCTCCCGAACAGGTCCTGTTGCCCGTTTCCGCCGGTCGCCGAGCGGGGCGGGGTGAGGCCGAGGTGCGCCCAGGCGGCGGGCGTGGCGACCCGGCCGCGGGGGGTGCGGGCGAGCAGCCCCTCCCGGACCAGGAACGGCTCGGCGACCTCCTCGACGGTCTCCCGCTCCTCCCCCACCGCCACGGCCAGCGTGGACAGGCCGACCGGGCCGCCGCCGAACAGCTTCAGCAGGGCTTCGAGGACGGCGCGGTCGAGCCGGTCGAGGCCGCGCGCGTCGACCTCGTACACGGCGAGGGCCGCCGCCGCGATCTCGCGGGTGATCAGGCCGTCCGCCTTGACCTGCGCGTAGTCGCGGACGCGGCGCAGCAGGCGGTTGGCGATGCGGGGGGTGCCGCGGGAGCGGCCGGCGATCTCGGCGGCGCCGTCCGGCTCGATCTCGACGTCGAGCAGGCTCGCCGAGCGGTGCACGACCCGCTCCAGCTCGTGCGGCTCGTAGAACTCCATGTGCGCGGTGAAGCCGAAGCGGTCGCGCAGCGGGGGCGGCAGCAGGCCCGCGCGCGTGGTGGCGCCGACCAGGGTGAAGGGGGGCAGCTCCAGCGGGATGGCGGTGGCGCCGGGGCCCTTGCCGACGATGACGTCGACCCGGAAGTCCTCCATCGCCATGTACAGCATCTCCTCGGCGGGCCGGGACATGCGGTGGATCTCGTCGAGGAAGAGGACCTCGCCCTCCTGGAGGGAGGACAGGATCGCGGCGAGGTCGCCGGCGTGCTGGATGGCGGGTCCAGAGGTGATGCGGATGGGCGCGCCCATCTCGGCCGCGATGATCATCGACAGGGTGGTCTTGCCCAGGCCGGGCGCGCCGGACAGGAGGACGTGGTCGGCGGTGGCGCCCCGCGCGCGTGCGGCCCGCAGCACGAGGTCGAGCTGTTCGCGGACCTTCTCCTGGCCGATGAACTCGCCGAGGTCCTTGGGCCGCAGCGCGGCCTCGACGGCCTGGTCCTCGCGGTCGGCGACCGAGCCCACCAGCCGCTCGGGGGCGGGCGTGCCGGTCGTGTCGTCCCAGTTCATGTGCGTGTGCCTTCGGCTCGGGGTCAGCGGGCGCGGTTCAGGGTCTGCAGCGCGGCTCTCAGCAGCGGGCCGACCTGCGGGGTGCCGCCCCCGGCCTCGGCCTGGGGGGCGACCGCGGCGACGGCCTCGTCGGCCTCGCGGGTGGCGTAGCCGAGACCGATGAGGGCCGCGTGCAGCTGGTCGCGCCAGCCCTGGGTGACCGGGGTGCCGATGGCGGGGGCGCCGAGGGGTTCGCCGAGCCGGTCCTTCAGCTCCAGCAGCAGTTTCTGTGCGCCCTTCTTGCCGATGCCGGGGACGGCCGTGAGCGCCTTCTCGTCACCGGTGGCGACGGCGCGGCGCAGCGCGTCGGGGGTGTGCACGGCGAGCATGGCCTGGGCGAGGCGCGGGCCGACGCCGCTGGCGGTCTGGAGCAGTTCGAAGACCTGGCGCTCGTCGTCGTCCGCGAAGCCGTACAGCGTCAGCGAGTCCTCGCGGACGACGAGCGAGGTGTGCAGCTTGGCGCTCTGGCCGACGCGGAGTGTGGACAGGGTGTTCGGCGTGCACTGGACGGCCATGCCGACGCCGCCGACCTCGACGACCGCGGCGTCGGGGGCGAGCGCGGCGACCGTGCCGCTGACGAAGGCGATCATGCCGTACGGCCTTTCGTTGCGTGGAGTGTGTGGCGGGCGACCGCCTGCTGCAGCCGGTTCTGGGCGGGGGCGCGCCAGATGTGGCAGATGGCGAGCGCGAGGGCGTCGGCGGCGTCGGCGGGCTTCGGCGGGGCGGAGAGCCGGAGCAGGCGGGTGACCATGGCGCCGACCTGCGCCTTGTCGGCCCGGCCCGAGCCGGTGACGGCGGCCTTGACCTCACTGGGGGTGTGCAGCGCCACGGGGATGCCGCGCCGGGCGGCGCACAGCATGGCGACGGCGCTGGCCTGGGCGGTGCCCATCACCGTGCGCACGTTGTGCTGGCTGAAGACGCGCTCGACGGCGACGAACGCGGGCCGGTGCTCCTCCAGCCACTGCTCGATGCCCTGCTCGACGGCGAGGAGGCGGTGGCTGAGGTCGGCGTCCGCGGGGGTGCGGACGACGCCGACGCCGAGCATGGTGAGCGGGCGGCCGGCGACGCCCTCGACGACGCCGACACCGCACCGGGTCAGTCCCGGGTCCACCCCCAGTACGCGCACGCGCCCCTCCCTCCGACGGCCTGCCGATCCCCTGCCGATCGCCTGTTCGTGCAGGCTATCGGGTGGCACTGACAAAGCGGCGGGCCGACGGGGTGTGTCCCGTCGGCCCGCCGCAAGCCGTGCGTGCTACGCCTCGACCTTCTCCATGATCTCGTCGCTGACGTCGAAGTTGGCGAAGACGTTCTGCACGTCGTCGCTGTCCTCGAGCGCGTCGATCAGCTTGAAGATCTTCTTGGCGCCCTCCTCGTCCAGCTCCACCTGCATGGTCGGGACGAAGTTGGCCTCGGCGGACTCGTAGTCGATGCCGGCCTCCTGGAGCGCGGTGCGGACCGCGACCAGGTCGGTCGCCTCGCTGATGACCTCGAAGTTCTCGCCGAGGTCGTTGACCTCCTCGGCACCGGCGTCCAGGACGGCGCCGAGCACGTCGTCCTCGGTCAGCTCGCCCTTGGGGACGATGACCACACCCTTGCGGTTGAACAGGTACGACACCGAGCCCGGGTCGGCCATGGAGCCGCCGTTGCGGGTCATGGCGACGCGGACGTCGGAGGCGGCGCGGTTGCGGTTGTCGGTGAGGCACTCGATGAGCACCGCGACACCGTTCGGGCCGTAGCCCTCGTACATGATCGTCTCGTAGTCGGCGCCGCCGGCCTCCAGGCCCGCGCCGCGCTTGACCGCGGAGTCGATGTTCTTGTTCGGGACCGACGACTTCTTCGCCTTCTGGATGGCGTCGTACAGCGTCGGGTTGCCGTCCGGGTCCGCGCCGCCCATCCGGGCCGCGACCTCGATGTTCTTGATGAGCTTCGCGAAGAGCTTGCCGCGCTTGGCGTCGATCACGGCCTTCTTGTGCTTCGTCGTGGCCCATTTAGAGTGGCCGGACATCTGCCTGTCTCCTTCGCGTAACCCATCTCTGAACGAACGCCAGAGATCCTACAAGGACTCCGCCGTCCGGTTGGCGCGCACCATGTCGACGAACAGGGAGTGCACGCGGTGGTCACCGGTCAGCTCCGGGTGGAACGAGGTGGCGAGCGCGTTGCCCTGGCGGACGGCGACGATGTGGCCGTCGTGCTCGGCGAGCACCTCGGCCCCGGCGCCCACCGACTCCACCCAGGGGGCGCGGATGAAGACGCCCTCCACGGGATCGCCGGAGACGCCCTTCACGTCCACCGCGGCCTCGAAGGACTCGTTCTGCCGTCCGAAGGCGTTGCGGCGCACGATCATGTCGATGCCGCCGATGGTCTCCTGGCCCGAGCGCGGGTCGAGGATCTTGTCGGCGAGCATGATCATGCCGGCGCAGGTGCCGTAGACGGGCATGCCGTCGCGCACACGCGCGCGGAGGGGCTCCATCACGCCGAACAGGACGGCCAGCTTGGAGATGGTGGTGGACTCGCCGCCGGGCAGCACGAGGCCGTCGACCTCGGCGAGTTCCTCGGGGCGCCGCACCGGCCTGGCCACGGCGTCGGCCGCGGCCAGGGCGATGAGGTGCTCCCGTACGTCGCCCTGGAGAGCCAGGACGCCTATGACGGGTGCGTCAGTCATGTGTGTCGCGCAGTCCTCTGAGGGTGGGAGTTACCAGCCGCGGTTCGCGTAGCGCTCGGACTCGGGGAGGATGTCGCAGTTGATGCCGACCATGGCCTCGCCGAGGTTGCGGGACGCGTCCGCGATGATCTTCGGGTCGTCGTAGAAGGTGGTGGCCTTCACGATGGCGGCGGCGCGCTTGGCCGGGTCGCCGGACTTGAAGATGCCGGAGCCGACGAACACGCCCTCGGCGCCGAGCTGGCGCATCAGGGCCGCGTCGGCCGGGGTGGCCACGCCGCCGGCGGAGAAGAGGACCACCGGGAGCTTGCCCAGCTCGGCGACCTCCTTGACCAGCTCGTACGGGGCGCGCAGCTCCTTGGCGGCGGCGTACAGCTCGTGGTTGTCCAGGCCGCGCAGGCGGGCGATGTCGCCCTTGATCTGGCGCAGGTGGCGGACGGCCTCCACGACGTTGCCGGTACCGGCCTCGCCCTTGGAGCGGATCATGGCGGCGCCCTCGGCGATGCGGCGCAGGGCCTCGCCCAGGTTGGTGGCGCCGCACACGAACGGGGTGGTGAAGGCCCACTTGTCGGAGTGGTTGACCTCGTCGGCCGGGGTGAGCACCTCGGACTCGTCGATGTAGTCGACGCCGAGGGACTGCAGGACCTGGGCCTCGACGAAGTGGCCGATGCGGGACTTGGCCATGACCGGGATCGAGACGGCGTCGATGATGCCCTCGATCATGTCCGGGTCGGACATGCGGGCCACGCCGCCGTCCTTGCGGATGTCGGCCGGGACCCGCTCCAGGGCCATGACGGCGACGGCGCCCGCGTCCTCGGCGATCTTCGCCTGCTCCGGCGTGACGACGTCCATGATCACGCCGCCCTTGAGCTGCTCGGCCATGCCGCGCTTCACGCGCGCGGTGCCGGTCTCGGGAGCCTGGTTCTCGATGGTGGACACGGGTGACCTCACTGATGGGAAGAGGGTTTGCTGCACTGACGAGGAAACGCGAGTGGACCAGGCCACAGCAAGGGCCAATGGCAAGCCGGTGGATCCTTTTCGGACCGGGCGGGTTCGCCCGGCGTTCAGGAGACCCGCTCGACCAGGGCGGCCGGCGGCTCGTCGTCCATCTCGAAGGCCAGCGGGAACGGCGCGTGCCCGGCCAGCCGGAACCAGCGCACCTTGCGGTGCTCGCGGAGCCTGCGGGCGGCTCCCACGGCGTCGTTGTGGAAGCGGCGGGCCATCGGGACCCTGCGGACCGCCTCCGCCAGCTCACGGGCCGCCTCCTCGCCTCCTGGGGCCTCGCGTACGGCCTCCACCTGGGCCGGCTCCCCGAAGACCGCGCGCAGCGCCTGGCTCAGCTCGCTCTCGGCGACCTCCCGCTGCTCCTCCTCTGCCTGCCGGGCCGCGTGCGCGGCCTCGTACAGCACGATCGAGGCGGCCGGGTCCAGCACGCCCGAGGTGGCCAGTTCCTGCGCGACGGAGGCCCGGCGCAGCAGCTGGGCGTCGAGCGCGGCCCGTGCGGCGTCCATCCGCACGTGCAGCCGGTCCAGCCGCCCGGCGGTCCAGCTCAGGTACACGCCTATCGCGACGAGCACGACGACGATCCAGATCAGGGTTGCGGTCACGGCCGAAGGCTACCGGCTGCCGCCGCCCGCCCTTCAGGGCGATCCCGCACCGATTCCGGCCCCTTCGGCGGGCGTCGCGTCCGGCCCCGGCTCCGGGTGCGGTGGCAGCGTTCCCGCGGCCTCAGTCGCGGGCCAGTCCGAACCGGGCCCGCAGCCCCGTCGTCCGGTCGTCCGCCGCGACCGCCGCCGCGCCGGCCGTGACCGTCTCGTAGACGGAGAGGATGTCGGCGCCGACCGTGGCCCAGTCGAAGCGGCGCACATGGGCGCTCCCGCGCCGGCGGAGCTCCGCGCGGCGGGCCGGGTCCTCCAGGAGCCGTACGGCGGCCTCGGCGAGCGCGTCGGCGTCCTCGTTGGCGAACACCTCGCCCGCCTCGCCCTGGTCGAGGACCTGCACGAAGGCGTCCAGGTCGGAGGCGAGCACGGGGGCGCCCGCCGACATCGCCTCGACCAGGATGATGCCGAAGCTCTCGCCGCCGGTGTTGGGGGCGACGTACAGGTCGACGCTGCGCAGCAGGCGGGCCTTGTCCTCGTCGCTGATCATGCCGAGGAACTCCACCCGCGTGCGCAGCTCGGCGGGGAGGTCCGCGACGGCCGCCTCCTCGTCACCCCGGCCCGCGACCAGCAGCCGGGTCCGCGGGCGGGCCGCCAGGATCTTCGGCAGGGCCCTCATCAGCACCGGCAGGCCCTTGCGGGGCTCGTCGATGCGGCCGATGAAGCCGATCGTGTCGCCCTGCCACTCCGGCTTCGGCTCGGCCTCGGCGAAGAAGTCCACGTCGACGCCGTTGGGGATGACCACCGCGTCCCCGCCCAGGTGCTCCACCAGCGTCCGGCGGGCGTACTCGCTGACCGCTATGCGCGCGCTGATCTTCTCCAGGGCGGCCTGCAGGATCGCGTACGCGGCGATCATCGCGCGCGAGCGCGGGTTGGAGGTGTGGAAGGTGGCCACGATCGGGCCGGAGGCCGCCCAGCAGGTCAGCAGGCCCAGCGAGGGCGAGGTCGGCTCGTGGATGTGGACCACGTCGAAGGCGCCCTCGTGCAGCCAGCGCCGTACCCGCGCGGCCGACAGGAAGCCGAAGTTCAGGCGGGCCACGGAGCCGTTGTACGGCACCGGGACCGCGCGGCCGGCCGAGACGACGTACGGCGGCAGCGGGGTGTCGTCGTCGGCCGGGGCGAGGACGGAGACGTCGTGGCCGAGCCGCAGGAAGTACTCGGCGAGGTCGCGGATGTGGAACTGGACGCCACCGGGCACGTCCCAGGAGTACGGGCAGACGATCCCGATTCTCACGCGGGTCCCTTCGCGGGGTCGAGGTCGGCGAGCCACAGCCGCTGGAGCATGTGCCAGTCCTCCGGGTGCTCGGCGATGCCGCCGGCGAAGGCGTCGGCCAGCGCCTGTGTCATGACAGACGTCTTCTCGGCGCGCGTACCTGACTCGGGTACCTCGACCGGGGGATGCACACGGCCCTGCATGACGGGTGAGCCGTCGTACCAGAGGGTGACCGGCAGCAGCAGCGCGCCGGTCTGCTGGGCGAGCAGGGCCGGTCCGGCGGGCATCCGGGTCCGCTCGCCGAAGAACTCGACCTCGACGCCGGAGGCGGACAGGTCGCGGTCGGCGACCAGGCAGACCAGGCCGCCGTCGCGCAGCCTGCGGGCCAGGGTGCCGAACGCGGAGCCGCCGCTGTGCGGCAGGACCTCCATGCCCAGGCCCTCGCGGTAGGCGACGAAGCGGTCGTACAGCGTCTCGGGCTTCAGCCGCTCGGCGACCGTCGTGAACGGCGTCTCCAGCGCGGTGGTGACCCAGGCTCCGGCGAGGTCGTAGTTGGCCATGTGCGGCAGGGCCAGGACCACGCCCTTGCCGGCGGCAAGACCGTCGGTGAGGAAGTGCAGGTCCTTGGGGTCGAAGCCGGACTTCACGCGCTCGCGGCTCCAGGCCGGCAGCCGGAAGGACTCCATCCAGTAGCGCAGGTAGGAGCGCATGCCCGCGCGGGACAGCGCGCGCAGGCGCTCGGGGCCGGCGTCGGGCAGCACGCGCGCGTAGTTGGACTCCAGGCGCTGTACGCCCTTGCCGCGCTGCCTCCAGGCGGCGTCGGCGATGGTCTGGCCGAGGCGGACCGCGACGGGTTCCGGGAGCTTTTTCACGGTGCTCCAGCCGAGCCCGTACAGCGCGTCGGTGAGCCGTTCCCCGGTGCTCACTTCGCCGCCTCGGCGCTGTGCTGCGCCGCCGCCTCCGCCTCGGCGGACTCGCGGCGGACGGTGACGACGCGCTGGACCAGGGTGACCAGGCTGCCGGCGGCGACGATCCACAGCGCGATCGGCAGCAGCCACTGGATGCCGGGCACACCGAACTTGTGCAGGCCCGCGAATCCGGCAGCGACCAGGGAGATCACCAGTCGTTCGGCGCGTTCGACGAGGCCGTTGACGGCGACCGGCAGCCCGATGGACTCGCCGCGCGCCTTGGTGTACGACACCACCTGGCCGCTGGCCAGGCAGAAGATCGAGACGGCGCACAGCACGTCGTTGTTCCCGTGACCGGCGTACCAGAGCGCGAACCCGCCGAAGATCGCGCCGTCGGCGACCCGGTCGAGAGTGGAGTCCAGGAAGGCACCCCAGCGGCTGGAGCGGCCCAGCTGGCGGGCCATGTTGCCGTCGACCAGGTCGGAGAAGACGAACAGGGTGATCACGACCGTGCCCCAGAAGAACTCGCCCCGGGGGTAGAAGACCAGCGCTCCCGCGACCACACCGGCGGTGCCGATGAGCGTGACCGTGTCGGGGCTCACGCCCCGGCGGATGAGAAACGCGGCGAACGGCGTGAGGACACGCGTGAAGAATGCACGCGCGTACTTGTTCAGCATGGCCTTCCCGACGGTCGTGTCGCCGTGGCCCCTGGTGGCCTCCGGCTGGCCCATCGTAGCCACGCGCGCGTGTGCGTGACGGGCGGGCACCCGCACCCGGTCCCGCGGACCGGCGCGCGCCGCCGTGCACGGGGCGCACGGGGCGGGCCCGGGGGCCGTCGCAATGGCCGCGGCTGTCGTTCGTATGGACGCAGCGTGACGGGAGTGGAAAGCTCGAATAACCGCGGGCGTCGCCGGAGCCGCCAGTGCACGCGGGTCCCGCGTGTCCGCGCCCACAGTGACCTCACCGTGCACGGGAGGCAGGATCATGGGCGACAAGACTCAGACACACCCCGGAGCCGCCGGCAGGGCTCTGGAGGCCGACCAGCCCGCGTCCGTACGGAACGTGGTGCTGGTCGGCCACTCCGGATCGGGCAAGACGACTCTGGTGGAGGCCCTCGCGCTGACCGCGGGGGCGGTGAACCGGGCGGGCCGCAAGGAGGACGGCGGTACCGTCTCGGACTACGACGAGATCGAGCACCGGCAGCAGCGCTCGGTGCAGCTCTCCCTGGTGCCGGTCGAATGGGACGGCATCAAGATCAACCTGCTGGACACCCCCGGATACGCCGACTTCGTCGGTGAGCTCAGGGCCGGTCTGCGCGCCGCGGACGCGGCCCTCTTCGTCGTCTCGGCCTCGGACGGCGTGGACGGCTCCACCCGGATGGTGTGGGAGGAGTGCGCGGCCGTCGGCATGCCCCGCGCGATCGTGATCACGCACCTGGAGGCGGCGCGCGCGGACTTCGAGGAGATGACCCGGGTCTGCGCCGAGGCCTTCGGCGGGGACGACCCCGACGCGGTGCTGCCGCTGTATCTGCCGCTGCGCGGCCCCGAGGGCCCCGACGGGCACGCGCCCGTGACGGGGCTGGTGGGACTGCTCACGCAGAAGCTGTTCGACTACTCGGCCGGGAAGCGCGAGGAGTCCGACCCCGGCGAGGACCAGCTGCCGGACATCGAGGAGGCCCGCAACCGGCTCATCGAGGGCATCATCGCCGAGAGCGAGGACGAGACCCTCATGGACCGCTATCTCGGCGGCGAGGAGGTCGACGTCAGGACGCTGATCCAGGACCTGGAGCGGGCCGTGGCGCGCGGCTCGTTCTTCCCCGTCCTGGCGGCCGCCCCCGCGGCCGAGGGCGCCCGGCAGGGACTCGGCACGGTGGAGCTGCTGGAGCTGATCACCGGCGGGTTCCCGACGCCGTTCGAGCACCCGCTGCCCGAGGTCACGACCGTCGACGGCAAGCCGCGCGAGCTGAAGCCGTGCGACACCGGCGGTCCGCTGGTCGCCGAGGTGGTCAAGACCTCCTCCGACCCGTACGTCGGCCGGATCTCGCTGGTCCGCGTCTTCTCCGGCACCCTGCGCCCCGACCAGACGGTGCACGTCTCCGGGCACGGGCTCGCCGACCGCGGGCACGAGGACCACGACGTCGACGAGAAGGTCGGCGCGCTGTCCATGCCGTTCGGCAAGCAGCAGCGCCCGGTGACGCACGCCGTCGCCGGCGACCTGGTGTGCGTGGCCAAGCTGGGCCGGGCCGAGACCGGGGACACGCTCTCCGCGAAGGACGACCCGCTGCTGATGGAGCCCTGGCGGATGCCCGACCCGCTGCTGCCGCTCGCCATCCAGGCGCACAGCAAGGCCGACGAGGACAAGCTCTCCCAGGGCCTGGCCCGGCTGGTGGCCGAGGACCCCACGATGCGCCTGGAGCAGAACCAGGACACCCACCAGGTGGTCCTGTGGTGCCTGGGCGAGGCCCACGCGGACGTCGCCCTGGAACGGCTGCGCAGCCGCTACGGCGTCCAGGTCGACGTGGTGCCGCACAAGGTCTCCCTGCGGGAGACGTTCGCGAACAGGGCGACCGGGCGCGGGCGCCACGTGAAGCAGTCCGGCGGGCACGGGCAGTACGCCATCTGCGAGATCGAGGTGGAGCCGCTGCCCGGCGGCTCGGGCATCGAGTTCGTGGACAAGGTGGTCGGCGGCGCGGTGCCGCGCCAGTTCATCCCGTCCGTGGAGAAGGGCGTGCGGGCGCAGGCCGCCAAGGGCGTCGCCGCCGGGTATCCGCTCGTGGACGTGCGGGTCACGCTGGTGGACGGCAAGGCGCACTCGGTGGACTCCTCCGACGCCGCCTTCCAGACGGCGGGCGCGCTGGCGCTGCGCGAGGCCGCGACGGGCGCGAGGATCCATCTGCTGGAGCCGGTGGCCGAGGTGTCCGTGCTGGTCGGCGACGACTACGTGGGCGCCGTGATGAGCGACCTGTCCGGCCGCCGCGGCCGGGTGCTCGGCACCGAGCAGGTGGGCTCCGGGCGGACCCTGATCCGGGCCGAGGTGCCCGAGTTCGAGATCGGCCGGTACGCCGTCGACCTGCGCTCGCTGTCGCACGGCACGGCGCGGTTCGACCGCGCGTACGCCCGGCACGAGCCGATGCCGCCGCAGATCGCCGAGAGGATCCGTGAACAGGCCGGAGACAACGGGTAGTCCGGCATCCGGGCCGGGTGTGCGGGCGGGCGGCTTCGGCCGTCCGCCCGCCGGTTGTCGGTGGCGGCGACTACGCTGATCACCTGATCGCGTCGTGCCGCAGCCGTCCGGTTGTGACGGGTAATCGACGCGACGGCCTGTTCAACAGGTGTGCGGAGCGAGGAAGTCGGGAAGGCCGCAGAAGCGACACCGGTGGCGATGGGGGCGGGAATGTCGTTGGGAACGGAGTGGGACGGGCCCCAGGTGCCCGTCTCGGGCGACGAGGGCCAGGCGGCGACCGCCGCGCTGGCCTCCGCGGCGTACCGGGACAGCCCGATGGAGGAGATCAAGAAGGCCGACAACGAATGGCACGAGTCGACCCTCAAGCCCGGCAGAATCGCGCTGCTGCGGCCCAATCTCGGTGAGGCCTTCTCACGCGCCGTGATCACCCGGATGCTCGCACCCGGCCGCAAGCCGCTCATCCAGTCCTTCGGCTCCGAGCCCCAGTTCGTCGTCGAGCACTGCCTCGCGGCCAACAACATCCGCCGGGAGCGCGACAACCGGCTGACCGCCGTGACGCTGCTGTGCGGGGTGCTCTTCCTGCCCGGGCTGCTGGGCTGGCTGCTCGTCTTCCAGCTGCGCACGTTCGTCGCCACCCGCGAGGACAGACGGGCGGGGGCGCTCGCCACCGTCCTCCTCCTCGGTGTCGGCCTGCTCGCCGCGCTGTTCCTGATCAAGATGCCGTTCGGCGGATTCTGGGGGTGGTACGCGCGCGCGTGCGTGGTGGCGCCCGTCCTCGGCTGGTTCTGGGCCAAGCAGATCTGCGAGCGCACGGCCAGAGACCTGCGGGCCCGCTGGGACGGCCTGCTGTCGGGCACCAGCGTCGGCGCCAAGGTGCCGGAGGCGGTGCCGCGCGGACCGAACCAGACGGCGGCCGAGGAGCTGCGCCAGTCACTGGCCCGGCTCAGCGCCGAGCAGCAGTCCAACTCGGTCTTCTACGCGGGGCCCAAGGGCATACTCGGCATGGGCACCCGCTGGGGTTCCTGGCAGCTCGCCGAGGACCTGGTGCCCGCCGACCCGTCCCGGGAGATCCACCCCTTCCGCAGCTGGGACGTCATACGCGCGATCCACGACCAGCTCGCCCTGCTGGAGCGCGGCCCGCTGAACACCGGCGGTTTCCCCAAGCCGTCCATCAAGCACTGGATCGTCACGCCGATCGGCGAGAAGGCCACGGAGGTGTCCCGCCCGCAGGGCACCGATGTGGAGGCCTTCCAGGTCAAGCCGCACGCGATACAGGAGATCTGCAACAAGCAGCAGTTCGGCAGCGGCGACCGGCACTACCTGGGCGTGCAGTGGACGCTGTGGGACGGCCAGCTGGTCATCACCATGCTGATCACGGTGACGGTGCTGCACGAGACGCTGCGCATCGAGGTGACCGGGCACGCGCTGGGGCCGGTGAACCCGCTGTTCACCTCCCGGCCGGAGCCGCCGAGCAAGGAGGTCGCCAAGTCCCTCAAGCCGTGGGAGACCCGGAAGGTGATGCTGCCGCTGGTCACCACCGACGAGGTGGTCCGGCTGGCCACGCGCGCCCCGCTGACCTGGTATCCCCCGCTGCTCAACTGGCTGGGCGGCCAGCTCGTCCTGCCCGAGCCGTTCGGCCTGCGGCACGCCTGGGCCGACCAGCCGTGGCGGCACCGCTTCATGGCCGACGACGCGCTGCGCGCGGCCACGCCGGTGCTGCGGGTGGTGCACGCGGCGGCGATGAGGGTGCTGGAGGAGAACGGCGTGGACACGGAGAAGTTCGGCACGCGCTCGGGCGTCCTGAGCGGGCTGGTGCAGGACCCGACACCGAAGAAGGCCGACCTGTACGACGCGTGAGCGGTGCCCTCGGCAGAGGGCACCGAAGCGACTACGCCGGCCAGGCCTCCGCCAGCATCTTCCTGGTGTCCGCCAGCAGCTGCGGCAGCACCTTGGTGTGGCCGACCACCGGCATGAAATTGGTGTCGCCGCCCCAGCGCGGGACGATGTGCTGGTGCAGGTGGGCGGCGATGCCGGCGCCCGCGACCGTGCCCTGGTTCATGCCGATGTTGAAGCCGTGCGCGCCGGACGCGGTGCGCAGGGCGGTCATGGCCTGCTTGGTCAGCTCGGCCAGCTCGGCGGTCTCCGGACCGGTCAGCTCCGTGTAGTCGGCGACATGGCGGTACGGGACCGTCATCAGATGGCCGCCGTTGTACGGGTAGAGGTTGAGCACCGCGTAGACGTGCTCGCCGCGCCGGACGATCAGTCCGTCCTCGTCGGACTTGGCCGGGATCGTGCAGAAGGGACAGCCGTCGTCGGCCCCGGGACCGGTCGGCTTGCCCTCGCCCTGGATGTAGGCCATCCGGTGGGGCGTCCACAGGCGCTGGAACGCGTCCTGCGTCCCCACTCCGATCTGCTGCTCCGGCTCACTCGTCATGCTGTGCAGCATATGGCGTCATCCCCGCCGACCGGGAAAGGCCCCCGGGATCCGCTGGGGTCCCGGGGGCCTGTTCGCCCTCTTCACACAGGGTGGGTCAGACCTGGACCCGGTCCTCCACGACCTTCACGATCTTGGCGATGGCCTCGTCGAAGGGGATGCCGTTCTCCTGGGAGCCGTCGCGGTAGCGGAAGGAGACCGAGCCGTTCGACATGTCCTCGTCGCCCGCGATGACCATGAAGGGCACCTTCTGCTTCTGGGCGTTGCGGATCTTCTTCTGCATGCGGTCCGAGGAGGAGTCCACCTCGACGCGCAGGCCCTTCTTGCGGGCGGCCGCGGCGAACTTCTCCAGGTACTCCACGTGCGCGTCGCCGATCGGGATGCCCAGCGCCTGCACCGGCGCCAGCCACGCCGGGAAGGCGCCCGCGTAGTGCTCCAGCAGGACCGCGAAGAACCGCTCGATGGAGCCGAACAGGGCGCGATGGATCATCACCGGGCGCTGCTTGGAGCCGTCGGGGCCGGTGTACTCCAGGTTGAACCGCTCGGGCAGGTTGAAGTCGAGCTGGATGGTCGACATCTGCCAGGTCCGGCCGATGGCGTCCTTGGCCTGGACGGAGATCTTCGGGCCGTAGAAAGCGGCGCCGCCCGGGTCCGGGACCAGCGGCAGGCCCTGCTTCTCGGCGACCTGGCGCAGGGTCTCGGTCGCCTCCTCCCAGACCTCGTCGGAGCCGACGAACTTCTCCGGGTCCTTGGTGGACAGCTCCAGGTAGAAGTCGGTCAGGCCGTAGTCGCGCAGCAGACCGAGGACGAAGGTGAGCGTCTTGTCCAGTTCCTCGGACATCTGCTCACGGGTGCAGTAGATGTGCGCGTCGTCCTGCGTGAAGCCCCGGGCGCGGGTCAGGCCGTGCACGACGCCCGACTTCTCGTACCGGTACACGGTCCCGAACTCGAAGAGGCGCAGCGGCAGTTCGCGGTAGGAGCGGCCGCGCGCGTCGAAGATCAGGTTGTGCATCGGGCAGTTCATGGGCTTGAGGTAGTAGTCCACGCCCTCGTCGAGCTGCATGGGCGGGTACATGCCCTCGGCGTACCAGTCCAGGTGCCCGGAGGTCTCGAAGAGCTTCCCCTTGGTGGCGTGCGGGGTGTAGACGAACTCGTAGCCCTCCTCCTCGTGCCGGCGGCGCGAGTAGTCCTCCATGACCCGGCGGACGATGCCGCCCTTGGGGTGGAAGACCGCGAGGCCGGAGCCGATCTGCTCCGGGATGGAGAACAGGTCCAGCTCGCTGCCGAGCTTGCGGTGGTCGCGCTTCTCGGCCTCGGCGAGGAAGTCCAGGTAGCCCTTGAGCTCGTCCTTGGACGGCCAGGCGGTGCCGTAGATGCGCTGGAGCATCGGGTTCTTCTCGCTGCCGCGCCAGTAGGCGGCCGCGTTGCGCATCAGCTTGAACGCCGGGATCAGCCGGGTCGAGGGCAGGTGGGGACCGCGGCACAGGTCCTTCCAGCACAGCTCGCCGGTCTTGGCGTCCAGGTTGTCGTAGATCGTCAGCTCGCCGGCGCCGACCTCGACGTCCGCGCCGTCGTCGGAGGAGGCGGCGGAGCCCTTGAGGCCGATCAGCTCCAGCTTGTACGGCTCGTCCGCCAGCTCCGCACGGGCGGCCTCGTCGGTGACGACGCGGCGGGAGAAGCGCTGCCCGCGCTTCTGGATCTCCTGCATCTTCTTCTCGATGGCCTTGAGATCCTCGGGCGTGAACGGCTTCTCGACGTCGAAGTCGTAGTAGAAGCCGTCCTTGACGGGCGGGCCGATGCCCAGCTTGGCCTCGGGGAACAGCTCCTGCACGGCCTGCGCCATGACGTGCGCGGTGGAGTGGCGCAGGATGTTCAGGCCGTCCTCGGACGAGATCTCGACGCCCTCGACCTCGTCGCCGTCGGCCAGCTCGTACGCCAGGTCCTTCAGCTCGCCGCCCACGCGCGCGGCGATGATCGAGCGCTCGCCCGCGAAGAGGTCGGCGGCCGTAGTGCCCGTCGTCACCACGCGTTCTTCCCGCTCGGAATCGCGTTGGATGATCACACGGACGTCTGACACCGGTCTCTCCTGCCTGAAGGTGGTTGCGGCGCCGTACCAGGAGCGCGCGCACAGGCGATCGTACCGACCCGACGGCGCCGACCGCTAAACGGTCACCCTCCGTCCCCGTCCCCCTACGGTCTCAGTCCTCGTCCCCGTACGACTCCCCGCAGGCCTCCTCGAAGAAGTCGAGGTTCTCCTGCAGGGACTTCATCAGTCGGTCCCGCTCCCCCTCGTCGACCTGCACGGGCACGACGCCGGAGGCGCCGGTGAGCCGGCGGAAACCGCCGCGCCGCTCCAGCCGGCCGTGCACCCGCACCGGGAGTCCGACGAGGTGGGCGTGGCCGGCGATGCGGTAGTCCTCCTCGTCCAGGGTGACGCGCACGTGGGGCACGTCGGCGCCCGCGAGGACGCGCAGCCGCACCGTGCCCTCGCCGCCGGGTCCGGAGCGGCGCATGCGGACCACGGCGCCGGTGATCCGGACCGGCACGGACGGTTCCTCGCGCAGGTAGCGGGCGGCGGCCTCGCGCAGGACGGGCAGGTCACCGGGTGAGAACTCGACAGGTTCACAGGTGGCCGCGCAGCCCTCGGGCACCCCGGCGCCGGGCGCCCAGGCGACGGCGATCCGGGCGCCCTCGGTGCCCCGGACGAGCACGGACAGCGCCTCGGTCAGCTCACGGCTGACACCGGCCTCGACGGCGCCGTCGAAGGCGTCCATGCCGCCGGTGGCGCGCCGGTAGTCGACGGCCTCCCGGGCGGCGTGCAGGGCCTGGTGGAGGCGGACGGCGAGCGGGCGGCCGGTGGGCACGGGCACGAAGGCGGTGAGACTCCGGCCCTCTGCGGCGGGGCCGACGAGGACGTCGTCCAGGAGCGCGGCGGCCGCGCGGCGGTGGCGGGCGCCGTGGTAGCCGGCACGCGCGCGGGTGGCGAGCGCCGCGGCGAGCAGCATCTGCCGTGCGGCGCCGCGCAGTTGCTCGTCCGCCGCCCAGGGCGCGGTGCCGACGGGTCCGCTCGGGGTGTCGCGCCACCAGCGGATCTCGTCGCTGGGGACGGCGAGCTGGATCAGCACCTCGCGGGCGGCGGGCGTCGTGCTGCGGGAGAGGGCGTCGAGGGCCTCGCCGAGCAGGTCGTCGCTGTCGGGGAAGGCCCGGCTCTCCGGCACCAGCAGGCTGGTCCCGCCGCCGCCCGGCCCGGGCGGGGTCCAGCGGCCGTAGCGTCCCGGGGCCCCGCCGCGCCGCTGCCAGCCGTGCCGGTGCAGCAGGGCGCCGAGCACGGCGGGGTCGACCCGGGCGGGGTCGGGCGGCCGCTGCCAGGCGGGGTCGTCGGGATGCGGCCGGACCTGGCGCGGCAGCTCCTCGTACGGACGGCTCCTCATGGCCTGCCTCCCGTCCCGACCCGCGTCATGATCTCGCACAGCGCCCGGTCGTCGAAGATGCGCGAGGTCGGGATCCGCACGGTGGTCCGGTGCCGTCCGGTGACGGGGTGGCCGGCCAGGTTGACCCAGTAGCAGCAGTGCCTGAGGTCGAGCCGGTCGTGGCTGGCGCGCAGCCAGTCGTCCTGCGAGCGCGGGACCAGCATGACGACCAGGATCTTGTGCACCGAGACGGGTGTGCGGGCGAGCTTGCGCAGGTGGTCGTTGTCGAGGGTGAAGGAGAAGGAGCGTCCCGGAGGGTTCGGCGCGACCTGGTAGGTGGCCTTGAGCTGCACCTTGATGGTGACCTCGTCGTCGACGGTGTGTCCGGGCGCGCTGTGGCTGACGTGCCAGTCGATGCCGTTGTCCGGGAAGGGCTGGGACAGCGAGCATCCCGCCGCGGCGGCGACCGCGTGGAGATAGCCGACCTGCAGTGTCTCCATGCAGGCGGTGGTGGCGAGCGTGCCGCGAAGGGGGCCCGTGCGATCGGGCAGCAGCCCGCCCCGCTCGGGCTGCGCTATGGCCATGACCAACAGCCTTCCAAGCCAAGTGTTTCCCCACTGAGGGCCGCTGAACTGCAAAGACCCGTACTCCTGTTGTCTCCTCCCGGCGTACGGCGCAAACAGCCCGGGTATCACCAAACGGGCAGAAGACGGGATGTCACCTGCCGTGGGTGAACGAGGAGTTGGGTCGGGATGACGATTTGGTACGAGGGGCCGCTGGCCGCCTTCGACACGGAGACGACGGGCGTGGACGTCGAGACCGACCGGATCGTGTCGGCCGCCGTCGTCGTCCAGGACGCGCCGGGCACCCGGCCCCGGATCAGCCGGTGGCTGGTGAACCCGGGCGTGCCGGTGCCCGAGGAGGCCACGGCGGTGCACGGGCTGACGGAGGACCACCTGCAGCGCAACGGCCGCTGGCCGGCGCCGGTGATGTACGAGATAGCCGAGCAGCTGGCGGAGCACGCGGCGATGGGCCGCCCGCTGGTGGTGATGAACGCGCCCTTCGATCTCACCTTGCTGGACCGGGAGTTGCGGCGGCACCGGGCGTCCTCGCTGGACCGGTGGTTCCCGTCGGTGCCGCTCAGGGTGCTGGACCCGCGGGTGCTGGACAAGCACCTGGACCGCTACCGCAAGGGCCGCCGCACCCTGACCGACCTGTGCGAGCACTACGGCGTGACGCTGCAGGGCGCGCACGACGCGGCGGCGGACGCGCTGGCCGCGCTGGACGTCGTACGGGCCCTGGGCCGCCGGTTCGCGACCCGGCTGGAGCGCCTGACCCCCGCCGAGCTGCACACACTCCAGGCCGACTGGCACGCGGCGCAGGCCCGGGGCCTCCAGGCGTGGTTCGCGCGCAGCGGCTCGGACGAGATCGTCAGCACGGACTGGCCACTCCGGCCGGAGCTGCCGGCCGCGGCGTGACCCAGGCGACTCCGGCCGACGGCGACACCGGGGACGGGGGTGTGGGCGGCGGAGCCCCCACACAGTGCGGCGAAGCCGCACACAACACGACGAGAGCGACGCGGTCCGCGCCTTTGGCGGACACACGTCGCTCTCGCGAACGTGGGCGATACTGGGTTCGAACCAGTGGCCTCTTCGGTGTGAACGAAGCGCTCTCCCACTGAGCTAATCGCCCGGGAACGCACTGAACAATACAGGTCCGGGCGCCGATCCTTCAAACCGCTTGCAGGTGCCGCAGCAGCCCGCTGCGCCCGGACCGCATCATCAGGCGGTGGTTGAGGCGGAAGACCGGGCGTCCGGGCACGGCCAGCCGCCTGAGCAGGGGCTTGGTCACGTCGACGACCTGGTCGTACCGGACGAGGGTCCCCGGCCCCTCGGCGGTGACGGTCCAGCGCGCCCAGCCCTCGATGTCACCGGACAGGGCGACCTCCAGCACACCGGCGTCGGGGTCGCGGCGGATCCGCCGTGCGGTGAAGGTCATGGCGTACGGCAGCACGGACCGGATGGTGATCACGCCGGTGTCGGCGTCCAGCCTGGTCACCGACCGCACCTGCGGCCACCAGCCGGGATAGTCCTCCGGCCGCTCCAGCACCGCGTACACGGCGGCCGGGGACGCGGGCAGGGGCCACAGGCTGCGGAAGCGGTAGTGGTTCCAGTCCATGCCGGGAGTGTGCCCGGCCGGGCGGGTGAATCTGAGTAGGGATACTCATGCGCCGTACCGTGACGCGGGCCACACTCTTCGGGGAGCGCCGCCGCCCGTGCGCCGGCGCTCCCCCCAGGTCAGCCGTTACGACGGCATCCTGTCGCCGAGCAGCGCCAGGTTCTCGATCGCCGCGAGGCCGTACAGCGCGGTGTCGTTGCTGGACACCCAGCTCGCCTCGCTGCCCTCGACCAGGGTGACGGGCCCGGTCAGCTTCTCCGTCTTCCACGGCGCCGACTCGGTGTAGCCGTCCGAGGT
This sequence comes from Streptomyces sp. NPDC048192, assembly GCF_043202415.1. Taxonomy (NCBI): domain Bacteria; kingdom Bacillati; phylum Actinomycetota; class Actinomycetes; order Kitasatosporales; family Streptomycetaceae; genus Streptomyces; species Streptomyces sp. NPDC048192. The sequence continues at coordinate 162,911 of NZ_JBIDAL010000009.1, forward strand.
GTAGAACTTGCTCCAGGCGCGCTTCGCGAGGCTCGCGTCGCCGGTCTGCGCGGCGGCGTAGGCGTCCAGGCGCGAGTGGCCCTGGAAGAGCAGCAGGGTGCCGAAGTCGGAGCCGTAACGTGCCTTCTGCTCGGCCTTGGTGGCGTTGAAGTAGCGGCAGTAGTCGAGGTAGGCCTCCTTGAACTTCGGCATGTCGACCAGGTGGATCAGTTCGGCGCACAGCTCGTTGAGTCCGAAGACCGCCGAGAGGTGGGACACGGAGACCACCGGCTGGTCGGCGACGGCGAACTTTCCGGTGTCGAGGTCGTACAGCCCGCTGCCCTGGACGAACCCGTTGGGCTGGGCGGCGATGCCCTCCATCGTGGACAGCACGCGGGCCTTGGCCTTCTCCCACTTGGGACCCTTGCGTTCCCACTCGGTCAGCCAGGCCGACACCAGACCGCTCCAGTCGGTGCCGAAGCCGATGGACAGGGCGTGCCGGTCGGGGGTGTAGGGGTCGGTGCGGACCTTGCGCTGGGGGTCGAGGACGAGGAAGGTCTCGTCGGAGTCGACGTTGGCGTGCATGAGGTCGCCGACGCGTTCGTCGGCGGTGAGGAAGTAGTAGAAGCGCCGGTAGGTGGTGTTGGCGATGCGCTGCTGCTTGGCGCTGTCGCCGAAGTGCTGCACACCGTGCCGGGTGCCGAGGCCGGCCCACTTGCCGAGGTGGTAGACGTCGACCTCGCCGGTGTGCCGGGTGAGCGCCTCGGCGAAGCGGAACAGGTCGGAGCGGCCGCTTCTCAGGTACGCGTACCAGAGCCAGAGGTCCGGTGAGAGCTCGGAGTTGTCCCAGGCGTAGCCGCCGACGTCGTAGCGCCACTGGTGGCGCACGGTGTCGTAGGTGTGCATGAAGTCGCCGTAGTCCCAGAAGCCGTACCAACGGCGTTGTTCCACCTGCTCCCTGTAGTAGGAGAAGAGGAAGTCCAGGTGGTCCTCGATCTTCGCCTTGGCCGGGGTGGAGCGGTCCGGCTCGGAGAACAGGCCGGGGCCGAAGACCTGGGCCTTGATGAGTTGCTTGGGCGGGGCGGCGAGCTGCGGCAGCACGCGCACCGCCTGGACCTGTGAGGCGAGGGTGCCGGCGTCGGGGGTGGAGGCGTTGGCCCAGAAGAGGAGTTCGGAGGTGCGGGCGATGCCGTAGGGGGTGCCGAACCCGGGCTCGTAGTCCTCGTAGGTGATGTTGAGGCCTTCGAGCTGCTCGGCGTAGGTGTCCTGGCCCATGCCGTCGTGGTAGAAGCGCAGGTCCATCGGCTGCGCCTCGGGCGACCAGAGCCAGAGGGTGGCGGTGGCCGCGTCGGTGTGGGCGTCGCGGATGTCGAGCTGGGCGGGGAACTTCTCCCAGAAGTCCCGCAGGCCGAAGGAGAGTCCGCCGCTCGCGCCGCCGACGTACCCGAAGCCGGAGGCCCGCCTGCCGCCGCCGGCGGCGATCCAGCCGTAGCCCTTCCTGGTCCGCTTGCGCACGGTGAAGCCGTCGGCGGAGAGCTGGGAGAGGGTGTAGTCGCCCCAGTGCGGGATGTACTGCAGGCGGGTGGTGACCCGCTGGTCCCAGGTGGCGGGGTCGGGCAGCTTCCTGCCCTCGTACTGGGCGCTCTGCACGGCGGCGCCCGGGTCGCGGCGCAGCCCGGTGATGCCCTGGACGGCCTCGCGCAGCAGGCCGGTGCCCTCGCCGCCGAGGCGGATGTGCCGGTCGTACGCCGCGTCCCGCATCGGTACGGTGAAGCGGACGCCGAGCCCGCGGACGAAGTCGCCGCTGCTCTCGCCGGGCTCCTGCTTCCCGTCGTAGGTGATGGTGTGCACCATGCGGAAGGAGTCGGCGCCGGCGTAGAAGTACAGGCGGAGGGAGAACGGCAGCCGGCTCCGGTCGCCCTTGCGGTGCTTGCCGTCGATGCGGACGACCGCGCGGACCGGGCCGTCCTGTTCGACGGTCACCGCGTCGACGGCGCCGTCGAACCGTTCGGTCTTCACCGTGCCCTGGTCCTCGTCCTCGATCTCGGGCTGCCGGAGGAGGACGAGCCTTCCGTCCTTGGCGATCTCGGTGGAGCCGCGGGTGACGGACTTGATCAGGGTGGCGCCGTTCTTGCCGATCTTGGCGGTGATGACCCCGGTGGAGACGTCGATGGTGCCGCCACCGGAGTCGACGGTGACCTTTCGGGCGGGCTCGGCGGGTGCGCCGGGGGTCAGGGTCAGCTTGCCGCTGCCCGAACCGACCGCGTGCGCCGTCCACTTCAGGGAGCCGTCGGGCCAGTAGGCGAGCGGCCAGGTCTGCACGGGGACGGCCTTGCCGCCTTCGTCGGTCAGCGCGAAGGCCTGGCCGTCCTGGTGGGCGCCCATGGGCCAGGGCACGCCGACCGTGGAGCCGGGCGCGGCGCCGAGGCCGCCGTCCTCCAGCCAGTCCAGGGTCACGGGGTCGGCGCCGCCGTCCGCCGCGGCGGGCGCCGCCTGCGCGTTCTGGGCGCCGAGCGCCCAGCTGAACTGGGCGGCGGCACCGGCCGCGGCGGCCGCCTTGAGGAGGGATCTGCGCGGGATGGGAGACATGGCCGTCCTTCCAGAGATGGTCAGGGGCATGACAGAGAGAGGCGCGGCGCTCGGGGCGCCGGCCCGGATATGGGCACCGCCGGCTCAGCGGCGCCGGTACCGCTCCTCCACGGCGACGGCCGCCGCCGCGACGGCCCCGAGCACGGGGACCGCCAGCGGGGCGATGAGCAGGGCGGAGCAGACGACGAGGACGGCCCCGCCGACCAGCAGGAAGGAGCCCGCGGGGTCGCGCACGGTACGGCGCCCGGCCGCGGCGAGCAGCGACCGCCACCGCTCCCCCGGCGCCCACAGGGCCGCCGCGCGCAGTCCGGCCACGGCGACCCCGATCAGCGCGAACAGCCCGACGGCCCCCATCAGCGGCCCGCCGGGCAGTCCGGCGCGTACGGCCCGCACATCCACCCAGGCCAGCGCCGCCACCACCCAGCCGGCCAGGCCCACCGCCCAGCCCCCGCGCAGCGCGGCCCGGAAGTCGGCGGCGAACTCCCGCAGACCGCCCGCCCGGTGGCCGGCATGGCGGCGCAGATGCCGGGCGCCGGCGGCGAAGGCGGCCGGACAGGTGACCACTCCGAGCGAGGCCACCGCGATCCAGACGCCGGTCAGCAGGGACTCGGCGAAGAGGGCGAACCTCTCGGCGAACACGGACTCCTTGCGTGGTTTCACGCGTGCTTCGGCCATGCCGGTCGCCTCAGCCCTTCAGTCCGGAGGTCGCCATGCCGTCGATGAGGTAGCGCTGGAAGGCGAGGAAGAACAGCAGCACCGGCAGCAGCGCGACCAGGGACATCGCGATCATGCCGCCGTAGTTGGCGGCCACGCCGTCGGAGTCGCGGAACATCATCAGGCCCAGGGAGACCGTGTACTTGCCGGGCTCGTTGAGATAGATCAGCGGGCCCATGAAGTCGTTCCAGGCGTTGATGAAGGTGAAGATCGCGCTGGTGATGAGCGCGGGCCGGGACAGCGGCAGCACGATCGACCAGAAGATGCGCAGGTGGCCGCAGCCGTCGAGCCGCGCCGCCTCGTCCATCTCGCGCGGCAGGGCCCGCATGAACTGCACCATGAGGAAGACGAAGAACGCGTCCGTGGCGAGGTACTTGCCGATCAGCAGCGGGGTGTAGGTGTTGACCCAGCCCAGCTTCTGGAACATCACGTACTGCGGGATCAGCAGCACGTGGTACGGCAGCAGCAGGGTGCCGATCATCAGGGAGAACAGCAGGTTGCGGCCGGCGAACCGGATGCGGGCGAACGCGTACGCGGTCAGCGAGCAGGAGACCAGGACGCCGACGACGGCGCCGAGGGCGTAGAAGAGGGAGTTCTCGAAGAAGGTCCAGATCCGGACGTCCGCGATGCCGTCGGCGAGGCCCTTGAAGTTGGCCAGGACCGGGTGCGACGGGACCAGCGTGAGGCTGTTGATGATGTCCTTGCTGGGCTTGAACGACGCGCCGATCACCCAGACGACCGGGTAGAGGATGACGGCCAGGAGCACCAGGGCGCCGAGGTGCCAGGCCAGGGAGCCGGTGCGCCTGCCTCCCGGGCCGCGGCCGAGGGTCCTGGCGGGTGTGGTCGTACTCATCGGGCGTCCTCCTCGTAGTGCACCCACTTCTTCTGGGACCAGAAGAGGACGGCCGTCACCAGGGCCACGGCGAGCAGCAGCATCCAGGCCATGGCGGAGGCGAAGCCCATCTGGGCGTTCCTGAAGCCCTGCTGGTACAGGTAGCAGGTGTAGACGAGCGTGGCGTCGGCCGGGCCACAGGAGGTGTTGGAGACGACATAGGCCGAGCCGAAGATCTGGAAGGAGTGGATGGTCTCCAGGAGCACGTTGAAGAACAGCACCGGGGAGATCATCGGCAGGGTGATGTTCCAGAACTTGCGGAACGTTCCTGCGCCGTCCATCTCGGCCGCCTCGTACAGCTCCCTCGGCACCTGCTTCAGGCCCGCCAGGAAGATGACCATCGGCGCGCCGAACTGCCACACCGTCAGCGCGACCAGGCAGTACAGCACCCAGTCGGCGTTGCCGACCCAGCCGCCGACGTGCCAGCCGAAGAACGTCTGGGTACGGTCCACGATCGCGCCGTCGGAGAACAGGGACCGCCAGACGAAGCCGACCGAGACGCTCGCGCCGATGAGCGAGGGGGCGTAGAAGGCCGCCCGGTAGAAGGCCTGGCCGCGGCGGCTCTGCGCGAGCAGGAGGGCCACCCCGAGGGCGAGCAGCAGCTTCAGCGGGGTGCCGATGACCACGTACTTGGCGGTCACCTCCACCGACTTCTGCCAGCGGGGGTCGTGGAACATCTTCGTGAAGTTGTCCAGACCGACCCACTTCGGGGTGTTGAAGAGGTTGTAGTCGGTGAACGCGAAGTACAGCGAGGCCACCATCGGGCCCGCGGTCAGCAGCAGGAAGCCGGCGATCCACGGGGACATGAAGAGGTAACCGGCGAGGTTCTCCCGCCGGCGGCCCCGCCGCCCCGGGGCGGCGGTGGCGGCCGGGCGCGTCCCGCGGGTCGCGGGCACGGAGTCCTTGACGAGCGTCACGGCGGTTCCCATCAGGCCTGGAAGGCGGCCTCGGACTCGGTGAAGAACTGCTTCACCGCGTCCGCGACCTTGGTCTTGCCCTGGCCGAGGTCGCCGCCGATGCGCAGGAAGGCGGCCTCGACGGTGTCGGCGCCGGAGGGGTGCGGGGTGATCGTGCCGAGGACGCCCGCCTCGGCGGTGTCGGCCTCGTACTGCGCGATCTCCTTGTTGACCGCGTCCGTCGGCTTGTACGCCGCGTACTGCTCCGTGCTCGCGAGGATGCCCCGGTCGTAGCCCATGATCCTGCCGACCTCGGGGTCGTGCACCATGAAGTCGATGAACTGGGCGACCTCCTTCGGGTGTGCGGTGCGGGCGGAGGCGCTGAGCATCAGGGAGGCGAGGTACTGCCCGGTGTGCTTGCCGTCCGTGGTGGGGATCGGCGCGAGGCCGTAGGTGCTGTCGCCCTCGCTCTCGTAGCGGACGGTGAAGTTGTCCCAGGTGAACTCGGAGGCGCCGTGGCCGGCGGACAGGGAGGACTTGGGCAGGTCCTGCTGGACGACCTTCGGGTCGGTGACGATGCCCGCCTTGACGCGGTTGTAGCCGTCGGTCCACCACTCCGTCAGATCGGCCTTGTCGAAGCCGAGCCCGTCCTTGGTGAAGAACGCCTTGCCGTTCTGCCGGAGGTAGAGGTCGTACAGGTACATGATGGTGAAGTAGCCGGTGTCCCCGGGGACCTTCGTCCGGTCGTGGACGGTCTTCAGGGCCTTGAAGTGGTCGTCCCAGGTCCAGCCAGGGTGCGGCTCGACGCCGGCCTTCTGGAACACCTTCTTGTCGATGACGAGCGCCATGGTGTTGGAGCCGACCGGAATTCCGAGCTGCTTTCCGTCGACCTCGCCGACCTTCGTCACTCCGGACCGGAAGTGATCCAGAGTCAGATTACCTGCCTGCACCTGAGTTTTGAGGTCGAGGAGAATTCCGCGCTTGTCGTACTTCCGGAGAAAAGTGACGGCGTTTTGGAAAACGTCCGGGGGATTTCCGCCGGCGGCCTGCGTCTGGAACTTCTCCCAGAAGGACGCGTACGTCTGGAAGTCGGTCTTGACCTTGATCTTCGGATACTTCTTCTCGAAGAGCGCGATGGTCTGGTTGATCTTCTTGGCCCGCTCCTCGGCACCCCACCAGGAGTAACGGATCGTCACCGTCCCGTCCCCGGAACCGCTTCCGCCACCGCACCCGGTCGTCGCGGCGAGCCCGAGCACGGCCGCCGAGGCCCCGGCCGCCTTCAGGATCGTACGCCGCTCAAGATTTCTGCTGGTTCCCATAGGTCGGGCCCTCCCCGCAGGTCGCTCCGCCGCCTCATGAATCGTTTCAAGTAAGCGCTTGCTGGCACAAGTTACGGAGGGGTGTGGGGTGCGTCAATGCGTCGGACAGGATTTTCTTCCGACGGGTCGGGGCGGTGGTGGGGGGGGTGCGGGGCGTTGGCGCAGGTGAGGGGGTGGGAGCGGTGAGTTCGGGTGGGTGCGGGTGTGCGGGTGCCGATTCGGGCAGGGGCGCTTGGGGTCAGGCGGGCGGAGGCACCCAGGTCGACGGGAAAGGAGCACCCGGGATTCAGGCGGGCAGACCCCTCAGCCAGTCGAGCAGGAGACGGTTGGTCTCCTCCGGGCGCTCCTGCTGGACGAAGTGACCGCAGCCGTCGAGGAGGTGCGAGCCGCGCAGGCCGGGCAGGGTATCGGGGTACGCCGCGACCGCGTCGGCCAGCCAGGCGAGCGAGGGGTCGAGGGCTCCGGCGACGAACAGCGAGGGCTGCCGGATCGGCGCGCCCGCGTGCCCTGCCAGGTCAGCCCAGTCACGGTCCATGTTCCGGTACCGGTTCAGCGCCCCGGTCATCCCCGTCCGCTCGAACTCCCCTGCGAGGAAGTCCAGGACCTCCTCGCCCAGCCAGGCGGGCGGCGGACCGGCGGGGAAACGCTCCCGCAGGGTGCCGCCACGGCCGGTGAAGTACGGGTTCGGGGCGCCCGGCCCGGGCATGGTGCCGGCGGACAGGGCCGCGTAGAAGCCGGCGAGCCAGCCGCGCACATCCGGCTCGATCTCCGCCTCGGCCCGGCCCGGCTGCTGGAAGTACGCCACGTAGAACTCCTCCTCCCCGCCCATCCCCGCGAAGACCTCGCTGGGCCGGGGACCGCCGGGAGGGCTGTACGGCACACCCAGCAGAGCCACGGCCCGGAAGGCGTCCGGCCTGGTCAGAGCGGACGTGGCGGCGATCGTGGCACCCCAGTCGTGCCCCACCACCACCGCGGAGTCCTCCCCCAGCGCCTCCACCACGGCGACGTTGTCGGCGACCAGGTCGAGCATCCGGTACGCCTCCACGGCCGCCGGTTTCGACGAACGGCCGTAGCCCCGGACGTCGACGGCCACGGCCCGGTAACCGGCGGCAGCCAGGGCCGGCAGCTGGTGCCGCCAGGAGTACCAGGACTCGGGGAAACCGTGCACCAGCAGCACGAGGGGCCCGCGGCCCTGCTCCACGAGGTGCACACGGCCTGCCGGGGCGGGCACCAGGCGGTGGACGAGCTCTGGGTTCTCGTGTGGCGTGGCGTCTGCTGCGGGTGTCTCGGGCACGGGGTCTCCTGCAGAGGGCTCTGAGTCTGGGCGCTCAAGGGCACGGACTACCGAGGCGGATGGGTGTGCGGAAGGGCTGACGGGCTGGTGGGAGGGGGCGGCGGATGGCCGGTGATGCGGGGTTGCCGGTGTACCGGCTTGCCAGGTTCCGGCGTGCGGGACATCGCCCGCAGGCGGGTGGCGGCCGGGCGGGCATGGAGCCTGCGTACGGCGGTGGGGCGTCGCTCCTGTCGGTATGTCGGCTTGCCGATCTGTCGCCCTGTCGCCTCTGCCGGACGACTCGTGGGCCGGAGTGCTCTCGCTGATGCACTGATCAGGTGGCGTGGAGGGGCGGGGCAGGGGTGGCTCGCGGCTGCCCGGCCGGAGTGATCGGCGGAGGGCGTCGGCCCGTGGTGGCCCATGTCGACGATGGTGCGGTGGGCGGCCCGGTGGGCACGAGGAATGTTGCCGGTTCGGCAAAAGGGAGGGTCCGCGCCGGGGCCTCGGCGGACGGAGGCCGCAGGCGCCGGCATTCTGCGGCCCGCGCCCACACGGGTGACCTGGCGATCCGGCGCGACGGGACTCCATCGAGCCGCGAGAGCCCGCAGCAGCCGATCGATGGCAGACCTCGAGCGAGCCGCGACAACCGCCGCAGCCGACCGGCGGCAGGCCTCCAGCGAGCCGCGACAACCGTTGCAGCCGACGGGCGGCAGGCCTCCGCCGAGCCGCACACGGACGGCAGAGGCGGGTCGACACCCAGGCCTCCAGCGAGCCACAAGGACATGCAGCAGCGGACCGGCAGACAGGGTTCGCGAGCCGCAAAGGGGCCGCAGAGCCGAGCCGACGCGGCAGGCGCCCACCAAGCCGCACGCGCCCCCGACGGGCGACCGGCACGAGAGGCCTCGACGGACCTGCACAGGCCCTGCCAGGGCGGGCCAAGTCTCTGCGGGACGCCGCCGAGCAGCACAGCCACGACGGGCGACCGGCACGACAGGCCTCCACGGACCCGCACACGCCCTGCCAGGGCCCGAGGCTCTGCGGGACGCCGCCGAGCCGCACAAGCCCGCGGCGGGCGACCGGCACGGCAGCGCCGGCCCCGAGTCCCACGGCCCGCATACGCCGACGGCCCACCCGCTCTGTCGCAGGTGGGCCGTCGGTTCGGGTGGGCGATACTGGGTTCGAACCAGTGACCTCTTCGGTGTGAACGAAGCGCTCTCCCACTGAGCTAATCGCCCGGGCTCAGGAAGAACATTACCCCATGTCAGCGGGTGCCTCCGACCAGGGGCCGGAGCGGTGGGCGGCCGGGCGGAGCAGCCGGGGTCACTGGTGCTTGATCTTCCACGGCATGACGAAGCCGAACTTCCACGTGTAGACCGCGACCAGCACGGCCACGATCACCAGCCCGATCACGGTCACGGCGATGTTGCGGCGGCGCACCCTGGGGTCGAGGGCGCGCTGGGCGGCCTCGGTGACCTTGCGCTTGGTCCAGCGGAGCACGAGCTGCGCCCAGACGAACTCGGTCGCCCAGATCGCCATGCCGCCGAAGATCACCACCCAGCCGGGTCCCGGCAACGGCAGCATGACGATCCCGGCGGCGACGACGGCCAGGCCGACCAGGAACACGCAGACCTGCCAGCCGAGGTGCAGCAGCGGGCGGGCCCTGATGAATTCCGGCGCCCGGGAGCCGAGCCCGCGGCGGGTGGCGGGCTCGGGTGCGGCGCCCTCGCGGGCTTCTCCGCGAGGGCCGTCGGGGTGCTCGCCACCGGCCGCCACGGCGGCCTCGTTCCGCCCGTCACTCCGCGTATTCATACATACAAACCCTACCGGAGTGAATCGGTCACCGGAATGGTCGTAGATCTCGTACGAGTTCTCGGCCGGAAGAGTTACGTAAAGACACGCAAAACCCTCAGAGGGGTTTACAACGGCATCGTAGGTGGCATGTCGATTTCGCCGACGTGCGAATCCCCGAGCGCACACTGAGCGAAAGGCCCTGGCGCTTATGAACACCACGGTCAGCTGCGAGCTGCACCTGCGCCTCGTTGTGTCGAGCGAGTCCTCCCTGCCTGTCCCCGCAGGCCTGCGGTACGACACGGCCGACCCCTACGCCGTGCACGCCACCTTCCACACCGGAGCCGAGGAGACCGTCGAGTGGGTGTTCGCCCGCGACCTCCTCGCCGAGGGGCTGCACCGTCCCACCGGCACCGGCGACGTCCGAGTCTGGCCGTCGCGCAGCCATGGTCAGGGCGTCGTGTGCATCGCCCTCAGCTCCCCTGAGGGGGAGGCCCTGCTCGAGGCCCCAGCGCGGGCCCTCGAGTCCTTCCTGAAGCGAACCGACGCCGCCGTGCCCCCCGGCACGGAGCATCGGCACTTCGATCTGGATCAGGAGCTCTCGCACATCTTGGCGGAGAGCTAGGTCGCGGCCCTCGAAAGCAGCCCGGCGCCGTCCACTCGGGGAGACGGCTCGGGCCAAGACAACCGCATACGGCACAGCCCGGCGCCGTCACCGTGAGCGATGCACACGGGACGGCGCCCAGGTGTGCCCGCCCGCTTCCGCCGGCCGGGTGACGCGTGCGCGCAGGCGCGGGAAGGGAACCAGCCCGCGCGCCGAGGCGTTCTACCGGCAATCGAGGTCGGACTCGGACCGGTGCGGTGGGCGCGGATGTCGCTACCATCGGCCAGCATCGGCGGGCCGCGGCCCGACCCCCCAGGCCAGGGAGCGAACAGTGCTGATCACCCACGACACCCGGTGCGCGCTCGACACCGTGGTGGATCTGGTGAACACCGCGCCGGAGGACGACGCGGCGGCCGACGGACTGCCCGATGTCCCGGCCCTCGCGGAATTCGTACGAAACCACAAGATCAGCGATGTCGGCGTGCTGTCGGAGTTCGACCTGTCGGCGGTGCGCCGGGTCCGGGGGCGCTTCGCGGCGATCTTCGCCGCGCCGGACGCCCGCTCGGCGGCGGTGCTGATCAACGAGCTGGTCGCCGCGGCGGGCACCACCCCGCGTCTGACGGACCACGACGGCTACGACTGGCATGTGCACTACTTCGCGCCCGGCGCCTCCGTGGCCGACCATCTCGCCGCCGACTGCGGCATGGCGCTGGCCTTCTTCGTGGTGGCCGGGGAGCAGGAGCGGCTGCGGCGCTGCGAGGCACCGGACTGCCGGCGCGCCTTCGTCGACCTGTCCCGAAACCGCTCGCGGCGCTACTGCGACAGCCGCACCTGCGGCAACCGGCTCCATGTGGCCGCTTACCGGGCCAGGCGGAAGGAAGCGGCGGGCTGACCGGCGCGGGCCTGCCGGAGCGACGTCGGTCCCGGCGGGTGACGCCGGGACGGACGTGTACGGCTCACAGCAACAGCAGGTCGTGCAGCGCAGCCATGAGGAGCAGACACCCGATCACCGCAAGGAAGATCATCAGCGGTGGCTGGGATAGGGCGAAGAGGCACCCGCGCGGCTCGTCCTTCGGCGGCGCGGCCTCGCTCTGTCTCGTGTCCAGCATCTCGCCGCAGATCATGGCGCAGATGGAGGCACGCGCGCGATCCAGACGCTCGCCGGGTGCGGGAGTTGCCGCTTGTCGCACCGTCCCGTCCGGCTTGCTTCGGATTGTGAACGGTTCGGGCCGGGCCCGCGACGCTCTGTGTCGTTTCACCCCGGAGGGGATGTGGGGGCGTGCCGCGGCGCCGAGGGCCGCGGCCGTCATATGCCGTGCTTCTTGAGGATGGCCTCGATGTCGGTGAAGTCGTCGGTGGAGGCCGCCGAGCCGGCCGGGCGCGGGGCGGCCGAGCCCTTGGCGGGCCGGTTGCCGGCGCCCAGGGACGGGGCGGAGGCTCCCGGGGCCACGGCGTCGGTCCGCTCGCTGCCGGACGTCGCGCGCCCAACGCGCCGGCGCTCCACCGCCCGGGTGCCGGCGAACAGCAGCCAGGCCGCGCCCAGCACCCCGAACCCCGCCCATGCGGTGGGGCTGAAGGCGGTGTCGGCGAGCCAGCCGACCAGCCCGGTCATCACCAGGCCGACCGGCACCAGTGCGTAGGCGGCGATGCGGGCCGCGGAAAGGAAACGCCTGCGGTAGGCCGTGACCACCGCGATGCCCAGGCCCGCCGCGGACACGGCGGAGCAGACGGTCTCGGCAATCATCCGGTCCTCCTGGCGGGCTGGGTCGGGCGGCGGGCTACGGCGGACGCTGCGCACCGGCACGGCACGCCGCCTCCGTCCCCTCCATCCTGCACCGCCCCCTCCCGGCGAGGCCATGCTCCAGCGGGACATCAGGGACATCTCCGGGTCGTCTCCTACTGGGGTGCCGGCCCGTGGCCGTACCGGCACATGCCGCACAGCCGAGGCACGGCGGCCGTACCGTCCCGATTGGGTCGGTACGGGGCCGGCCTGGAAGACTGGGCGGCATGAGCGATGCCTCCCCCGATTCCACCGCCGCACGCGCAGGCGCCGTCGTCCTCGACGTCTGGTGCGAGCTGCAGTGCCCCGACTGCCGTACCGCCCTCGGTGACGTCCGCGCGCTGCGGGAGCGCTACGGCGACCGGCTGGAGCTGCGGCTGCGGCACTTCCCGCTGGAGAAGCACAAGCACTCCTTCGCCGCCGCGCAGGCCGCCGAGGAGGCGCTGGCGCAGGGCAGGGGCTGGCCGTACGTCGAGGCCGTGCTGGAGCGGGTCGAGGAGCTGGACCGCGAGGGCGAACCCTTCCTGGTCGAGGTGGCCCGTGAACTCGGCCTCGACGCCGAGGAGTTCGACACCGCGCTGATCGACGGCCGGCACATCCTGATCGTGGACGCCGACCAGGCCGAGGGCAAGGCGATCGGGGTGACCGGCACCCCGACGTACGTCATCGGCGGCGAGCGCCTCGACGGCGGCAAGAGCCAGGAGGGGCTGCGCGCGCGCATCGAGGAGATCGCCGACCGGCTGCTGGGCGAGGGCGCCTGACCCCGCCGACCGCCTACAGCAGGGGTTTGGAGAGGGCGCGGATCGTCGTCTCGTAGCCGAGTGACTCGTACAGCCGCTCGGCCGGGGTGTTGCCCGCGAACACATTGAGGCCGAGGACCGGCCAGCCCGCCTCGACGGCCTGGCGCTCCGCCAGCAGCATGAGCGTGCGGCCGTGTCCCCGGCCGCGCTGGGCCGCGTCGGTCTCCACGTCGAACACGAACGCCTTGTCGTCCTGCAGGGCGACCCACAGCGTGCCCACCCGGGTCCCCTCGTGTTCCAGGACGCTGAAGATCATGCCGCCGGTGGCGAGACCGTGCGGCAGCAGTGTCTCGTGGTCCCTGCGGGCCTTGGCGCGGGCCGCGGCCTCGGGGATGCCGCGCTCGATCCACGCGCGCGCGAAGTGCTCGCTCTCGTACGCGTGCCAGGCGTCGTACTCCGCCGCCGTCATGGGCCGCGCCCGGCTGCCCGGCGGCAGGTCGGGCGGGGTGGTGCCGAGCCGCTTCTCCATGCCGCGGTTGCGCAGGGTGTAGCCGAGGGCGTCGAACAGCCGCTGGGCGATGCCGGCCGAGGCGGGGACGAGGGTCTCGATCTGCGTGCAGCCCCAGCCGCGCGCCACCTCCTCGGCGGCGAGCGCGGCCACCGTGCCGCGGCCGCGGCGGCGGTCGGGCTCGGCTATCCGCAGGTCGATGAGGCGGGCCACCGTCTCGCCCAGGGACGGTGAGGTGCCGAGGTGGACCTCGCCGACGGGGCGGCTGTTGACGCACACCTGGTAGCGGCGGGAACGGGTGCCGTCGGGGTGCTGCTGGAGCGGCTCGACCGGCCGCAGGGTCGTGGTCATCACAGGTGTTCTACCCGCGGCCGGCCGCCGAGTCAGCCGGTTTTCCCTACCTCGCAGGGGGCGCCCCCGCTCAGGGGTCGAGGTCCCGCGCGGCGTGCTCGTCGAAGATCCGCATGGCCTTGGCGGTGACCGGTCCGGGGGTGCCGGGCAGTTCGCGGTCGTCGACCCGGTGGACGGCCTGGACGTCGCGCAGGGTGGAGGTGAGGAAGACCTCGTCGGCGCGCCGCAGCACGTCCAGCGGCAGGTCGGTCTCCTTGGCGCCCGTCCACTCGACGGTCAGCGCGCGGGTGATGCCGGGGAGGCAGCCGGAAGAGACGGGCGGGGTGTGGATCTCGCCGTCCAGGACGACGAAGACGTTCGACCCGGTGCCCTCGCAGAGCTGTCCGACCGTGTTGCCGAACAGGGCCTCCGAGGCGCCGTGTTCGTGCGCGCGGGCGAGGGCGACGACGTTCTCCGCGTACGAGGTGGTCTTCAGGCCGGTGAGGGCGCCGCGTTCGTTGCGGGTCCAGGGGACGGTGATCACGGCGGTGGTGTCCGGGCGGCGGGCGGTCTCGCCGAGGGCGACCACGAGGGTCGGGCCGTGCTCGCCACGGTCGGATCCGAGCGGTCCGTGGCCGCCGGTGTAGGTGATCCGCAGCCGGCCGAGCGGCATCGGGTTCGCCTCCAGAACCGCAGCGCAGGCCTCGCGGACCTCGTCGTGGTCGGGGTCGGGCAGGCCGAGGCCCCGGGCCGAGCGGGTCAGCCGCTCCAGGTGCCGGGTCAGCGCGAACGGCCTGCCCTCGACGGCCTTCACCGTCTCGAAGATGCCGTCGCCCACGGTGAGCCCGTGATCGAAGACGGAGACACGGGCGGACTCCAGGTCCCGCAGCCCGCCGTCCAGCCAGATCCTCATGCGAACACCCCTCCGCTCGGGTCGTACGCCCCCGACGCTACCGCGAGCAGCCGGGACGCCTTCAGCTCGGTCTCCCGCCACTCCCCCTCGGGGTCGGAACCCCAGGTGATGCCTGCGCCGGTGCCGAAGCGCAGCATCCCGGCCGCCCGGTCGATCCAGAAGGTGCGGATGCCGACGGCCAGCTCGCCCGTGCGCCGGTCGGCGTCGACCCAGCCGATGCCGCCGCAGTACGGTCCGCGCGGCGCGGTCTCCAGGGCCTCGATGATCCTCAGGGCGCTGGACTTCGGCGCGCCGGTGACCGAGCCGGGCGGGAAGGCGGCACCGAGGAGCTCCGGCCACCCCGCCCCCTCGGCCAGCTCGCCGCGGACGGTGGAGACCAGGTGGACCAGTCCCGGGTGCTTCTCCACGGCGCACAGGTCGGGGACGGTCACGCTGCCGGTGGCGCAGACGCGCCCGATGTCGTTGCGGACCAGGTCCACGATCATCACGTTCTCGGCGTAGTCCTTCTCCAGGAGGTCCGCCTCGGTGCGGCCGGTGCCCTTGATCGGTCCCGACTCCACGACACGCCCGTCCCGGCGCAGGAACAGCTCGGGCGAGGCGGTGGCGATCTCCACGCCGTGCTCCGGCAGCCGGATGGTTCCCGCGTACGGCGCCGGGTTGCCGCGGGCCAGCAGGGCGGTCAGGGCGTCCACGTCGGCGTCCGGGGCGACCGGCGCGCCGAGAACCCGGCAGAGGTTCGCCTGGTAGACCTCGCCGGCCGCTATGTGCGCGCGGATCCGGCGGACGGCCTCCGTGTACGCGGCCCGGTCCAGGGAGGAGGTCCACTCCCCCAGCACCGGGCCCCGCCAGCCGCCCGGCACCGGGGCGGGCACCGGCTCCCTGCGCACCTCCGCAAAGCGGGCGCAGGTCAGCCGGCCCTCGAAGTCCGCGCAGACGGCCCAGAAGCCCGTGGAGTCCAGGGCGGCCGGGTCGCTGGTGACGTCGAGGAGGCCGGTGGCGACGCGGTCGCCGAAACGGGCCAGGGCGGGCAGGCCGGAGGGGTCGTGAAGCACGTGGACGAGTCTAGGTCGGGTGTCCGACAGGTGACCGTGTGATGTCCGCGAGGGCGCTGTGACCACGGGGTCCGCCACGGTCGGCGCAGCACGCTGCGCAAACGCGTTTTTGTACTGGCCCGGGAATCCGCTAGAGTTCAACACGTCGCCGGGACGCGCAAGCGGACCGAAACGACAGGCGGACGTAGCTCAGTTGGTAGAGCGCAACCTTGCCAAGGTTGAGGTCGCGAGTTCGAGCCTCGTCGTCCGCTCGAAGGAAGAGGGGGGTCTCCGGATCCCCTACACTCCTGGTGGAGTGGCCGAGAGGCGAGGCAACGGCCTGCAAAGCCGTCTACACGGGTTCAAATCCCGTCTCCACCTCCAAGGACGATTAGCTCAGCGGGAGAGCGCTTCCCTGACACGGAAGAGGTCACTGGTTCAATCCCAGTATCGTCCACTGGATCCTCTCGCAGGATCCACGGGTCTTCTCGAAGATCCCCGCCCGCGCGATTAGCTCAGCGGGAGAGCGCTTCCCTGACACGGAAGAGGTCACTGGTTCAATCCCAGTATCGCGCACTGCCTGTGATGTACCTGTCACAGCTCGCGGACGATTAGCTCAGCGGGAGAGCGCTTCCCTGACACGGAAGAGGTCACTGGTTCAATCCCAGTATCGTCCACACAGCGCGAAGCCCCCGGCCGTCTCGTACGGCCGGGGGCTTCGTCGTGCTCGGCCCGGGTGTCGCGGGCTCAGCTGGAGAAGAGCATGTGGGCCCAGCTCTTGTGGTGACCGTGGTGGTGTCCGTGGCCGCCGTGGTGACCGCCGTGCGGGGCGCCCCAGGCGGGCGCGTGCGGGGCCGGGTACGGCTGCGGGGCGGGCGGGGCCGGGGGCGCCTGCTTGGACCACTGGGCCTCCAGCTGGGTCAGCGCCTCCAGCTCGCCGTAGTCGAGGAAGATGCCGCGGCAACCGCTGCACTGCTCGATCTGGACGCCGCTGCGGTTGTAGGTGTGCATCGGCGCGTGGCACTTCGGACAATGCATGGTCGGCTCAACTCCTCGCCGGTTCGGTCCTGCTTCGCGGTTCCCTTGGACAGACTCCGTCCGGCCCCGGGCGGTTGCAGCCTAGCCGGTGCCTTCCGGCGCCAACTGGTGCGGAACCGGGGCCATTCGGGCACATGCGTCGACGACCGCCTGCTCCACCTCGTCCAGCGGGCGGCCGGCCGCGCGCGCCTTGGCGACGGCGAGGGCGGCCGTCTGCGCGGTCAGCGCGCGGGCCGGCACGTCCAGGGCGGGCCAGGGGTCGCCGGCCGCGGGCACGGCCGGGCCGCCCGCCTGCCGGTACGCGGCGAGGAAACGCGTCCAGTCGTCGGGCGGGAGGAGCCCGCAGGCGTACCAGGCGGCGGGGCGGGCGAGGTCCCAGGCCGGGACTCCGGCGCCCAGGTCGTCGACGTCGATCAGCCGCCAGGGCCCGTCCGGCGCCGGGTGGCGGACGAGCTGGCCGAGGTGCAGGTCCCCGTGGCACAGGGCGGATGGGCCTGGCATGGGGGCCTCGGCGCGGGCCCAGGCGGGCAGGGCGGCCCACGCGGCAAGGACGGCGCCGGCGGCGGGGTGAGGTCCGCCGTCCAGGGCCTTGTGGAGCCGGGCGACGGCGCGGGCGGCCTTCACGGGGCCGCGCATCGGGGGCAGGCCAGGGGGCGGGGGCGTGCGGTGCAGCCGGGCCAGCAGGCTGGCGGTGGCCTCCCAGGGCGCCGCGTCCGGGGCGCCGGGATCCACGGGGGCGCCGTACGGCCAGAAGGTCACAAGGCGGTCCTGCAGCGGGGCGGGGGCCGGGGTGAGCGGCGGCAGGAGGACGCCGGGCAGGCGGGCGGCCACGGCAAGGCGCCGGGTCAGCTCCCCCGGGTCGGTGCCGGGGGCGTGGGCCTTGGCGACGGTGCCGGCGTGCCGTACGACGGTGGCGTCGGGGCGGTCGGCGAGAGCGCCGCCGGCGCAGGCGCAGGGGGTGTCCTCCGTGCGGCCGGGATGGACGGCGGCCCGGACCTTCGCGGTGAGCGCGGGTATGAGGGCGGGGGTGTCTGTGGTCAACGATGCCTCGTCGGAGTGGGCTGCGCGGCCGAGCGTACCGGCGACGGACGGGACACGGACGCTCGCCCGCGCCGGGAAGCCGACACGCCGCGGCTTCCGGCGGGGCACGCGGCGATGCCCGGCGTGCGGCTGCGGCCGGGTGGGCCCGACCGCCGGTCACAACGCGCCCGGCGGTCCTCGGCAGGACGGAGCCCGAACGCTCGCCCCCCACCGGGAAACCGACGCGCCGCGGCTTTCGGCGGGGCACGCGGCGGTGTCTGGTCTGCGGCTGCCACCTCGTGGGCCCGACCGGTCACCACGCGCCCGGCAGTCCTCAGAGGGCGGGGCGCGAACGCTCACCCGAGGCCGGGAAACCGACGCGCCGCGGCTTCTGGCGGGGCACGCGGCGGTGTCTGGCGTGCGGCTGCGGCTGCGTGGGCCCGACCGGCCACGACGCGCCCGGCGGTCCTCAGGGGGCGGCGCGCTGACGCTCGCCCGCCGCCGGGAAACCGACGCGCCGCGGCTTCGGGCAGACACGCGGCCGTGTCTGATACGTGGCTGCCACCTCGTGGGCCCGACCCGTCACGACGCGCCCGGCAGTCCTCAGGGCGCGGGGCGCGGACGCTCGCCCGCCGCCGGGAAACCGACGCGCCGCAGCGTCCGGCAGGGCGCGCGGCCGTGTCTGGCGTGCGGCTACCGCCGCGTGGGCCCGACCCGGTGGTCAGGGCGTGCCCGGCGGTCCTCGGGGTGAGAGTCCGCGTGCCGCGCCCGAGCGCGTCGAAACGGCGCATGCCGGCGCAGCTCCCCAGCTGCGCCGGCATTTGTGCCGTCCGCCGCACCCCCGTCCCCACGGGGTTTCCTGGATGGATGTCCCCGCCCGGACCGCTCTTCCGGGCCTGGGGTCGCCGCTCAGCGCCCCAGCATCACACCCACGGACGACGCTTGTGTGGCCACCGTCTCCCAGCCGTCGAAGACGAGCAGGAGCAGGGCCGCCAGGGGAAGGGCCATGAGCGTCGCCACCAGGGGGTGGCGACGGCCCGTCCGGCGCGGTGCGAACGACGGGCGTCGCGGTGCCGTGTGGGCCATGGTCCCTCTCCTGACCGTGTCGGTTGTCGTCGGCAGCGGCGGATGTCTGACCTCGGGGGACGAGTGCTGCACCCGCCGCTTGACCTCAAATCTAGGCGCGGGGCCGCATCCGGACGTCATGCCCTCGTACCGATTGCCGGGCCTCCCCGAGGATGAGCCACGATCCGGGACGTACTCCCCTGGGTGGAGACGCGCATCAGGGTCTCGGGGTCTTCCCGGAGGGGTGGTCCGCCGTGTCGGTCATGTCCGACGCGTCCTACGGCCGGACGGAGTGACTTCGATCACTCCGCGCGGGGGCGGAGCCGGAGCCGCGCACGGTCCGCCGCCGGCCCCGCGCCGGGGTCCGCGGGCCCTTCGCCGAGGGTGCCTGGCGGGCCGGGAAACCGAGGCCAGCTGGCCCGTCATGATCCCAACGCCCGCCCGTGGGCGAGCGGTTGGGGACGGCGTCGGCCCAAGGCCCCGGTGGCGGCAGGCTTCCTGACCGCTTTTCACGTCGTACCGGTCGGCATCACATTCCTTCCGCGCCGGAGGGCGCGGCCTCTGCGCGCAGGCGGCCGTGGAAACGTAAGCTGTGCCACGTCACAGGGACCGGGCAGCGGGGATGAACATGGCGATGATGCGCCTGAGGCGCGAGGACCCGCGCGTCGTCGGCTCGTTCAGGCTTCACCGACGGCTCGGCGCGGGCGGGATGGGCGTGGTCTACCTCGGCTCCGACAAGAAGGGGCAGCGGGTCGCGCTGAAGGTGATCCGGCCCGATCTGGCGGAGGACCAGGAGTTCCGGTCGCGGTTCGCCCGCGAGGTCTCCGCCGCCCGCCGTATCCGGGGCGGCTGCACGGCCCGGCTGGTGGCGGCCGACCTGGAGGCCGAGCGTCCCTGGTTCGCCACGCAGTACGTGCCCGGCCCCTCCCTGCACGACAAGGTCGCCGACGAGGGCCCGCTCAGCGCGGCCGACACCGCCGCGATCGGCGCGGCCCTGTCGGAGGGGCTGGTCGCGGTGCACGAGGCGGGCGTCGTCCACCGGGACCTGAAGCCCTCCAACATCCTGCTGTCCCCGAAGGGGCCGCGGATCATCGACTTCGGCATCGCCTGGGCCACCGGCGCCTCCACGCTCACCCACGTGGGCACGGCGGTCGGCTCCCCCGGCTTCCTCGCGCCGGAGCAGGTGCGCGGCGCGGCCGTCACCCCGGCGACCGACGTGTTCTCGCTCGGCGCCACCCTCGCCTACGCCTCCACGGGCGACTCGCCCTTCGGGCACGGCAGTTCGGAGGTGATGCTGTACCGGGTGGTGCACGAGGAGGCGCAGCTGCACGGCGTGCCGGACGCGCTCGCCCCGCTGGTGCGGGCCTGTCTGGCGAAGGACCCCGAGGACCGGCCCAGCACGCTGCAGCTGTCGCTGCGGCTCAAGGAGATCGCGGCACGGGAGGCTCAGGGCCTGGACGGCGTACGGCCGCCCGCGCCGCGCGCCGCGGAGGCGGACCGGCCCACCGGGCGGCTCGTGGACACCTACCCGGAGCCGCAGCGCACCCGCCGCATGTCCCCGGGCACGCCGGTGCCGCGCGGCGGCGCGCCCGCCCGGGGCGGTACGCCGGCGCGCGGCGGCGCGTCCGCCCGGACCGGCAGCGGCCCCCGGGGCGCCGGCACGGGCCCCTCCGCACGGTCGGGCTCCGGGCGTACGCCCCCAGCGCAGCGTGGTGGCGCGCCGCGCTCGGGCAGCGGGGGCCGTCCGGCCGGAAGAGGTGGTTCCGGGCGGCCGGCACCGCGGACGACGGGCACCGGGCTGCGGCCGGCCAATCCCCGGCTGCTGCGCCAGCGGCTGTTCGTGTTCGTCGTGGTGACGCTGCTCGTGGCGCTCGGCATCGCGGTGGCGCAGGGCTGCCAGGGGCCCGCCCGCGGCCTCGGCGACGACGGCGTCCGACGCCAGCGGCAGGCCCAGCCGGCCCACGCGAGGGCAGAGGCCGGACTCCCGGTACCCGGCCGGCACGCCCCGGCACCGGGCACGGGCCTCGCGAACTGACCGGCACGGCCCGGCACCAGGCACGGGCCGTGGACCGGTCGGCGACTAGGACTCCGGGCGGCCGGCGGTCACCGCGTAGAAGGCGACCGCTGCGGCCGCGCCGACGTTGAGCGAGTCGACGCCGTGGGACATCGGGATGCGGACCCATTCGTCGGCGGCGACCAGGGCCCGGGTGGACAGTCCGTCGCCCTCGGCGCCGAGCATCAGAGCCACCCGGTCCATCCGGTGCGGGGCGGCCTCGTCGAGGGTGCGGGCCTTGTCGTCCGGGGTGAGCGCGAGCAGCGTGAATCCGGCCTCGCGGACCGACTCCAGGTCCTTCGGCCAGGTCTCCAGGCGGGCGTACGGCACCGAGAACACCGCGCCCATGGACACCTTGACGCTCCGCCGGTACAGCGGGTCGGCGCAGTCGGGCGACAGCAGGACCGCGTCCATGCCGAGGGCGGCGGCCGAGCGGAAGATCGCGCCGATGTTGGTGTGGTCGTTGACCGACTCCATGATCACGACCCGGCGGGCGTCCCGCAGCAGTTCTCCCGCCGTCGGCAGCGGCCTGCGCTGCATGGAGGCGAGGGCGCCGCGGTGCACGTGGTAGCCGGTGACCTGCTCGGCCAGTTCGGGGCTCACGGCGTAGACGGGCGCGGGGACCTCGTCGATGACGTCGCGCATGGCGTCGATCCACTTGGCCGAGAGCAGCATGGAGCGCATCTCGTAGCCCGCTTCCCTGGCCCTGCGGATGACCTTCTCGCCCTCGGCGATGAACAGGCCCTCGGCGGGCTCGCGCTTGCGGCGCAGCTCGACGTCGGTCAGGCCGGTGTAGTCGGTCAGGCGGGGGTCGTCGGGGTCCTCGACGGTGATGAGATCGGCCACAGGGTGATACTGCCTTGTCCTGGGTGCGGAGCCAACGGCTGGAACGACTAGGTTACCCGGGGTTACACATGATCAAGGGCGTGGTCGTCATGCGGCGGGCGGCGGGCCGACCGTCACGACCTCGCCGATCACGATGACCGCCGGGGGCTTGACGTCCTCGGTCCGCACCGTCTCGGCGACCGTGGCGAGGGTGGCGTCGACGCGGCGCTGGGCGGCCGTCGTGCCCTCCTGGACCAGCGCGACCGGGGTCTGCGGGGACTTGCCGTGCGCGACGAGCGTCTCGGCGATCTTCCCGATCTTGTCGACGCCCATGAGGATCACCAGCGTGCCGGTGAGCTTCGCAAGCGACGGCCAGTCGACCAGGGAACGCTCGTCGTCCGGGGCCACATGGCCGCTGACGACCGTGAACTCGTGCGCCACGCCCCGGTGCGTGACCGGGATGCCGGCCGCGCCCGGCACCGAGATCGAGCTGGAGATGCCGGGAACCACGGTGCAGGGGATGCCTGCCTCGGCGAGCGCCTGGACCTCCTCCATGCCCCGGCCGAACACGAACGGGTCGCCGCCCTTGAGCCGTACGACCGACTTGCCCTGCTTGGCGTGCTCGATGAGCGCGTTGTTGATGGCCTCCTGGGCCATGTAGCGGCCGTAGGGGATCTTCGCCGCGTCGATGACCTCGACGTGCGGCGGGAGTTCGGCGAGCAGGTCGCGCGGGCCGAGCCGGTCGGCGATGACGACGTCCGCCGCGGCGAGCAGCCGGCGGCCGCGGACCGTGATCAGGTCGGGGTCGCCGGGTCCGCCGCCGACCAGGGCGACGCCTGCCGTGCGGGTGCGGTGGTGCGGGGCCACCAGGGTGCCGTCGCGCAGGCCCTCGACCACCGCGTCGCGGATGGCGGCGGTGTGGCGGGGATCGCGGCCGCGCGCCTCGGTGGTGAGCACGGCGACGGTGACGCCCTCGCTGTGGCCGGTGGCCGGGGTCCAGGCGGTGGCCTGGTCGGCGTCGTCGGAGCGGACGCACCAGACGCGGTGGCGCTCGGCCTCGGCGGACGCCCGCGCGTTGGCCTCGGGGTCGCTGGTGGCGATCAGGGCGTACCAGGCCTCGGCGAGGTCGCCGTCCTGGTACGGGCGCCGGACCCAGGTGATCTCACCCGCAGCGGCCATGGCCTCGACCGAGGGGGTCGCCTCCGGGGAGACGAGGGTGATGTCCGCGCCCGCCGCGATCAGTGCCGGGAGGCGGCGCTGGGCCACAGTGCCTCCGCCGAGGACGACCACGCGGCGGCCGGAGAGGCGGAGGCCTACAGGGTAGGCGGGGTGTTCGGCCATGAGGGGCGGCTCCTCGTGCAGCTGTGCGGTGGGGGCCCGCTGCACCTTCGGAGCGGCCCTGACGTGCGATTTTAGCTGTGCGCAGGGCAGAGGGCACCGGGTGGTCCGGCAGCTGAGCACCGGACCACCCGTGCCGTGGCGCCTACTTCTCGGTGACTCCCGCCGAGTCGAACGTCGCCACCTCGTGCATGGCCCGCGCGGTGCTCTGGACCAGGGGCAGCGCCAGCAGGGCGCCGGTGCCCTCGCCGAGGCGCAGGTCGAGGTCGACCAGCGGGCGCAGGCCCAGCTTGTTCAGGGCCGCCACATGGCCCGGTTCGGCGCTGCGGTGGCCCGCGATGCAGGCGGCGAGCACCTCGGGGGCGATGGCGCGGGCGACCAGGGCCGCGGCGCCGGCGCTGACGCCATCCAGGATCACCGGCGTCCGCAGGGAGGCGCCGCCGAGGAGCAGGCCGACCATGGCGGCGTGCTCGAAGCCGCCGATCGCGGCCAGGACGCCGACGGGGTCGGCCGGGTCGGGCTGGTGGAGTTCCAGGGCGCGGCGGACCACTTCGGTCTTGCGGGCCAGCGTCTCGTCGTTGATGCCGGTGCCGCGGCCGGTGACCTCGGCCGGGTCGGCGCCGGTGAACACCGAGATGAGCGCGGCCGACGCCGTGGTGTTGGCGATGCCCATCTCGCCCGTCAGCAGCGCCTTGTTGCCGGCCGCCACCAGGTCGCGGGCGGTCTCGATGCCGACCTCGATGGCCTGCTTGGCCTCCTCGCGGGTCATCGCGGGGCCGGTGGTCATGTCGGACGTGCCGCCGCGGATCTTGCGGGGCAGCAGGCCGGGGGTGGCGGGCAGGTCGGCGGCGACGCCGACGTCCACGATGCACACCTCGGCGCCGACCTGGTTCGCGAAGGCGTTGCAGACCGCGCCGCCGCCCAGGAAGTTGGCCACCATCTGGGCGGTCACCTCCTGCGGCCAGGGGGTGACGCCCTGGGCGTGCACGCCGTGGTCGCCGGCGAAGATGGCGACGGCGGCGGGCTCCGGGATCGGCGGCGGGCACTGCCGGGACAGCCCGGACAACTGCGCGGAGATGATCTCCAGCATGCCCAGCGCGCCGGCCGGCTTGGTCATGCGCTTCTGGCGCTCCCAGGCCTCGCCGAGGGCCTTGGCGTCGAGCGGGCGGATCTGGGCGACGGTCTCGGCAAGCAGGTCGTGGGGTTCCTCTCCGGGCAGGGCGCGGCGGCCGTACGTCTCCTCGTGCACCACCCAGGACAGGGGGCGTCGCTTGGACCAGCCGGCCTGCATCAGCTCGGGCTCGTCCGGGAACTCGTCGACGTACCCGACGCACAGGTAGGCGACGACCTCCAGGTGCTCGGGCAGGCCGAGCGCGCGGACCATCTCCCGCTCGTCGAAGAAGCTGACCCAGCCGACGCCGAGGCCTTCGGCGCGGGCGGCGAGCCAGAGGTTCTCCACCGCGAGCGCCGAGGAGTAGGGCGCCATCTGCGGCTGGGTGTGCCGGCCGAGGGTGTGCCGGCCGCCGCGGGTGGGGTCGGCGGTGACGACGATGTTGACCGGGGTGTCGAGGATGGCCTCGATCTTCAGTTCCTTGAACTGCTTGGCCCGGCCCTTGGGCAGCGACTTGGCGTAGGCCTCACGCTGACGCATCGCCAGTTCGTGCATCGTCCGCCGGGTCTCGGCGGAGCGGATGACGACGAAGTCCCAGGGCTGCGAGTGGCCCACGGAGGGCGCCGTGTGGGCGGCCTCCAGGACGCGCAGCAGCACCTCGTGCGGAATGGGGTCGCTGCGGAAGCCGTTGCGGATGTCTCTGCGCTCGCGCATGACCTTCAGGACGGCCTCGCGCTCGGCGTCGGCGTAGCCGGGCGCGGCCGGGCCGCTGGACTGTCCTGCTTCGGCCACTGCTTCCGTGCCCTCTTCCTCCTGGTCGGCGGCCCTGGTCCGCAGGTCCTCCGCGTCCTGTGCGACATCGGGGCCCGGCGCGGGTTCGCCCTCGCGCGGCGCGGGCACCGTGGCCGCCGCCTGCTGCGTGTCCTGCGGGGGCAGGACCAGGGGCTGCGGCGGGGTCGGCGCCAGGTGCGGGGCCGTGGGCACCTGGCCGTCGACCGGCACGAACTGCCCGAACGGCTGCTCCGGGTGCGGCGGCACATGGGAGGGCAGCGGCTCCGCCTGCTCGGCGGGGGCGTGCTGCCCGCCGACCTCCGGCTGCGCGGACACACCCGCCGGCCCGGCCGGGGCCGCCGCCACGGGAACGGCTTCGGCATTCGCCGTGGTGACGGTCTCCGAGGGCGGTGTCTGCGGGGTGGCGGCAGCGACGGCCTGCGGGACTGCTTCGGGGGTGGCCGTGTGGGTGGCCGTGCCGGGCTCGGGCTGCGGGAGGGCTTCGGGGGCGCTCGCGTGGGGCTCGGCCTGCGGGACGGCCTCAGGTGCGGCAGCGTCGGGCTGGGACTGCGGATACGGCTCCGCGGCCGCCGGGACGTCGTACGCGAGGGGCTCGGCCGCCAGTTGCGGGCCCTGCGGACCGTGCGCCGGGAAGGGCTGCGGCGCGGGGGTGCCGGAGCCTTCGGCCGCGGACCCGGGTGCCGTGACTGCCTCGGCGGCCTGCGCCTCCGGCGCCTCGGAAGCACCGGCCGGGTTTCCGGACGCGAGCGCGGTCACGGCGTCGGCTTCGGGTGCGACGGCGGCCTCGGACGTGTGTACGGCGTCCGCGGCGGCCGGGGGCTGCGCGTCCACGGCACCGGGCTGGGACTCCGCCACACCGGACGGGGCGTCCCCGGTGGCCGGGACGGCGTCCGCCGGGGCGTCCGGCGCGGGGGTCGGCTCCTGTGCCGCGGGAACGGTCGCGGCACTCTCTTGAGCCTCGGTGCTTGCCTCGGCAGCAGGGGCAGTGTCCGCGGCCTGCTCCGGGTCCTGGCCAGGGCCGGCCTCGCCGGACGGCTGAGCGGTCTCGGCCGGGTCGACCCCGTCGGCGGTGTGAGCCGCTGCCTGTCCGGCCGCAACGGTCTCGGTCTGCGCGGGCGTTGCCGCCTGCGGGGCGACGGTCTGCTCGTGATCCGGGGCAGCCGTCCCGGCGGCCGCGGGCGCCGGGGTGCCCTCGGCGCCCGCCACGGCCTGCCCGGTCTCGGCACCCTCGGGAGCCGGCACCTCGCCCTCGGCGGGCCGGCCGGCGTCCGCCACGGCCTCGGCGTCGGCGGCGGGAGCGCCGACGGCGGCGGCGAGCCCGCCGTCCACGGCGGTCGTGCCCTCGGCGGGCTCCGCACCGGCCACCTCCGGCGCGCTCTCACCGGTTTCGGCGACAGCCACGGCCGTCTGAACACCCTCCGTCGCGCGAGGGCCGGCGGCCCCGGCCTCCTCGGGCACCGTCGCCGCGGGAGCCGTGTGCACCACCCCGTCATGGCCGTGCGCGGGCTGTACGCCGTCGTGGCCGTGGACCAGGTGCGCGGTGTCCGGCACCGGTGCGGCGGTCTGGGTCGCGAGGCGGGTGACGGCGGCCTGCGCGGCGCCGGACGGGTCGGTCTGCGCGGCGGTGTCCACGGCGACGGCGGCCGGGTCAACCGTTTCGGCAGCCGGTGCCTGCGCGTCCGCCTGGACCGCGGGGGCGGCGCCCCAGGGGACCGCGCCCTGCGGGGCCGTCTCGGGCGGCTGCTGGGCGTCGAGGTACTCGGGACCGGGCGCGACCGGCCCGGGCTGCCGTACCGGCGCGCCGGCCGGGCCGCGGTCGGCGAGGGAGCGGACCGGGCTCGCGGAGGCGTCGGGGATCGGCGGGCCGAGGTGCAGCGGACGGCGCGGCGGCTGCGCGGCGGCCGGCTGCTCCTGCGGGGCCGAGAGGATCGGCGACGGCGGCACGGAGGCCGGGGCCGGGTTCGGCAGGCGGACGCCGCTGAGGTCGACGGAGCCGCTGTCCCGGCCGGCCGTCTCGTGCGGCCCCGGCTGGTGGACGGCCTCGACGACCGGTTCCGGCGCGGGTGGCGGAACCTCGTTGCCCCATGCGCCCTGGGCGCCCGGCAGCAGCAGGTCTTCGTCCTCGGCGGGTGCCTCGGAGAGGTAGGTGTACGCACCGTGCGCGGCGACGCCCGGCTGCTCCACCATGCCTGCGCTCTCCGGCTGCCCCTCGCCCGGGACCTGGCCGGTGTCGGTCATGCGTACCCCTCGCCCATCGGTTTAGTGCTCCTACGACCAGCTCACCCGGAACGGCGCACCGACCGCCCGTAGTGAAGAACGAGCGTCCGTGCCCAGCGGCACGAACGACCCGCCGGAAAAGGCGACAAAGCCATTCAGTGGCATTGTCCCGGCCGCCCGGCCGTCGCGACAGCATGATCCGCGACAGCCCGCTGTGGACTGCGCCACGTTGCGCGTCCTCCGGTTCCGCAGTACCACACCCGCCCCAAAACGGGCGTGCTTTCCGGACATTGGCGAACGAAGTTCCGGACCGCCGGTGTGGCACAACGATCGGCCAGCCTACCGCGCGCGGTACGACAACCGGATCACGGGGCGCGTTCCGGGAGAACCCCGGTGAGCAGGAACGCGACGCTCCGCTCGGTCTCCGTCCAGGCGCGGGTGTCGAGTTCGACGGACTGCAGCAGCGCGCACTCGACGCGGTATCCGTGCTCGGTCAGGTCGCGGCCGATGAGCTCGGCGGCGTCGCGGGTGCCGGCGTGGGTGACGATGCGCTGCGGGCGCCGGTCGGCGGCGGCGGAGACGACGGCCGCCCCCCCGCCGCCGACCCGGACGACGTCCGGTTCGGGCAGGTTCTCCAGGACGTGCGGGGCGATGCCGTGGACGACCTGGAGCTGGACGCCGTACCGGCGCGCGGCGGAGTCGGTGCGGGCGCAGGCCGCGGGGTCCCGGTCGACGGCGATGACGGCCGCTCCGGCGCGCGCGGCCTCCGCGGCGAACGCGCCGGAGCCGCTGCCGATGTCCCAGACCAGGTCGCCGACCCGGGGCCCGAGCCGGGCGAGTTGGGCGGCCCGCAGCAGCTGCCGTTCGCCCTCGCCGAGGCCGCCGCCGGGCCGGCCGGCCGGTCCCTCGCCGTAGCTCGCGTCGGGCTGCACCCAGCCGCGCGGTCCGGCGCCCGGGTCCCGGCCGGCGATCCAGCCGCCGCCCTCCCCGGCCCCGGCCGGGCCGCCGATGACGATGACGACGTTGGGGTCGCGCCAGGTGTGGTCGGCGGCCTTGTCGGAGGTGACGACGGTGACCTGCTCGCGTTCGGTGCCCAGTTCCTCGCAGATGACGAAGGTCCGGTGGACGCCCTCCAGCAGCAGCCCCAGTTCGGCGGGTCCGGCGCCCGGCGCGGTGAGGACGGCGACCTTGGTGTGGGCGCGGCAGACGTTCACGGCCCGGCGCAGGGTGCGCGGATGGGCGACGACCACCTGGGCGTCGTCCCAGGGCATGCCGGCGCGGGCGAAGGCGGCGGCCACCGAGGAGACGGCGGGGACGACCTCGACCTCCAGGCCGAACTCGGGGGCGCGCAGGGTCCGTACGACACCGAAGAAGCCGGGGTCGCCGTCGGCGAGTACGACGGCGGTGCCGCGGTGGGCGGCGATCCGGCGGGCGGCGAGCGCGACGCTGCCCAGGCGGACGCGTTCGGCGGCGGGCGGAACCTCGGGCAGCGCCAGGTGGTGGGCCGCGCCCGCCACGAGTGTGGCGGCGCCGAGGGCGGCGCGTGCCGTGTCGGTCAGCGGCGAGCCGTCCCAGCCGATCACCGTGACCCGGTCGGCCATCGTCGTTTCTCTCCAGGTCTTCGCAGGTCGTCAGGGGTACGGACCCCTCGCGGGCCCCCTGAGCGTACCTGGTGCGGCTGAGGGCTCAGTTCCAGTCGGAGTACGAGGTGAAACCGCTCGTGTCGGCCAGCTGCTCCTCGACGCCGTCCAGGTCCTCGGGGAGCAGGCTCCAGACGATGAGGTCGGTGCGCACGTCGGTCCACTCGCCGTGGGTGTCGCGGGTCCGGGCTATCCAGGCGCCGCGCAGGACGCCCTCGCTGATGCAGCCGATCTTCTGGGCGACCTGCTGGGAGGCGGTGTTGTCGGCGGCGGTGCGCAGCTCCAGGCGCTCGAACTTCTGGTCGCGGAACAGCCATTGGGCGGTGGCCAGGGCCGCCTCGGAGGCGTAGCCCTCGCCGCGCGCCCAGGGGGCGATGACGTAGGCGATCTCGGCGGAGCGCACGCGCCAGTCCGCGTGCCGCAGATGGACGGTGCCGACCAGGCGCTGGGTGAGGAACTCGTCGACGGCGAAGACGATGCCGCGGCCCTCCGCCCGTTCGGCGGGGGCCTGTTCGGTGATCCAGGCGCGGGCGTCGGCCTCGGTGTACGGCTGCGGCACCGAGGTCCAGGCGGTGACCAGTTCGTCGTTCATCATCTCGGCGAAGGCCTCGATGTCGGACTCCTCGAAGGGACGCAGCACCAACCGCTCCGTGCTGATGGAGATGTTGGGGAAGGTGCTAGTCATGCGCCGCTCCGTAACCTTCGGAATGAACCTTCAGGGCCTGCTGAACTGCCCAGCATGCAGCATGTAACCACTGAACCGCACGACGGGGCCCGCTCCCGGTGCGGGAGCGGGCCCCGGGGGCGGGCGGGCCGGATCAGAAGGAGGGGATGACCGAGCCCTGGTACTTGTCCTCGATGAACTTCTTGACCTCGGGCGAGACGAGGAGCTTGGCGAGCTTTTCGACCCGCGGGTCCTTCTCGTTGCCCTTCTTCACGGCGAGGAAGTTGGCGTACGGGTTGTTCTTGGCGGACTCCAGGAGGATGGCGTCCTTGGCGGGCTTCAGACCGGCGGAGATGGCGTAGTTGCCGTTCACCACGGCCGCGTCCACGTCGTCCAGGGAGCGCGGGGTCTGGGCGGCCTCGACCTCCTTGAACTTCAGGTTCCTGGGGTTCTTGGTGATGTCCTGCGGGGTGGCCTCGTTGCCGACGCCGGACTTGAGGGTGATGAGGCCGTTGGCGGCGAGCAGCTTCAGGGCGCGGGCCTCGTTGACGGCGTCGTTGGGGACGGCGACGGTCGCACCGCTCTTCAGCGCGTCGGCCTTCTTGACCTTGTGGGAGTACAGGCCGAGCGGCTCCAGGTGCACCGTGACGACGGGCACGATGTGGGTGCCCCGCTTGGCGTTGAAGTCGTCCAGGTACGGCTGGTTCTGGAAGTAGTTGGCGTCCACCGAGCCGTCCTCGGTCGCCGTGTTCGGCGTGATGTAGTCCGTGAACTCCTTGACCTCGAGGTCCAGGCCCGCCTTCTTCGCCAGGTTCTTCTTGACGAAGTCGAGGATCTCGGCGTGCGGGGTGGGGCTCGCGGCGACGACGAGCGGGCCGCTGTAGTCGTGGGAGGCGGAGGAACTGCCGGAGCCGCAGGCGGTCAGCCCGAAGGTGAGGGCTCCGGCGGCGAGGACGGCGGTGGTGAGCTTGGCGGTGTTACGCACGAAAAGTGCCTTTCCTGATGGGTGGTGCGACCCCGTGCTGGGTGGACGGGGAGTCCGGGGTGGGTCAGGCGACCTTGCTTATGTCGGCCGCCGCCGGCTCCTTCGCCTTGAGCAGGCGGAGCCTGGGGGCCGGGCCGGAGCGGCCGCCGCGGCCGTGCAGGGAGCGGGCCGCGAGGTCGCCGGCGAACTGGATGAGGGAGATGACGACGGCGAGGATCGCGACGGTGATCCACATCAGCTCGGTCTCGAAGCGCTGGTAGCCGTAGCGGACGGCGAGGTCTCCGAGGCCGCCGCCGCCGACCGTGCCGGCCATGGCGGAGTAGCCGATGAGGGCGATGACCGTGGTGGTGGTGGAGGCGATCAGGGACGGCAGGGCCTCGGGGACGAGGACCTTGCGGACGATCGTCCAGGTGTTGCCGCCCATGGACTGCACGGCCTCGACCAGGCCGTGGTCCACTTCGCGGACGGCCGTCTCGACCAGCCGGGCGAAGAACGGGATGCCGCCGATGGCGAGGGGCACGATCGCGGCGGTGGTGCCGATCGTCGTCCCGGTGACCCAGCGCGTGAAGCTCATCAGCGCGACCATCAGGATGATGAACGGCATGGACCGGCCGATGTTCACGATCTGGCCGGTCACCTTGTTGGCGAGGACGTTCTGCAGCAGGCCGCCCCGGTCGGTGAGGACGAGGAGGATGCCGAGCGGAAGGCCGGCGGCGACGGCGATCAGGGTGGACCACAGCACCATCTGGAAGGTCTCGGTACACGCCTGCTGCAGCAGCGGCTGCATCTCGGACCAGGTCACTTGGCACCTTCCTTCACCAGCAGGGCCTCCTGGCCCACGACGTCGATCTGCAGGCCCTGTTCGCGCAGGAACCCGATCGGCACCACGTTGTCCTCGTAGCGGCCGGGCAGTTCGATGCGCATGCGGCCGATCTGCAGGCCGCCGACGGTGTCGATGGCGGCGCCGAGGATCGAGATGTCGATGTTGTAGGTGCGCGACAGCTGCGAGATGACCGGCTGGGTGGCGGCCTCGCCGTGGAAGGTGACGTCGATGACGGTCCGGTCGGCGCCCGTGCGCTCGCCGCTCACCGGGAACAGCGCGGCGGCGAGTTCCGAGCCGGGCGTGGCCAGCAGTTCGCTGACGGTGCCGGACTCCACGATGCGGCCCTTCTCCATGAGGGCGGCGGAGTCGCAGACCGCCTTGACGACGTCCATCTCGTGGGTGATGAGCAGGACGGTCAGGCCCAGCTGCCGGTTCAGGTCGCGCAGCAGCTGGAGGATGGAGCGGGTGGTATCCGGGTCGAGGGCGCTGGTGGCCTCGTCGGAGAGCAGCACCTTGGGGTCGCCGGCGAGGGCGCGGGCGATGCCGACGCGCTGCTTCTGGCCGCCGGACAGCTGGGCCGGGTAGGCCTTGGCCTTGTCGGCGAGGCCGACGAGGTCGAGGAGTTCCAGCGCCTTGCGGAAACGTTCCTTCCCCGACTTTCCGAGGATCTCCAGCGGCAGCTCGACGTTGTCCTGCACGGTCCGCGTGGACAGCAGGTTGAAGTGCTGGAAGACCATGCCGATGCGGCTGCGCGCCCGGCGCAGTTCCCGGCCGGCGCGCGGGCCTCGGCCGGCCAGGGCGGTGAGGTCCTGTCCGGCGACGGTCACGGTGCCGGAGGTGGGGCGCTCCAGCAGGTTGACGCAGCGGATGAGGGAGGACTTGCCGGCGCCGGACTGGCCGATGACGCCGTAGACCTCGCCTTCGCGGACGTGCAGGTCGACGCCGTCGAGGGCGGTGACCTCACGGCCGCGGGAGCGGTAGACCTTGGTCAGGCCCGAGGTGGTGATCACAGGATTTCCGTCACTGTCGGTTGCGCGGGCGTGGGTGTGCCCGGGCACGGGTGCATGCGGTACAGGCATGGGGGTGGGGTTGTGTCCCGTACGGACTGTGCGCACGGACATGCCACGGCTCTCGCTTCGGGGCGCGAGGCTCAGCTGATGCGGGGGCCCTCTAGAAGGCGCACATTCGACACATCAGGCGACACAGACAACGAGCACCGGGCGGCGTCATGGTCGCCTCGGTCGCACGGGTGCGGCAGCTCGTCGTGGTCATGCGATCAGTAAACCAGACCGACGGTGCTGACCGGTCGCCGCTGTCCGGATAGTGGACAGCGGCGGACACCCCGGATCCGGCGCTCAGCGGCGGACGGAGATCTCCACGTCCCGGTCGGTGACCAGTGCGGACAAGGCAGACAGGTCCTGCACCACGAGGTCGGCGTCCAGCTCCTCCGCGCGGTGGGTTGTGGTCAACGCCACGGTGGTCATCCCGGCGGCGCGGCCCGCCCGCAGTCCGGCCGGGGCGTCCTCGAAGACGACGCAGCGGGCCGGGTCGACGCCGAGCTGCCGGGCGGCGAGCAGGTAGGGCTCGGGGTCGGGCTTGCCGCGGGTGACGTCGTCGGCGGCGATCAGCGTCTTGGGCAGGATGCCGACGGCGTCGAGGCGGGCCTCGGCGAGGCGCCGGGTGGCGGAGGTGACGACGGCCCAGCGGTCGGCGGGCAGCGCGTCCAGGAAGTCCCGGGTGCCGGGCAGCAGCCGTACGCCGCCGTCCGGCACGTCGTCCACCTCCAGCTGCTCGACCCGGGCGACCGCCTCCGGCACCAGGCGGGCGGGCAGCAGGTCGGCGACTATCTCGGCGGCGGGCCGCCCGTGCAGTGCCACGCGCCGGAACTGCTCGGCGGTGATCCCGTACTCCTTCGCCCAGCGGGTCCAGCAGCGCTCGACGGAATCGAGGGAGGAGACGAGGGTGCCGTCGTTGTCGAACAGGAGGGCGTGCGCGTGGATCGTCATACCCAGACCCTACGATGTGGTCTAGACCCTCCGGCGTACGGCGGGGTCGGCGGCCGGCGTCCGTTTCGGCCGTAATAAGGTCTCGGCATGCTCAATGCCCTGACGCTGGTGACCGGGGTCGCCGCGCTGCTGCTCGCCGCCTGGTGCGGCTGGGCCGCCTACCGGGACCAGCCGACCAAGGACTGGCACTTCATCGGCATGGCCGTGGTGTCGCTGCTGGCCGTGGCGCAGCTGGTGGTCGGCGTCGTACAGCTGGCGCGGGGCGAGAAGCCGGCGCAGGGCACGACGATCTTCGTGGCGTACCTGCTGGGCGCGTTCGCGTGCATCCCGGCGGCCGGGTTCATGTCCCTGGCGGAGCGGACCCGCTGGGGTTCGGTGACGGTCGCCGCGGGCGGTGTGGTGCTGGCCGTGCTGGAAGTGCGGCTCTTCGACATCTGGGGAGGCTGAGATGACGGCGGTGGAGGAGAAGCCGACCCGGTTGATCAAGGGACCGGGCATGCTGCTCGTCTGGTTCTACGGCGTGATGGTGGTCGGCGCGGTGTCCCGTTCGGTCTTCCAGATCTCCACGGAGTTCGACCGGGCGCCGCTCGCCTACTCGCTGTCGGCCGTGGCCGGTGTCGTGTACGGGTTCATCACGTTCACGCTGGTGCGGGGCGGGGAGACGGCCCGCAGGGCGGCACTGGTGTGCTGTGCCGCCGAGCTCGCGGGCGTGCTGCTCGTCGGTACCTGGACCCTGGTCGACCACTCGGCGTTCCCGGACGCGACGGTGTGGTCGTACTACGGGGCGGGGTACGTCTTCATCCCGGTGCTGCTGCCGGTCTCGGCGATGTACTGGCTGCGGCGGGCGCGCCGGACAACCGTCACGCCGTAGCGGCGTAGGCCCCCGCCTGCTTCTCCAGGATGATCAGCTCCACTCCGTCGTCACCACGGGAGCGGCCCACCGTCTCGTAGCCGGAGCGGCGATACAGGCGGAGATTGCCCTCGCTGCGGTGGCCGGTGAAGAGGCGGAAGCGGGTGGCGCCCCGCTCCTGCTCCAGCGCCGTCTCGGCCGCGCGCAGCAGGCGCGCGCCGATGCCGTGGCCCTGCAGCCGGGGGTGGACGCAGAGCGTGCCGATGGCCGCGGCGCCGTCCTCGGTGACCTTGCCGCGCACCGCACCGACCACCTCGTCGCCGAGCCGGGCGACGAAGACGCAGTCGGTGGCGACCTCCTCGCGGACG
Organism: Streptomyces sp. NPDC048192; assembly: GCF_043202415.1. Lineage (NCBI taxonomy): Bacteria > Bacillati > Actinomycetota > Actinomycetes > Kitasatosporales > Streptomycetaceae > Streptomyces > Streptomyces sp. NPDC048192. The sequence continues at coordinate 197,062 of NZ_JBIDAL010000009.1, forward strand.
GAGTCCAGGGTCTGCACGAGCGGGTCGATGCGGTAGTTGCCGTACAGCGCCGCCTCGCTCTGGAAGCACAGGTACTGGAGCCTGAAGATCTGCTCCGCGTCCTGCTCGGTCGCCGCCGAGATGGTCACGCTCATGCCCATGTGCGCACGCCTCCCGCTCACCTGATCACCTGTCGTCCCTCACTCCTATCCCCGCACTTCGCGGGCCGCAACCTCCGGTGCGAGCAATCGACGCAGACATCCCAGACATCTGGAGCGTTCCGGGCCGAGGCTGCCCTGTGAGATACCCAACTCCCCCGCGATCTCCCGGTATGTCAGGTCCTTCGGGGACAGCAGGGCCTCGAGCAGCCGGCGCACCGCGTCGCGCAGCGCGCGGTGCCGGGCGGCGGCGAGGACGAGCTGCTCCGGTCCGGGGCGGTTGTCGTCGGCCGGTTCCAGGCCGTAGGGCCGTTCACGCCGGCTGGTACGGCGGCTGCGGCGCGCCTCGGCGCGTACGGCCCTGCGCAGCCAGCGCTGCGGGTCGCCCGGCGGCCCGTCGGTCTCCAGCCGTTCCAGCAGCCGCACCCAGACGGCCTGCTCCAGATCGTCCGGCTCGCTCCCGGAGGCATATGCCTCGGCGGACGCCTCGGCGGTGAGCAGGGGGTGCAGGGCGGCTACCAAGTCGTGCGTCATATGCGGAACGACGCGCCGCCCCGGGAGCGGGTTTCCGGGGCGGCGGGCCGACACTCCGAACGGAGGGCCGGCGGATGCCGTGGTTGACGCCGGTCAGCCGCCGAGGAAGTCGGCGCGGGCGAGCAGGCCGGTGTCGGCGTTGTCGGTGAAGACGCCGTCGATGCCGGTCGCGAAGTAGGTGCGGAAGGCGCCGAAGGGGTCGCCGTAGCCGTCGGCCGCGCTGCCCTTGCGGTACTCGGCCGGAAGGAACGGGTTCTCGTTGCGCATGGTGTAGGGGTGCAGGACCAGGCCCACCTTGTGCGCGTCGGCGACCAGGGTCGTCGGCTTGCCCAGGGTGCCGTCCGCGTTCTTCGGGATGACCAGGTCCAGGGTCGGCCCGATGCCCTGCGCGTAGCCGGCGATCTCGCGCAGGCCCTTGGGGGTGATGAGATCGGCGACCGTGCGCGGGTCGCCCGCCTCGACGAAGTCGTAGGGGCGGCTGTCGGCGGTGGAGAGCAGCACGACCAGCGGGTTGTCCACCAGCTGGTTCAGCCTCTGGATGCTGGTGGGCTCGAAGGACTGCAGGATGACCGGCGAGTTCCGGCCGTCCTTGCCGTACTTGCGCAGTAGCTTGGCGACCCGCTCCTCCAGGCCCAGCCCGAGCTTGCGGAAGTAGGTGGGGTGCTTGGTCTCGGGGTAGATCCAGACCTGCCTGCCGCGCTTGCGGGTCTGCTCGTCCTGCCACCTCAGGACCTCTTCGAAGGTGGGGATCTCCCAGCGCCCGTTGTAGAGGGTGTTGTGCGGCCGGTTGGCCGGGATGCGCTCGACCGCGCGCAGGGTCTTCAGCTCGGCGAGCGTGAAGTCCTCGGTGAACCAGCCGGTGGTGGGCACGCCGTCGACCACCTTGGTGGTCTTGCGGCCGGCGAACTCCGGGTGCGCGGCGACGTCCGTGGTGCCGCCGATCTCCGGCTCGTGCCGGCAGACCAGATGGCCGTCCTTGGTGGGCACCAGGTCGCCCGCCTCGACGACGTCGGCGCCCAGGTCCAGGGCCAGGTCGTACGAGCCGAAGGTGTGCTCGGGGCGGTAGCCGCTGGCGCCGCGGTGACCGATGATCGCCGGCACCGGCAGGCTCTTCAGGCCCCGGCCGCCCTGTCCCGCGGTGCGGTCCCCGGCGGCCTCGGCCGCGCCCGGCAGCCCGAGGACCGCTCCGCTCGCGCCGAGCACCGCGGCGCCGAGGATCGCCCGCCGCCCGGGGCCCGGGGTCTTCTTGTCCGCCTGGTCGCCGCTCATCAGCGCCCTCCTGCCGTCGGCCTCGTGAGTCGGGCCGATCGTAGGGGCGCGGACATGACCGGAGGGAGTCCCCGGGCGGAACACCCGGGTGACGCCGTATGGCCGGTGGGGGCGGAGTGCTGACGGGCCGTCGGCTTCGACCGCCGCAGTGCGGGTAGCCGACCGGGTGACGGCCGTTCGCGATATCCGTCACACCGTCGCAAGGGTGTTACGACCCGTCTCCCGGACGTCACCGCAGGTAAACCCGCGTCAACAGTTCGTAAGACCTCGGTGAACCGGGCGTCCCCGATGTGCGCCCGGCCGGGAGCCGCGAGTAATGTCCTCACCTGCACAGACACATATCGACCCCCTCGGCATCGGAGGACCCGTTGTCCCGCTTCGCGCTCATCAAGGCAGTGCTCGGACCGATCATGCGCCTGATGTTCCGCCCACAGGTGGAGGGCGTGGAGCACATCCCCGGCGAGGGTCCGGTCATTCTGGCCGGCAACCACCTCACGTTCATCGACTCGATCGTGCTGCCGCTCGTCACCAAGCGGCAGGTCTTCTTCATCGGCAAGGACGAGTACGTCACCGGCAAGGGCTTCAAGGGCCGGCTGATGGCGTGGTTCTTCACCGGCGTCGGCATGATCCCGGTGGACCGTGACGGCGCGAGCGGCGGCGTGGCCGCGCTGATGACCGGGCGGCGGATCCTGGAGGAGGGCAAGATCTTCGGGATCTACCCCGAGGGCACGCGGTCGCCCGACGGCCGGCTGTACCGGGGGCGCACCGGCATCGCGCGGCTGACGCTGATGACCGGTGCGCCGGTCGTCCCGTTCGCCATGATCGGCACGGACAAGCTGCAGCCGGGCGGCCGGGGCATCCCGCGGCCGGGCCGGGTCACCGTCCGCTTCGGCGAGGCGATGGAGTTCTCCCGGTACGACGGGATGGACCGGGACCGCTATGTGCTGCGGGCCGTGACCGACTCGGTGATGGCCGAGGTCATGCGGCTGTCGGGGCAGGAGTACGTGGACATGTACGCCACCAAGGCCAAGGCGGCGTAAGCCGCTGCCGGTGCGGCCGGCCGTTCGGGGCGCCGGAGACTCCGCGCCCCTCGCAGCCGTCCGCTAGGAGCGGGTCGCGGTCGCGCAGCCGTCGCCCTTCGACGCGGTGCCGCCCACCGGCTTGCTGCGGTCGTACGGATCGATCCGGTGGGCGGCGTCGGTGGACTGCTCGTCGGCGGTGCCGAAGGGCGGCACGAAGTAGCCCGTGGGGCCGGAGCAGCCGCCGTTGGTCATGTCGAGCGCGTACGAGACGAGGGACATCGTGCCCGGTTGGGTGATGACCTTGGCCGGGTCGTCCCAGCTCATCACGACCTTGCGCCGCACGATCGTACGGACCACCTCGGCGTCCCGCCCGCTGTCGCGGGCGGGGGTCACCGGGTACACGAAGGTGACGTCCGCCGTCACCTCGACCGCTCCCCGCTTCCCCTCCCGGTAGGTGAGCCGCCCGCGGGTCTTGACGACGTCACCGGCCGGCCGGGCCTGCCCCGGCCGGAAGCGGCTGAACAGCAGCAGCGGATCGGTCTCAGCAGTGGGCGCCTTCGACGACAGGGCGGCGCGGAGGTAGTCCTGGACGTCCTTCTGGTGCGGGTTGAGCAGCGCGATCGCCTTCGTCGGCCGCTCACCGCGCAGCACGCGGGAGTCGAGCCCCGCGGCCACCATGAAGTCCTTGCTCCGCCGCAGCGCCCGCGCGACCTGGGCGGTGTCCATCCAGCCGGTCGCCCGGGCCTTCGGCACGGTGATCCCGGCCGCTCCGTCGGCCCAGTGAACGGCGGGTGACCCCCGGAAGGGCTCGGCGAGGGTGCCGCGCAGCGCCGGCTCCGCGCCGGGAGCCTCCCGCGGGCGCTCGGACTCGGCGGCCGACGGCGCCCCGGCGTGCCCGTCGTCGCCGCCGAACCAGCCGACGACCTGCTGCGGGAACAGCCCCACGACGAGGAGCGCCAGGGCGGCCGCCAGCCCGGTCACGTACCGCCCCGTCCTGCGCCGGGGCCGGGCCGGTGCGTGGGTGCGCCAGCCTTCCGGCTGCCCCGGGCGTTCCCGCAGCCGCCGCTCCACCTCACGCGCCCGCGCGGACGGCTCGACAGGAGCGTCCGCTGCGCCCTCCACCGACTCACGCAGGAACCGCTCCCACTCCTCGTCCGACACTGACGACCCGTCGTGCCCCCCAGCCCCGCTCACACCGCACTCCCGTTCCCCGCTCGATTCCCGACGGCTCCCTCGCCCTCGCCCGTCCGATCGACTGATCGTCCGTGCGCCGGTCCACCCAGAGCCGCCCGCATGATCGCATGAGCGTCCGCCCGGCACGTCGGCGCGGTCGGCGAAGCGCCGGGCTGCCGTGCGCCGCAAGGCAAGACACCGGACCTGGACGCCGCCAGGCAAGGGACCGGAAGGCCAACGTGCCTGGCCGCCAGGCCCATTACTCCGCCGTGTTCTCCAGTCGCTGTCCCCGCAGGAGGAACCACGCCGCCACCGCTGTTCCCAGCAGGACCGCCGCTCCCGTGCCGGAGGCCAGGTGCAGGCCGTGGACGAAGGCGTCGCGGGATGCGTTCAGGAGTTCCCCTGCCGTGTGCGGGGGCATGTTCGTCGCCGCCTCGACCGCCGCGCCCAGCGACTCGTGGGCCTGGGCCGGGGTGCCTGCCGGGCCCGTGAAGCCGCGGTAGGCGGCGGTGACGATCGAGCCCAGCAGGGCGATGCCGAGGGCCGCGCCCAGTTCGTACGCCGTCTCGGAGACCGCCGAGGCCGCGCCCGCCTGTTCCTTCGGCACGCTGGAGAGGATCACGTCGGCGGTGACGGTGAAGGACAGGCCCGCGCCGACGCCCACGACCAGCAGCGCGGCGCCGAGGGCCGGGTAGCCGGTGGACCGGTCGAGTGCCGTCAGCGTGGCCAGGGCCAGGCCGACCGCCGCGAGGCCGCCGGAGACCACGGCGCGGACCGAGAAGCGGCGGGCCGCGCGGCCCGCGGCCAGGCCGGCCGCCACCGCGCCGACGGCGGCGGGCAGTTCGGCCAGGCCCGCTTCGAACGGGTGCCTGCCCTGGACGAGTTGCAGGTACTGGGAGAGGAAGAACACCAGGCCGGACATGCCGAGCACGGTCAGCAGGTCGGCGAGGACCGCGCCGCTGAAGCCGCGCTGCCGGAACAGCCGCATGTCCAGCAGCGGCGTCGGCATGGTGAGCTGGCGGTGCACGAAGCCGCAGAGCGCGGCCGCGCCCAGCAGGCCCGCGGCGAGCGTGGGCCAGGTCAGGCCGTGCGTGGCCGTCTCCTTGACCGCGTAGACGACGCCGATCACGCCGGCCAGCGAGGCCGCGACGCTGAGCAGGTCCCAGGGGCCGGGGTGCGGATTGCGGGACTCGGGAAGGGTGCGGATGCCGACCAGGACCAGCACCGCCATCACGGGCAGGTTGATCAGGAAGACCGAGCCCCACCAGAAGTGCTCGAGGAGGAAGCCGCCGGCGATCGGCCCGACCGCGGTGCCGGCGGAGGCGGTGGCACCCCAGATGCCGACGGCGAGGCTGCGCTCGCGCGGGTCGTGGAAGAGGTTGCGGATCAGGGCGAGGGTGGCGGGCATCAGGGTCGCGCCCGCGACACCGAGCAGCGCCCGCGCCAGGATCATCAGTTCCGGTGTGGTGGCGTAGGCGTTGAGCACGGAGATCGCGCCGAACGCCGTGGCGCCGCCGAGCAGGATCCGCTTGCGGCCGATGCGGTCGCCGAGGCTGCCCATGGACACCAGCAGACCGGCGATGACGAAGGAGTACACGTCGCCGATCCACAGCAGCTGGGTGCCGGAGGGGTGCAGGTCTTCGCTGATGTAGGGGGTCGCCAGGCCGAGGACGGTGGCGTCGACGGCCACCAGCAGCACGGCCAGGACGAGGACGCAGAGCGCGAGCCAGCGGCCCGGGCGCTTCACCGCCTCCGCCGTGTGCGCCGGCTGCAGGGTGCGGGTCATGATTCCTCTCTTCGCAGAGCGCCGCCGAGCAGCAGCTCGGCGACCATCGTCGGGAAGTCCCTGGCGGCCACGCGGCCGTCCAGGGTGGCCCAGGCGCAGGAGGCGATCAGGCCGTAGAGCGCCTCGGTGAGCCAGACCGGGGTGAGGTCGATGCGGAACTCGCCGCTTCGCTGACCGCGCTGGAACACCGCGCCGATGCGCCCGTCCAGCCGCTGCCAGCCGCCGTTCTGCCGCTCGCCCTCCCACAACTGGCTCTCGCCGTACAGGAAGGCGAGCAGTCCGGCCGCGGGCTGGATCTCGCGCACCAGCCTGCGTACGGCTTCGCTCGCGGGCCCGTCGTCCGGGCGGGCGCGGTCCACGGCCGCCTCGCACTCCTCGATGCCGAGCGTCTCCAGGGCCCGGACGAGTGCGTCCCGCCCGGCGAAGTGCCGGTGCAGCGTGGCCCGGCTGATCCCGGCGGCCTTGGCGACCTCGTCCATGGTCGCGGTGGATTTGCGGGTCAGCAGGGCGGCCGCGGTGCGCAGCACGTGGTCACGGTCGAGAGCCATGAGACAACGATAGCTTGTATGAGACAGTCTTGTCTCATACTGGGCGTGTGCGACTCAGAGCTACCGGTCGGTGAGGTGTGTGATCAGTGCCAGGGCAGCCGGCCGCGCTGCTCCCAGTAGGCGTGCGGGTCCTCGGCGAGGCCGGCGAGGCGGGACAGCTGGTCCTCGTCGAGGTCGACGGCGGGGGCGTGGAGGTTGGAGGCGAGCTGGGCGGCCGTCGCCGCGCCGGAGAGGACCACGCCGGCCCAGGGCCGGGAGAGGACCCAGGCCAGGGCCACGGCGTCGCAGCCGAGGCCGGTCTCCTCGGCGACGGCCCTGAGCGCCTCCGGCGCGTGCGGCCCGGCCAGCCGGCCGTTGGCCATGCCCTCCTTGACGATCACGGTGAGCCCGGCGTCGTGCGCCTCGGCGAGCGCGGGCGCGGCGGAGGTCTCCAGCAGGTTGTACGTCGACTGCACGGTACGGAACAGCGGTTCGCCCCCGACGGTCACGGCGAGGGCGGCGCGGACGGCCTCGGCCTGCGCGGGACCACTGGTGGAGAAGCCGATGGTCAGCCCCTGTGCGGCGGCGTCGGCGAGCCGGGCGTGCAGTTCCTTGTCGGTGAGCGCGGGGCTGTCCGGGGTCACCGAGTGGATCTGGTAGAGGTCGAGGCGGTCGCCGAGCACGGCGTCGGTCTCGGCGCGCTGCCGCTCGTACGCCGCGAGACTGTGGTCCTTGACCTCGTGGGTGTCGGCGTCCGCCGACCAGCCGGCGGTGTAGGTGTAGCCCCATTTGCTGCCGACGACCACGTCGTCGATGTCGGGCCGGGCGTTCAGCCAGTCGGCGAGGAACTCCTCCGAACGGCCGTAGGAGCGGGCCGCGTCGACGTAGCGCACGCCCTGCGCGTAGGCGGCGTCGAGGAGTTCGTGGGTGCGGGCGCGCAGCGCGTCGACGCTGCGGTTGTCTCCGAGGTCCTTCTCGCGGTCCAGGTTGATGTAACCGGGGCGGCCGACGGCGGCGAGTCCGAGTCCGATGTGACAGGTGGGGGTCGTCGCTGTTGCCAGGCGGGCGAAGGGCATCGCGGGCTCCGTTCGGTCGGCTCCGGTACGGCTGGCGACCAACGTAACCCGCGACGACGCTCCGCTGCGGGAGCCGGGCGCCGGGGTACTCGGGGCATGGGTACAGCCCCGCGCCCCTTCGGGGCACGGGGACCCGGCCGTGCCGCGTCAGTTCCGCTTCTTCGCCTCCGCCCACGCGCGCTGGGCCGCCACGTCCGCCTTGACCTCGGCCAGCTGGACGGCGACCGCGCTGGGCGCCGTACCTCCGCGCCCGTCGCGGGAGGCCAGGGCGCCCGGCACGTTGAGGACGGAGCGCACCTCCGGGGTGAGGTGGGCGGAGATCTTCGCGAACTGCTCGTCCGTGAGGTCGTCCAGCTCCTTGCCCTCCGCCTCGGCGGCCTTGACGCACTCCCCCGCGACCTCGTGCGCCACGCGGAACGGCACGCCCTGCTTGACCAGCCACTCGGCGATGTCGGTGGCGAGCGAGAAGCCGGCCGGGGCCAGTTCCTCCATGCGCTCGCGGTTGACGGTGAGGGTCGCGATCATGCCGGTGAAGGCGGGCAGCAGCACCTCCAGCTGGTCGCAGGAGTCGAAGACCGGCTCCTTGTCCTCCTGCAGGTCGCGGTTGTAGGCGAGCGGCAGGGCCTTCAGCGTCGCCATCAGACCCGTCAGGTTGCCGATCAGGCGGCCCGACTTGCCGCGGGCCAGCTCGGCGATGTCCGGGTTCTTCTTCTGCGGCATGATCGACGAGCCGGTGGAGAACGCGTCGTGCAGGGTGACGAAGGAGAACTCCTTCGTGTTCCAGATGATGATCTCCTCGGCGATCCGGGAGACGTTCACGCCGATCATCGCGGTGATGAAGGCGAACTCGGCGACGAAGTCGCGGGAGGCCGTGCCGTCGATGGAGTTGCCGACGCTGCCGTGCTCGAAGCCGAGGTCCCGCGCGACCGCCTCCGGGTCCAGGCCGAGGGAGGAGCCGGCCAGCGCCCCGGAGCCGTACGGCGACACCGCGGTGCGCTCGTCCCACTGGCGCAGCCGCTCGGCGTCCCGGGACAGGGACTGCACGTGGGCGAGGACGTGGTGGGCGAACAGGACCGGCTGGGCGTGCTGGAGGTGGGTGCGGCCCGGCATCGCCACGTCCGGGTGGGCCTCGGCGAGGCCGATCAGGGCGTCCTGGAGGTCGGCGATCAGTCCGCCGATGATGCGGGCGTGGTCGCGCAGGTACATCCGGAACAGGGTCGCCACCTGGTCGTTCCTCGACCGGCCGGCCCGCAGCTTGCCGCCGAGGTCGGGGCCGAGGCGCTCCAGCAGGCCGCGCTCCAGGGCGGTGTGCACGTCCTCGTCGGCGATGGTGCCGACGAAGGCGCCGGACGCCACGTCGGCCTCCAACCGGTCCAGCCCGGCGATCATGCGCTGCAGCTCGTCCTCGGTGAGGAGGCCGGCCTTGTGCAGCACGCGCGCGTGGGCGCGCGAACCGGCGATGTCGTACGGCGCGAGCCGCCAGTCGAAGTGGACGGACGCGGACAGCTTCGCCAGGGCCTCGGCGGGACCGTCGGCGAAACGGCCGCCCCAGAGCCGTACGTCACCGCTGTTGCTGCTCACTTGGGCTGCTCCTAGGAAAGTGGGTTCTCACACTGCGCCTGCCGTTATGCATGATTATGCAGAGGTCTGCATTATTCGTCAATCAGCGGGGCCGGGCCCCGAAGGGCGGGCAAATACTTAGACAGTCGAAAGACTTGCGCGGATAATCAGCAGACATGGGAAAGACCTATGAGCGCATCGACGGCAGGCTCCGGACGTTCATCGAGGAGCAGCCCCTCTTCTTCACCGCGACCGCCCCGCTGTCCGGCGACGGCACGGTCAACCTCTCCCCCAAGGGCCTCAAGGGCTCCTTCGCCGTGCTCGACGAACGCACCGTGGCCTACCTGGACTTCGCGGGGTCCAACGCCGAGACCATCGCGCACCTCCGGGAGAACGGGCGGATCACCCTGATGTGGTGCGCCTTCCAGGGCCCGCCGAACATCGTGCGCGTGCACGGCCGGGGCGAGCCCGTCTTCCGGGACGACCCGCGCTTCAAGGACCTGCTCGGCCGTTTCCCCGACAGCGACCCGAGCGCGCACGGGCTGCGCGCGATCATCGTCGTCCATGCGGAGCTGATCCGCGACACCTGCGGGTACGCCGTCCCCTACATGGCGTACGAGGCCGACCGCGACCTGCACGGAAAGCGTTTCGCACGGGAGGACGACGCCTCCCTGAACGCGTACTTCGAGAAGAAGGAGCACGTGGCGACGAGCCTGGACGGACTACCCGGGCTGCCGCTCCCCCTGCCTCCGTCTACCGTCTGAGCCATGCGCCCCGGTGTCGTCCTGACCCTCGTGTCCGTCTCCTCGCTCGCCCTGCTCGGCCTCACCCCGGATGCCGGGCCGGGCCCGCTGCCCGCGCGGATGGCCGACACCGGTGGCGGCCGCCAGCTGATCACCGCGCAGGCGGCGCGCACCGACTCCACGTCCGGGACGCTCACGTGGTGGGACCTCCGGGACGGCCGGTGGGTGGCGGCCGGGACGGCTCCGGCGCGGTTCGGAGCGAACGGACTGGCCGAGGGCGGCTCGCGGACCCAGGGCACGAACACCACGCCGACCGGTCTGTACGGCCTTCCGTTCGCCTTCGGGACCAAGGCGGCGCCGAGCGGGACGAGGGTCGCCTATCGCGCGGTGAAGGACGGTTCGTGGTGGTGCCAGGACAACGACTCGGCTTCGTACAACCGGTGGGTCGAGCCGTTGCCGCGGGACTGCCGTGCGTCCGAGTCCGAACACCTCGTCTCCTACCCGACGCAGTACGCGTACGCCCTCGTCATCGGCTTCAACTACGACCGGCCGGTGCGCGGGCGCGGCGCCGGGATCTTCCTCCATGTGAACGGCAAGGCGGCGACCGCCGGTTGCGTGTCGGTGCCCGAGGACGCGATGCGGCGGATCCTCCAGTGGGCCGAGCCGGAGAAGCGGCCGCACATCGCCATCGGGACCGTGGACGGGGTCACGGCCGTCACCCGGTACTGAGGGCGGTACCCGGGGGCGTGCCCGGGCCGGCTCAGCGGGGCAGGCGCACCGTGAACGTCGTGGAGCCGGGCCGGCTCTCCAGTCCCACCGTCCCCCCGTGCGCCTCCGCCACCGCCGCCACGATCGACAGCCCCAGGCCCGCGCCCGCGCCGGAGGCGTTCGGGTGGCGGCGGTGTTCCGCCCGGGTGAAGCGTTCGAAGACGCCGGCCCTGACCTCTTCCGGGACGCCGGGGCCGTCGTCGTGCACCCGGAGGACGGCCGAACCGGCGTCCGCCTCCAGGATGACCGTCACCTTCGTGCCCCCGGGCGTGTGCGAACGCGCGTTGGCCAGCAGGTTGGCCAGCACCTGCTGGAGGCGGTGGGCGTCGCCGGGGACCGTGACCGGGTCCTCGGGCAGGTCCAGGGTCCAGCGGTGGTCGGGGCCCGTCGCGCGGGCGTCGGTGACCGCGTCCAGGACCAGGCGGGTCAGGTCGACCGGCTCGCGTTCCAGCGGGCGGCCGGCGTCGAGGCGGGCCAGCAGGAGCAGGTCGTCGACCATCTCCCCCATGCGGGCGGACTCGGCCGTGATGCGCCGCAGCGCCCGGGTCACCTCCGGCGGCACCGGGCCCGGGTGGAGGAGGGCCAGTTCGGCGTGGCCCCGGACCGAGGCGACCGGGGTGCGCAGCTCGTGGCTGGCGTCGGCGGCGAAGCGGCGCAGCCGCTCCTCGCTGGCGTGGCGTTTGGTCAGGGCGTCCTCGACATGGCCCAGCATGCGGTTGAAGGCGGCCGCCACCCGGCCCACCTCGGTGCCCGGGTCGGGATCCGGAGCGCGCGGCGGCAGCGCCACCTCCCCGCTGGCCAGCGGCAGCTCGCTGACCCGGGTGGCGGTGGCGGCGACCCGGCTCAGCGGGCGCAGCGACCAGCGGACCCAGAGGGCGCCGGCCACCCCCGTCACCACCAGGGCCGCCCCGAAGACGATCGCGGCGACCGCCTCCAGCCGGTGGACCGCGGTCTCGACGGGTTCCAGCGGCAGCCCGACCAGCAGCACGTCCCCGTCCCGGCCGGCGGAGGCGACGACGCGGTAGTCGTGCAGGGAGGACAGCTCGACGGTGTGCGGCCGGCCGTCGACCGGGACCCGGGCCAGCCGGGCCGCGTCCCGCGCCGTCAGGTCGACGTTCAGGTCCGCCCCCAGGTCGCCGGAGCGGATGAGGCCCTTGTTGGTGACCGTGCCGTCGAGCAGGCGGGCGCCGAAGGTGCCGGTGGCCATGCGGCGGGTGTCGCCCTTCTCGTCCCCGTCGTGGTCGTCGGGCAGCATGCCGTTGTGTTCGAGGCTCTCCGGGAAGCGGGTGCCGACCTGGGCGAGCTGCTCGTCCAGGCGCTGGGTGAGGAAGCCGTTCAGCTCCACGACGGCCGCGAGGCCCACGGCGGCGCAGCTCACCGCGAGGAGCACCACGAGGCCGAAGGTGAGGCGGGCGCGCAGCGTGCGGGGCCGGGGCAGCCGGGCGAGGCGGTCGCGGACGTCCGGACGGCTCACGTCGTCACCGGTTTCAGCACGTACCCCGCCCCGCGCACGGTGTGGATCATGGGTGCGCGGCCCGCGTCGACCTTCTTGCGCAGGTAGGAGATGTACAGCTCCACGACATGGGCCCGGCCGCCGAAGTCGTAGGACCACACCCGGTCGAGGATCTGCGCCTTGCTGAGCACCCGGCGCGGGTTGCGCATGAGGAAGCGCAGGAGTTCGAACTCGGTGGGCGACAGCTCGATCAGCTCGCCGGCCCGGGTGACCTCGCGGGCCTCCTCGTCCATGACCAGGTCGCCGACCGTCAGCCGCGGGCCCTCCTCCTGCTGGCGGGCCATGCCGGCCCGGCGCAGCAGGCCGCGCAGCCGGGCCACGACCTCCTCCAGGCTGAACGGCTTGGTGACGTAGTCGTCGCCGCCGGCCGTGATCCCCGCGATCCGGTCCTCCACCGCGTCCCGGGCCGTGAGGAAGAGCACGCAGACGTCCGGCTTCACCTCGCGCAGCCGGCGCAGCACGGCGAAGCCGTCGGTGTCCGGGAGCATCACGTCCAGGACCACGGCGTCGGGCAGCAGCTCGCGCGCGCCGTCGAGGGCCGAGGCGCCGTCGCCGGCCGCGCGCACCTGCCAGCCCTCGTAGCGCAGGGCTCCGGTGAGCACCTCGGCGAGGTCGGGGTCGTCGTCGACGACGAGGACGCGCACGGGGGTGCCGTCGGGTCGGGTGAGGGCCGGTCGGCCGGAACGGGTCGTGTTCATCGCGCCTACCAGCATCACCCAGGTGGCGGGGTGCGGCGTACCGCCCGCCCTCTGAGTTTTCTCTGAGTACGCTCCCCGGCCCGCTGAACACCGGCTGAGAACCAGCTCTGAGTCTGCTCTCAAAGCCCCTGGTCAGGGCGTTGTTCAGAGGTGGCTCAGAGCTTCGCCGCGCACAGTGGCCCGGTACGACGACGAAGGGACGGCGATCGATGACCACCGTGGATGCGGGGCGGGCGGCCCCGCCGGTGCCCGTGACCGCACGGCGCTCCCCCGCGGCGCCCGTGCTGGCCGTGCTGTGGGCCGGGGCGGCCGCCGTGGTCGCCCTGTGGTGGGCGGACACCGCCTCCGTGACCGGCACGGCCGGCTGGCTGACCGGCGCCGGGCGGATGGCCGGGCTGCTGTGCGGATACGCCTGCGCGGTGCTGGTCGGCCTGATGGCGCGGGTGCCGCTGCTGGAGCGGCGGATCGGCTCGGACCGGGTGGCCCGCTGGCACGCGATGGCCGGCCGGTACACGGTCTGCCTGCTGCTCGCGCACATCGTGCTGATCCTCACCGGGTACGCCGCCCAGGACCGGGCCTCGCTGTGGCACGAGGCGGTGACGGTCGTCCTGGACTACCCGGACATGCTCAAGGCCACCGCCGGCACGGTGATCCTCCTCGCGGTCGGCGTCACCTCGGCGCGGGCGGTGCGCCGCCGCACCAGCCACGAGTTCTGGTACTACGTCCACCTGCTGACGTACGCGGCGGTGTTCCTGGCCTTCTTCCACCAGCTGACGCTGGGGAACGAGTTCAACGGCAAGCCCGTCGCGACCGCCGCCTGGTACGCGCTCTACCTGGGCGTCGCCGCCCTGGTGCTCTGGTACCGGATCCTCACCCCGGTCCGCCTCAACCGGCGCCACCGGCTGCGGGTGGACTCCGTCCACCAGGAGGCGCCCGGCGTGTACTCGATCGTCGTGCGCGGGCGGCACCTGGACGAGCTGGGGGCACGGCCGGGGCAGTTCTTCCGCTGGCGGTTCCTCGGCCAGGGACTGGGCTGGACGTCGACGCCGTACTCCCTGTCCGCGCCGCCACGCCCGGACACGATGCGCATCACGGTCAAGGCGCTCGGCGACCACAGCGCGGCCGTCGCCCTGCTGCGGCCCGGCACCCGGGTGTGGGCGGAGGGCCCCTACGGCTCGCTGACCGCCGACCGCGCCACCAGCCACCACTGTCTGCTCATCGCGGCCGGCGTCGGCATCACCCCGCTGCGGGCGCTGTTCGAGACCCTGCCCGGCGAGGTCACCCTGCTGTACCGGGCGCGGGGCGCCGAGGACCTGGCGCTCGGCGGGGAACTGGAGGCGATCGCCCGCTGGCGCGGCGCCCAGGTGCTGTACGCGCTGAACGGTCCCCGGGGCGAGCGCCCCCGCATCACGGCGGAGTCGCTGCGCGCGACCTTCCCCGGCATCGCCGGCCACGACGTCTACATCTGCGGGCCGCACGGCTTCGCCCGCGACGTGTACGAGGCGCTGCGGGCGGCCGGGGTCCCGGACCGCCGTATCCACCACGAGTCGTTCGAGCTGTGAGGTAGTCCCCGTGCACGCGTTGAAGAAGAACCGCCCCCTGCGCCGTATCGTGCTCGCGAGCGCCGCCACCGTCTCCGGCATGGTGCTGCTGCTGTCGCTGAAGCCGCACACGAGCCCCGTGCTGGCCACGTCCGAGACCAAGTCGCCCACGATGTCGAGCAGTTCGGCACCGTCCAGCGGGTCCGGCTCGTCGAGCGGCTCCTCCTCCGGCTCGAAGAGCGGCGTCTCCAAGACCGCCACCGGCGACACCGTGCAGACCCGCTGGGGCCCGGTCCAGGTGCGGGTGACGATCAAGAGCGGCAAGCTCACGGACGTGACGGCCGTGCAGTACCCGCAGGACAACCCGCGCGACCAGGAGATCAACAGCTACGCGCTGCCCCAGCTGCGGCGCGAGGCGCTGGCGGCGCAGAGCGCGGACATCGACATGGTGTCCGGCGCCACCTACACCAGCACCGGCTACCAGCAGTCCCTGCAGTCCGCACTCGACTCCGCGGGGCTGTGAGCGGGCACGCTGAACACCGAGCGCGTCCGGCGCGTATCTGAGGGCCAAGGGTCAAGTCCCCACGGAGGAACCGTGACCACCACGCTCGCAGGCGGCCGTGCCGCCCGCCGCCAGACGATGCGCCGCATCCGCCCGCGCCGCAGCCCGGCCGTACCGCTGCTGCTCGCCGTCTGGGCGGGCGCGGCGGCCGTGCTGTGGCTCTGGTGGCACAACACCCCCTCCATCGCCGACGACACCGGCAGGATCCTCAACGCGGGCCGGATCACCGGCCTGCTGGCCGGCTATCTGATGGCGCTGGTCGTGCTCCAGATGGCGCGCGTGCCCGCGCTGGAGCGGCGGGTCGGCTCGGACCGGGTGGCCCGCTGGCACGCGATGAGCGGCCGCTACACCCTGTCCCTGATCGCGGCGCACGTCTTCCTCACCATGTGGGGGTACGCGCGGCAGGCGGGCAAGTCGCTCGGCGACATCGTCCAGCAGACGATGGACTCCATCGACCAGCTGCCGGACCTGGGCAAGGCGGCCGTCGGCACCGGCCTGTTCGTGCTGATCGGGCTCACCTCCGCCGGCGCGGTCCGCCGCCGGATGCCGTACGACACCTGGTACCACGTGCACCTGATGACGTACGCGGCCGTGTTCCTGACCTTCTGGCACCAGATCACCACCGGCAACGACTTCGCGGTCGAACCCGTGGCGAAGACCTTCTGGTACGGCCTGTACGGCGCCGTCACCGCGCTGGTGCTGTGGTACCGCATCCTCACCCCGATCCGGCTGAACCTGCGGCACCGGATGCGGGTGGAGGCCGTCATCGAGGAGACGCCGGGCATCGTGTCCGTGCTGATCGGCGGGCGCAGGCTGCACCGGATGGGCGCGGAGGCGGGCCAGTTCTTCCGCTGGCGGTTCCTCGCGCCGGGCATGCGGTTCAGCTCGCACCCCTACTCGCTGTCGGCGGCGCCCCGCCCGGACATGCTGCGGATCACCGTGAAGGCGATCGGCGACCACAGCGCGCGGCTGCGCGAGCTGACGCCCGGCACCCGGGTGTGGGCGGAGGGGCCGTACGGCGCGCTCACCGCGCAGCGCCGCAGCCGGGGCAAGGTGCTGCTGGTCGCGGGCGGGGTCGGCATCACCCCGATGCGGGCGCTGTTCGAGACGCTGCCCGGCGCGGCCGGTGACATCACCCTGCTGTACCGGGCCAACAGCACCCAGGATCTGGCACTCTGGGACGAGCTGGCGAAGATCGCCGACGAGCGGGGCGCCCGGCTGATGTACGCGGTGAACAGCCCCGACGGCGAGCGGCCGGACATCTCCGCGGAGAACCTGCAGCGGAAGATCCCGGACATCGACCGCCACGACGTCTTCATGTGCGGCCCGCCCGGGTTCGCGCAGTCGGTGTACGAGGCACTGCGCGGCGCGGGGGTCCCCGCCCGCCGCATCCATCACGAGTCGTTCGAGATGTGAGCGGGAGCTACGGACAGATGAGGAAGAGCCACCCCATTCGGCGGGTCGTGCTGGCCACCGCCGCGACCGTCTCCGGTGTCGTGCTGCTGCTGTCGCTGAAGCCGGCGTCCGGTCCTGCCGCCGCGTCGGCGGCCGGCGCCGCGCCGCAGCAGACCGTCGCGGGGCAGCAGGCCCCGCAGGGCGGGTCGCAGGCGGCGGGGGCGGGTTCCGGCACGGTGACCGGTGACGCGACGCAGACGCAGTACGGGACCGTGCAGGTGCGGATCACCGTCGCCGGCGGGAGGATCACCAAGGCGGAGGCCGTCCAGGCCCCCAAAGGCGGGCTCAGCGACCAGAAGACCGCGATGGCCGTGCCCAGGCTGAACCAGGAGGCCGTCGCGGCGCAGAGCGCGCGGATCGACGCGGTGTCGGGGGCGACGTACACGAGCGACGGATACAAGAAGTCGCTGCAGTCGGCGCTGGACCGGATGAAGCCGGCGGGTTCCGGCTCTTCGGGCGCCGGCTCCTCCGGTGCGGCGCAGGCCCGTACGGTCACCGGGAAGGTGGCGCAGACCCAGTACGGGCCGGTCCAGGTGCGGATCACCGTCGCCGGCGGGAAGATCACCAAGGCGGAGGCCGTCCAGGCCCCCAAGGGCGGGCTCAGCGACCAGAAGACCGCGATGGCCGTGCCCAAACTCAACCAGGAGGCCGTCGCGGCCGGCACCGCGCACATCGACGCCGTCTCCGGCGCCACCTACACCAGCACCGGCTACCGGCAGTCCCTCCAGTCGGCGCTGGACCAGGCCGGTGGCTGACACGGTGACCGAGCCGGCCGACGCTCCCGCCGCGGTGCGTCACGCGGAGGAGGTCATGGGGACCGTCTTCTCCTTCGACGTCCGCGGCGGGGAAGGCGGCGCCGTGCGGCAGGCGCTGGCCGAGGCCGTCGCCGGGCTGCACCGCGCGGACGCGGTCTTCAGCACCTACCGCGAGGACAGCGAGGTCTCGCGGCTGGTACGGGGTGAGCTGACCGTCGCGGACTGCTCGCCCGAGGTGGCCGAGGTGCTGGAACTGGCCGACGAGGCGGAGCGGGTGAGCGAGGGCTGGTTCAGCCCCCGCTACCGCGGCTCGCTGGACCCCACCGGCATCGTCAAGGGCTGGGCCGCCGAGCGGGCGGCGCGGCTGCTGGCGGAGGTGCCCGGGGTGTGCGGGGTGAGCGTCAACGGGGGTGGGGACGTGCAGCTGCTCGGGTCGCCGGAGCCGCAGCGGCCGTGGCGCGTGGGAGTGGCCGATCCGCTGCGGCCGGGCGGTCTGGCGGCGGTGATCTCCGCGGCGGGTCTGGCGGAGCTGTCGGTGGCGACCTCGGGCACGGCCGAGCGGGGCGCGCACATCGTGGATCCGCGCACGGGCAGGTCGGCGGTGTCGGACCTGGTCGCGGTGACGGTCGTGGGACCCCGGCTCACCTGGGCCGACTGCTGGGCCACGGCGGCGTTCGCGATGGGGTCGCGGGCGGGGCTGGCCTGGCTGGAGTCGCTGCCCGGCGTGGAGGCCCTGCTGATCACGGCCGGGGACGAGGTGCGCTGCACCGGGGGGCTGGCCGCGCGACTGGGCTGACCCGCGCCTTTTTCCGCTGAAGGCCATCCCATTTCCGTCCTGGGACGTATCCCGTGTGCACTGAGTTTCAGGAGGAGCGCTATGGCCATCTTCAGCAGTCTGCTGCCCGCCAAGCGCCGCGACCGCGACGACACCTCGCGTCACTTCGGCACGCGGCACGGCCACCGGCACGGGCACCGGCACAGCGGCGGTCACCGCCACGACGACTTCGGCCGTCACGACCACGGCGACCACGACCACCACGGATACTGATCGCGCACGGAGGCGGAGCGGACCGGGGACCGCCAGGCCCCGGTCCGCTCCGCCGATCCCCGAGGGACCCTCCCATGGCGCATGTCCTGCGGCGTCTGCTGTCGGTCGCGGAGGCGTCCGACGGCGTCGTGGCGGCCGCGCCACCGGTGCCGCCGCGCGCGGTGTTCCGGCGGTTCTGGCCCTATACGCGCGGCGGCCGGCGCTGGCTGGCGCCCGTCGTCGTCTTCAGCCTGCTCGGCCCGGCCGTGGACGCCGTCGAGCTGTGGCTGTTCAAGACCGTGGTGGACGCGGTCCTCGTCCCCCGCGACCTGCGGCCCTTCGTGTGGATCGCACCGGCCTATCTGGGTCTCGTCCTCTTCTCCGGCGTCCTGCGCTTCGCCGACGACATGATCTCGACGTGGGTCGGCGAACGCTTCCTGCTGTCGCTGCGCTGCGACGTCTTCCGGCATGTCCAGGGGCTGTCGCTCGGCTTCTTCGAGCGCCGCCGGCTCGGCGACGTGCTCTCCCGCGTCACCGGTGACGTCGACGCGGTGGAGACGTTCCTGCTCTCGGGGGTCGCGGACGCCCTGTACTACGTGATCCGCCTGGCCCTCTTCCTCGGCCTGCTGTTCTACCTGCGCTGGGACCTGACCCTGCTGGCACTGGTGATCGTGCCCCTGTTCTGGGGCGCCGCCCGGCACTTCTCGCGGCTGATCAAGGCGGCGTCCCGGGAGCGCAGGCGGCGCAGCGGCTCGCTCAGCGCGGTCGCCGAGGAGGTGCTGGGCAATGTGGCGCTGGTGCAGGCGTACAACCGGCAGGGCTGGGAGGAGCGCCGGTTCGAGCGGGAGGGCGTCGGCAGGTTCCGGGCGGTGATGGCCTCCGCGCGGATCCGGGCCGTCTACACCCCGGTCGTCGAGATCATCGAGGTGACCGGGGGTCTCGCGGTGACGGGCCTGGGCACCTGGAAACTGGCGCAGGGTCAGCTCACGCTGGGCGGGCTGCTGGTCTTCCTCGCCCTGATCGGCAAGCTGTACGGCCCGGTGCACGGCCTGTCCGGGCTCGGCACCGCCTTCTACGCGGCCTCCGCCTCGGCCGAACGGATCATCGAGCTGCTGGACCAGCGGCCGCAGGTCCGCGAGCGGGCGGACGCCCGGCGGACCGGGCGGGTGCGGGGCGCGCTGGAGTTCGACGGCGTCTGGTTCCGCTACCCCGGCGCCCCCTCCTGGGCACTGTCGGGAGTGTCCTTCCGGGTGGCCCCGGGCGAGACGCTGGCGCTGGTCGGCGCCAGCGGGGCCGGCAAGTCGACCGTCGCCAAGCTGCAGTTGCGGTTCTACGACCCCGACCGGGGAGCGGTCCGGCTCGACGGGACCGATCTGCGGGAGCTGCGCCTGTCCGACGTGCGGGAGGGCGTCGCCGTGGTGCTCCAGGAGACGCTCGTCTTCCACGGCACCGTGCGGGAGAACATCGCCTACGGCCGGCCGGGGGCGAGCGAGGCGGACATCCTCGCGGCGGCCCGCGCGGCGGACGCCCACGAGTTCATCGAGCGGCTCCCGGAGGGCTACGACACGCTCGTCGGCCAGCGCGGCCGCACGCTGTCCGGCGGGCAGTGCCAGCGCCTGGCGATCGCGCGCGCGATGATCAGGGACGCGCCGGTGCTGCTGCTGGACGAGCCGACCACCGGGCTCGACATGCGATCGGGCCGGCGGATCATGGAACCGCTGCGCCGGCTCATGGCCGGCCGGACGACCGTCGTCATCTCCCACAACCTGCTGACCGTCCGCGACGCCACCCGGATCGTGGTGCTCGACCGCGGCCGGGTCGTCGAGCACGGCGCCCCGGACGACCTGCTGCGCCGAGAGGGCGCGTACGCCCGGCTGCACCGGCTGAGCACGGGCACGGTGCTGTCATGACCGTCCCCGCGCCCCCGGCCCTGGCACCGGGCGCGCGCCCGGCTCCCGGGTACGCGATCCTGGCCCATCTGACCCGCACCGGCTGGCTCGACGTGTACGACGCGTGGAGCGAGGAGCGGGCCTGCCGCTGCGTGATCAAGGTCGTGCGGCCGGATCTGCGCGGCGAGGAGGGGCTGGGCGCGCGGCTGCTGCGGGAGGGCCGGTGGCTGCGGGAGTTCACCCATCCGCACCTGGTGCGCGGCTACGAGACCCTGGAGCGGCCCGAGCCGCTCGTCGTCCTGGAGACGCTGACCGGTGAGACGCTGTCCCATCTGGTGCACCGCCTGAGGCGCCGGCCGGCCGCGGCCGATGTGGCGCTGCTCGGCGTGCAGTTGTGTTCCGCCGTCCACTACCTCCACGGCCGGGGCCTGCTGCATCTGGACCTCAAACCGTCCAACGTGGTGGTGGAGCGCGGTCACGCCAAGGTGCTGGACCTGAGCGTGGCCCGGCCGCCGGGACGCGCGCCCGCCGGGGTGGGCACGTGCGGCTACCGGGCTCCGGAGCAGACGCGCGGCGGGCCGCTCACGGCGGCCGCCGACGTGTGGGGCATCGGGGTCACGCTCTTCGAGGTGGCGTGCGGCGGGCCGCCGTTCGACCACGGGGAGACGGCCGGCGACAGCGGCGACGCCACGGACGGCGGGTGCCCCGGGGCGGCGCGGACGGCCCCACCGGTCGCGTCCCGGCGGCGGCTGCCGCGGCCGCTCGCCGCCGCCGTGGACGCGTGTCTGCGGCCGGACCCGTCGGCGCGGCCCACGGTCGCCGAGCTGACCGCGGCCCTGGAGCCGGCACTGCCGCCGGAGCCCTGAGCGCCGGCGGCCGCCCTCACGCCTCGGACTGGACCACCTGGCCTTTGTGCAGCTGGGCCGTGGCGAGGACGGTGCCGTCGGGAGCGGTCAGCCGGGCGCCGGTGAGGGTCGACAGGTCGCCCGGAGCGGCCACGCCCCACTGGCCGCGCCCACCGGTCAGCGGGAAGTCGCCGACCCGCACGGAGGTGCCGTCGGAGTGCTCCAGGAGACAGATGACCCTGCCGGTGTACGAGTGGCGCGGCCCGGCGAGGGCGACGGACACGAACACCCAGCCGGGGCTTCCGGGATGGGCGTAGACCTCGCCTGCGGCCTGCCCGCCGTGCCCGGCCGACGTCATGTCGCCGACCATCATCGGCTCGGACACGACGGCGGGCGCGGTGGAGGCGATGACCGCCTCCACGGCGGTGCCGACCCCCCACCCGGCGAAGCCGACGGCGACGGTGACCGCGGCGAGGACGGCCGCGAACCGCAGCCTGGCCCGGCGGGCCCGCCCGCGCAGCCCCCGGGCCGCGCGAGCCGCGGCGCCTTCCCGGCCCTCCTGCGCCGACGCCTGCTCGGCCAGCCTGCGCGCCGCCCGGGTCTCGAACCCGGCCGGCGGGTCGGCGTCCGGCAGCAGGCCGATCAGCCGGTCGCCGACCAGGGTGAGCCTGCGGACGTACTCCCGGCAGTCCGCGCACCGGTCCAGGTGGGCGATCGCCTCCGCGCGCTCGCGGCCGGGCAGCACGCCCAGCGCCAGCTCGGCGCCGATCTCCCGCAGCTTCTCGCAGCCGGCGTCACTCGACATGGTCGCCTCGCTTCGGGGACGCGAGCGTGGTGCGCAGTTTCGCCATGGCCGACCTGATCCTGGTCTTGGCGGTCCCGAGCGGGATCTCCTCGGTGTCGGCGATCTGCTGGGCCGTCATGCCGTAGATGCCCGCCATCACCAGGGCCCGGGCCTGTTCCCGGGGCAGCCGGGCCACGGCGGCCCGCAGCTCGGCGGAGGCCTCGTCGGCCAGCGCCCACTGCTCGGGGGTCTCGGTGACGACGCCGATGAGGGCGTCGACGTCCTCGGGGGCCATCGGCGGGCTCCGCCGGGCCCGGACGGCGTCGACGGCGAGGTTGTGCGCGATGGTCGTCAGCCAGGTGGCGACCGAGCCGCGGCGGGAGTCGTAGATCTGGGCGTGCCGCCACGCCCGCTCGAACGTCGACTGGGCGACGTCCTCGGCGAGTTGCTCGTCGCCGGTGACGGCCATGGCGACGCCGAAGACCCGGCGCTGGAATCTGCGGACGAAGACAGCCGCCAGTTCCGGGTCCCCGGTGGCCAGCCCGGCCAGCAGGGCCTCGTCCGGGAGACGGCCCTCGGGGAACCGGAGACCCGACACACTTCTGTATACGGACGACGGCCGCCAGGGGATTGCCCGCCCACCTGCCCGCCCGCCGCGGAAGATCACATTCCCATTCTGCGCCGACGGGCGGGGCGCCGCATGCGGGCTAGTGGCCGTTCTGCGCCAGGCGCAGCAGGTGGTCCGCGAGGGCCTGCCCGCCGCTCGGGTCCCGGCTGATCAGCAGCAGCGTGTCGTCGCCGGCGATGGTGCCGAGGATGTCGTGCAGCTCGGCCTGGTCGATGGCGGAGGCCAGGAACTGGGCGGCGCCCGGCGGGGTGCGCAGGACCACGAGGTTGGCGGAGGCCTCCGCGGAGATCAGCAGCTCCTGGGAGAGCCGCCGCATCCGCTCCTCCTTCGCCGACTCCCCCAGCGGCGCGCGGGGGGTGCGGAAGCCGCCCTCGCTCGGCACCGCGTAGATCAGCTCGCCGTCGGTGTTGCGGATCTTCACCGCGTTCAGCTCGTCGAGGTCCCGGGAGAGCGTCGCCTGGGTGACGCTCAGCCCGTCGTCGGCGAGCAGCTTCGCCAGCTGGCTCTGCGACCGCACCGGCTGCCGGTTGAGGATGTCCACGATCCGGCGGTGCCGCGCGGTACGCGTCTGCGGCACGGCGGGCCCGTTGCCGGCCGCGTGCTCGTGGTCCTGCGCCTGGCTCATCGTCGTCCTATTCTCCGGATCGTCCGTCCCCATCCACTGGGTTCGCTGCGTCGAGGATGCCGGGCAGCGCCTGCAGGAAGGCACCCACCTCGGCGTCCGTGATGTTCAGCGGCGGCATGAGCCGTACGACGTCGGGGGCGGGCGCGTTCACCAGGAACCCGGCCTCCTGGGCCGCCGCCTGCGCCTGCTGCGCGTGCGGCCCGGTGAGCACGATACCCAGGAGCAGGCCGGCGCCTCGCACGGAATCGATCAACGGGTGGCCGAGGCCCTCGATTCCCTCGCGCAGCTTCTCGCCCTGCCGCTTGACGTTCTCCAGCAGTCCCTCGCCCTCGATGGTGTCGAGGACGGCGAGCCCGGCGGCGCAGGCGACCGGGTTGCCGCCGAAGGTCGTGCCGTGCTGGCCCGGCCGGAGCAGGTCGGCGGCCCGGCCGAAGGCCACGGTGGCGCCGAGCGGCAGTCCGCCGCCGAGCTGCTTGGCGAGGGTGACGACATCGGGGAGCACGCCCTCGTGCGCCTGGTACTCGAACCAGGTCCCGGTGCGGCCGATGCCGGTCTGCACCTCGTCCAGGACCAGCAGGGCGCCGGTGGCGGCGGTGATGGCGCGGGCGGCCTTGAGATAGCCGGCCGGCGGCACCACGACGCCGTTCTCGCCCTGGATCGGCTCGATGATCACCAAGGCGGTCTCCTCGGTGACCGCCGCCGCGAGCGCCTGGGCGTCCCCGTAGGGCACGTGGGTGACATCGGCGGGCAGCGGCCGGAAGGGTTCCTGCTTGGCGGGCTGGCCGGTGAGCGCGAGGGCGCCCATCGTACGGCCGTGGAAGCCGCCGGCGGTGGCGACCATG
Organism: Streptomyces sp. NPDC048192; assembly: GCF_043202415.1. Taxonomy (NCBI): domain Bacteria; kingdom Bacillati; phylum Actinomycetota; class Actinomycetes; order Kitasatosporales; family Streptomycetaceae; genus Streptomyces; species Streptomyces sp. NPDC048192. Next base: position 220,821 of record NZ_JBIDAL010000009.1, read on the forward strand.
CGGGTGCGCCCGGTGAGCCGGCCGATCTTGAAGGCGGCCTCGTTGGCCTCGGCGCCGGAGTTGCAGAAGAAGACCCTGCCCTCGCGGCCGAAGAGCGTCAGCAGCCGCTCGGCGAGGGCGACGGTGGGCTCGGCCATGAAGAAGTTGGAGATGTGGCCGAGCCGGCCGATCTGCTCGGTGACGGCCGCGACGACCGCCGGGTGGGCGTGGCCGAGGGCGTTGGTGGCGATGCCGCCGACGAGGTCGAGGTACTCCCGGCCCTCGGCGTCCCACACCTTCACGCCCTCCCCGCGCACGAGGGGCAGGCGCGGGGTGCCGTAGTTGTTCATGAGCGCGCCCTGCCAGCGCTCGGTCAGCTCCTGGTTGCTCATGACTCCCCCTGTTCGACCGGAATGCCGTCGGGCACGACCATCGTGCCGATGCCTTCGTCCGTGAAGATCTCCAGCAGGATCGAGTGCTGGACCCGGCCGTCGATGACGCGGGCGGTGTGCACGCCGTTGCGCACGGCGTACAGGCAGCCCTCCATCTTCGGCACCATGCCGGAGCTCAGCTCCGGCAGCAGCTTCTCCAGTTGGGAAGCGGTGAGGCGGCTGATCACCTCGTCGGAGTTCGGCCAGTCCTCGTAGAGGCCCTCGACGTCGGTGAGGACCATGAGGGTTTCGGCGCCCAGTGCCGCAGCGAGTGCCGCAGCCGCCGTATCAGCATTGACGTTGTAGACATGGTGGTCGTCCTGGGAGCGGGCGATCGACGAGACGACCGGGATGCGGCCGTCCGCCAGCAGGGCCTCGATGGCGCCGGTGTCGATGCCGGTGATCTCGCCGACCCGGCCGATGTCGACCAGTTCGCCGTCGATCTCGGGCTGGTGCTTGGTGGCGGTGATGGTGTGGGCGTCCTCGCCGGTCAGGCCGACGGCGAGCGGGCCGTGCTGGTTGAGCAGGCCGACGAGCTCGCGCTGCACCTGCCCGGCGAGCACCATCCGTACGACGTCCATGGCGTCCTCGGTGGTGACGCGCAGGCCCGCCTTGAACTCGCTGACGATGCCGTGCTTGTCGAGGGCGGCGCTGATCTGCGGGCCGCCGCCGTGGACGACGACCGGCTTGAGGCCGGCGTGCCGCAGGAAGACGACGTCCTGGGCGAAGGCGGCCTTCAGCTCCTCGTTCACCATGGCGTTGCCGCCGAACTTGATGACGACGATCTTGCCGTGGTGCCGCGTCAGCCAGGGCAGCGCCTCGATGAGGATCTGGGCCTTCGGCAGGGCCGTGTGCTTGCGAGTGCTCATGAGGAGTAGGCGCTGTTCTCGTGGACGTAGTCGGCGGTGAGGTCGTTGGTCCAGATCGTCGCGGTCTCGGTCCCGGCGGCCAGGTCGGCGACGATGTGCACCTCGCGGTAGCGCATGTCGACCTTCTCGCGGTCCTCGCCGACCGAGCCGTTCTTGCACACCCAGACGCCGTTGATGGCGACGTTCAGCCGGTCCGGCTCGAAGACGGCGGAGGTGGTGCCGATCGCGGAGAGCACCCGGCCCCAGTTGGGGTCCTCGCCGTGGATGGCGCACTTCAGGAGGTTGTTGCGGGCGATGGAGCGGCCCACCTCGACGGCGTCCGCCTCGCTCGCGGCGTTGATCACCTCGACCTTGATGTCCTTGCTGGCGCCCTCGGCGTCACGGATCAGCTGCTGGCCGAGGTCGTCGCAGACCTGCCGTACGGCGTCCGCGAACTCCGCGTACTCGGGGGTGACACCGGCGGCGCCGGAGGCCAGCAGCAGCACGGTGTCGTTGGTGGACATGCAGCCGTCGGAGTCGACGCGGTCGAAGGTGACCCGGGTGGCGGCGCGCAGCGCCCTGTCCAGGGTGGCGTTGTCGAGGTCGGCGTCGGTGGTGAGGACGACCAGCATGGTGGCGAGACCGGGCGCGAGCATGCCGGCGCCCTTGGCCATGCCGCCGACGGTCCAGCCGTCCTTGGTGACGACCGAGGTCTTGTGGACGGTGTCGGTGGTCTTGATGGCGATGGCGGCCTTCTCGCCGCCGTGCTCGGACAGGGCGGCGGCGGCCGTCTCGACGCCGTCGAGGACCTTGTCCATGGGCAGCAGGACGCCGATGAGGCCGGTGGAGCAGACGGCGACCTCGACGGCGCCCCGGCCGAGCACCTCGGCGGCCTTCTCGGCGGTGGCGTGGGTGTCCCGGAAGCCCTTGGGGCCGGTGCAGGCGTTGGCGCCGCCCGAGTTGAGGACGACGGCCGACACCTGACCGCTCTTGATCACCTGCTCCGACCACAGCACCGGCGCGGCCTTCACGCGGTTGGAGGTGAAGACGCCCGCGGCGGCACGGCGCGGCCCGTTGTTGACCACGAGGGCCAGGTCGGGGTTGCCGTTCTCCTTGATCCCGGCGGCGATGCCCGCCGCCGTGAACCCCTTGGCTGCCGTGACGCTCACGGTGCGACTCCGATCGTGGAAAGCCCGGTGGTCTCCGGGAGACCCAGGGCGATGTTCATGCTCTGGACGGCACCGCCGGCGGTGCCCTTGGTCAGGTTGTCGATGGCGCTGATGGCGATGATGCGGCCCACGGACTCGTCGTACGCGACCTGCACCTGAACGGCGTTGGAACCGTGGACGGACGCCGTCGCGGGCCACTGGCCCTCGGGGAGCAGGTGGACGAAGGGCTCGTCGGCGTAGGCCTTCTCGTAGGCGGCGCGGACGGAGTCCGCCGTCACCCCCTCGACGGCGGACGCGCTGCACGTGGCGAGGATCCCGCGGGGCATCGGCGCGAGGGTCGGCGTGAAGGAGACGCGCACGCTCCGTCCCGCCACCCCGCTGAGGTTCTGGATCATCTCCGGGGTGTGCCGGTGGCCGCCGCCGACGCCGTACGGCGACATGGAGCCCATGACCTCGCTGCCCAGCAGATGCGGCTTGGGTGCCTTGCCCGCGCCGGAGGTGCCGGACGCGGCGACGATCACCGCCTCCGGCCCGGCGAGCGCGGCGGCGTAGGCCGGGAACAGGGCGAGGGTGACCGCGGTCGGGTAGCAACCGGGCACCGCGATGCGCTTGGACCCCTCCAGCGCGGCGCGGGCGCCCGGCAGTTCGGGGAGGCCGTAGGGCCAGGTGCCGGCGTGCTCGGAGCCGTAGAACCGCTCCCAGTCGGCCGGGTCCTTCAGCCGGAAGTCGGCGCCCATGTCGACCACGAGGACGTCGGGGCCGAGCTGCTCGGCGACGGCGGCGGACTGCCCGTGCGGCAGCGCGAGGAAGACCACGTCGTGCCCGGCGAGCACCTCGGCCGTGGTCTCGGTGAGCACCCGGTCGGCCAGCGGCAGCAGGTGCGGCTGGAGCGCGCCGAGCCGCTGACCGGCGTTGGAGTTCGCGGTCAGGGCACCGATCTCGACCTCGGGGTGTGCGAGGAGCAGGCGCAGGACCTCGCCGCCCGCGTATCCGCTCGCTCCGGCCACCGCCGCACGTACCGCCATGTCACCCTCCTCTGGATGGCATGACTATACGTTTCGCTGCACTTTTATGCAACGGTGTCGGGGCCGGGCAGCATGATGCGGCGGGAGAGCAGGAAGGTCACCGGGATCGCGGCGGCCGAGGCGAGGAGCGGGGCGAAGCGGCTCCCCGCGTGCAGGACGTCCACGATCACGTACACCCCGGCCGTGGTGATGAGGAAATTCGTGAGGTTGGTCAGGGGGAACAGCAGGAATTTCCGCCAGGTGGGCCGCGTCCGGTAGGTGAAGCGCGCGTTCAGGAAGAAAGAACCGACCATGCTCAGCAGAAATGCCAGGACGTGCGCGGCCAGATAGGGAAGGAATGCCAGGAACAGCAGATACAGACCGTAATAGGTGGCGGTGTTGACTCCGCCGACGACGGCGAAGACGGCCATCTGTCTCGACATCAGGGGATGAGGTCCTTCGCCCGTTCGACGTTGGTCGCCTGCACCACGAAGTGCGGGCGGCCCTTCACCTCGTAGTAGATGCGGCCGGTGTACTCCCCGATCACCCCCAGCATGACCATCTGCACGCCCGCGAGGGCGGTCACGGCGGTGATGATGGTGACGTAGCCGGGCGTCCGGACGCCGTGGAGCAGGGCGGCGCCGACGATCCAGGCCGTGTAGAGGCCCGCGCAGCCCAGCAGGACCATGCCGAGCCAGAGGGCGGCGCGCAGCGGGCGGTTGTTGAAGGACAGCAGTCCGTCGATGCCGTAGTTGAGCAGGCCGCGCAGGCTCCAGGAGCTGCGGCCGGCCTCGCGGGCGGCGTTCTCGTACGCGAAGGCGGTGCTCGGGAAGCCCACCCAGGCGAACAGGCCCTTGGAGAAGCGGTTGTACTCGGTCAGGGCCAGCACGGCGTCCACCACGCGGCGCGACAGCAGCCGGAAGTCGCCCGCGCCGTCGACGAGTTCGACGTCGACCAGGCGGTTGACGAGCCGGTAGTAAAGGCGCGCGGTCAGGGTCCGGGCCAGGCCGTCGCCGGTGCGGGTGCGCCGGGCGATGACCTGGTCGTGGCCCTCCTCGCGCAGCCGGACCATCCGCCGGATCAGTTCGGGCGGGTGCTGGAGGTCGGCGTCCATGACGACCACCGCGTCGCCGGAGGCGTGCCTGAGGCCGGCGAGCAGGGCGGCCTCCTTGCCGAAGTTGCGGCTGAAGGAGACGTAGCGCACCCGTGCGTCGCGCTCGGCGAGGCGTTCGAGGACGGCGAGCGTGCGGTCGCGGCTGCCGTCGTCCACGTACACGAACTCCATGTCGTGGCCGAGCGGCAGCAGTTCCTCGGCGACGGCCTGGGTCCTGTCGTGGAACCGTTCCAGGACGGCTTCCTCGTTGTAGCAGGGCGCGACGATCGATATCAGCATGGCGGGTTCCCCCAGAGGCGCGGTCAGGGTGCGGTGGTCACGCGCTCGCGTGGTGGTGTGCCGGCGGGCGGCGCGGGGACGCGCCGGCGGCGGACGGCGGTGAGGGCGGTGAGCGGGGCGAGTACCGTGAGCGAGGCGAGTGAGACGGTCGTGCCCAGCCGCAGGCCGGGCGGATGGAAGGTGCAGGTCAGGCTGGTGGAGCGGCCGTCGAGCGGGACGGCGATCAGCCCGTGGTAGGCGCCGGCGGGGCGGACCGCGCCGTCGCCGGTGGCGCACCGCCAGCCGGCGATGCGCGGTGCCGCGACGACCGCGATGCCCTTGCTGCCGGCGGGCAGCCGGGCCCGGAGGGTGCCGCCGGAGACGCTCACCCCGGTGGCGCCGGTGGCCTTCAGACGCGCGGCGGCCGCGTCCAGCCGGGCGGTGTCCAGGCAGCCGACCGCGCCGGGCGGGATGCGGCCGGGCCGGTCCGGCGTCAGCTCGATCCGCACCCGTCCCAAGGCCGGTGCGGCGCCGAGCGGCGCCATGGCGGCCCGGCTGCGCCCGTAGGTGGACCGGAACGGGACGCCGGTGCCGCTTCCCGCGAGCCGCGCGGTGCCGGAGAAGTGCGGCGCCCACAGCTCGACCTGGGTCCCGGCCGGGCAGCGGGCGGTGATCACGGGCCCGGTCAGGGCGTTTCCGGAGCCCACGTAGCGGCTCCTCACCGGTTTGCCGGAGTCGTCGTACACGGCGATGCGGGGCACGGTGTAGACCCGGCTGCCCAGCAGCAGTTCCTGGTTGCGGTACGGCGACGGTCCGAACGGGGTGTCGTCGGGCGCGCTCCGCACGGTCACCAGGGGCGGCACGTCGCGCCGGGTGACGGTGATCCGGTCGCTTCCCGGGGCCTGGGTTCCCCCCTGGTGCGGGTCCGGCGGGTCGTGCAGCCGGGCGCCGACGGAGAAGAGGACGTCGGTGACGGGGTTGTCGAGGCTCTGCACGCTGCGGCCGCGCGAGCTCCAGCCGCCGCCGAGCGCGGTGAGGGTGCGGCTGAGGACGTCGGAGGTGAGGCTGCTGTAGTACTGGGCGCCCTGGCCGCCGACCAGCAGCGGGTCGTTGCCGACGGTCTGCTCGCGGCCGGGGTCGGTGCGGTAACGGGGCCAGCCGTCGTTCTCGGCGATCACCGCGGCCTGCCGCTGCTGCCGCCCGCCCCAGGGCGCGTAGTCGTCCAGGTGCTTCAGGCGCAGCCCGGCGGCGACGGCGGAGGTGGCGGCGCTCTCCCCGACCTGCGCCCCGAGGAGGAGTACGACGGCGGCTCCGGCCAGTCGGGTGCGCGGCCCGGCGCGGCCCAGCAGGACGAGCCCGGTCAGAGTGCCGGCGACGGCGAGCAGCAGCACCGGCCAGGTGTGCGGCCGTACCAGCGCGCTGCGGCTCGCCACCGCGGTGAGGACGGCGAGCAGCGCGGTCGCGGCGCCGAGGGCGCGCCCGTCGGGCGGGCCGTACGCCAGGGCGTGCCAGGCGGCGATCACCAGCAGCCCGCACAGGACGAAGGCCTGCCGGTAGGAGCTGCCCTGCGGGGTGGCGAAGGCGTGCCAGGCCAGGCTGGTGGGCGCCCACTGCAGGGACACGGCGACCAGGAGCACCAGCGCGGTCCAGCCCGCGCGGACCGGGGCGGGCACCGCGCGGTGGAAGGGCAGGGCGAGGGCGAGCACCAGGGCGGTGACGCCGACGTAGAGGGCCGGGGAGCCGAAGCCGTACGTCGCCGGCAGCAGCCGGGCGAGCAGGTCCTCGCCCGGCACGGGGGTGAACGGCCGTACGCGGCCGGGGTAGGCGTGCCGGGTGCCGAAGTAGACCACCGCGACGAGCGGGGCGGCCAGGCCTGTGCCGAGGGCGGCGGTGAGGGCGGCGCGGCCGGCCGCCGCGAGCGCCTGCCGGCGGGGCGGGCGGGCGAGCAGCAGGCGCAGGGCGAGGACGAGCCCGGCGCCGAGAGTGGCCATGTAGGCGGTGTAGAAGTCGGCGGTCCAGGCGAGGGCGACGACCAGGACGCCGAGGAGCGGCCGGCGCCCCGCGAGCGCCCACTCGCCGGCCAGGCACAGCAGCGGCAGGGCGATCAGGCCGTCGAGCCACATCGGGTTGTAGTCGGCGTCGGCCAGGGTCCAGCCGCACAGCGCGTACGAGGCGCCGAGCAGGCCCGCCGCCCACCAGCGGCCGGGCCGCAGGGCGAGCAGCAGACAGGCCATGGCGGCCGCGGCGCAGGCGATCTTCAGGGCGGTGACGGCGTAGACGGCTAGGTCGATCCGGTCCCTGGGGAAGACGGCGACGAGCAGCGCGAAGGGACTGCCGAGGTAGGTGCCGAGGTCGGGCAGGAAGCTGGAGCCGTAGCCGGACTGCCAGTTGACGAGGAGGCCGCCGTCGGCGCGGCCGTGCAGCAGGTCCCACAGGTGGGCGTGGAAGGGCACGTACTGGTTGCCGAGGTCGTTGACGCTGCGGGTGCGGGGGCCGAAGGGGTAACTGCGGGCGAGGACGTCCCCGGCGCAGAACGCGGTGACGGCGACGGCCGCGCCGAGCAGCGCGGCGGCGCGCCCCGGACGGGACATCGGATTTCCACCCGGTCTCATCGCCCCTGTGCCCCCCACGTATACATGTCCCTTTATTTCGCCGACGTAGACGGCCCGGATTTCCCGTTGGTTGTGCGCTCACCGAAAAGTGAAGCGCCGTCCTCCGAATACGGAAAACACCGGATGAATTCGATGACGTTCCGGGAAATCTCCGATTTACGGGAGGTGTTTTTACGGTGAACCACCCTTGCGGACCTGCCGGCGGCCCGGGTGGGGCGGAGGCCGGCGGCGCCGCTAAGCTCGGTGCGGCCCGGTGGGCGCCGGAAGGCCGCGGCGCACGACGGAAGGCAGGGTGATGGACGGCGGGTTCTGGCCGGTGGCCGATGTGCTGGCGCATCTCGCCGGCCGCTGGCGTGTCGAGCGGGACGTGCGGGACCTGGCGAGCGGGGACGAGGGCCGTTTCCAAGGGGCCGTCGACTTCACCGCGCTGCCCGGCGGAGGCCTGCTGCACGAGGAGTCCGGCGCCTTCACCTGGCAGGGCGTGACCCGGCCGGCCACGCGTACGCTGCGGTTCCTGCCCGGGGCCGCGCCGGGCACGGCCGACGTCCGGTTCGCCGACGGGCGGCCCTTCCACGAGCTGGACCTCGGCACCGGGCACTGGGTCGCCGAGCACCCGTGCGCGGCCGACCTCTACCGGGGCGAGTTCACCGTCCGGGACGCCGGCCACTGGCGCACGGTGTGGCGGGTCGGCGGCCCCGCGAAGGACCTCCTGCTCACCACCGACTACGTGCGCGAGGCCGGGTCCTAGGTGTGCGAGAGCTGCGCCGGGACCCCGTCGAGGCGCAGGTTCCAGCGGCCCCCGTGGCCGGTGACGGTGGTCGTGGACAGCGGGCGCACGTCGATGTTCCAGTAGGTCGACGGCGGCGCCTTCAGGGCGTAGACCAGGGCCGCGCGGATCACCGCGGGCTCGGCGACGGCGACGATCCGGCCGCCGTCGTCCGCCGGGCGGGTGTCCAGCCAGCCGCCGACCCGCGAGATGAACGCCAGCAGGGACTCGCCGCCGTGCGGGGTGGCGCGCGGGTCGGCGAGCCAGGCGTCCACCGCGTCCGGCTCCCGGGCCATCGCCTCGCCCAGGGTCAGTCCGCTCCAGCGGCCCATGTCGCAGTCACGCAGGGCCAGTTGGACCAGCGGGGCGTACCCCAGCGCGTCACCGGTGGCCCGGCTGCGCTGCGTGGGCGAGCAGTACCGCAGCTCGGCCGCCGCCAGCGGCAGCAGGTCCGCGGCGGCGCGCTGCACCTCGTCCCAGCCGGCCTGGTCCAGCGGCCGGTCGTCCTGGAAGCGCTCCGCCAGCAGCGGGGCGCTGCGCGCGGCGGCGACGAACGTCACCCTCAGTGGCATGCGGTGATGGTGTGCCGATTGTGTGCCCTGGTCAAGAGCTGTTACCTGTGAGTTACTGGGGGTAAGCGGCTGCTCACCGGGCCGGCCGCTCGAAAAGGTGCACCATCCACTGGTCCGGGCGGTCCAGCGGCCGGAAACCCAGCTTCGCGTACACCCCGTGGGCGTCCTGCGTGGCGAGCAGGATGCGGCGCAGACCGAGCGGCGCGAGGTGATCGCGGATACCGGCGACGAAGGCCGTGCCGACTCCCCTGCCGCGCACCGCCGGCTCCACGTAGACGTCGGCGAGCCAGGCGAACAGCGCCCGGTCGGTGACCACGCGCGCGTAGGCGACCTGTGTGCCGGACGCCCGTTCGTAGACCCCGAAGTTCAGCGAGGCCGCCATTGCGCGCTCGTGCGTCTCGCGGGACCGCCCGGTCGCCCAGTAGGTGTCGGCCGACAGCCAGCCGTGGACGCGGGCCACGTCGACGCGGTCGGGGTCGGCGGAGAACTCGTACTCCTCGGGGAGGGCCGGTGTGTCGCTCATGGCCCGGATCCTCACAGGCCGAGGGCGCCGGCGTCGACTCCGTTTACCCGGTCCGGCAAGGGCGTTGTCAGTGGCGGGTGGCATGCTGCGGGGCATGAGCGAGATCACCACGGCCGCCGACTACGCATGGCTGCGCCAGGACCACCCGGATCTGCTGGACGCCTACTGCGTCACCCTGGTCGGCGACATGGCCCCGCGCGACCTGCTCGAGCGGCTGGGCGCCGAGCCGGAGGAGACGGTGAGCGGGGTGCCGGCCCTGGCCGAGCCGTCGTACGACGCCTGGGACGAGTTCGACGGCGAACAGCTGCTGGTCGGTGCCGCCGCGGTGGGCGACTGGACGCTGATGGTCGAGTACAACGGCTACGTGGGGACGGCCACGGAGCTGATGGCCCCGGTCTCGCGCGGCCGCAGCGCCGTCTCCCACTTCCGGAACGTCAACGCGGTCGACCACTTCTACTGGTTCCAGGACGGCCGGACCCGGCTCCACTTCGAGCCGCTGTTCGCCCACCAGCGCGACGGCAGTGACCCGGACGGGCTGCTCACCGAGATGAAGGAGTCGGGCTTCGACCTGAGAGAGGACGACGACCGGGACTTCACCGGGCACACCGAGGCCGCCTTCGCGCTCGCCCACCGGATCACCGGCGTGCGCCTCACCCCGGAGCTGTTCGCGTCGCTCGAGTTCACCTGCGGCATGGTCACCCTGCCCTAGAACACCTCGTCGCAGGCCGCGCGGAGCCGTCGTACGCCCTCGGTGATCTCCCCGGTCCCGGCGACCGCGGCGAAGCTCAGCCGCAGGTGGGCGGCGGGGGGTTCGGCGCTGAAGTAGGGGCGGCCGGGGGTGAGGGCCACGCCCGCGCGGAGGGCGGCCGCGGCAAGGGCGCTCTCGCCGGTCCCCTCGGGCAGGCGCAGCCAGAGGTGGTAGCCGCCGGAGGGGATGTGCGGCAGGGCGAGCTCGGGCAGCCGGGCGGCGAGCGCGGTGGTCATCGCGTCCCGGCGCGCCTTCAACTCCTGTGCCAGCGCGCGCAGATGGCGGGACCAGGCCGGGGAGCCGACCAGTTCCAGGGCCGCCTCCTGCAGCGGGCGGGGCACGAAGAAGCTGTCCACGACCTGGATGGCGCGCAGCCGCTCCAGCACCGGGCCGCGGGCGGCCAGCGCGCTCACCCGGAAGCTGGGCGAGGTGGCCTTGGTCAGCGAGCCGACGTGCACCACCACGCCGTCGGGGTCGTCGGCCGCGAGCGGGCGGGGCAGCGGGCCGGCGTCGGCGTGCACCAGGCGCCGTACGAAGTCGTCCTCGACGACGAAGGCGCCGGCCTCGCGGGCGATGCGCAGCACCTCGGCGCGCCGGTCCGGGGCGAGCACCGCGCCGGTCGGGTTCTGGAACAGGGGCTGGCAGACGAACACCCGGGCGCCGCTGGCCCGGAAGGCGTCGGCGAGCAGGCCGGGGCGCACGCCGTCGGGGTCGACCGGCACCGGGACGGGCCGGAGGCCGGCCGCGCGGGCGAGGGCCAGCATGCCGGGGTAGGTGGGCGACTCGACGAGCACCGGAGCGCCGGGCGGGGCGAGTGCGCGCAGGGCGGTGGCCAGCGCGGACTGGCCGCCGGCCGCGATCAGCACCTCGGCCGCCGTGACGCCCCCGCCGATGTCGCGGGCGAACCACTCCCGCAGCTCCGGCAGCCCCTCCAGCGGCGGCCTCCCCCAGGCGCCGGGCCGCCGCCCGGCCCGGGCCAGGGCCGCGGCCATGGCCCGCTCCGGCTGGAGGGAGGGATGCAGATAGCCGCCGTTGAACTCCAGCACGCCGGGCGGCGGCGCGGCCAGCGAGACGGTGACCCCGGAGGCGTCGACGGTGCGCGGTACGAGGTCGGTGGCGCCGTCGGCGCTCAGCGCGACCTCCTGCCACGAGGTGTCCCCGGCGGGCGTCTCCGCCGTGCGCGGCCGGGCCCGGAAGGCGCCGGCTCCGGGCCGGGTGACGACCAGCCCCTCGGCGGCCAGCTGGGCCAGCGCGCGGGAGACGGTCACGGGGCTGACCCGGAACCGCTCGACCAGCTCCCGGCTCGACGGGAGCTTTCCGCCCGGGGAGTAGCGGTCGAGGTCCCGCCGAAGCTGTTCTGCCAGTTCACCGACACTGCTACGCTGGTGCATGAGAACGCAGAGTAGCGCTACTGCCGTCGGCCCGATAGCGGTCACCGCTCCCCGCGAGCGCCGGGGCCTCGGCACCGGCCTCGCCGCCCTCGGTGTCGCCTCCTTCTCCCTGACCTTCCCGGCCACCGCCTGGGGTCTGGAGGGCTTCGGCCCCTGGTCGCTGGTGGCCGTGCGCAGCGTCCTGGCGGCGCTCGTGGCGGGCGGCTGCCTACTCGCCCTGCGGATCCCGCTCCCGGAGCGCCGGCATCTGCCGGGCCTCGCCGTCGTCGCCGGCGGTGTCGTGTTCGGCTTCCCGATGCTGACCACGCTCGCCCTGCGGACCTCCACCACCGCGCACGCCGCCGTCGTGGTGGGGCTGCTGCCGCTGACCACCGCCGTGTTCTCCGCCCTGCGCACCGGCAGCCGCCCCTCGCGCCGGTTCTGGCTGGCGGCGCTGGCGGGCGCCGCGGCCGTGGTCGCGTTCACCGTCGCACAGAGCGGCGGCGCGCTCACGCTCGCCGACGGCTATCTGTTCGCGGCGCTGCTGGTGTGCGCGGCAGGCTACACCGAGGGCGGCAGGCTGGCCCGGGTCATGCCGGGCTGGCAGGTGATCGGCTGGGCGCTGGTGCTGTGCCTGCCGCTGAGCGTGCCGGCCGCCGCGGTGGCCCTGGCGTACGAGCCGGTGCACCTCACCGGGCACGGCATCGCCGGCCTGCTGTGGGTGGCGCTGGGCTCGCAGTTCCTCGGCCTGGTCGTGTGGTACCGGGGCATGGCGGACATCGGCGTCCCGCGGGCCAGCCAGTTGCAGTTGGCTCAGCCGCTGCTCACACTGGTGTGGTCGGCGCTGCTGCTGGGCGAGCACTTCACGGCGGCGGCCCCCCTGACCGCCGTCGCCGTGCTCGTCTGCATCGCCGTCACCCAGCGGTCGTGATCATGAGGAGGGCCTGCGAGATGCGTGCATCCAAGGGCGACCGTCTTGTCCAGCACGGCAGGGTGGTCGGCCAACACGACCAGGTCTCGGAAGTGGTCGAAGTACTCGGATCCGAGGGCAACCCGCCCTATCGCGTCCGTTTCCAGGACGGCCACGAGGCGATCATGTCCCCCGGACCCGACTGCCAGGTCAAGCACCACGAGGAGAGGGATCAGCGCGGCGGTCTCGCCGACCGCCCGTAGTGGTCGGTGATCACGCGTGACATCGCGCCGATCGGATCGGCCGCCACCTCCCTGGCGGCGAAGAAGACATGCCCGCGCACCTGCGGGTGTCCGGCGGCGAGGGTGAGGTGCCGGGACAGCTCGACCGGGTCCTGCCAGGCCGAGGGCTGCCCGGCCGCTCCCGCCCGGTACAGCGCCTCGCCGATGTAGAGCCGCGTCCGGCTGCCCCGCGCGACGTCCGCCCACCACGCGAGGAGCGTGGCGTAGTCGGTGCCGGCGGCGCCGATGTGCCAGTACAGCTGCGGGACGACGTAGTCGATCCAGTTGCGGCGCACCCAGCCGCGGGTGTCGGCGTACAGGTCGTCGTACGACTGCACGCGCGCCCGGGTGTCCGAGCCGCGGGGGTCGGCCGAGGCGTTGCGCCACACCCCGAAGGGGCTGATCCCGAACCGGGTGCCGGGCCGCACGCGCCGGAGGGCGGCGGCCGTCTCCCTGATCAGCGCGTCGATGTTCGCGCGGCGCCAGGCGGCCCGGCCCGGGAAGCCGCCGCCGTGGCGGTCGTAGGCCTCGTCGTCGTCGAAGGTCTGCCCGGCGACCGGGTACGGGTAGAAGTAGTCGTCGAAGTGGACGGCGTCGACGGGATAGCGGGCGACCGCGTCCAGGATCGCCCGCCGGACGAACGCGCGGACCTCGGGCAGGCCCGGGTTGTAGTAGAGGCCGCCGGCGTACGGCACCACCCAGTCGGGGTGCCTGCGGGCCGGGTGGGAGGCGGCGAGCCGGCCGAGGTCGCCGTGGAGCGCGATCCGGTACGGATTGAACCAGGCGTGCAGCTGCAGGCCCCGCGCGTGGGCCTCCCGCACCGCGGTGCCGAGCGGGTCCCAGCCGGGGCTCCGGCCCTGGGTACCGGTGAGGAACTCGGACCAGGGCTCGTACGGGGACGGCCACAGGGCGTCGGCGGTGGGGCGCACCTGGAAGATCACCGTGTTGAGCCGGTCGCGGGCCGCCCTGTCGAGGTGGGCGATCAGCTCCCTGCGCTGCTCGGCGGCCGGCAGTCCGGGCCGGGACGGCCAGTCCCGGCCCGCCACGGTCGCCAGCCATACTCCGCGCATCTCCGCGGCCGCGCGCGCCCGGCGGTCCGCGCCGGGCCGGGGCCGGCGCTCGGCCGCGACCGCGGCGCCCGGCGCCGCGACCAGCGCCGGCAGGGCCAGGGCGAAGGCTCGCCGGGACAGTGGAGGCATCGGCACACCCTTACGCTCGGGATCCGCATCGTCACGGATCGTTCCGCGCCCCAGGATGGCCCCCACCCCGCCGATCGATCATCGATACTTGACGGTAACGTGCTCGATCGGAGCAGGCGCCGAACCCGGAAGCCCTGCCAGCGAGCCGGAGAACCAGCGAAGGGGTCGATGTGACAGGCTTCCCATCGGGAGATATCACGCGCGTCGGAGTCGTGGGCTGCGGCCAGATGGGCGCGGGCATCGCCGAGGTGTGCGCCCGCGCCGGACTGGACGTGAAGGTCGCCGAGACCACCGGTGAGGCCCTGGAGATCGGCCGCACCCGGCTGTTCAACTCCCTGGCCAAGGCCGCCGAGCGCGGAAAGATCACCGAGGAGGAGCGGGACGCCACCCAGGCGCGGCTCACCTTCACCACCGACCTCGGCGAGTTCGCCGACCGCGACCTGGTGATCGAGGCCGTGGTGGAGAGCGAGCCGGTGAAGACCGAGATCTTCCAGGTGCTGGACCAGGTGGTGACCCGCCCGGACGCGATCCTCGCCTCCAACACCTCCTCGATCCCGCTGGTGAAGCTGGCGGTCGCCACCTCCCGCCCGGACCACGTCGTCGGCATCCACTTCTTCAACCCCGCCCCGGTGCAGCAGCTCGTCGAGCTGATCCCGGCGCTCACCACCTCCGAGGGCACCCTCAGCCGCGCCCAGGTCTTCGCCGAGAAGGTGCTCGGCAAGCACTCCATCCGCGCCCAGGACCGCTCCGGCTTCGTGGTCAACGCGCTGCTCGTGCCGTATCTGCTCTCCGCGATCCGGATGTTCGAGTCGGGCATCGCGAGCCGCGAGGACATCGACAACGGCATGGAGATGGGCTGCGCCCACCCGATGGGCCCGCTGAAGCTGTCCGACCTGATCGGCCTGGACACCATCGTCTCCATCGCCAACAGCATGTACGCCGAGTACAAGGAGCCCCTGTACGCCGCTCCCCCGCTGCTCCAGCGCATGGTCGAGGCGGGCCGGCTGGGCCGGAAGACCGGCTCGGGCTTCTACACCTACGGCTGATCGCTTCTCCCACGGTTGATCGCTTTCCCCCACGGCTGATCACGCAGAGCGACGCTCGCGGGCCCGGCACCGAACCCGGTGCCGGGCCCGTCTGTTTCACACACCGTGTGCGCGGCGGGCACGCATATGCCGCTCGCACACGCTCCCCACGCGCCCACCAGGAGAGTTGACTCCTCATGCGCATGCAAGGGACGCGGAACCACCCGTTCGACTACAGAAAGGAGCGGACTCGTGACCGCCGATCCGGAGCATCCCGTGGTCCAGGGAGAACTCGCAGAGTTACGCCGCCGCCTCGACGTGGCCTACGCCCGCGTCGAGGGAGGGCTGGCGTTGCTGAGCCATCGCACCGAGGAGACCGCCAAGGAGCTGGACGAGCTGAACTCCCGGATCGTCTCGCTGGAACACACACGCTGGCCGCTGCCCTCCCTCGCCGTGCTCACCGCGCTGGGCGCGCTGGTGGCGACGGTCTGGCAGTCGCTGGGCCGCTAGGCGCCCAGGCCCGCTAGCCCTCGGCGAGCCTCGCGTGGTGCAGCAGGAGTAACGCGGCCGCCATGTTGGCGGCCGGGACCTCCCCACGGGCGATCATGTCGGGCACGAGTTTGAGCGGAACCCACTCCCGTCGGTCCGACTCGAAGTCGTCCACGGGGTGCCCGACGTACTCGCCCCGGTCGGACCAGTAGATGTGGTGCCGGGCGTCGGTGAGGCCGTTGGACGGCTCCACGCTCATCAGGTGGTGCAGGGGCCCCGGCCGCCAGCCGGTCTCCTCCTCCAGTTCCCTGGCGGCCGCTTCGGCTATGTCCTCGCCGTCCTCGACGACGCCCGCGGCCAGTTCCCACCCCCAGCTGTCGGTGATGAAACGGTGCCGCCACAGCAGCAGCACCTCGTTGGCGTCGTTGACCACGGTGGCCACGGCCACGGGCCGCAGCCGGATCAGGAAGTGGTCCAGATGCCGGCCGTCCGGCAGCTCGACATCTGCGAGATTGACGCTGAACCACCGGTTTGCATACACAGTTTGTTCGTTCAGTTTCGTCCACTGCACGGTTCTGCCACCTTCCGCCGAGTAAGTGGCAATATCGCAGCAGGGACTGTGTGCCCACAGTGGGCCTACAGCGGTACGCGCAGTGCTCCGTCGATGAGTTCGGCGGCTTCGGCGGTGCCGGCCGAGCCACAGCGCACCAGGTGTTCGCGCACCGCGCGGAGTCTGTCGCGCAGCCGCTGCGACTCCATCCCGCGTGCCTGCTCCGCCATCTGCACGGCGGTGGCCACCGCTTTGTCGGCGTTGCCCTGGCGCAGCTCGATGGTGCTGAGCATGGCGAGCCGGTGCACCCGGCCCCGGTCGTGGGCCGGGTTGTCGACGGCCGCCACCGCGTGCTCCCCCGCGGCGGCCAGCTCGCCGAGGCTGAGCAGCGCCTCGGCCACCTGCACATTGACCAGGCCCGGCTGGACGTAGCCGGTCTCGTCGGGTTCGTAACCGCGCCGGATCCGTTCGGCGGCCGCCTCCGCGCGCCGGATGCAGGACAGCGCGCCGGCGGAGTCGCCGAGGTGGGCGTAGGCCTTGGCCTGCATCGCGTACAGATCGGAGGCGAGCGCCGGGGTGATGTGCTTGCCGGCGGCGCGCAGCGCGGCCTCCGCGAAGGCGACGGCCTGCCGGAACTCCCGCATGAACAGCGACTGGTTGACCAGCAGCGCTATCACGTACGCCCCCAGCCCCCGGTCCCCGCTGGCCTTCGCGAGCCTGAGCGCCTGGTGGAAGTAGCGCTGGGCCAGCCCGTGGGCGTCGGAGTCGTAGGCGCAGATGCCCGCGATCGCCACCAGGCCGCCGGTGGCCCGGTGCAGTTGGCGTCCGGTGGCGTCGGTGTAGCTGCCGCGCAGCAGCGGCGCGGCCTCGGCGTTGAGGAAGCCGACGATGCGGCTGCGGGTCGCGATGCCGCCGGCCTTGCGGTACATCTGCTCGTAGTGCGTGCGCGCGGCCCGCAGCATCTCGATGTCGGCCGGCGTGACCCGGTGCCGGCCGCCGCGGGAGACGTCGACGTCCTCGGGCGGGTTCTCCCACTCCCACACCGGCATCACGGCGGGCGTCCCGGTGACGGCGGGGGCGCCGAGCACATGCGGCCGCTGCTGTTCGTCGGAGCGCCACAGGGCGGTCGCCCGCTCCACGAAGCCGTTCAGCGAGCCGGCGTGCGGGGTGCTCGGTTCGCCGGGCACGCCGAGGCCGATGTCGTCGAGGGTGACGGGCCGGTGCAGGCGGGCCGCGAGCACCTCGCAGATCAGGTCGGGTACCTGGCCGCGCGGCCGCTGGCCCTTCAGCCACCGCGCCACGGCGGTGTGTTCGTACCGCAGCGCGAGGCCCCGTTTCCGGCCCGCCTGGTTGACGTGGGCGGCGAGGCCGGCGTGCGAGATCCCCGCCTCGTCCAGGATCGCGTCGAGCAGAGTGTTGGGCTGCATGGATGCCCCCCGAATGGCCTGTGCGGTTCAGCGTAGTGGGTCCGGGTTCGCACGGGGTGTGAACGGAGTGCTCGCATCCGCAGGGTGCATGCGGTGTCGCTCAGCGTGGTGTTCGGCTTGACTGGGCTTCCGGCCAAGCCGCCGGCTCCCCCTCGAAAAGCGGTGGCTTGGCCGGGCAGAGGCCGGGGCGCCGTCAACGGCGGGGCGCGGGCTGGGCGTTGGTCGTGGGCTGCGCGTTGCCGGGCGCCGGCCGTGCCGCGGAGCCGCACACGGCGCCGTCCCGCGCCGCGAGCGGGGCGCACCGTGCCGGGTTCCGGTCGTTGCGCAGGACCAGCAGCGCCAGGTCGTCCGTGGGAGTGCCGGCCGTGTGGTGCAACAGCGCGGTGAAAAGGGCGCCCAGGACCGTCTGCGCGGAGACCGGATGGTCCCGTACGACGTCTCTCAGCGCCTTCGGCAGCGGAAAGAACCGGCCCCGGCCGTCCCGCGCGTCCTCCACGCCGTCCGTGAAGAGGACCAGGAACTCGCCGGGAACCAGCCGGCCGCAGGCCCGGGCCTCCAGCTCGGCCGGCAGCGGGAAGGGGCCGAGCGGCGGCAGGGGCTCGGCGCGCGCCAGCGGCTCGACCCGGGTGCCGCTGAGCCGGTACGGCCAGGGGTGACCGCAGTTGAGGGCGCGCACCTCTCCCGTGCGGTCGATCTCCAGGAGCAGCACGGTGACGAACTCCTCGGCGACCGGGTGGTCCGGGTCCGGGGCACCGTGCGCGGGGTGTTCGGCGCGGGCGCGCTCGCGCAGGTGGCGGGCGAGGGCGCGGTCCAGCCGGCGCAGCACGCCGTCGAGGCCGGGCTCGTCGTGGGCGGCCTCGCGGAAGCTGCCGAGGACGGCGGCGACGGTGCCGAGCGCGGCCAGGCCGTGTCCTCGGACGTCACCCATCACCACCCGCACCCCGTGCTCGGTGGCGATCGCCTCGTACAGGTCGCCGCCGACGCACGCGCCCCGCTCCGCGGACAGCTGGGCCGCGGCGAGGTTCAGTCCGTCGAGGCGGGGCGGCAGGGGCCGCAGGACGACGCTCTGGGCGGCCCGTGCCACCCGGCGGGCCTGCCGCAGCTCCCGCAGCGGTGCCCGGCGGGCGTGGACGATCAGCCCGGTGCCGACGGCCACGAAGACGGCGCTGGTGAGCAGGCGGGCGCCGAGCCCCTGCTGGTGGGCGAGGGGACAGCCGAACCGGTAACCGACCGCCACGGCTCCCCAGACCATGGGCAGTACGGCTCCCCGCGCGGTGGGCGCCCGTGCCTTGATGCGGATCATGCCACTGGTCCCCCATGGAGAGTCCCTGACAGGGCGGACGGACCGGCCCCGGAAGGCCGGTCCGATTCTGTCGACGGCATGGCCCGAGGAGACCGGATGACCCCCGGTTCCCACCCGATCGAGTGAGCCCCACGCCGGTCAACCTGCATTTATGCGGGTCTCCGAAGGGATGAACGCCCTTCCGCGCGGGTTCAGCGCACGGCCCGCCGGACGAGTTCGGCGATCCTCGCCTCGCCGGCGGCGGTCAGCTCCGTCAGGGCGTAGGAGGCCGGCCACATGCTGTCCTCGTCGAGGCGGGCCCGGTCGCTGAAACCGAAGGTCGCGTAGCGGGACTTGAACTTCTCCGCGCTCTGGAAGAAGCAGACGACCTTGCCGTCCAGGGCGTAGGCGGGCATGCCGTACCAGAGCTTCGGGGCGAGTTCCGGCGCGGCGGCCGTGACCACGGCGTGCAGCCGTTCGGCCATCACCCGGTCCGGCTCCCGCATCCCGGCGATCTTGCCGAGTACGGCGGCCTCGTCCTCGGCGGCCCTGGCGGCCCGCGATCCGCGCCGCGCGGACGACTTCAGTTCCCTGGCCCGCTCCTTCATCGCGGCTCGCTCCTCGTCCGTGAATCCGTCGGACGTGGCGGCGGTGGTCCCGGCGGTCTTCGGTACGGCGTTCACAGCGGGTTTCCTCTCGGTGTGGGTGTGGTCCGGGGGCGCGGGGGTCAGCCCCAGGCGCCGGCGATCTGGCGGGTCGCGGCGTTGAGCCGGTTGAACAGGTTGGTCACGCCGGTCATCAGGACGAGCGCGGCGAGCTGCTTCTCGTCGTAGTAGGTGGCGGCCGTGTCCCAGACGTCGTCGCCGACCGCGTCGGGACGGTCCGCGAGCCGGGTCGCGGCCTCGGCCAGCGCGAGGGCCGCCCGCTCCTCGTCGGAGAAGTACGGGGCCTCCCGCCAGGCGGCGACCGTGGCCAGCCGCTCGTCGCTCACCCCGGCCTTGCGGGCCGACTTGGCGCCGGCGTCCGCACAGGCGCTGCATCCGTTGATCTGGCTGACCCGCAGATGCACCAGCTCCAGGGTCTGCCCGTCCACCCCGCCGGAGTGCACGGCCTTCATGAGCTGCTGGATGGGCTGCATCGCGTCGGACAGGACGACGGCGGGGTTCTGCATGCGGGACTGCATCGCGGTGTGCTCCTCTGCTGGTGTGCTCCGGCCGGCGCCCCCGGCGCCGTGGCGTGCCTCCATGACAGCCGCTGCGGCCTGCCCGGGCCATGGCGGTGGGACGCCGTGGGACAGGTGAAACGGCCTTGACCAGCGCGGAGTTGGCCGGGAAGACTTCCGCGCGGATGGGACGGAAGGGCGGGGGACGGTGGACGGGGGAACGGTGACCGGGGGAACAGCGGGCGCGCACGGACGCACGGCGGGGAACGACCCTCATCAGGAGCTGGCGGCCCGGCTGCGGCTGCTGCAGGACCTGTCCGGGCTCGGCGTACGGGCCCTCGCCCGGGACAGCGGCCTCAGCTCCTCCTCCCTGTCCCGCTACCTCAACGGGCAGACCGTGCCGCCCTGGCCCGCGGTGGTCTCCCTGTGCCGGCTGGTGCGGCGCGACCCGCGCCCCCTGCGCGCCGTCTGGGAGCGCGCCTCCAACCCGTTGCCCGCCCCGCCGAAGAGCAGCCGCCAGGGCCGGCCCCCGGCCCGCAACGACCTGCCGCGCGACGTACCGGACTTCACCGGGCGCGAGGAACCGCTCGCCGCCGTGCTGGCCGCCGTCGAGAGCCACCGTGCGGTGTCCGTCGACGGCATGGCGGGCGTCGGCAAGACCTGTCTCGCGGTGCACGCCGCCCACCGGCTGGCCGCCGGCTACCCGGACGGGCAGCTCTATGTGGACCTGCACGGCTTCACCGAGGGCCGGTCCCCGCTCGACCCCGGCTCCGCGCTGCGGATGCTGCTCGGCGCCCTCGACGTGCCGTCCGAGAAGGTCCCGCAGGAGGGCATCGAGCAACTGGCCGCCTGCTGGCGGTCGGAACTGGCCGGCCGCCGGGTGGTCGTGGTCCTGGACAACGCGGCCGACGCCGAGCAGGTGCGGCCGCTGCTGCCCGGCGCCGGCCCCTCCGTCGCCCTGATCACCAGCCGGAACCGGCTCCTCGGGCTGGACGAGGTGCCGCCGGTCTCGCTCGACGTGCTGAGCGCCGAGGACGGCGCCCGGCTGCTGGCCCGGGCCAGCAGCGATCCCGGCGGTCCCGACGGCAGACTGGCCCGCGATCCCGGGTCCGCCGCCGAGGTGCTGCGGCTGTGCGGGAACCTCCCGCTGGCCCTGCGGCTGGCCGGGGCGCGGCTGCGGCACCGGCCGGGCTGGACCGTGGGCGTCCTCGCCGAACGGATGGCGCAGGGCGCGGGCGAGCTGGACGCCGCGTTCGGCACGGCCCTCGCGATGTCGGTACGGCAGCTGAACCGGTCCCAGGCCCGGCTGTTCCGGCTGCTGGGCCTGCTGCCCGGGGAGTCCTTCGACGAGTACGTGGCGGCGGCGCTGGCGGACGTGCCGCTGCACACCGCCCAGGCGATGCTGGAGGACCTGCTCGACGCGCACCTCGTCCAGCAGCCCACGGCGGGCCGCTACCGGCTGCACGACCTGGTGCACCAGCACGCGCGACGGGCCGCGGCGGAGCAGGACCCGGCGGCCGAGCGGGAGCGGGCCCTTCGCCGGGTGCTCGACTACTACGTGCACGCGGCGGCCGCCGCCGACGCGGCCATGCCGTTCCTGTCACCCGGCCGGGCGCCCTCCGCCGGCCGGCGCCCGGCGGCGCTCCCCGGGTTCAGGGACAAGAACGCGGCGTTCGCCTGGTACGTCACCGAGTACGCGAACCTGATCGCGGCCTTCGAGACGGCGGCGGCGATCGGGGCCGACGCGCACGTGTGCGAGCTGCCGCGCTTCCTGCGGGCCTACTTCGCGCGGCGCTGCGGCACGACCCACCTCAACGTCCTCTTCGAGCGTGCGCTGTCCGCCGCCGAGCGCCTGGACGATCCGGTGCAGCTGGCCGAGGCGCACAGCGACCTCGGCTTCGCGCGCTACAACGCGGGGCGGACGGCTCAGGCCGCCGCCGCGTACGAGACGGCCGGCCGCCTGCTGTCCCGGACCGGCGACGCACGCGCGGAAGCCGAACTCGCCGTCCGCCGCGGCTATCTGAGCTGGGACGCGGGCCAGGCCGAGGAACCGCTCGAGCTGTTCCGGCTGGCGGGGAAGCTCTACGAGCGGGCCGGCTGCCCGGCGGGCGCGGCCCACGCGGCCGCGGCGGAGGCCTGGACCCTGCTCCAGCTGGGGCACCGCGAGGAGGCGGCCCGGCTGGCCCGGCAGGTGCTGGACCTCGCCCACACCGACGCCGCGTGGCCGCCCGGCCTGACGGCCCGGATCACGCTCGGCCTGGCCGTCGCGCGGGAGGCCCCGGAGGAGTCGGCGGAGCAACTGCGCCGGGCCCTGACGCTGGCCCGCGAGGACGGGCACCTCAACAACCAGGCGTGGTGCCTCAACTGCATGGGCGTGGCACTGCGGCAGATGGGCCACTACGACGAGGCCCTGGCCAGCCACCGGGAGGCGTTCGCCCTGCTGGACGAGCTGTTCGAGGAACACTGGAAGATCCACTTCCTCAACGGCTACGCCGAGACGCACCGCCTCGCGGGCGCCCCGGAAGAGGCGCTACGACTGCACCGCGAGGCCCTGGAACTGGCCCGGAGGTTGGGCAACCAGCACGCGGAGGCGCTGGCGCAGGAGGGCATCGCAGCACTCGCTGCGGGCTGACTGCCCGGGGGTTGGGCCGCTTGCCCGCGCTGGCGCGGTGCCGCCTGCGCCCACCCGTGCCGCCCCAGCGGCACGACTGCCCGCAGGCTACGACGGCGAATTGCGCCCCGTTAGGGGCGCGGGGAACTGCGCGACCGGCCACGACGAACCCGCAGCCGGCCGCGCACAGTACCCCTACGGCGACTAGCCCCGAAGCACAGCCCCGGTCCGCTCGCCCGCGAGGGCAACGGCCGCATCCCGCGCAGCCGAAGCCTCGTCCACGGTCAGCGTGCGGTCCCCGGCCCGGAAGCGGAGCGCGTACGCCAGGGACTTCTTGCCCTCGCCCAGCTGCTCGGCGTTCTCGTAGACGTCGAACAGCCGGACGGCCTCGAGGAGTTCACCCGCGCCCTCGCGCAGCGCCGCCTCCACCTCCGCGGAGGGGATCGGCTTGTCGACGACGAGGGCGACGTCCTGCGTGGCGACCGGGAACGCGGAGATCCGCGGCGCCTGCGGGACGCCGTCGCCCACCGCCTCCAGGGCGTCCAGGTCCAGCTCCATCGCGCAGGTGCGCTCGGGCAGTCCCAGGGCCTTCAGCACCCGCGGGTGCAGCTCGCCCGCGTGGCCGACGACCCGCTCCGCGCCGTCCGCGCCGATCACCAGCTCGGCGCAGCGGCCGGGGTGCCAGGGGCCGTACTGGCCCTTGCGGACGGTCAGTTCGGCGCCGGCCTCACGGGCGACGGCGCGCGCCGCCTCGACCGCGTCGGCCCAGTCCGCCGGACGCCCCTTGCCCCACCAGCCGGCCTGCTCGCGGGCGCCGGCGAGGACGACGGCCACATGCCGCGGCTGCTCGGGCAGCGCGGCGTTCAGCGCGGCGATCTCCTCGTCGGTGGGCCGCCGGTCGACGGGCAGGTGCGTGGCGACCCGCTGCTCCTCGCGGGGGTGGAACACCAGCCCGGTCTCGAACAGCGCCAGGTCGTGCGAGCCCCGGCCGACGTTGCGCCGCAGCGCGCCGAGCAGGCCCGGCAGCAGCGTCGTGCGCAGCGCGGGCTCCTCGTCGCTGAGCGGGTTGACCAGCTTGACGACGCGGCGGGCCGGGTCGTCGGCGTCCAGGCCGAGCTGGTCGAAGACCTGCTCGCCGAGGAAGGGGTAGTTCGGCGCCTCGACGTAGCCGGCGCCGGCCAGCGCGCGGCCGACCCGGCGGTGCAGCCGCTGGCGGTGGGTCAGGCCGCGGCCGGAGGGGAGCTTGGGCAGCGTGGAGGGCAGGTTCTCGTAGCCCTCCAGACGGATGACCTCTTCGGCCAGGTCGTTGGGGTCGGCCAGGTCGGGCCGCCAGGACGGGACGGTGACGACCAGCTCGTCCTGCCCGTACACGTCGCAGCCGACCTGCTGGAGGCGGCGTACGACGGTCTCGCGGCCGTAGACGACGCCCGCGACCTTGTCCGGGTGGTCGGCCGGGATGGTGATGGTGCGCGGGGCCGGGGGGGCGACGATCTCGGTGACACCGGCCTCCGCCGTGCCGCCCGCGAGCAGCACCAGCAGGTCCACCGTGCGCTGCGCTGCGGCCGCGGCGGCCTGCGGGTCGACGCCGCGCTCGAAGCGGCGGGACGCCTCGGTGAGCAGCTTCTGCCGGCGGGAGGTGCGGGCGATCGCGACGGCGTCGAAGTGGGCCGCCTCGATGACCACGTCCGTGGTGCCGTTCGAGCCGTTCTCGGTGACCTCGTGGTCGGCGATCTCCGTGTTGGCGCCGCCCATCACGCCGGCCAGGCCGATCGGGCCGCGGTCGTCGGTGATGACCAGGTCCTCGGCGTGCAGCGTGCGCTCGACGCCGTCGAGGGTGACGAGCTTCTCGCCCTCCTGGGCGCGGCGCACGCCGATGGTGCCCTGGACCAGTGAGCGGTCGTAGGCGTGCAGGGGCTGGCCCAGCTCCATCATCACGTAGTTCGTGACGTCGACGGCGAGTGAGATCGGGCGCATGCCGACCTTCTGCAGGCGGCGCTGCAGCCAGATCGGGGAGCGGGCCTCGGGGCGCAGGCCGGTGACGGTGCGCGCGGTGAAGCGGTCGCAGCCGAAGGCGTCGGTGACCTGGACCGGGTAGCCGTAGGCGTTCGGGGCCGGCACGTCGATCAGGGCGGGGTCGCGCAGCGGCAGGCCGTAGGCGATGGCGGTCTCGCGGGCGACGCCGCGGATGGACAGGCAGTCGCCGCGGTTGGCGGTGACGGCGATGTCCAGGACCTCGTCGACCAGCTCCAGCAGCTCGATGGCGTCCTTGCCGACCTCGGTCTCCGGCGGAAGCACGATGATGCCGTGGCTGCCGTCGTCGCCCATGCCCAGCTCGTCGCTGGAGCAGATCATGCCGTGCGAGACCTTGCCGTAGGTCTTGCGGGCGGAGATGGAGAAGCCGCCGGGCAGCGTGGCGCCGGGGAGGACCACGACGACCTTGTCGCCGACGGAGAAGTTGCGGGCGCCGCAGACGATCTCCTGGGGCTCGCCGGTGCCGTTGGCCTGGCCGACGTCGACGGTGCAGAAGCGGATCGGCTTCTTGAAGCCCTCCAGCTCCTCGACGGTCAGCACCTGGCCGACGACCAGCGGGCCCTTGAGGTCCGCGCCGAGCTGTTCGACGGTCTCGACCTCCAGGCCGGCCGAAATGAGCTTGGCCTGGACGTCGCGGCCGGTCTCGGTGGCCGGCAGGTCGACGTACTCCCGCAGCCAAGAAAGCGGGACCCGCATCAGATCTCCATCCCGAACGGCCGGGTGAACCGGACGTCACCCTCGACCATGTCTCGCATGTCCTCGACGTTGTGGCGGAACATCAGCATCCGCTCGATGCCGAACCCGAAGGCGAAGCCGCTGTACTTCTCCGGGTCGACGCCGCAGGCGGTGAGCACCCGCGGGTTGACCATGCCGCAGCCGCCCAGCTCGATCCAGCCCTCGGACGAGCAGGTGCGGCAGGGCCGGTCGGGGTTGCCGACGGACTCGCCCTTGCAGACGTAGCAGAGCATGTCCATCTCGGCGCTGGGCTCGGTGAAGGGGAAGAAGTTCGGCCGCAGCCGGGTCTTCATGCCCTCGCCGAACAGCGACTGGACCATGTGGTCCAGGGTGCCCTTGAGGTCGGCCATGGTCAGGCCCTCGTCCACGGCGAGCAGCTCGACCTGGCGGAAGACGGGGGTGTGCGTGGCGTCCAGCTCGTCGGTGCGGTACACGACGCCGGGGCAGATCACGTGCACCGGCAGGTCGCGCTCCAGCAGCGAGCGGATCTGCACGGGCGAGGTGTGGGTGCGCAGGACGACACCGGACTCGGTGCCGCCGTCGGGGGCCTGCACGAAGAAGGTGTCGGCCTCGCCGCGGGCCGGGTGGTCCGGGCCGATGTTCAAGGCGTCGAAGTTGAACCACTCGGCCTCGGCCTGCGGGCCCTCGGCGACCTCGTAGCCCATGGCCACGAAGATGTCCTCGATACGCTCCGAGAGCGTGGTGAGGGGGTGGCGGGCGCCGGCCGGGACGCGGTCGTACGGCAGCGTGACGTCGACGTCCTCCTCGACCAGCACGCGGGCGTCGCGCTCGGCCTCCAGCTCGGCCTGGCGGGCGGCGAGGGCCTTGTTCACGGCGCCGCGGGCCATGCCGACGCGCTTTCCGGCGTCGGCCTTGGCGTGCGGGGGCAGGGCGCCGATCTCGCGGTTGGCGAGGGCCAGCGGGGAGGCGGGGCCGGTGTGGGCGACCTTGGCCTCGTGGAGCGCGTCGAGGGAGTCCGCGGCGGCGAAGGCGGCGAGCGCCTCGTCCCGCATGCGCTCGATCTCTTCCGGTTTCAACGCCTCGACCTCGACAGGGTCGTACGACTTATTGGGTGCCGACATCTCTTCCCGTGCTTCCGATTGGCTGGCGGATGGTCCCCGGTGACCGTTGGTGGGCCGTGTGAAGGACACAAAGGTGCCAAAGGCCGAGTCTAACGGGGCGGAGGTAGGCGAATGCGCCCGTGGGTCGTCAGGCGAGATACGCCGGCGCGGCCACGGGCAGCGTAAATCGGAACTCGGCGCCGCCGCCGGGGGCGCGGCCGACCGTGATGGTGCCGCCGTGGGCCTCGACGATGCCCTTGACGATATAGAGCCCGAGGCCGGTGCCGCCGCGCTTGCTGCCCCGCCAGAAGCGGGTGAAGACGCGGTTCATGGACTCCTCCGGGATGCCGGGACCCTCGTCGCTCACCGTGACCGACGTGCCGGTCTGCTCGCCCTCGCGCGGGGACGCGCAGGGCATGACGTCAATGGTGACGGTTCCCTCGCCGTGCCGCACGGCATTTTCGATGAGGTTGCTGAGCACCTGGTCGATCTTGTCGGGGTCGGCCCACAGGGCGGGCAGGGGCTGTTCGATGCGCAGCAGGAAGCGGTCGGCCCGCTGGCCGGCCGTGACGTAGGCCTGGATGTGCCGGGAGACGGCGGCCCCGATGTCGACGGGCTGGCGGCGCACCTCCAGCCGCCCGGAGTCGATCCGGGAGATGTCCAGCAGTTCGGCGATGAGCCGGGTGACGCGGTCGGCGTCGGCGTCGACGGTCTCCAGCATCAGCCGCTTCTGGTCGTCGGTGAAGCGTTCCCACTTGGCGAGGAGGGTGGCGGTGAATCCCTTGACGGAGGTGAGCGGGGAGCGCAGCTCGTGGGCGACCGTCGCGATCAGCTCGGCGTGGCTGCGCTCGGTACGGCGGCGGGCCTCGGTGTCCCGCAGCGAGACGACGACCCGCCGGACGGGCCCGAGGGGCCGCTCGCGCACGTAGCGGACGGAGACCAGCACCTCCCTGCCTCCGGGCAGCAGCAGGTTGCGCTCGGGCTGCCGGGTGCGGATCGCGAGGCCGCCGTAGGGATCGGTGAGCTGCCACCAGCGGCGGCCCTCCAGGTCCTCTAACGGCAGGGCCTTCTCCAGGGGCTGGCCGAGGGCGTCGGCGGGGCGTACGGCGGCGATCCGCGCCGCGGCGGCGTTGAAGCAGACGACACGGCCCTGCTCGTCGGCGACGACGAGGCCGTCGGGCAGCTGGTCGGGGTCGATGCCGGGGTGCTCTGCGCACCGGGGCGCCAAGGCGCCCCGCGCGTCCCGTCCCTCCGGCGCGGTGCTCGTGCCGGCCACACTCATCCCCGTACCCCACCTCTTTCGACGGCGCAGGGCCCCGAGCTGGTCACCCTACTAGCTCTGGGTGACGGAGCGGCACCCTCCGGAGGCGCGCTGCGCGCGGGCCGACGCGTAGAGACATACGGCGGCGGCGGTGGCGAGGTTCAGGCTCTCGGCCTTGCCGTGGATCGGCACCCGCACCACGGCGTCGGTGAGCGCGCGGGTCTCCTCCGGCAGCCCCCAGGCCTCGTTGCCGAACACCCAGGCGGTCGGCCCGCCCATGCTGCCCTTGTCCAGCTCCTCGTCCAGGTCGCGGTCCCCCGCCCCGTCGGCGGCGAGGATCCGCACCCCGGCCCCCTTCAGCCCTTCGACGGCCCGCTCGACGGGCACGCCCACGGCGACGGGCAGATGGAAGTGCGAGCCCACGGAGGCGCGTACGGCCTTGGGGTTGTACAGGTCGACGGAGGCGTCGGTGAGGATCACGGCCTCGGCGCCGGCGGCGTCGGCGCACCGCAGCACGGTCCCGGCGTTCCCGGGGTCGCGCACGTGCGCCAGCACGGCGACCAGTTTCGGCCGGGCGGCGAGGATCTCCTCGAAGGGCACGTCCAGGAACCGGCACACCCCGACGAGCCCCTGCGGGGTGACGGTGGTGGAGATGTCCGCGATCACCTCTTCGGAGGCGAGCTGCACCCGGGCACCCGCGTCACGCGCGGCCCCGACGATGTCGGCGTACCGCTCCGCGGCCTCCACCGTGGCGAACAGCTCGACGAGCGTCGCGGCCCCGTCCACCCGATGCCCGGCCGCCTCCCTGACGGCCTGCGGCCCCTCCGCGAGGAACAGCCGGTCCTTGCCCCGGAAGTTCCGCTTGGCCAGCCGCCGGGCGGCGGCGACACGCGCGGACCGGGGGGAGATCAGCTCGGGGGTGGGCATCCTGTTCTTCACCTTCGAGAAAGTCTTCACTGTGTGGCGCCGAGGGCTGCAACGCCCCGAAAGGGGCGCGGGGAACTGCGCGGCCTGCCCCCGCCGGCCCGCGGCCGGAAAACGACCGAGCCACCCAACAACAGGACCCGCAAGCCGTGAAGCCTGCGGGTCCAGTGAACGTCGGCTAAAGCCAGCGCAGCGTCACGCGGCCTTGGGCGCGTTGACGTCCGAAGGCAGCGCCTTCTGCGCGACCTCGACGAGCGCGGCGAACGCACCGGCGTCGTTGACGGCCAGCTCGGCCAGGATCTTGCGGTCGACCTCGACGTTCGCGGCCTTCAGACCCTGGATGAAGCGGTTGTAGGTGATGCCGTTGGCGCGGGCAGCGGCGTTGATGCGCTGGATCCACAGCTGACGGAAGTCGCCCTTGCGCTTCTTGCGGTCGTTGTAGTTGTAGACCAGCGAGTGGGTGACCTGCTCCTTGGCCTTGCGGTACAGGCGCGAACGCTGACCGCGGTAGCCGGAGGCCTGCTCGAGGATCGCCCGGCGCTTCTTGTGGGCGTTGACTGCCCGCTTGACGCGTGCCACTTGTTAACTCCTTGTAGCGGGGTCGTGGTGGTCGTCACACGACCCGGAAACGATTCGGTCCCGGTCCAGACGTACGGCGCTCAGTCGGCGCCGCAGGTCACTTGCCGAGAAGCTTCTTGATCTTCGCGGCGTCGCCCGGGGCCATCTCGGCGTTGCCGGTGAGGCGACGCGTGACGCGGGACGACTTGTGCTCGAGCAGGTGGCGCTTGCCGGCGCGCTCGCGGAGCACCTTGCCGGAGCCGGTGATCTTGAAGCGCTTGCTGGCACCGCTGTGCGACTTGTTCTTCGGCATAGCGCCGTTATCTCCTCGTCGGTGGCGCTCCGGTGCCCGGTCGCGAAAACCGGGCACTGTGGAGCGTCGCTCTTCTTTCGGTTACATCCACTGGGGACGGGTGTCCCCCGGGGTCACGCCTCGGCGGGCTCCTCGGCGGACGCCTCGGCCTCGGCGGGGTTCTGCGAACGACCGGGGTGGGCCTTCGCCTCCGCCTTGCGGGCTTCCTGTGCCTGCCGGGCCTCGGCCATGGCCTCGGTCTTCTTCTTGTGCGGACCGAGGACCATGATCATGTTGCGGCCGTCCTGCTTCGGGTTCGACTCGACGAAACCGAGGTCCTGGACGTCCTCCGCGAGGCGCTGCAGCAGTCGGTAGCCCAGCTCGGGACGGGACTGCTCACGGCCGCGGAACATGATCGTGATCTTGACCTTGTCGCCCTGCTTGAGGAACCGGACGACGTGACCCTTCTTGGTGTCATAGTCGTGCGGGTCGATCTTCGGCCGGAGCTTCATCTCCTTGATGACCGTGTGCGCCTGGTTCTTGCGCGCCTCACGGGCCTTCATGGCCGACTCGTACTTGAACTTCCCGTAGTCCATGAGCTTGCACACGGGCGGACGGGCGTTCGCCGCGACCTCGACCAGGTCGAGGTCGTACTCCTGCGCAAGCTCCAGTGCCTTCGCGAGCGGCACGATGCCGACCTGCTCGCCACTGGGACCGACAAGTCGCACCTCGGGAACGCGAATCCGGTCGTTGATGCGGGGCTCGGCGCTGATGGATCCTCCTCGGTAGCACCACACGGTTGTCTGGCGGACAGCCGCGTATGTCTTTTCGTTAGACCTAACCGCGCCGAAGCAGAAAAAATGCCCCGGACGATCACAGGCGGGGCTCCAACGCACTACCGGAGCACCGCCGCGATTGCCGCGGGGCGCGCTTTCGGGCGACTCCATCGTCCGTACGGAACGATGGTGGCCGCCTGACCGGGTGACCCGCCGTCCCGGAGGACGGTCAGGTGGGAGTTCGGAGCCTCCACTTGTGGGCCGGGAGCTCTGTTGCACGCAGGGCACACCCGGCCGGTCGTGAACCAGATTAGCAGGATCGCTTGACAAGGGCGAACCGGAGACCGCTTCACAAGGCGCGGCAGAACCGTGATCCGGCACGGCCTATCGTGTGGGGCATGAGTGAGACCCCTCCTGAGAATCCCGAGAACCCCGACTTCGACGCGATGACCCGGGACATCGCCGAGGTCCCCGCCGTCGAGGTGATCGTGACGGTCGCCGTCAACCTGATGAGCGCCGCCGCGGTGAAGCTCGGGCTGAGCGAGGAGGGCGACAAGTACAAGGACCTGGACGAGGCCCGCAAGCTGATCACCGCGCTCGCCGGCCTGCTGGACGCGAGCGCGACGGAGATCAGCTCCTTCCACGCGGCCCCGCTGCGCGACGGCCTGAAGTCGCTGCAGCTGGCGTTCCGCGAGGCGTCCGTCGTGCCGGACGAGCCGGGCCAGGGGCCGGGCGAGAAGTACACCGGCCCGGTCTACGGCTGATCTAACCCTTCACGTACAGGGGCTCGCCCGGAGGCGAGGTCCCGGCCGGCAGCAGTGCCAGGTCGAGGCCGCGCACCAGGCGGGCCCTCAGTGTCTCGTCGGCCGCCAGGCGCTCGGCGACCGCGCGGGCTGCCTCGGCGGGCTGGGCGGCCGGGTCGACGACGAGGGCGAGGGTGCCGTCGGCGCGCCCGGGCCCGAGGTGGGCGCGCAGCACGGCGGGCTCGGCCGCCACGGCCGTACGGACGGCCTCGATCACCGCCGGGTCGGCGAGCGGATCGGTGCTGGTGCGGCCCTCGGCGAGGGCGAGCAGCGCCGGGCCGGTCAGCTCGAACGGCACGGGCCCGGCGAGGTCCAGCACCACCGTGTCGGCCTTCTCGTGCGCGGCGGCCTGCAGCGCCTGGTGCAGGGGTACGGCGACCGGGCGGGCCGCCGGGTCCCAGCGGGCGAGGGAGTCGGTGGAGGTGAAGGCGGGCAGCGCGGTGCGGTCGCCGGCCTTCAGGGTGGGTACGGCCATGTCGCTGGTCTTCTCGCGGCGCAGCCCGTTCTCGTCCTCCTCCACCTCGCCGAGCACGGCGACGACCGGGACGAGCAGGCGGGCGCCCTTCAGTGCCTCCAGCACCGGCCCGAGGGCGCCGCGGTCCTCGGCCCAGGCCGCGAGCGCGGCGCTCAGCCGGGGGTCGGCGGAGCCGTCGTCGTCGGAGAAGCCGGGGTCGGGAATGTTCTTGTTCGCCACGGTGACCGACCTTATCGCCACCGGTCACCGCGTCCGTCGGCACGGTCCGCGGCCCCGGGGCACGGGAGTCTTCACGGGAATCTCAGCATTCCCTGATCCCTGTCTCAGCCCGGACCGACGGAGCGCACAGCACCCGCGCCGAGCATCGCGGGCATGGAGTCCCCCAGAGCCCGCCGCGGCCGTCGTGCGCGCCCGTCCCGGCGCCGTCCGCTTCCGTCCCTCGCGCTCGCCCTGGTCGCCGTGGCCGGGGTGACCGCCGGGGGCACGGTGTACGTGAAGGAGCGGGCGCACCCGGGGACGGCGGCCGTATCGTCGGCGGCGACGCCCTCGGCCTCCCCCTCGGCCGGGGCGGGCGAGGAGGCCTCGGTGGAACCCGTGACGGAGCCGGCGGTGGACCGGACGGCGCTGCTGGGCAAGGCGATGGCGGCGTTGCAGGTGCCGTCGGGCGCGCGGGTGTCGGCGGCGGTGCTGGCCGTGGACTCCGGGGAGAGCGCCGCGTACGGGGACGCGGCCTTCGACACGGCGAGCATCGTGAAGGTCGACATCCTGGCCGCGCTGCTGCTCCAGGCGCAGGACGCGGACCGGCGGCTGACGGCGGCCGAGCGGTCGTACGCCACGAAGATGATCGAGAACAGCGACAACGCGTCGGCGACGGCGCTGTGGCACACGATCGGGCGGGCGGCGGGCCTGGACGCCGCGAACAAGCGCTTCGGGCTGACCTCGACCTCCGGCGGCGAGGGCGGGCTGTGGGGGCTGACGCAGACGACGGCCGCCGATCAACTGCTCCTGCTCCGGCAGGTGTTCGGGGAGGAGTCCGAGCTGAGCGCGGCCTCCCGGAGCTATGTGCGGGGGCTGATGGAGTCGGTCGAGCCGGACCAGCGGTGGGGCGTGTCGGCCGTCGCGGAGGACGGCTCCTGCGCACTGAAGAACGGCTGGCTGGCGCGCAGTGCGACGGGTCTGTGGGACGTGAACAGCATCGGGCGGGTCACGGTGGACGGCGCCGGCTATCTGGTGGCGGTGCTGTCGGAGGGCACCGGGAGCCAGGCGAAGGGCATCGCGCTGGTGGAGGCGGCGGCAGAGGCGGCGGTCTCGGCGTTCACCGGCACGTGAGGGGGTGAGCCGCGGGCGAGCCCACCGTGCCGTACGGGGCGCCCTCAGGCCGTCTGCCGGCGCCCCCGCCACAGCACCACGCCGGCCACCAGGAGGACCCCGCCGGTGCCGCCGGCCAGGGGGCCCGCCCAGTCGGCGGTCGAGGAGGCGGCCTTGGGGGCGTCCGGACCGTCGCCGAAGTACGTCTTCCCGTACGCCGCTGCGCGCAGGCTCCGCGGTTTCAGCCGGTCGGCCGCGCGCAGGGCCGCCGCCGGGTCGATCATGCCGAAGCCGCGGGAGTCGTCCCGGCCGCCGGCCGGCGCGTCCCGTGCGGTGTCCTCCAGGAGCTTCTTGATCTGGGCCGGGGTCAGCTCGGGGTGGGCCGCCCTGACCAGGGCCACCGCGCCGGAGACGAACGCGGAGGCGGCCGAGGTGCCCCAGCCCGCGTAGTACTTGTGGTCCGGGTCGGCGATGACCACGTCGACGCCGGGCGCGCTGACCGTCGCATACCAGCGGCGGGTCGAGAAGGACGCGCGGGTGCCGTAGCGGTCCACGGCGGTCGCCGCGATGACGCCGGGATAGGCGGCCGGGTAGGAGATGTGGTCGCCCTTGTCGCCGCCGTTGCCCGCGGAGGCCACGACGACCACGCCCTTCTTCAGGGCGTACTGCACGGCCTCGTCCTCGCCGGCCTCGGGGTGCGCTGAGTTCGAGTCGTCGCCCAGGGAGAGGTTGATGACGTCGGCGCCGTGGTCGGCGGCCCAGCGGATGCCGTCGGCGAGGGCGTTGCCGCGGGTGGTGCGGGCCCGGGCGCGGGCGGGGTCGTTGTCCTCCAGGATCACGCGCACGGGCAGGATCTTCGCCTCGGGGGCGACGCCCATGACACCGGCGCCGCGGCCCGGGCCGTGGCCGTGCCCGGCGATGATGCCGGCCATGGCGGTGCCGTGCCGGGCCCAGTCGCGGTCGCCCTGGCCGGCGCCGAAGCCGATCATGTCCTTGGCGGGCAGGACGTTGCCGGCGAGGTCCGGATGGTCGGCCTCCACGCCGGTGTCCAGGACGGCGACGGTGACGCCCCGGCCCTTGGTGACGCGCCAGGCCTGGTCCAGGTGCAGCGCGGACAGCCCCCATTGCTGGGCGCGGATGCCGTCGGCGTGGGCCGCGCCGGCGGGCAGCAGGGTGAGGGCGCCGGTGAGCAGCAGGCTCAGGGCGGCGCCGGCGCGGGCCGTGCGGCGGCCGCGGTGCGCGGGCGTCGTTCGCCTCATGAGGGGTTCTCCGTGGCCGTGCCGAGGTTCTGGCGCAGCCGCCGTTCGATGCGGTCGGCCAGGCCCTGGGCCTCGTTGCCGAGACCGGCCTGGGCCGGTGCGGTGGTGGCGCCGTCGGCGACGGCGTCGGCGGCGGGCTGGGGCGTGTCGACGTCGCGGCCGTCGGCCCAGCCGGAGACGGCGTAGACGACGACGGGGGCGTCGGTGAGGACGGAGATCGTCCAGGAGGCCCGCTGCCGGTCGCCGAAGCCGGCGGCGGCGGTGCCCCCGGCCGCGTACGGCCGTGGCATCAGGTCGGCGCGGCGGTCCAGGCGCTCGGTGCGGAAGCGGTGCGCGAGCGCGGACATGGCGGCGGGGTCGGCCTTGGTGAACAGCAGGCCGACGGTGGTGACATAGCTCTGGGTGGCGTCGGTGTACGTGGCGCGCAGCAGCCGACGGCAGCCGACGGGGGCGAGCACCTTCTGCAGCAGCGGGTCGAAGGCGTGCGCGCAGCCGCTGTCCGGGGCGACGGCGATCCGGGTCCAGGTGCGGTCGGCGCCGCCGGGGCCGGCGCCGGGGCCCTGGACGGTGGGCGGGAAGAGCTGGTCGACGGGCACGCTGTGCCACAGCGCCCCGGCGGTGGCGAAGTGGTCGCCGCCGGTGGCGTCCCCGCCGCCGTCGGTGAGCCAACTCCCGGTCGCGGCACCGCCGATGAGACCGAGGCCGAGCACGAGGCAGGCGGCGGCGACGGCGGTCCGGGGCGCCGGCCGGTGCCCCGGCCGCTCGGTGAAGGCCTCCGGCTCCCCGAACGACACCACGGGCCGTACGGCCGCCCCGGCACCCCACGACAGCGCCGGATCCGGCCCGGGCGGCGGTCCAACGGGAGCAGCAGGCGTCAGAGGACTCCACGCCGGCCCCTCCGCCGCCGCGACACCGCCCCCGGCAGCAGACACCGCCCCGCCGCGCCGCGCCCCGGGGGCATCGCTCACCGGCCGGAGCCGGGCGGTGGTCTCCGAGGGGGTGACGGGACGGGCCGCGGCCGAGGGCCCGGACGCGGTGGCAGGGCGCGGCATGGCGGAGGACCGCGACCCGGCGACGGAGCCCGGCGGGGCCACAGCCCCGGACGCGTTGGCAGGGCTGGGCGGGACCGGGGGCCGGGCGGGGGCGTCAGGGCGAGGCCCGGCCGAGGACCGCGACCCGGCGACGGAGCCCGGCGGGAACGCAGCCCCGGACGCGTTGGCAGGACTGGGCGGGACCGCGGGCCGGGCGGGGACGTCAGAGCGAGGCCCGGCCGAGGACCGCGACCCGGCGACGGAGCCCGGCGGGAACGCAGCCCCGGACGCGTTGGCAGGACTGGGCGGGACCGCAGGACCGGACGCGTTCGCAGGTCCGGACGCGGTGGGCGGCCCGGGCCGGGGGCTCGTCTCCTGCGCGGTGACCGGGCGGAGCCGGGCCGTCGTCTCGGAGGGGGTCTCCGCCGGAGCTCCCGGCCGCCGGGGATCCTTTCCGGGGCGGCGCGCCTCACGGCCCGCGCTGGGCGGAGCGTCGGGGAACCGGGCCGAGGCAGGCGGCGGAGGCGGGCTCACGGGCACGCCGGCCGCCGGCACGACGGGCCGCGGCGCGCCCGGCCGCGCCTGCATCGCGGGGCCGGAACCGGAGTTCCCGGACGTGCGGCCGTCACGCGCGGCGGCCCGCCCGTCCGGCGCGCCGGCACCCGCAGACCGCCCACCGGAGCGCAAGCCCTCACCCGCAGACCCCGGGCCATTGCCCGCAGACCGCCCACCGGACTGCAAGCCCTCGCCCGCGGACCGCCCGCCGACGTGCGAGCCCTCACCCGCGGACCCGTCGACGTGCGAGCCTTCGCTCGCGGCCCCGACGGCGGAAGCCGGGCCGTTGTCCGCGCCCGCCCCGGCAGAAGGCGTCGCTCGTCCCGCGAAACCCCCGGCCGGCGAACGGTCCTGGTCCGGGGCGGCGCCTCCGGGCGCGTGCCCTTCGTACGCGGTGCCGCCCCGGGACGCGTGCCTGTCCTGCGCGGCGCCGCCCTGCGACGGACGGCCGTGGCGTGGGGTGAAGACCGACGGCTCGTCGTCGGGGTCGTCGGGAGGAGTGGACGGGCGTGGGGGGATGGGAGCGTGGCGCGCTTCCGTGGTCATGCACCCCCCGTTTCCTGGTCCCCGGGCCGTCCTCTCCTCGTGCCCGGGCCGTGCTGCGTGTGCGCGGGCCGCTGTGCCGCCCGGTGGCGCCCGGCGCGGAAGCTCCGTCCCGGGCACGCATACCCGTACGGCGGGACCGGCATCCCGGTTCAGGTGAGGCGGCCGGGCGCGTTCCGCGTACGTGCGCGTCACTCTACGGGTTGCGCGGACCGGAATCAGAACCAGTCCGGGGCGCCGGGGCATCTGCCCGGAACGTCCCCCTACCCTGCGGTAATCCCATCTGGCAGGCTTCCGGCATGACTGCGCGCGCCGCCGACCGGGCCCGTTACGACCGGGCCACCGCCCCTCTCGACGCCCCTCTCGCGATCGTGGACCTGGACGCCTTCGACGCCAACGCGGCCGATCTCGTCCGCCGGGCCGCGGGCAAGCCGGTCCGGGTCGCCAGCAAGTCGGTCCGCTGCCGTGCCCTGCTGGAACGGGTTCTGGCCAGGGACGGCTTCCAGGGGATCATGTCGTTCACGCTGGCGGAGTCGCTGTGGCTGGCGCGTTCCGGGTTCGACGACATCCTGCTGGCCTATCCGTCCGCCGACCGCGCCGGTTACGCGGAACTGGCCGCCGATCCCAAGCTCGCCGGCGCCGTCACCGTGATGGTCGACGACCCCGCGCAGCTCGACCTGATCGACGCCGCGCGGGACGGCGGGCGGGAAGTCGTGCGGATCTGCCTGGAGTTGGACACCTCGCTGAAACTGCTCGGCGGCCGGGTCCGGGTCGGCGCGCGGCGCAGCCCCCTGCACTCCCCCGCCCAACTGGCCGAGCTGGCCCGGTCGGTGGCCCGGCGGCCGGGTTTCCGGCTGGTGGGGATCATGGCGTACGAGGGGCACATCGCGGGCGTCGGGGACGCCGTGGCCGGGCGTCCGCTGCGGTCCCGGGCGATCCGGCTGATGCAGGCCGCGGCGCGGCGCGAACTGGCCGAGCGGCGGGCCGCGGTGGTGCGCGCGGTGCGGGCGGTCGTCCCGGACCTGGAGTTCGTCAACGGCGGTGGCACCGGCAGCGTGCAGCACACCGCGGCCGAGGACGCGGTGACGGAGATAGCCGCCGGTTCGGGGCTGTACGTGCCCCGGCTCTTCGACAACTACACGTCGTTCACCGGCCGTCCGGCGGCCCTGTTCGCCCTGCCGGTCGTACGGCGGCCGGGGGTCGGGGTCGTCACCGTGCTCGGCGGCGGCTACCCGGCCTCCGGCGCCGCCGGACCCGACCGGCTTCCGGTGCCGTACCTGCCGGAGGGCCTGGCGTACGACCCCCAGGAGGGCCCCGGCGAGGTGCAGACCCCGCTGCTCGGCCCGCCCGCCGACGATCTGCTGATCGGCGACAAGGTGTGGTTCCGGCACGCCAAGGCGGGCGAGCTGTGCGAGCGGTTCGACACCCTGCACCTGGTCGAGGGGGACGCGGTGACCGCGGCCGTGCCCACCTACCGGGGTGAGGGGCGCACCTTCCTGTGACCGGCCGGCCTACAGGGGCGTGACGTACGCGCCCGCGATGCCGCCGTCCACGAGGAAGTCGGTGGCGTTGACGAAGGAGGAGTCGTCGCTGGCCAGGAAGGCGACGGCGGCGGCGATCTCCTCGGCCTCGGCGAACCGGCCGACCGGGATGTGGACGAGCCGGCGGGCGGCCCGCTCCGGGTCCTTGGCGAACAGCTCCTGCAGCAGCGGGGTGTTGACCGGCCCCGGGCACAGGGCGTTCACCCGGATCCCCTCCCGCGCGAACTGCACGCCCAGTTCGCGGGACATGGCGAGGACGCCGCCCTTGGAGGCCGTGTAGGAGATCTGCGAGGTGGCCGCGCCCATCCGCGCGACGAAGGACGCGGTGTTGATGATGGACCCCTTGCCCTGGCGGCGCATGTAGGGGATGGCTGCCTTGCAGCACAGGTAGACGGAGGTGAGGTTGACCTCCTGGACCCGCTTCCAGGCCTCCAGGCCGGTCTCGAGGATGGAGTCGTCGTCGGGCGGGGAGATGCCCGCGTTGTTGAAGGCGACGTCGACGCTGCCGTAGGTGTCGTACGCCGTCCGGAACAGCGCCTCGACCTGCTCGGGGTCGGTGACGTCCGTCTTCACGAAGAGTCCGCCGGTCTCGTCGGCGGCGGCCTTGCCGCGGACCTCGTCCACGTCCGCGCAGACCACGTGGGCGCCCTCGGAGGCGAGCCGGCGGGCGGTGGCGAGGCCGATGCCGCTGCCGGCTCCGGTCACGACGGCGGTACGGCCGACCAGGCGGCGGCAAACACTGTTGTCGGTCACTGTGCGGGGCCCTCCGTGCTGATGAAGACGTTCTTGGTCTCGGTGAAGGCGGTCAGGGCGTCGGGGCCCAGTTCGCGGCCGAGGCCGGACTGCTTGTAGCCGCCGAACGGGGTCCAGTAGCGGACGCTGGAGTGGGAGTTGACGGACAGGTTGCCGGCGCGGACGGCCTGGGAGACGCGCAGGGCGCGGCCGAGGTCTTTCGTCCACAGGGAGCCGGAGAGGCCGTAGGGGGTGTCGTTGGCGAGGCGGATCGCGTCGGCCTCGTCGGTGAAGGGGAGGAGGACGGCGACGGGCCCGAAGATCTCCTCGCGGGCCGCCGGGGCGTCGTGCCGCTCCCCCGTCAGGACGGTCGGCGGGAACCAGAAGCCGGGGCCGTCGGGTGCGGTGCCGCGCAGGGCGGGGGCGTCCTCGGGGACGTAGGAGCGCACCCGCTCGAGTTGCCGGCCGGAGATCAGCGGGCCCATCTGCGTCCTGTCGTCGGCCGGGTCGCCCACGACGACGGAGGCGAGGGCGTCGGCGAGGAACGCGCGGGCCTCTTCCAGCACCGGTTCCTGCACGAGGATGCGGGTGCGGGCGCAGCAGTCCTGGCCGGCGTTGTCCAGGAAGGAGAACGGGTCGAGGGCGCGGGGCAGATCGGCGTCGGCGAAGACGATGTTGGGGCTCTTTCCGCCGAGTTCGAGGGTGACCGGCTTGACCAGGCGGGCGCAGTGCTCCATGACCTCGCGGCCGGTGCGGGTGGACCCGGTGAACACGATCTTGGCGACGTCCGGGTGGTCCACGAGCGCGCGTCCCGCGGTGTGGCCGTGACCGGGCAGCACCTGGAAGACGTGCTCGGGCAGCCCTGCCTCCAGGGCGAGTTCGGCGAGCCGGAGCGCGGTGAGCGGGGTGGTCTCGGCGGGTTTGAGGACGACCGCGTTGCCGGCGGCGAGCGCCGGGAAGGAGCCCCAGGCGGCGATCGGCATCGGGAAGTTCCAGGGGGCGATGACGCCGACGACGCCGAGCGGTTCCTGGAAGGTGACGTTCCAGCCGCCGGGCACCGGGATCTGCCTGCCGAGGAGGCGTTCGGCGCCGCCGGCCGCGTACAGCAGCAGATCGCGGGCGTTGCCGGCCTCCCAGCGGGCGCCCGCGAGGGTGTGGCCGGCCTCGCGGACCTCCAGCCGGGCGAGTTCCTCGAGGTGCGCGTCGACGGTGTCGGCGAAGCGGCGCAGCAGCCGGGCCCGGTCGGCGGGTGCGAGGGCGGCCCAGCCGGTCTGGGCACCTGCGGCCCGTACGACGGCGGCGGCGACGTCCTCCTCGCTCGCGGCCGGGACGGTGGCGACGACCTCCTCGGTGGCGGGGTTGAGGACGACGAGCTGGTGCGGGTCAGTCACGGGATGACCTTTCACAGGCGTTCGAAGGAGCGGCGCAGCTCCCAGTCGGTGACCGCGGCGTCGAAGGCCGCGAGCTCGACGCGCGCCATGTTGCCGTAGTGGGCCACGACCTCGTCGCCGAAGGCGGCCCTGGCGATGGGGCTGTTCTCCCACAGCTCGGCGGCCTCGCGCAGGGTGGCCGGGACGTGCTCGTACTCGGCGGAGTAGGCGTTGCCGGGGCAGGGGTCCGGCAGTTCGAGCTTGTGCTCGATGCCGTGCAGGCCGGCCGCGACCAGGCCGGCGACGGCGAGGTGCGGGTTCACGTCGCCGCCGGGGAGGCGGTTCTCGAAGCGCAGGGAGCGGCCGTGGCCGACGACGCGGAGCGCGCAGGTGCGGTTGTCGTGGCCCCAGGCGACGGCGGTGGGGGCGAAGGAGCCCGGCTGGAACCGCTTGTAGGAGTTGATGTTCGGGGCGTACAGCAGCGAGAAGTCGCGCAGCGCGGCGAGCTGCCCGGCGAGGAAGTGCCGCATGACGTCCGACATCCCGCCCTCGCCGTCCCCCGCCATGACGTTCCTGCCGTCGGCGTCGGCGAGCGAGAGGTGGATGTGGCAGGAGTTGCCCTCGCGCTCGTTGTACTTGGCCATGAAGGTGATCGAGACGCCCTCCTGGGCGGCGATCTCCTTGGCTCCGGTCTTGTAGAGGGCGTGCTGGTCGCAGGTGACGAGGGCCTCGTCGTAGCGGAAGGCGATCTCGTGCTGGCCGGGGTTGCACTCGCCCTTGGCGGACTCGACGGTGAGGCCGGCGCCGGCCATCTCGTTGCGCAGCCGGCGCAGCAGGGGCTCGATGCGGCCGGTGCCGAGGACGGAGTAGTCGACGTTGTACTGGTTGGCCGGGGTGAGGCCGCGGTATCCGGCGTCCCAGGCCGCCTCGTAGCTGTCCTTGAAGACGATGAACTCCAGCTCGGTGCCGACCTGGGCGGTGTAGCCGAGGGCGGCGAGCCGCTCCAGCTGGCGGCGCAGGATCTGGCGGGGGGCGGCGAGGACCGGTGAGCCGTCGTTCCAGGCGAGGTCGGCGAGGAGCAGGGCGGTGCCGGGGTGCCAGGGGATGCGGCGCAGGGTGGCGGGGTCGGGGTGCAGGGCGAAGTCGCCGTAGCCGCGGTCCCAGGAGGACATGGCGTAGCCGTCGACGGTGTTCATCTCGGTGTCGACGGCGAGGAGGTAGTTGCAGCCCTCGGTGCCGTGGTGCAGGACCTCGTCGAGGAAGAAGCGGGCGGCGAACCGCTTGCCCTGGAGGCGCCCTTGCATGTCGGGGAAGGCCAGGACGACAGTGTCGATCTCACCGCTCGCGACGAGGGCGTGCAGTTCCTCGACGCTGAGCGGGGGTGTGCGGTCTGCCACGGGAGAAGCCTCCTTCGGCGCCTGAAGCGCTTTTTCGGCCGAGCCGGGAGCCATAAGGTATTGCTCGGAACCATTGCCTGGGAAGGGGGTACGGCCGGATGTCGTGGGAGAGCCACCCCCGGGCGGTGGGCGACCGGCTGGCTCCGGTGCTGCGGCCGGTGCGGGCGGGCAACGGCTTCGAGGAGGCGCTGGAGCAGATCCTCCAGGTCGTGCGGCTCGGCCTGGTGCCGGGCGGCGAGCGGCTGCCGGCCGAGCGGGAGCTGGCGGAGCGGCTCGGGATCAGCCGGGTGACGCTGCGCGAGGTGCTGAAGGTGCTCCAGGACCAGGGGCTGGTCCAGGCGCGGCGTGGACGCTACGGCGGAACGTTCGTGCTGCCGCGCGCGGACGGCGGCGGCGAGGACGAGCTGCGCCGCCGGGTCGCCGGGGTCGACCTCGAGGACGTGCTGCGGTTCCGTGAGGTGCTGGAGGTGGGCGCGGCCGGGCTGTGCGCGGCGCACGGTCTCACCGACGGCGGGGCGGACCGGCTGCGCGAGGCGCTGGCCCGCACGCACGACGCCCCGCTGGCGGACTACCGCCGCCAGGACACCCTGCTCCATCTGACCCTCGCCGAGCTGTGCGGCTCGCCCTCGCTGACCGCGCAGTACGCGGCGGTGCGGGCGCAGGTGAACGATCTGCTGGACTGCATCCCGCTGCTGGTGCGCAACCTGGAGCACTCGCAGCGCCAGCACACCGCGCTGGTGGAGGCGGTGCTGGACGGGGACGCGGACGGCGCGCGGGAGATGATGCGCGAGCACTGCGCGGGCACGGCGGCCCTGCTGCGGGGCTTTCTCGCATGACCCTGTAAAGGTACGCAACCAAACCTTTGCCTTCCGGGGAGGGCGGCATGACCGTACGACCGCTGATCGGCGTCAGCACCTATCTGGAGTCCGCCGCGCGGTGGGGGGTGTGGGAGCTGGACGCGGCGCTGCTGCCGGCCGGCTATCCGCGCCTGGTGCAACGGGCCGGCGGCCTGGCCGCGATGCTCCCGCCGGACGCGCCCGAGCGCGCCGCG
This sequence comes from Streptomyces sp. NPDC048192, assembly GCF_043202415.1. NCBI lineage: Bacteria > Bacillati > Actinomycetota > Actinomycetes > Kitasatosporales > Streptomycetaceae > Streptomyces > Streptomyces sp. NPDC048192. Next base: position 262,854 of record NZ_JBIDAL010000009.1, read on the forward strand.
GAGACGGTGGCCCGGCTCGACGGCCTGGTGATCGCCGGCGGCCCGGACGTGGACCCCGCCCGGTACGGCGCCGAGCGCTCCCCGCGCACGGGGCCACCGGCGCTCGAACGGGACGCCTGGGAGCTGGCGCTGATCGACGCCGCGCTGGCGGCGGGGGTGCCGCTGCTGGGCGTCTGCCGGGGCATGCAGCTGCTGAACGTGGCGCTCGGCGGCACGCTGGTCCAGCACCTGGACGGGCACGCGGAGGTGGTCGGCGTGTTCGGCGGCCACCCGGTCAAGCCGGTGCCGGGCAGCCTGTACGCCGGGATCGTCCCGGAGGAGACGACCGTGCCGACCTACCACCACCAGGCCGTGGACCGCCTCGGTGCGGGCCTGCTGCCGTCGGCCTACGCGGCGGACGGCACGGTGGAGGCCATCGAACTGCCGGCCGACCGGAGCTGGGCGCTTGGCGTGCAGTGGCACCCGGAGATGGGCGAGGACGTGCGAGTGATGCGCGCGCTGGTGACCGCGGCCGGCTCCGCCACGGGTTGACGGTTGGCTCCGGCTGCCGTGTGGCTGCGTCACCTGGCCAAGGGGTTTTCGGCGGAGCCGACTGCTGCGGGGTGCCCGCGCCTTGGGGGTGCCGGGCCGGCGTCGCGCCGCGGGCCGTCTGCGGGGTGTCGGGCATGGTGGGTGCCGGTTCGAGTATCGCCGACGTGTCGCGGTGCGTCTGCGGGGTGCGGGTGCGTTGTGGCTGGTCGCGCAGTTCCCCGCGCCCCTGGGGCGTTGCAGCGTCGCCGGCGCTGCGGGCAGTCCCGCCATGCGTCCTGCCGGTGCCGGGCACGGGACGCATTCCGCCCAGTCGCGGAGCGCGCGTCATCCTCGGGTCAGGGAGAGCAGCTCCCGTGCCGGGCCCGTGGGGCGGTGGCCCGTCGGCCAGACCGCGCGCAGGTCGCGGCGGAGGGACACGCCCTCGACCGGGATGCTGACCAGGCGCCGCATGGCCAGTTCCTCCCCCACGGCCAGTTCGCTGAGGACCGAGGGGCCGGCGCCGCTGACCGCGGACGCCTTGACCGCCGTGGTGGAGGACAGCTCGATCAGGGGGCGGGCGAGGCCGCCGAGCGCCGCGTCGAGGACCTGGCGGGTGCCGGAGCCGCGTTCCCGCAGGATCAGGGGGGTGGCCGCCAGCTCGTCCGCCGTCAGGGGGCGCCGGCGGCGGGCCCAGGGATGGGCCGGCGCGGTGACGACGATCAGGCGGTCGCGGGCGATGACGGCGGAGTCGAGCCCCGTGGGCACGGACAGGCCCTCCACGAATCCGAGGTCGGCCTCGCCCGCGAGCAGCAGTTCCGCGACCTTCGCCGAGTTGCCGGCGAGGAGCGACACCGCGGTGTCGGGGCGCTCGGCGTGCAGGGCGAGGAGCCAGCCGGGCAGCAGGTACTCGGCGATGGTCATGCTCGCCGCCACCCTCAGCCGCGAGTCCCGCCGGTCGCGCAGTGCCCGCGCGCCCGCGTCGAAGGCGGCCGCCGCCTCGACGACGCGGCGGGCCCAGTCGGTCACCAGCGCGCCGGCGTCCGTGAGCCGGGAGCCGCGGGGCGAGCGGTCGACGAGGGCCACGCCGAGCTGCCGTTCCATGGAGCGGATCCGGCTGCTGGCGGCGGGCTGGGTGATCCCGACCTCGCGCGCCGCGGCCCCGAGACTGCCGAGGCGCGCCACCGCCAGCAGCAGCTCCAGGGCGGCCAGATCGGGCACCCGGTGGGCCAGCGACGCCGTGCGGTCCGGCCCGGGGGGCTCCGGTGCCGTGCGATCCGTTGTGCGCTCTCGCCGCCCCGCCATCTCGCTCATAAGACCAGCTTATGTCCTCATAGGAGGGAACTCCCTGGTCAGGCACGATCAACGGCGGGACCGTGGGGCCATGGTCACCGCAGCCCAGCCCTTGTCCGCCGCCTCAGCCACGCCCGCCGCATGGGCCCGCCACCTGGGCCCCAACTGGTACGCCGCCGTCATGGGCACCGCCGTCCTCGGCTCGGCCGGCGTGGCGCTGCCCGCGCACGCGGCGGTGCCGCGCGTCGTCCTCGCCGCCTGCTGGGTGCTGTCCCTGATCATGCTGGCGGCCCTGCTGGCGGCCCGCTCCCTGCACTGGGCCCGCCACCGCGACCAGGCCCGCGCCCATCTCCGCGACCCGGCCGTGGCGCCCTTCTACGGCTGTCTGTCGATGGCCCTGCTGGCGGTCGGCGGCGGGGCCCTGACCGCCGGACGGCAGGTGATCGGCGCCCGCACGGCCGTCGTGCTGGACGCCGTCCTGTTCACCGCGGGTACGGCGGTCGGGCTGGCGGCCGCGGTGGCCGTGCCGTACCTGATGGCCGTACGGCACCGGGTCGAGCCCGCGCAGGCGGCCCCCGCGTGGCTGCTGCCGCTGGTCGCGCCGATGGTGTCGGCCGCGCTCGGCCCGCTGCTGGTGCCGCACGTGCCGCCCGGTCAGCCGCGCGCGACCCTGCTGCTGGGCAGCCTCGCCCTGTTCGGGCTGAGCCTGTTCGCGACGCTGCTGATGCTGCCGCTGGTCTTCGGCCGGCTGCTCTCCGGCCCGCTGCCGCCCGCGCTGGTACCGACGCTGTTCCTCGTCCTGGGTCCGCTCGGGCAGTCCACCACCGCGGTCGGCAAGATCGCGGACGCGGCGGCGGCGGGGGTCGTACCGGCGCCGTACGCGCGCGGTCTGGACGTCTTCGCCGTCCTGTACGGGGTGCCGGTCATGGGGTTCGCGCTGCTGTGGCTGGCGCTGGCGGCGGCGCACGTGGTGCGGGCGCGCCGGCACGGCATGGGCTTCGCGATGACCTGGTGGGCGTTCACCTTCCCGGTGGGCACGTGCGTCACCGGCGCGATGTCGCTCGCCCGGCACACCGGTCTGGTGGTGTACGACGGGCTGGCCGTCGGGCTGTACGCGCTGCTCGCCGCCGGCTGGCTCGCGGCCGCCTCCGGCACCGTACGGGGCCTGCTCAGCGGCGCGCTGCTCGCAGCGCCTCGGACAGCACCCGCGGCGCCTCGATGAGGGACGGGCCGTACCAGGTCAGATGGCGCCCGCTGACCAGGGCGCAGGGCAGGCCGGGGAAGGCCTCGGCGCCGTCGTCGGCGGTGAAGCGGTACGGCTCGTCGGGGAGCACCACCAGGTCCGGCGCCGCCGACCGGAGTTCCTGGAGCGGCACGCGGGGATAGCGGTCGGGGTGGCCGGCGTACAGGTGGTCCACGCCGAGACGGGCCAGCACGTCACCGGCGAAGGTGCCCCGGCCGAGGACCATCCAGGGCCGGCGCCAGACCGGCACGACCGCCGTCCTGCGCCCGGCCGGCGCGGGCAGCGCGGCCCAGGCCGCCTCGGCCTCCGTCAGCCAGCGGGGCCGCCCGGGCGCACCGCACGCCCGAAGGACCCGGTCCAGCTCCGCGAAGGCCTGCGGGACGCTGCGCACCTCGGTGACCAGCACGGCGAGGCCCGCGGCACGCAGGGCGTCGAGATCGGGGGCGCGGTTCTCCTCCTCGTTGGCGATCACCAGGTCGGGGGCGAGGGCGAGGATGCGGTCGAGTGCGGGGTTCTTGGTGCCGCCGATCCTGCTGACGCCGAGGTCCGCGGGGTGCGTGCACCAGTCGGTGGCGCCCACGAGCGCGCCGGGCAGGGTCCGGGCCACCGCCTCCGTGAGGGACGGGACCAGGGAGACGACCCGCACTAACGGGACCTGTCCTGCACGGCCTCGATGTGCTCGGCGACCGCCACGACGACCACCCGGGTGTCCGGCACCGTCGCCCGCCACCGGTGCCTGACCCCGCCCGTCAGGTAGAGGGTGTCACCCCGGCCCAGGCGGTACGCGCGCCCCTCCGCCTCGATCTCCACCGCGCCGTCGGCGACGTACATCAGCTCGTCGTTGCGGTGCTGGAACTCGCGGCCCGCGTCGTGGTCGCCGGTGAACTCGGAGGCGTGCAGCTGGTGGTGGCCGCGGACCAGGGAACGGGTGCGGGGCGCGAAGTCGTCCTCGGCGGCCGGGTCGGCGCGGACGACGTCGACGCTCGCCGCCGGGCCGGCGGCGGCGAGGAGCTCCACGGCGGTGGTGCGCAGGGCGTCGGCCAGCCGCTCCAGCGAGGTGCGGCTGGGGCGGGCCCGGTCGTTCTCGACCTGGCTGAGGAAGGGCACCGACAGGCCGCTGCGCTCGGCCACGACGGCGAGGGTCAGCTCCAGGGCACGACGGCGCCGCCGGACGGCCGCGCCCACCCGCACGGGCTGCTGCTCTTTGTGGTCGCCCATCGCTCCGGCTCCCTCCCTCGCTCGTCGTGCCGCTCTCCGGGTGCCCGCTCCGCGGCGCACCCCTTCCGATGACTTCTCTGCACCCTACGCATGTTCGGCAAACCGTTTCACGCGGCTGTCACAAACCCGGCATGATGTCCAGTCCCCCACCCTCGCGGTTCGCGCCAGTGTGCCAGGGGCCGGACGCCACCGGAACTCCCGGCCCGCAGGCGGCGAACACCCTCTCCAGCCGGGCCGCGGGCCTCCGCACGTGACGTACGGTGATTGTCCGGATCCTTCTCGTGCCCTTCTCATGCCGGAAATCCGCGAGGGGCGGGCACGCGCCGGACGCGCGGTGGCGTCCGGCGGTGCCCGCCCCTCGGGAGGCGGTCCGGGCCAGTCGTCAGGTCACCCGGCCGCCGGGCTCTCGGCTCACCCGGCCGCCCGGCTCCCGGCGTCCTTCGCCGCGACCGGGGCCCAGGTGTCGACCAGGCCGGGGTGCTCGCGCAGCCAGCCGCGGACGGCGTCCTGCTCGTGGCCCTTGCCGGCCTTCTGGATCCGCGCCTCCAGGCCGGTGAGCTGCTTCTCGGTCATGGAGAAGTGCTTCAGCCAGCTGCCGACCTGCGGATCGCCGGCGGCGAAGCCCTTGCGGGCCAGGGTGTGCACGCCGTCGCCGCTGCCCCAGGCGCCCTCGGGGTCCTTGAGCTTCTTCAGGCCGTAGTCGCTGTACGCCCAGTGCGGGGACCACAGGGTGACGACGACCGGCTGCTTCTTGGAGTAGGCGCGCTTGAGCTCGGCGAGCATGGCCGGGGTGGAGCCGTCGATCACCTGGTAGGAGCCGTCGAGGCCGTACGCCTTGAGGACCTTGCTCTTGAGCAGGCCCATCTCGCCCGCGCTGGGCTCGATGCCGACGATCTTCCCGCCGAACTCGGAGGCGTGGGCCTTGAGGTCCGCCAGGGAGTTCACGTCCTTCACATAGGACGGGACGGTCAGCTCCAGGGAGGTCGGGCCGTACCAGGAACCGAGGTCGTCGAGCTGCTTGCCGTACTTCTTCCAGTACTCGGCGTGGGTGGTGGGCAGCCAGGAGTCGGTTTCGAAGTCGAGCTGGCCGGTGGCGAGACCGGTGTAGAGGGGGCCGGCCGCGTACTGGGTGGTGGTGACCTTGAAGCCGCGTTCCTCCAGGATCTCCTTCCACAGGAAGGTGGAGGCGATGCCCTCGTCCCAGGGGATGTAGCCGATGCGGATCTCCTTGCCCTTGCCGACGTTCGTGCCGGAGGCCTCGGAGGAGGTGCCGGCGGGCGAGCCGAAGATCCCCATGCCGCCCGCGACGAGCGCGAGGACGACCACGCCGACGACGGCGACGGCCGGGCGCGGCCGGTACGACCAGGCACGCGTGCGTGCCTTCGCGGCGGCCCTGCGGCCCAGCGGGGACAGCTGGGTGCCGAGGGCGCCGGTGACGCGGTCGAGGTAGATGGCGAGGACGACGATGCCGACGCCCGCCTCGAAGCCGTAGCCGATGTCGAGCTGGCCGATGGCCTCGTTGACGGCGCCGCCGAGGCCGCCGGTGCCGACCATGCCGGCGATGACGACCATGGACAGGCCGAGCATGATCACCTGGTTGACGCCGGCCATGATGGTCGGCAGGGCGAGCGGCAGCTGGACCCGCCAGAGGATGTCGCGCGGTGTGGTGCCGAACGCCTCGGCGGCCTCGACCAGTTCGGCGTCGACCTGGCGGATGCCCAGCTCGGTCATGCGGACGCCGGGGGCGAGCGCGAAGATCAGGGTGGCGACGACGCCCGCCGCGGTGCCGAGGCCGAAGAAGAGCATGGCCGGGATCAGCAGGACCATCGACGGCATGGTCTGCAGCAGGTCCAGGACCGGGCGTACGGCGGCGCTCACCGCCTTGGAGCGGGCGGCCCAGACGCCGAGCGGGAGGGAGATCACCAGCGCGATCACGGTCGCCACGAGGACCAGGGCGAGCGTGGACATCGCCTGGTCCCACAGGGCGAGCGAGTCGACCAGCGCGAACCCTGCGAAGGCGAGGACGCCGGCGGTGAGGCCGCGCAGCCACCAGGCGATGACGGCGAGGATGCCGGCCATCAGCAGCGGCTGGGGCGCGCCGAGCGCGGCGTCGATGCCGTCGTACATGCCCTCCATGACCGCCTTGACGGCGTCGAAGAGCCAGGAGAGGTGGCCGACCAGCCAGTTGACGCCGGAGTCGACCCAGTCGCCGAGGTGGATCCTAGGCACGGCTGATCACCTTCGCCTTCCCGTCCGGGTTGTCACAGGGCGCGGGGCCGGCCGTCTCCTCGCCGAGGAAGCCGACCAGGCGCTGCCGGGGGACGACGCCGATGACGCGGTTGGCCTCGTCGACGACACAGACGCGGTGGGACAGCCGGGCGCTGATCGCGCACAGCTCGGTGAACGGCGTCTCGCGGGTCGCGGTCTCGCAGCCGCACAGGGGGGCGTCGGCCGTGACGGAGGTGTCCATGAGGGCGCCCGCCGTCAGCACGCGGGAGCGGTCGACGTCCTGGATGAAGGAGGCGACGTAGTCGTTCTCGGGGCGCAGCAGGATGTCCTCGGCGGTGCCGGTCTGCACGATGCGGCCGTCGCGCATGACGGCGATGCGGTCGCCGAGCCGCATGGCCTCGTTGAGGTCGTGGGTGATGAAGACGATGGTCTTCCTGAGGGTCTTCTGCAGTTCGAGGAGCTGGTCCTGCATGTCGCGGCGGATCAGCGGGTCGAGGGCGCTGAAGGACTCGTCCATCAGCAGCAGGTCGGCGTCGGTGGCGAGGGCGCGGGCGAGGCCGACGCGCTGCTGCATGCCGCCGGACAGCTCGTCGGGCCAGGCGTCCTCCCAGCCGGCCAGGCCGCACAGGGCGAGCGCCTCGTCGGCGCGGCGCTCGCGCTCGGCGCGGGGCACGCCCTGCACGGCGAGGCCGTAGGCGGCGTTGTCGCGGACGCTGCGGTGCGGGAACAGCGCGAAGTGCTGGAACACCATGCTGATCCGCTTGGCGCGCAGTTCGCGCAGCTCGCGGGCGGTGAGCGCGGTGAGGTCCTGGCCGTCGAAGCGGACACTGCCGGCGGTCGGCTCCAGCAGGCCGTTGAGCATGCGGAGCAGGGTGGACTTGCCGGAGCCCGACAGGCCCATGACGACGAAGATCTCGCCCTCCCCGACGCGGAAGGAGGCGTCGATCACGGCGGCCGTGGTGCCGTCGGCGCGCAGTTCCTCCCGGTCGGCGCCCTGCCGCAGGCGGTCCACCGCTCGGTCCGGTCGTCTGCCGAAGACCTTGAACAGGTGCTCGGCCTCAAGCCTGGGGTGCACGCGTACCTCTCGTCTGGGGGTCTGGACAGTGGCGGCGCCTCCCCACGATCGAGATGGTCAAACTTTTAAGTGGCTCACCTCACATCGGGCCTCTACGATGTGGCGGCCGGACGCTGCCGATGGGGGGAAGCAGTGGAACGACCCGATGACCGTGTTCCGTCCGCGTTCCGTTTCGCCGCGGAACTCGCCGCCTGGGTGGCCACTCCATGGGCACTGGCCGCGTACGGGTGGCCGCTCGCGGTGCTGTCGCTGGTGGTCCTCATCGGCCTCCCGGCGGTGTTCGCCACGCCGGGCGACAAGCAGAACGTGATGGTGCCGGTCCCCGGCGCGGTCACCGTCCTGTTCGTGCTGACGGAGCTCGCGGCCGCGGTGGTCTCCGCGTGGTGGGTGTGGCCGGTGTGGGCCGCCGTGCCGGTGACCGCGCTGGCCTGCGCGGTCCTGGTCACGGAGCGGCCGCGCTGGAGATGGCTGCTGTCGCCGGCCGGGTGAGTGTCGGTGCGGTGCGGCATGATGCGAGCGTGACCGGACGACTCATGCTCCTCGACACCGCTTCGCTGTACTTCCGCGCCTACTTCGGCGTCCCCGACTCCGTGAAGGCGCCGGACGGCACGCCGGTGAACGCCGTGCGCGGGCTGCTGGACTTCATCGACCGGCTGGTGAAGGACCACCGGCCGGAGCACCTGGTGGCCTGCATGGACGCCGACTGGCGGCCGCAGTGGCGGGTGGACCTCATCCCCACGTACAAGGCGCACCGGGTCGCCGAGGAGCACGAGGACGCGCCGGACGCGGAGGAGGTGCCGGACACCCTGTCCCCGCAGGTGCCGGTCATCGAGGAGGTGCTGGACGCGCTCGGCATCGCCCGGGTGGGCGTCGCGGGGTACGAGGCGGACGACGTGATCGGCACGTTCACCGCGCGTGCCACGGGCCCGGTGGACATCGTCACCGGCGACCGTGACCTGTACCAGCTGGTGGACGACGCGCGCGGGGTGCGGGTGCTGTATCCGCTCAAGGGCGTCGGCACGCTGCAGCTGACCGACGAGGCGGTACTGCGGGAGAAGTATGGCGTCGACGGGCAGGGGTACGCGGATCTGGCGCTGCTGCGCGGCGATCCGAGCGACGGCCTGCCGGGCGTCGCCGGAATCGGCGAGAAGACGGCCGCCAGGCTGCTCGCCGAGTTCGGGGACCTGGCCGGGATCATGACGGCGGTCGACGACCCGGCGGCGAAGCTCACGCCGTCGCAGCGCAGGCGGCTCGACGAGGCCCGGCCGTACGTCGCGGTCGCGCCGAAGGTGGTGCGGGTGGCCGACGACGTGCCGCTGCCGGAGGTCGACACTGCGCTGCCGCGCGCCCCGCGCGATCCGGCGGCCCTGGAGCAGCTGGCCGGACGGTGGGGGCTCGGGGGCTCGTTGCAGCGGCTGGTGACCACGCTCACCGAGCAGCGTGCGTGACCTTGACCGGAATATTCCGGCAAAGGCCGCTCCGGCGGCACTCGAGGGAGAGGTGTTACCACTGAGGGGATGCTAACTTAGGTAAACCTAACCATTTGCTGGAGGTCGTGATGGCAGAGCGTCCCGCGCGAAAGCCGCGCAAGACCCGCACCGCCCATGTGGTCCGCACCGAGCGGCTCACCCCGCACATGCAGCGGGTGGTGCTCGGCGGTGAGGGTCTGGCCGGCTTCTCGGCGGACACCTGCACCGACCACTATGTGAAGCTCCTCTTCTCCCCCGCGGGCGTCACCTATCCCGAGCCCTTCGACATGGAGCGGATCCGGGCCGAGTTCCCGCGCGAGCAGTGGCCGGTGACCCGGACCTACACCGTGCGGGCCTGGGATCCCGGGCACCGCGAGCTCACCCTCGACTTCGTCGTGCACGGCGACGAGGGCCTGGCCGGGCCGTGGGCCACCCGGGTGCAGCCGGGTGAGACCGTGCGCTTCATGGGCCCCGGCGGCGCCTACGCGCCCGACCCGGCCGCCGACTGGCACCTGCTCGCCGGTGACGAGAGCGCGCTCCCCGCCATCGCCCGGTCCCTGGAGGCGCTGCCCGCAGGCGCCCGCGCCCATGCCTTCGTGGAGGTGTCCGGCCCCGAGGAGGAGCAGAAGATCGACTCCGATGTCGAGGTCGTCTGGCTGCACCGCGGGGACCGGCCGGTCGGCGAGGCGCTGCTCGAGGCCGTACGGGGGCTGCGGTTCCCCGAGGGCCGGATGCAGGCGTTCGTGCACGGCGAGGCGGGGTTCGTGAAGGAGCTGCGCCGGCTGCTGCGGGTGGAGCTGAACATCCCCCGTGAGGACCTGTCGATCTCCGGCTACTGGCGCCTGGGCCACGACGAGGACGGCTGGCAGGCCTCCAAGCGGGAGTGGAACGCCCGGATCGAGGCCGAGCAGGAGAGCAGCGCCGCGGCGGCGTGAACGCGCGCCCGCTCAGGGCTCGTTGATCGCCCCGAACGGGACGTGCACGCTGGGCGTGGTGCGGGACGTGCTGCGCAGATGGGTCACCTGGTCGTCGAAGAAGATGTGCGGCCTGAGCACCTTCAGCACCGCGCCCTTGTCGATGCCGCCGAGGAAGAAGGCGCCGTTGACGGTCAGCCCCCACTGCTTCAGGCTCCGCACCGCCCTCTCGTGGGCCGGCGCCGCCCGCGCGGTCACGATGGAGACGTGGACCCGGCTCGGGTAGCCGGGGTCGGTCCTGCGCCGCCCCTCCTCCCGGCGCTGTATCCGGTTCACCCCGGCGAGGAAGTCGCGCAGCGGTCCGGGGTCGTGCGGGGTGGCCGCGTTGAGGGTCTCGTGGGCCCGGAACTCCGCCAGGCCGCCGGACTGGTACACCCGCTCGGCGGCGTCGCCGGCGAGGACGCCGTCGAAGTCGAACGCGATGCGCAGTTCAGGGTCGTCGGGGTCGTCGGCGTACGACGACCCGAGCACATGCCCGGCCGGCAGGCCGGCGGCGACCGCCGCGCGCACGTCGTCGCCGTTCGCGGACAGGAACAGGGACATGTTCAGCGCGGTCATGAACGCGTGGGGTGACCGACCCTGCATGAACACGGCCCGGGTGACCGGCAGTTCATGGGCCTGGATGGACCGCATGACCCTCAGGCCCGTGTCGGGGTCGTTGCGGGAGAGGATGATGACCTCGACGAGCGGGTCGTCGGGCTCGCCGAGGTCGTTCAGGGACAGCAGCCTGCGGATGAACGCGAACGCCACGCCGGGCGGGAGCGTGTCGTCGACGTGCTCCTCCTGGTGGGCCCGGTAGGCCTCTTCGCCCTGCTCGCGGAAGACGGCGTCCGACTCGCTCAGGTCGAACAGGGCGCTGGAGGCGACACCGACGACGAGCCGGTTCGCGAGGTCGTAGGGCGGCATGCCCTACATCATCACACCGACCGCTGGTAGGAGCGGAAGGTGCGGATGGACAGCCACACCGCCACGGTCGCCAGGCCCAGCAGCGCGCCGCAGCGGCCGAGGACGACACCCCAGTCGGGCTGTGCGGACAGCGCCGAACGGCCCGCGACCATGGCCCAGTTCAGCGGGTTGAAGTCGGCGACGTGCCGCATCCAGCCGGGCATCTGCGAGGGCGCCATGAACGCGCTGGACAGGAAGGTCAGCGGCAGCAGCAGGAAGGTGTTGATACCGATGATCGACTCCCGTTCGCCCACGAGCATGCCGAGCGCGTTGGACAGCGCCCCGAAGACCGTGCCGAGCAGCACGGCGGCCAGCACCAGGACCGCCACACCGCCGGCGCCGCCGGGGTAGTCCGCGCCGCCGAGCAGTCCGAGCAGCACGATGACCAGCGACTGGAACGCGGTGACCAGGCCGTTGTTGACGACGTTGCCGTTCATCAGGGCGGCCCGGCTGACCGGGGTGGTCAGGAAGCGGTCAAGGGTGCCGCGCTGGATCTCCTCCAAGGTGGCCATCCCCGCCCACATGTTGGAGCTGAGCGCACTCATCACCACCACGCCGGGCACCAGGTAGTCCAGGTAGGAGGTGGTGCCGAAGCCGCCCAGCTGGACGACCTTCTTGAAGAGGCTGCCGAACAGGAACAGCCAGATCACCGGCTGGACCAGGGTGATGACGGCGTAGGCGGGCTGCCGGGCGAACACCCGCAGCTGGCGCTGCGTCATGTACCAGGTCTGGGTGAGGGCGGCGCTCATCGCACACCTCCGGCGAGCGCGCCGCGGGTCTCCGCCTCGGCGTCCGTGTAGCGGCGGCCCGCGTGACGGAGGTAGACGTCGTCGAGCGAGGGCCGGGCGACGGTGGCCGAGGTGACGGTGACCCCGGCCCGGTCCAGTGCGGTGAGCAGCGCGGGCACGCGGGCCGCCCCGTCGTCGGCGCGGACGCTGATCCGGCGCCCGTCGCAGAGCGCCTCGTGCACGCCGGGCAGGGCGGTCAGGGTGCCGGTGAGCAGGGTGCGGCCGGCCTCGCCGAGAGGTTCGGCGAGCTCCAGGCGGACGGCGTCGCCGCGCAGTTCACCCTTGAGGGCGTCCGGGGTGCCCTCGACCACGATCCGGCCGCGGTCGACGATCGCGACGCGCTCGGCGAGCCGGTCGGCCTCCTCCAGGTAGTGGGTGGTGAGCAGGATCGTCAGGCCCTCCTCGCCGGCCAGCCGGCCGATCTCCTCCCACATCGCCGCACGCGCCTCGGGGTCGAGGCCGGTGGTCGGCTCGTCCAGGAAGAGGACCTCGGGCCGGTGCACCAGCCCGAGGGCGACGTCGAGGCGGCGCCGCATACCGCCCGAGTAGCCCTTGACCTGCCGGTGGCCGGCGTCGGCCAGGGCGAACCGCTCCAGCAGCTCGTCCACCCGGCGGTTCAGCGCGGCGCCGGTCAGTCCGTACAGCCGGCCCTGCAGGTCCAGGTTCTCCCGGCCGGTGGCGACCGGGTCGGCGCCGGAGCGCTGGGCGACCACACCGATCGCGCGGCGCACCCGGTCGGGGTGGCGCAGCACGTCGTGCCCGGCGACGGTGGCGGTGCCGGAGTCGGGGCGGGCGAGGGTGGTGAGGATCTTGACAGTGGTGGACTTGCCGGCGCCGTTGGGGCCGAGGAGCCCGAAGACGGTGCCCGGTGCCACGGTGATGTCCATGCCGCTCAGCGCGGTGACACCACCGGGGTAGGTCTTGGTCAGCTGGCGCGCCTCCACTGCGGGCGCACGGGTGTTCATGACGACTGCTCTCCTGCGGGTGCGAAGGACGGAAGATCCGCGTGAAGAGCGCCGGGCTATCCTGGGTGTGCCGCACCTCGATCGCCCGGAGCCGCCGCACGGCGGATCCGTTTCGGGGTTCGAGACCCCGGCGGAGCTGCTGCAACAGCGCCGCCGGGGTCGTGTTCTCGGGTCAGGTGGCCGCGGCGATGTCCGGCGGCAGCTCGCCCGTCTCGTGGTAGCGCCGCCAGTCGTCGACCCTCGGCAGGGTGCCCTCCTTGATCTCGGCCAGGAAGCCGCGGACCCATGCGGCCTGCGCCTCGGTCATGTGCAGTTGGTACTCGGTCTCGACGAGGAAGAGCCGCGGCAGCGTCTCGTACAGCTTCTGCAGCGCGCCTCTGCCGCTCGCCACCTGGATCTCCAGCGCGGTGAGCCGCTCCTCCAGGAGCCGCACGACCTCGTCCGGGTGCAGGGCGCCCATGAGGGAGAGGGCGGTCTCGAAGATCGGGTACTCCTTCACCGGGACGGCGATGAGGTCCGACAGCCACTCGGTCAGCTCCTCGCGCCCGGCGTCGGTCAGCCCGTACACCGTCCGCTCGGGGCGGTTGCCCGCCCGCTCCACGTCGGTCACCTCGACGAAGCCGTGCTTCTCGAGGTTCTGCACGACCGTGTAGAGCGAGCCGTACTTGATCTTCGTGCTGGTGTCCTTGCCCTGGCGGCGCAGCGTACGGGCGATCTCGTACGGATGCATGGGCTTCTGCCAGAGGGTCGCCAGCACCGCGAGCGCCAGCGGGTTGCCCGGCTTGCGGCGCTTCATGGCCACGGCGCTCACCTCGCTCCCGAATATCCGTGAGCGAACATATCGCGTCCCAGTCGCGTTGGTCAATACACACGATGTATCGCGTGCCCGAAGCTGCGGTCAGTCACCCTGCACACGCGCGTGGAGGTGCATGTCGTGCCAGCCGTCGGCGCGCAGCAGTGCGCTGCGCCGGGTCCCCTCGGCGAGGAAGCCGGCCTTCACGGCGACCCGGCAGGAGGCCTGGTTGGCGGTGGCGTGCGACAGTTCGAGCCGGTGCAGGCCGACCTCGTCGAGCGCCCAGCGGGACAGCGTGGTGGCGGCCCGCACCGCGACACCGCGTCCCCGCGCGGCCGGCACCGTCCAGTACGCGACCTCGGCGCAGCCGTCGCCGAGGAGGATGGCGCGCAGCGCGACCCGGCCGAGAAGCGCACCGGTGTCCGCGTCCGCCACGGCCCAGTGGGCCTCGCGCTCGCCCTGCCAGCCGCTGCGCCACTGAGCGATCCAGCCGGCGACCTCCTCCTCGGAGTCGGCGGACCTGATGTGCCACTGGTGCATCAGCGGGTCCTGGAACGCGGCGTACACCGCGGGCGCGTCCTTCGGGCGCCAGGGGCGCAGGAGCAGGCCGTCGCCGGTGGGCAGGGAAGGCTGGGGGATGCGGGCGAGGGTGCCGGCGGGGACCACCGGCCTGTTGAGATACGGCATGATCGCATCCTGCCGCCCGCGCGGCCTGCGGCCCACCGGATTCCGCCTCGTACCCTTGACCCCGATGAGACGCCGTACGCCGCCCCCGCCCGCCCCGCTCCCCCAGCGCGACGGCGTCGACCCCGTGCGGGTGCGGCTGCCGTACGGCGGGACGTGGGCCACCGTGCGGGAGCATCTGGTGCAGCGGCTGACGGGTGCCGCGCCCGGCATGGTCGAGGCCATGTTCGAGACGGGGTCGGTCGTCGGCGCCGACGGGCGGCCGGTGGCGCCGGACGCGCCGTACGTGCCGGGGATGTTCGTGTGGTTCCACCGCGAGCTGCCGGCCGAGGTGCCGGTGCCGTACCCGGTGGAGGTCGTCCACCGGGACGAGCACATCGTCGTCGCCGACAAGCCGCACTTCCTCGCCACCACCCCGCGCGGCAGCCATGTCGCCGAGACCGCGCTGGCCCGGCTGCGCAGCGAGCTGGGCCTGCCGGCGCTGACCGCCGCGCACCGCCTGGACCGGCTGACGGCGGGGCTGGTGCTGTTCACGGTCCGGCCCGAGGAGCGCGGCGCGTACCAGACCCTGTTCCGGGACCGCCGGGTACGCAAGGAGTACGAGGCGGTCGCGCCGTACGACCCCGCGCTGGAACTCCCCCGGACCGTGCGCAGCCGGATCGTGAAAGAGCGCGGGGTGCACGCGGCCCGGGAGGTGGAGGGCGAGCCGAACGCCGAGACGTACGTCGAACTGGCCGGGCGCCGGGGCGGTCTCGCCCGGTACCGGCTTCATCCGGCGACCGGGCAGACCCATCAGCTGAGGGTGCATCTGAATGCCCTGGGCGTACCCATCCTCGGCGATCCGCTGTACCCGGAGGTGACCGCCCCGGTACCACCCGGCGACTTCCGGCGCCCCCTGCAACTGCTCGCCCGCAGGCTGCAGTTCACCGATCCGGTCACCGGCGCGAAGCACACGTTCGTCAGCGGCCGCACCCTCCAGGCCTGGGAGTCCTACGACGCCTGGGCGGACCGGGGCCAGGGCCGCGGGGCGGACACGGGAGGCCACACGGAGCCGCGGCTGCCGCGGTGATGGGCGGCGGGTTCGGCGAAGCCGGGCCCCAGGGGAGCGGGTTCGGAGAGGCCGGGGGTCTGCGGAGCGGGTTCGGTGAAGCCGGGGGCCTGGGGAGCGGGTTCGGTGAAGCCGGGGACCCGGGAAACGGGTTCGGTGAAGCCGGGGACCCGGGAAACGGCTTCGGGAAGCGGGTTCGGAGAGGCCCGGGATCTGGGGAGTCGGAGAGGCCCGGGATCTGGGTCGCGGGTTCGGAGAGGCCGGGGACCCGGGAAACGGCCGACCAGCCGCGACGCGGCACCGGACGGCCGACGCCGGCACCCGGCCCTGCACAAGCCCTCGGCGCTTCGCGGCCTCCCCGCCGCATCACCGCGTAGCGCCGCCTTCCCCTTCAGGCCCGGCCACGAAGCACCCGTCAGCCCCGCCGCTGCACTGCGAAGCGCAGTCCCCACCTGATGGCGAAGCATGCTTCACCCGACCACTTCAGGGGGGAGCGTGCCTCCGGCTCGGCCGCGCAGCGCTCTCCAGCCCCGCCGCCTCATCGCGAACCGCCCCCCGGCCCCGCCGCGAAGCACCCTTCACCCCACCACTCCAGAGCGAAGCGCCGTCCCAGCCCGGCCACGAAGCGCCCCTCAGCCCCGCCGCCTCACCGCGAACCGCCACCCCGCCTGATGGCGAAGCGCCGCCCCCCGGCTCGGCCGCGAGGTGACCTCCCCCCTCCCCCTCGCCCTACCGCGAAGCGCCCCTCACTCCCCCCGCCACCAGTCGAGCAGGCGGCGCCAGAGGCTCGGGCGGTGCGGGGGTGTCTGGGGTGGCGTGGTGGAGGGCTCGGGCGGGGTGGGGCGGGCGGCTGGGGTCGGGGCGGAGCCCTGCGCGCCGGTCTGCCAGGTGCGCTGCGGCGGGACGGCGCCCGGTTTCGGCAGCATGTCGACGTCCTGCTGCGGCTTCGGCTCGAAGCGCACGGGCAGGGCCACCAGGTGCCGGGAGGCGATGGACGACCGCCAGCGCAACTCCTCCACGCGGCAGTCGAGCTGGATGTCGGACAGCCGCGTCAGCAGCGCGTCGACGCCGACGTCGGCGATGGCACGGCCGATGTCCTGGCCGGGGCACTCGTGCGGGCCGCCCCCGAAGGCGAGGTGGGAGCGGTTGCCCTGCATGCTCGCGGACAGGTCGGGGCGGATGCGCGGGTCGAGGTTGCCCGGCGCGGGTGCGAACAGCAGCCCGTCCCCCTTGCGGATGCGCTGCCCGCCCAGCTCGGTGTCCTGCTTGGCGTAGTAGCCGAACACGGTGCTGAACGGCGGCTCGTCCCACAGGGACTGTTCGATCGCCTCCGGCACCGTCATCTGGCCGCCGCTGAGCCGGGCGCGGAAGCCGGGCTCGGTCAGGACCATGCGCAGCGCGTTGGCGAGCAGGTTCGCGGTGGCCTCGTAGGCCGCGAACAGGACGAGCCGCAGGTGTTCGCGGACCTCGTCGTCGCTGAGCCCCGCCGGGTGGGCGATGAGGTGGCTGGTGAAGTCGTCCTCGGGCTGGGCGCGGCGCCGGGTGGTGAGCCGGCTCAGCGCGTCCATGACGTAGGCGTGGCTCTGCAGGGCGGTCTCGGTGCCCTTCAGAGCGTCCCGCGCGGCCTGCACCATCCGGTCGTTGTACTCCTCGGGCATGCCGAGGATCTCGCACATGACGGCCATCGGCAGATGGTCGGCGAACTGGGAGACCAGGTCGGCCCGGCCGCGCTCGCAGAACCTGTTGACCAGGCCCTGGGTGTAGCGGCCGATGTGGCGGCGCAGGGTGCGGTGGTCGATGGGGGTCATGGCCGCCGTGACCGCCGCGCGCAGCCGCTCGTGTTCGTCGCCCTCGGCGTGCGAGCAGATGGGCTGCCAGGCGATGTGCGGCATCAGCGGGTGGTCGGGTTTGACCATGCCCTCCAGCAGCGGGCTCCAGATCCGGCTGTCCCGGGTGTAGAGGGAGGGGCTGCGCACCAGGTGCTGGTTCTCGGCGTGCCCGAGGACGACCCACATGGGTACGTCGTCGTGGAGCAGCACGGGCGCCACGGGGCCGTGCTCCTCGCGCAGCCGTTCGTAGAGGGCGCCCAGGTCCTCGGCGTCGGGGCCGTACAGGCGGCGCAGCCCGCCGGGGCCGAGGCCGTGCGCGGGGCAGCCGGGAGGCGGTCCGGGGATGGGGTCGGTGCCGGTCAGCGAGGGGGTTTCAGACGTCACGGTGTGTCGCTCCGGAGCGAAAGGACGGTGCGGGAACGGGGGTCGTCGGTCGGGGTCGTCGGTCGGCGCGCGGTCAGGCGAGGGCGCGGGACAGGGCGATGGAGTGCAGGAAGCGCATCAGGGTCATCAGGACCTCCTTGCTGGAGGCCCGGCGGCGTACGTCGCAGTCGACGATCGGGATCTCCGGGGTCAGGTCGAGTGCGGTGCGCAGTTCCTCGAGGGGGTAACGGGGCGCGTCCGGGAAGGAGTTGACGGCGACGACGAAGGGCACGCCGCGTTCCTCCAGCCGGCCCATCACGTCGAAGCTGACCTCCAGGCGCCGGGTGTCGACGAGGACGACCGCGCCGAGCGCGCCCTCGAACAGCCCGTTCCACAGGAACCAGAAGCGCTCCTGGCCGGGGGTGCCGAAGAGGTAGAGCACCAGTTTGTCGCTGATGCTGATCCGGCCGAAGTCCATGGCCACGGTGGTCGCCGTCTTGGACTCGGAGCCGTAGTTGTCGTCCACGCCGATGCCGGCCTGGGTCATGGTCTCCTCGGTGGTCAGCGGTCTGATCTCGCTGACGGAACCGACCATGGTGGTCTTGCCGACGCCGAAGCCCCCCACGATCACGATCTTCACCGCGGCCTGGGCGGTGTGCGGCAGGTGGTCCTCGGTGCGTGGGCCGGGGATGGTGTCAGAGGCGTTGAAGTCCATGCATCACCGCTTCGAGGAGTGAACGGTCGGGGAGCGCCTGGCGGACGACCGGGGCGCGCACCTGCACCAGTTCGGCCGTGATCAGCTCGGTGATCAGGACGGTCATCGCGCTGAACGGCAGGTTCAGGTAGGCCGAGAGCTCGGCCACGGACAGGGGGTTGGCGCACAGCCGCAGGACGGCGGCCTGCTCCGGTGAGGCGGCCGGCTCGGGCGCGTCGCGCGCCACGATCAGCGTCACGAGGTCGAGTTCGGCGCGTGCGCCGTCCTCGGATCCGGCTACGGCGTAGAGCCGTTCGGGGTTCTTGGGTGCGGGCTGGCCCTCCGCGGGTGCGGGCGGCGCCGGGCGGGGTGGTGGCGGTGGGGGGGCCGGCTCGCGCCGTTTGCGTCGTGGAGGAGTCATACGGTCTGCCCGTTCCGCCGGGGCGGACTGGTGAGATGGGCGCCGATCCGGACGACGAGGTCGCGCATCATGCCGCTCATCCGGCCGGGTTCGCAGGTCACGTCGGCGAGGACGGCGAGGTAGGCGTTGTCGCCGGCGTTCATGAGGTAGAAGTAGCCGCCCTCGATCTCGAAGACGACGACCTTCAGATCACCGGCGCCCGGCAGTTCCTGGATGATGGCGCCGGCCAGGCTCTGTACGCCCGCGCAGGCGGCGGCGACGCGGTCGGCGGCGTCGGGGTCGCCGCCGTAGCGGGCGATGCGCAGCCCGTCCGCGGAGAGGACCACGATCATCTCGATGCCCGGCACGCCGTCGTTGAGCTGCTTGAGCATCCAGTCGATGTTGCCTCGCTGCTGGATCACTTGAGGTCCCCCTCGTCGTCGGCCTCGGTGG
The DNA here is from genome assembly GCF_043202415.1 of Streptomyces sp. NPDC048192. Classification (NCBI taxonomy): domain Bacteria; kingdom Bacillati; phylum Actinomycetota; class Actinomycetes; order Kitasatosporales; family Streptomycetaceae; genus Streptomyces; species Streptomyces sp. NPDC048192. The sequence goes on from NZ_JBIDAL010000009.1 coordinate 281,824, forward strand.
CGCCCTCGGCGGGCTCGTCCGCGTAGTCGTTGAGCAGGTGCACGTACTTTTCCGGGTGCCGCGTGAAGTCGGTCAGTTCCGGCCCGGTGGCGTCCTCGGGCATGCCCTTGCGCAGGCCGTTCCAGAAGTCCTCGATGCCCTGGCCGAGCGGCCGGTCCATGAGCCTCTTGCGTTCGGCGTCGATCTCGGGCTCGGGTTCGGGCTTCGGCTGGGACCAGATCGTCGGCCTGCCCTCGCGCTCGGCCTGCTCGATCGCGGCCTGCTCGGCGAAGCGCTGGCTGATCGGGGTCTTCACCCGGCTGCGGCGCTGCGGCAGGCCGCCCGCCGTCCACTCGGTGACCACCGGGACGTCGTCCTCCATGGAGATCCCGGCCGGGATCTTGGGACTGGTGGGGCGGCGCCGCTTGGGCGGGCGCTTGGGGCCCTCGACGGCGCCCAGCTCGGGCATCGGGGTGCCGGTCGCGCCGATGCCGTGGGCGGCTCCCACGCCGGGCTCGGTGGTGGTCATCACGCGGGGCACGATGAGGATCGCGCGGCAGCCGCCGTAGGCGGAGGCCCGCAGCGAGACTTCCATGTCGAACATCCGGCACAGCCGTCCCACGACGGCGAGGCCGAGGCGGGGGCTGTCGCCGAGGTTGTGCGCGTCGTCGAGGTTCTTGGCGTCCTCGATCATCTTCTCGATGCGGGCGCGGGACTCCTCGGTGAGGCTGACGCCGGCGTCCTCGATCTCGATGGCGATGCCTGCCTGCACCTCGGTGGCGGTGACGTGCACCTTGGCCGTGGGCGGCGAGTAGCGGGTGGCGTTGTCGAGGAGTTCGGCGGCGGCGTGGATGACCGGCTCGACGCTGGTGCCCTTGATGTTGATGTTGACGATGGAGCTGAGCTGGATGCGGCGGTACTCCAGGATGCGCGACATCGCGCCGCGCAGCGTGCTGTAGAGGGAGACCGGCAGCGGCCACTGCCGGCCGGGGCGGCCGCCGCCGAGGACGGAGATGGTGTCGGCGAGCCGGCCGATCAGGGAGGTGCCGTGGTCGATGCGCAGCAGGTCGTCGAAGACCTCGGGGTTGCGGCCGTGGTCCTCCTCCATCTCCCGCAGTTCGTTGGACTGCTGGTGGACGATGGCCTGGACGCGGCGGGCGATGCTCACGTAGGAGCGCTCGGTGGCGTCGCGCATCGAGATCTCGCGGTCGGCGCCGCGCATCGCGGCCCGGAACATCTGGCGGTAGGAGTCGGGCAGGGCGCGCAGTTCGGGGTCGACGTCGTAGCCGTTGACCATCACGTCGCGCAGCGGTTCCCCGGCCCGCAGCCGCAGATGGCCGTTGGGGATGACCTCGGTGGCGAAGCGCATCATCAGCTCGTCGTGGGCGGCGAGCCGGTGCTCCAGATACGCGGTGTGCCGGGCGTTCTCGGCCCGTTCGGCGCGCAGCGTCCTGCCGCGGCGGGCGGCCTCCGCGCCCGTGGCGAGGATCAGGAGCAGGGCCACGGCCCCGACCGCGCCGACGGCGACCCGGGCCGACGCCGGGCCCAGGGCGAGGGCCGCACCGATCGCGGCGGCCATCACTATGGCCGGCGGCAACAGCACGCGCGCGTAGGGACGTTCACGGCCACCGGGAGGCTTCTGCACACTCACCATGGATGCCTTCTGAGACGAATCGGCTGGGTGTCGGAAGAGCTTGCGGGGGGAAGGTTCATGGAACTGTCGGGATCTAACGCATGATTGGGAACAGGCGCACGAATTCACCTCAACTCGGTGCGCCGCGGGCGAGCTTAGTCCGACCGGATCATCGCCGTGTCATATTCGGCAAGCACCTGAAATCGCCCGTACGGCAGGAGTACGCTCGGCTCCATTTGCACGGCGGGCGTTCGTTCGAACACACACAGTGAGGCCGCACGAGCGTACGAAAGCCGCTCACCGTGATAGGTGAACGGCTCGTACGACCCCTGACACCGGAGCCACGGACCGGATGCGGATCACCCCTGCGGGGGAGCCCGCGCATCCGCCCGGAAAGGGCCCTCGGTCAGCCCACCGACGAGTAGGCGACCACACCCCGCAGCAGTTGCTCCGTGGCCTTGCGCGCGGCCTTCCCCACGGTCGAGTCCTCCGTAGGAGCCGCCGCGGAGATCTGGCCCAGCACGTCGATGACCTGCTTGCACCACCGCACGAAGTCACCGGCGGGCATGTCCGCCTCGCGCAGCACCTCGTCCAGGCCCTTGCCCGAGGCCCACATGTACGCGGCCCAGGCGAAGCCCAGATCGGGCTCGCGCTGCCCGACGCCCTCGGTCTGGCTGATCCGGAAATCCTCCTCCAGACCGTCCAGCCGGCCCCAGATGCGGATCATCTCGCCGAGCGCGGCCTTCGCCTTGCCCGAGGGCAGCTTGGGCGCCATCGCGTCGTCGCCGACCCGCGCCTCGTACACCAGCGCCGAGACGCAGGCGGCGAGTTCGGCGGGGCTGAGCCCCTCCCAGACCCGCTCGCGCAGGCACTCGCTGGCCAGCAGGTCCAGTTCGCCGTACAGCCGGGCGAGCCGTCTGCCGTGCTCGGTGACCTCGTCGCCGCGCAGATAGTCCAGCTCGGTCAGCAGCGCGACGATCCGGTCGAAGGTCCGCGCGATGGTGTTCGTACGGCCCTCGATACGGCGCTCCAGCTGCGAGGTGTCGCGCAGCAGCCGGTGGTAGCGCTCGGCCCAGCGGGCGTGGTCCTCGCGGTCGTCGCAGCCGTGGCAGGGGTGGGCGCGCAGCGCGGTGCGCAGCCGGGCGATCTCGCGGTCGTCGGCGGCCTGCGAGCGCTTCTTGCGGGCCCGCTCCGGCGGGATGTGCCCGGCCTTCGTGCGCAGCGCCGAGGCCAGGTCCCTGCGGGACTGCGGCGAGCGCGGGTTGAACGACTTCGGGATCCGCATCCGGTCCAGCGGCTCCACCGGCACCGGGAAGTCCATCGACGCCAGCCGCTTGACCTGCCGTTCGGCGGTCAGCACCAGTGGACGCGGGCCGTCGTGGTGGTCGAAGCCGCGATGGCCGTTGGAACGGCCCGCGGGCAGGCCCGGGTCCAGCACCAGCGCGAGGCCCGCGTACTTGCCCGTGGGCACGTGGATGACGTCGCCCGGCTTGAGCTTCTCCAGGGCGACGGCGGCCTCCGCCCGGCGCTGGGCCGCGCCCTGCCGGGCCAGCTCGGTCTCCCGGTCCTTCAGCTCGCGGCGCAGCCGCGCGTACTCCTCGAAGTCGCCGAGGTGGCACGTCATGGAGGCCTTGTAGCCGGCCAGACCCTCTTCGTTGCGCTGCACCTGGCGGGAGATCCCGACCACCGACCTGTCCGCCTGGAACTGCGCGAAGGAGGTCTCCAGCAGCTCGCGGGAGCGGTGCCGGCCGAACTGCTCCACCAGATTGACCGCCATGTTGTACGACGGCTTGAAGCTGGAGCGCAGCGGGTACGTGCGCGTGCCCGCGAGACCGGCGAGGTGCTCGGGGCTCATGCCGCGCTGCCACAGCACGACGGCGTGGCCCTCGACGTCGATGCCCCGGCGGCCGGCGCGGCCGGTGAGCTGGGTGTACTCGCCGGGGGTGATGTCGGCGTGCTGCTCGCCGTTCCACTTGACGAGCTTTTCCAGCACGACCGAGCGGGCGGGCATGTTGATGCCGAGCGCGAGGGTCTCGGTGGCGAACACCGCCTTGACCAGGCCGCGGACGAACAGTTCCTCCACGACCTCCTTGAAGGTCGGCAGCATGCCCGCGTGGTGGGCGGCGATGCCGCGCTCCAGGCCCTCCAGCCACTCGTAGTAGCCGAGGACGTGCAGGTCCTCGGACGCGATGTGCGCGGTGCGCTCCTCGACCAGGGCGCGGACCTGTTCGCGCGCCTCCTCGTCGTTGAGCCTGAGGCCCGCGTACAGGCACTGCTGGACGGCGGCCTCGCAGGCGGCGCGGCTGAAGATGAAGGTGATCGCCGGGAGCAGGCCCTCGGAGTCCAGGCGCTCGATGACCTCGGGCCGGCCCGGTGTCCACACCCGCGAGCGCTGCCGGCGCTCCCGCTCCCGGTCGGCCTCGCGCATGGACCTGCCGCGTCTGCGGTCCTGGTACGACGGTCTGGTGGCCTCCATGCGGGCCAGGCGCGCCAGGTCGGGGTTGACGGCCTTCTTGTGGCCCTCCCCCTCCTCGAACAGGTCGTACATCCGCCGTCCGGCGAGCACGTGCTGGAACAGGGGCACGGGCCGGTGCTCGGAGACGATCACCTCGGTGTCGCCGCGGACGGTGTCCAGCCAGTCGCCGAACTCCTCGGCGTTGGAGACGGTCGCCGACAGTGACACCAGCGTCACCGACTCGGGCAGGTGGATGATCACCTCTTCCCAGACGGCGCCGCGGAAGCGGTCGGAGAGGTAGTGCACCTCGTCCATGACCACGTAGCCGAGGCCCAGCAGGGTCTGGGAGCCGGCGTAGAGCATGTTCCGCAGGACCTCGGTGGTCATCACGACCACCGGCGCCTCGGAGTTCACGCTGTTGTCGCCGGTGAGCAGGCCCACCTTGCCGGTGCCGTAGCGGCGGCACAGGTCGGCGTACTTCTGGTTCGACAGCGCCTTGATGGGTGTCGTGTAGAAGCACTTCTTGCCCTGCTGCAGGGCGAGGTGGACGGCGAACTCGCCCACGATCGTCTTGCCGGAGCCGGTGGGGGCGGCCACCAGGACGCCCTTGCCGGCCTCGAGTGCCTGGCAGGCCTCGATCTGGAAGGGGTCGAGGCCGAAGTCGTACATCTCGCGGAAGGACGCGAGCGCGGTGGCCTGCTCGGCTGCCCGCCTGCGGGCTGCCGCGTACCGCTCGGCCGGTGAGAGGTCCTCTGTCATCGTGCTTTCGAGCGTACCGGGCCGCACCGACAACAGGACGATCATTATCCCGAACGTCGGCCCACCTGCCACGACGGCGCCCCGTCCCTTCCGGGGCGGGGGCGCCGTCGTGGTGTTCCGTGCGGTGCGGAGCGGCTCAGGTCACGTCGTCGTAGCCGTTGACGTGGTCGGTGCCCGGCGGCTCGGGGGCGCTGCTGGCGGTCACCGGCTCGATCTCGCCGATGTCCTCGGGGGTGAGGTCCAGTTCTGAGGCCTCGTCGTCGGCGGGGCCCTCGGCCTCCCGGCGCGCCCGGCGCCGGTCGTTGAACAGCGAGACGGCCACGGCGACGAAGAACAGCAGCCAGATCGGCGCCGCGAGCGCCAGCATCGAGATCGGGTCGGCGCCGGGCGTGGCCACGGCGGCGAAGGCGGCGATGCCGACGACCATGCCCCGCCACCAGCCGAGCATGCGTCTGCCGGAGACGATGCCGGTGAGGTTGAGCATGACGAGCAGCAGCGGCATCTCGAAGGCGAGGCCGAAGACCACCACCATGCGCGTCACCAGGTCGAGCATGTTGTCCAGCGGCAGCAGGTTCTCCGCGCCCTTGGGCGTGAGATCGATCATCACCTTCGCCGTGGTGGGCAGCACGTGGTAGGCGACGTAGCCACCGCCGATGAAGAGCGGGAAGCCGAAGCCGACGAAGCCGTAGGCGTACTTCTTCTCGTGGCGGTGCAGGCCCGGCGCCACGAAGGCCCACAGCTGGTAGAGCCAGATCGGCGACGCCACCACGATGCCGGCGGTCAGCGAGGCCTTCAGCGCCAGCGTGAAGGGCGTCAGCAGGCCGCTGACCGTGAGGTGCGCGCAGTGGACGTTCTTCGACTTGGCCAGCTGCCCGAAGGACTGCGAGCAGCCGACCGAGCGCAGGAGCGGCTCGGTGATGAAGTTGATGATGTCCTGGTAGAAGAACGCGGCCACGATCGTGACCACGAGAATCGCCAGGACACCCTTCGCGAGCCGGTTGCGCAGCTCACGCAAATGATCCGCGAGCGGCATCCGCCCCTCGGGATCCCTCTCCTGCTTGCGGGCAGACTTGAGCAACCCACATCCTCATCTCGTGCAGCGGACCGGAATCTCCCGGTCCTCGCGTCAGCGCTGGGTGGTCGTGTCCGTCGGCTCGCTGACCGGCCGGGAGCTGTTGACGTCGCCGGGCGCGGCCTGGATGGTGCGCTGGGCCGGGGTCTGCTCCTCGGCGGGCTCCGCGGAGTTGTACGCCGCCTTGCCCTCTTCCTTCATCGCCTTGGCCTCGCTCTTGAGGATGCGCGCCGACTTGCCGAGCGAGCGGGCCATGTCCGGAAGCTTCTTGGAACCGAACACGAGGACGATCACCAGGATCAGCAACACAATGTGCCACGGCTCAAGTGCGTTGCGGAACATAAGTCTTCACCTTCTCACTGAGGCGGGGCGGCGGGGCATGTCCGACGGGTCGGACAAGTGTCTGACCATCGTGCTGGCAGCGATCGTAGCGCCCAGGGGTGAACGTAGGACAATCCCCGTGCGTACTCCCGCTCTCTGTGCGGACCGCGCCTCAACTCTCCGGGCCGCGATCTGCAGCGTACCTGGACGGACCGGTCGGGTGACAGGGCGAAGTGACCCAAAGCGCATTGACTGCGCGGTCTCACAGGGCATCGACAGCCTGCGCCGGACCGGCCTACGGGGCCTCACAGCGCATCGGCGGCCCGTGCCGCACTGACCGCCGCCCGCTCCAGGTCCTCCGCCGCCCTGTTGATCCGGCGCGCGGAGTCCGCGACCTGCTGCCCGAGGCGCCGGGCCTCCAGAAAGACCCGGACGGCGAGCACCCCCAGCACCGCGAGACCCAGGAAACCCAGCGCTACCGCGAACATCGGCCAGAACATGACGTCGAGACTAAACCGTCCCCGGCGGCGGACCGCAGCCGCCTACGCCGTGGAGTGCAGCCTGAGCGTCCTGACCCCGCCGCCCGTGAGCAGCTCGACGATGCGCTCCCCCGCCGGCTTGCGGACGGCCGCGCCGCACTCGGGGCAGGTGAAGGAGTAGAACGTGGTCCGGCTGCTCGCGCCGATGGCGAGGCGCAGCGCGCTCGCGGCCAGCTCGAAGCGGCCCCGGCAGTCCGGGCAGCCCGCCCGGAACACCACGGGGACCGCTCTTCTCATCCCGGCGAAGGCGGCCGCCACCGTCATCTCACCCGCACGCTCGCTCACAGGCCTCGCTCCTCCTCGTGGTCGTTCGCCCGCCGGCGGTGCGCCCTCGCCGGCCGCGGCGCCATGGGGGCGCTCGGCGCCCCGGCCGCTCACGCCGGCTGCGCCGTGTCGTACGCCGCCAGCGCCTCCGCCGCCGCTCTGCGGGCGCTGTCGGCCAGCTCCGGCGGGGAGACGATCCGCCCGTCGCGGCCGAGCCGGAGGGCCAGCCGGCGCAGCGAGGCCGGATCGGGGGTGCGCAGGGTGATACGCAGCCCGCCGTCGGGAAGCTCATCGGCGCTGTCGTGCGGGTAGTACTCGGCCACCCAGCGGCCGCCCGGCCCGACCTCGACCACGACCTCGGGGTCCTCGGCGGCCGGCTGCACCAGGGCCTCGGACAGATCGCGCAGCTCCACCTCGGGCGGCGCCGACGGCTCGTCCAGGATCCGGATCTCCGCGACCCGGTCCAGCCGGAAGGTGCGCCGCGCCTCGGAGCGCCGGCACCAGGCCTCCACATAGGTGTGGCCGACGCTGACCAGGCGGATCGGGTCGATCTCCCGCTCGGTGACCTCGTCGCGGGCCGGGGAGTAGTAGCGGATCCACAGCCGGCGGCGCTCGGAGATCGCCCGGTCGACGTCGGCGAAGACCCCGCCCTCGGACTCGAAGGTCACCGACAGCCGGGCGCTGGCGCCCGCGGCCTCACCGGCGGCGGCCTCCACCTTGGCGGTGGCCCGCAGCAGGGCCTGCCGGTCGCTCTCGCGCAGCCCGGGCAGGGTCGAGACGGCGCGCGCGGCCACCAGCAGCGCGGTCGCCTCGTCGGCGGCCAGCCGCAGCGGCTCGGCCGCGTCCTCGCCGAGCGCGGCCGGGTTGTGCCACCAGATCCGCTCGCCGTCGGTGTCGATGTCCAGCAGATCGCCGCCGCGGAAGCTGGTGCCGCACATCGGCAGCAGATCCAGGTCGGCGACCAGCTCGTCCTCGGTGATGCCGAAGGCGCGCGCCACGTCCGCGATCCGCGCGCCGGGCCGCTCCCTGAGATAGGTCACCAGGGACAGCATCCGCCGGGTCTGGTCGATGGCGTTCACCGTCCTGACCGGTTTGCCTGCCACAGTCCCGCTCCCCCTCAGCCCTTGGCCACGGCACGCAGCCGGTCCACCACGTCGGCGCGCAGCTCGGCCGGCTCCAGCACCACCACGTCCGGCCCGAACTCCACCAGCCAGGCGTCCAGGCCGTGCCCGTACGGAATCTCCAACTCGTCCCAGCCGTCGCCGAGTTCCCGCACCCGGGTGGCCTTCGCCCGAAGGGGGTAACCGGCGCCGGAACGCAGCCGGATCAGCGCCGTGCCGTCGGCGATCTCGCCCGCCCAGCTCGCGACGGTCTCCCGCACGGTGACGACGTCGGGCACCGGCGCGGTGAAGCCCGTGCCGCGCGAGCGGACCCGGCCGGTGATCCGGGACAGCCGGAAGACGCGCTCGGCGCCCCGGTCGCGGTCCCAGCCGGCCAGGTACCAGTGGCCGCGCCAGCACTCCAGCGCCCACGGCTCGACGTGCCGGGGCTCGGGGTGGGCGGCGGAGGCCTTGCGGTAGTCGAAGACGACCGGGCGGCGGTCGCGGCAGGCCAGCATCAGCGGCTCGAAGGCGGCCTCGTGCACCGGGATACGCGGCTCCAGGGCGCCGTGCGCCTCGTACGGGTCGACGTCCTCGGGCAGCCCCGCGGCCCGCAGCTTCTGCAGGGCGCCGCTGGCCGCCCCGGCCAGGCGGGCCTGCTGCCACACCTTCGCGGCGAGCCCGAGCGCCGCGGCCTCCTCGGCGTCCAGGGTGATGGGCGGCAGCCGGTTGCTGTCCCGGCGGGCGAGATAGCCGACCTCGCCGTCCAGGTTCTCGACCGTCTCGATCACCAGGCCCAGCTCGCGCAGGTCGTCCTTGTCCCGCTCGAACATCCGGTTGAAGGAGTCGTCACTGCCCGCTTCGAGGTAGGCCTCGATGGACTCGCGCAGCTCACGCTTGCTCAGAGGCCGCCGTGTGCCGAGCAGACACAGCGCGAGGTTCATCAGCCGCTCGGCCTTGGCAATGGCCATCGACGCCCTTCGCCTTTCCTATGGTGCTTCCGACCGATGACCGTACCGCTCCGGGGGGCACCGGCAAAAGCCGAGGGCCCATGCCCGCACAGGCATGGGCCCCAGGTGATCGGATCCGGTCGGATCCGGGCTGCCGATCAGGTGTCGGTCCCGTGGGGACCGGGCGGGGATCCGGCGGGGATCAGACGCCCAGCAGGTCCACCACGAAGATCAGCGTCTCGCCCGGCTTGATCGCCGGGGTCGGGCTCTGGTCGCCGTAGGCGAGGTGGGCGGGGATGGTCAGCTGGCGGCGGCCGCCGACCTTCATGCCCTGCACACCCTGGTCCCAGCCCGCGATGACCCGGCCCGCGCCCAGCGGGAAGCGGAACGGGGTGCCCCGGTTCCAGCTGGCGTCGAACTCCTCGCCGGTGCTGAAGGCGACACCCACGTAGTGGACGGTGACGGTCTGGCCGGCCTGCGCCACCGGCCCGTCGCCCTCCCAGATGTCCTTGATCTCGAGGTCCGCCGGCGGCTCGCCGCCCGGGAAGTCGATCTCGGGCTTCTCGATGCTCACGTCAAAAGCTCCTGCTTGTGTACGACACGAAACGCCGACAGTCTTTCATCCCGGCCGCCCGCCGCCCGCCACGGACACCGGCCCCGTCACCAACACGGCACGGAGACGGCAGGGAGACGGTCACCGCCTGCTACATCGCGGCGAGGATGTCCACCGTGAACACCAGCGTCGAGCCCTTCTTGATGACACCACCGCTCGGCGGAGTGTCGCCGTACCCCAGCTCCGGCGGCACCACGATCAGCACCCGGCTGCCCACCTTCTTGCCGGTCAGCCCCTGCGCCAGCCCCTTCACCGCCTGCTGCATCTGCTCCAGCGCGAACTGGCTCAGCCGGCCCGAGCCGTACGTCCGCTGAAACGTCTTGCCACCGTCCCACACCAGCCCCTGGAACTGGCACAGCACCGTCTGGTCGGCCTTCAGCTCCGGCCCGTCGCCCTCGAGGACATACGTCGACACCAGCTTCTTCGGCGCCGCCGTCTTCGGGACCGTCACCTTCGGGACCGCGCCGTCGGTGTTCGTGCCCACCTTCGGCAGCGCGGCGTCCGTCTGCGGCACCGCCCTGCCCTTCGCCGAGCTCTTGGAGTTGAACGAGTCGATCAGGTCGATCACGAACACCAGCGTGTCCGTGCCCTTGATCCCCGCCTGCGCGTTGCCTTCCTTGCCGTAACCCCAGGTCGGCGGCACCGCCATCAGGACCCGGCTGCCGGTCTTCCTCCCCGCCAGCCCGTACCGCCAGCCGTCGATGATGCTGCCCTGGGCGAGCTGCATCACCAGCGGGCGCTTGCGGTCGTAGGAGTTGTCGAAGACCTTGCCCGTGTCCCAGATCTGGCCCAGGTAGTTCGCCTGGATGAAGTCGTTCTCCGCGATCGCGCGGCCACCGCCCGCGATCACCGTCTTCACCGCCAGGTCCTTCGACGGCGCGCCGGGGCCCTTCGCCACGGCCGGCTTCTCCCCGAACTTCGTGCCCCCCGTGATCGCCGGCAGCGGAGCGTCCACGATCTTCGGCGGAGGAGCCGTGGACACCGACGGCGACGGCGACGGCGAGACACCGGCCTTGCTGGATCCGGACTTGTTGTCACCGCACGCGGACACAGTGACCAGTCCGGCGGGAACGGCGGCGAGGAGAAGTGAGCGTCGGCGCACGGAAGAGCCTCGTAATCGGTCGATCTTGCGGATGGCGTGCGCGCAACTCTACGGCGTGAGCAGGGCGCCGTACGAGAAACGTACGACGCCCGTGTGGCGTTCCGGCATTTCACACCGGAAACGCTTGACTCACCCGTCTTGCACTACATTCCGGCGATCAGCTTCTCCACCCGGTCGTCCACCGAACGGAACGGGTCCTTGCACAACACGGTGCGCTGCGCCTGGTCGTTGAGCTTCAGATGCACCCAGTCGACCGTGAAGTCCCTGCGCTGTTCCTGTGCCCGCCGGATGAAGTCGCCGCGCAGCCGCGCCCGAGTCGTCTGCGGCGGAACCGACTTGCCCTCGAAGATCTTCAAGTCGTTGCAGACCCGGGCCGCCTGACCCTTCTTCTCCAGCAGGTAGTACAGGCCACGACGACGGTGGATGTCGTGGTAGGCGAGGTCTATCTGCGCGACCCGCGGATGCGACATCGTCATGTTGTTCTTCGACCGGTACCGCTCGATGAGCTTGTACTTCATCACCCAGTCGATCTCGGTGGCGATCCGGTCCAGCTCCTCGGTCTCGATCGCGTCCAGCGTGCGGCCCCACAGCTCCAGGACCTGCGCGACCGTGCCCGTGCGGATCCCGCGGCGGTCGCAGAAGTCCACGGCCTTGTCGAAGTACTCGCGCTGCACCTCCAGCGCGGATGCCTCGCGGCCGCTCGCCAGCCGCACCTTGCGCCGGCCGGTGATGTCGTGGCTCACCTCGCGGATCGCCCGGATCGGGTTCTCCAGCGTCAGGTCGCGCATCACCGTGCCCGCCTCGATCATGCGCAGCACCAGATCGGTCGCACCGACCTTGAGCAGCATCGTCGTCTCGGACATGTTCGAGTCACCGACGATGACGTGCAGCCTGCGGTAACGCTCCGCGTCCGCGTGCGGCTCGTCACGCGTGTTGATGATCGGCCTCGAACGGGTCGTCGCCGAGGACACACCCTCCCAGATGTGCTCCGCCCGCTGACTCACGCAGTACACCGCACCACGCGGCGTCTGCAGCACCTTCCCCGCGCCGCACAGCAGCTGCCGTGTGACCAGGAACGGGATCAGGATGTCCGCGAGCCGCGAGAACTCCCCGTGCCGCGCCACCAGATAGTTCTCGTGGCAGCCGTAGGAGTTGCCCGCCGAGTCCGTGTTGTTCTTGAACAGGTAGACGTCGCCCGCGATTCCCTCCTCGTGCAGGCGTCGTTCCGCGTCCACCAGGAGTCCTTCGAGAATGCGCTCGCCGGCCTTGTCGTGGGTGACCAGCTCGATCACATTGTCACACTCGGGTGTCGCGTATTCCGGATGTGAGCCCACGTCGAGATACAACCGGGCGCCGTTTCGCAGAAAGACATTGCTGCTGCGGCCCCATGACACGACACGGCGGAAGAGGTACCGCGCCACCTCGTCAGGAGACAGGCGCCGCTGTCCCCTGAACGTGCACGTGACGCCGTACTCGTTCTCCAGCCCGAAAATGCGGCGGTCCATGACTGAACATTACGCCCGATCCCCCGAGCTGAAACGGGGTTCGACAGCACGATTTGGATCATTTTCCGATGAAGACGCAACGACCCCGCCCCGCACCGGAGCTGTGAGGACCCGCCCCGTGGCCAGCAGCACCAGCAACGACACCGCTCCCGCCGCACCCGGAACCGCGAACCCCCACACCGTGCCACCCGCCTGGACCACCGGCCCCGCCACGCCCGTCCCCACCGACGCGCCCACCGTGAACGTCGTCACGAGCCACGAGAACGCCTCCGTCACCGTCCCGCTCGGCGCATGCCGGTCCACGATGATGAACGCGCAGGCGATGCACGGCGCCAGGAACACCCCGGAGAGCACCGACAGCAGCACCATGGGCACCGCCTGCGGCGTCAGCGTGAGCGGCAGGTAACACACCGCCAGAGACGCCACCAGCACCCGCAGTCGCCGCTCCGGCGAACCACCCCAGGCACGGGCTCCGTACACCGAGCCCCCCAGCAGCGCACCGAGCCCCAGCCCCGCCATCATCCAGCCGTACACCGCGTCACCACCGTGACCGTCGGCGTACGACACGGACGCCACCGTGATGGAACCCAGCGCGATCCCCACGAACAGAAAGGCGCCCAGCAGCGCCAGCAGGCCCGGCGACCGCAGCGCGCCCAGCCAGTGGGCCTCACGCGGCGCCGACCGCCACGCCCGCGAAGGCGGCGACACCACCACCGACAGCGCGCCCAGCACCCCCAGCAGGTTCAGCACCAGCAGCGCCGCGCGCTCGTCCCACACCGACACGCACAGCGTCACCAGCAGCGGCCCCACCGTGAACATGATCTCCTGCGCGATCGCGTCCAGGGCGTACGCCGTGTGGACCCGCTCCTCCCCGCGCAGCACCGACGGCCACAGCGCCCGCAGACCGCCCTCCAGCGGCGGCGTGAACAGACCCGCCGCCCCCACCGCCGCGTACGCCAGCGGCAGCGAGCCGGTGCCGCAGAAGGCGAACACCGCCATCGACCCGGCCGCCAGAACAGCCGCCGGCAACTGCACACGCGGCTGGCCGTGCAGATCCACCAGCCGGCCCAGCACCGGCTGACCGACCGCGTTGGCGACGCCGTAGACCGCCGCCAGAGCGCCCGCGAGGCTGTAGGTGCCCCCTTCCGCGCGCACGAACAGCACCAGCGCGATCGCAGCCGTCGCGTTCGGCAGCCGCCCCACCAGGGTGCCGGTCAGCAGCCGGAGCGCGTGCCGCGCCCGGAGTATCTCCAGATAGTCCGTGGCCATGTGCCGCCCTCCAGCGGAAGTTTTACGTATAACCCCCGCCGTCATACGTACCATGTGCCCAGTTCGCACGTCCACACGAAGAGGCAGGCCCCCGGTGGCACGCAGCAGCACCCGCCCGACCAGCCGCGACGTCGCCCAGGCGGCCGGAGTCTCCCAGGCCGCCGTCTCCCTCGTCCTCGGCGACAAATGGCGCGGCCGCGTCTCCGAAACCACCGCCGCCCGCGTCCGCGACGCCGCACGCGACCTCGGCTACCGCCCCAACCTCGCCGCCCGCAACCTCCGCCTCGGCCGCACCCGCACCGTCCTGCTCGTCGTCCCCGCCCTCACGACCGAGTTCTTCGCCGGCGTCTACACCGGCGCCGCCCGCGTCGCCGCCGACCACGGCTTCGGCGTCGTCCTCTACCCCTCCCCCGAAGGCATCGGCCCCGCCCGCGACCCCTTCGCCTCCGCACAGGCCGCCCTCGACGGCGTCATCGCCTCCTCCATGGCCGCCGACGCCCTCACCGCCATCCGCGGCGACCAGCTCCCCCTCGTCATGCTCGACAGCGACCCCCACGGCAGCCTCGGCGCCGCCACCGTCAACCTCGACATCACCGACGGCATCCGCCAGGTCACCGAGCACCTGACCGGACTCGGCCACCGCCGGATCCTGCACCTCGCCGCCGACGTACCCTCCTGGACCTTCGAGATCCGCGCCAGAGAACTGGCGACACGCATGGCGGCCCTACCCGGCGCACACTTCCGGACCGCCCGCGCCCCGATCTCCATCGAAGGCGCCCTCACCGCCACCGAGACCGCGCTCACCGCACCCGGCCCCCGCCCCACCGCCATCGTCTGCGACGACGACAAACTCGCCGCCGGCGCCTACAAGGCCATCCGCCGCCTCGGCCTGCGCATCCCCGACGACATCTCCGTCACCGGCGTCGACGACCTCGGCCTCGCCACCGCCATCGACCCCGAACTGACCACCATACGACTCGACGCCGAACGCTTCGGCGAACGCGGCATGCACGCCCTCCTCGCCGTCCTGGACGGCCGCCGGCCCGACAGCGGCGACATCCCGGTCCAGCTCGTCGTCCGCGGCTCCACCGCCCCACCACCGGCCCTCTAGAGCCTGCCCGAGACCCCCGCGGCCCCGAACGCCGTGTGCCCCGGCCGAGACCCGGCCGGGGCACACACGAGCAGACGATCGAGCGACGGCGTCACTCCTCCTCGGAACCGTCCTCCTCGGCACTCTCCGCCTCCGTGGCCGCGCCGTCCGCCGCCAGCAGACGCGACAGCTGACGCCCCACGATCCGCTTGAACTTGCGGCGCTGCGGACGCGTACGGTCCAGCACCGCCACCTCCAGACGCTCCGCGGGAATCTCCCGCTCGCTGCCATTGGTGTCACGCGACAGCGCCTGCACCGCCAGCTTCAGCGCCTCCGCCAGGCTCATGCCGTCGCGATGCCGCTGATCGAGGAAACCGCTGATCTGCTCCGCATTGCCGCCCACCGCGACCGAACCGTGCTCGTCCACGATCGAACCGTCATGCGGCAGCCGGTAGATCTGGTCACCCGCCGGCGTCTCCCCCACCTCGGCCACGACCAGCTCCACCTCGTACGGCTTCTCGGCCGCCGAGGAGAAGATCGTGCCCAGCGTCTGGGCGTACACGTTCGCCAGACCACGGGCGGTCACATCGTCACGGTCATAGGTATAACCCCGCAGATCGGCATACCGCACACCACCGATCCGCAGATTCTCGTACTCGTTGTACTTGCCGGCGGCCGCGAAACCGATCCGGTCATAGATCTCGCTGAACTTGTGCAGCGCACGGGACGGGTTCTCACCGACGAACACAATGCCGTCGGCGTACTGCAGCACGACCAGGCTCCGGCCACGCGCGATGCCCTTGCGGGCGTACTCCGCCCGGTCGGCCATGGCCTGCTGAGGTGAGACATAGAACGGCGTCGACACCGGTTATCCGTCCCTTTCTGTCATGGTCACTGGATCACCTTCGAAAACAACCGGGGCCCGCCGTCAGAGCAGGGCCGCCTTCGGGCCGTCCGGCTCCTCCAGCCGCCGCTGCAGCACCGCACGGGCGATCCCGGAGGACTCCTCCTCCGTCAGCCGGCGGAAACCGTCCTCGGTGATCACGGTGATGATCGGGTAGATCCGGCGGGCGACATCGGGACCACCGGTCGCCGAGTCGTCGTCAGCCGCGTCATACAGAGCCTGCACCACCAGCGTGGTCGCCTGCTCCTCGGTCAGATCGTCACGGAACAGCTTCTTCATCGCACCGCGCGCGAAGATCGAACCCGAACCCGTCGCCGCGAAGTTCTGCTCCTCCGAGCGGCCACCCGTCACGTCGTACGAGAAGATCCGACCCTTCTCCCGGTCCAGGTCATAACCGGCGAACAGCGGCACAACGGCCAGGCCCTGCATCGCCATGCCCAGATTGGACCGGATCATCGTCGACAGCCGGTTCGCCTTGCCCTCCAGCGACAGCTGGGCGCCCTCGACCTTCTCGAAGTGCTCCAGCTCCAGCTGGAAGAGCTTGACCATCTCCACCGCCAGACCGGCGGTGCCGGCGATGCCGACGGCCGAGTACTCGTCCGCCGGGAACACCTTCTCGATGTCCCGCTGAGCGATCACATTGCCCATGGTGGCCCGGCGGTCACCGGCCAGCACGACGCCCCCCGGGAAGGTCACGGCGACGATCGTCGTCCCGTGCGGCGCCTCGATCACCCCCTGCGTGGGCGGCAGCTGCCGGTTGCCGGGCAGCAGCTCGGGCTGGTGCTCGGAGAGGAAGTCCATGAAGGAGGAGGACCCTGGCGTCAGGAAGGCAGCTGGTAGACGCCCGGTGCTACGAGTGTTGGCTTCCACGCGTTTCCTTCCACGTATGCAGCAGCCCGCCTTATGACCTCGGGCTGATCCTTGAACTGCCCCAGTGCAGCGTTGCAGCTGAAGCACAGTACGCCACGGACCCTACCCGTCTCATGGCAGTGATCCACATGTGCGGGTGGGGCCGCAAGACATATGCAGCACACGCCCCCTTGGGAGGCGATCAACCGGTCGCGCTCGGCTTCGGTCAGGCCGTACTGACGCTTCAGATGGCCCTGCCGCCCCAGAGCGGCCCGGCACGCCTTGCAGCGCGTCGACAGGCCCTCGGAAGCAGTCGCGTTGCGGTGCCACTCGCTGTGCGGTTCGACCTCCCCGCACATCCGGCAGAGCTTGTGCCCTTCGGGCACGGCCACCTTCTCGCGGACCGTCTTCCCTTCGGCCTCCCGGCGGCGCCGGTAGTGCGCGGCGCTGTACTGCGCCACGCACTCCCGGCAATGCACCTGGAGGCCGTCCCGCCGATTCCTGTCCCGAGCGAAGGCCGCAAGAGGCAACGCGCGCCCGCACTTCCGGCACTCCTTCGCGTTCGGCTCCTCAGCCACCGACTCCCCCCGCTACCTTCACTTCGAAGGCAATGTGGCCGCTTAGCCTTTACTCGCCACCTTTTTGCACGAAGGACCGCACGAAATCCTCGGCGTTTTCCTCGAGTACGTCGTCGATTTCATCCAGGACGGAGTCCACGTCGTCGCTCAGCTTCTCGTGACGCTCCTTGAGGTCCTCCGAAGCCTGCGCTTCCTGTGTCTGCTCCTCGACCTCTTCGGTCGCGCGCGTGGCCTTCTGCTGGCCGCCGCCGGTGTCCTTGGTTGCCATAACCCTCACCCCGCTCAGTTCGCCTGCCGATCGGTGATGATCAGACCCTACAAGCCGGGTCCGACATCGGCCCCGCAGTTTCTCCAACGTACGGGGGCCATCTCGATGATTCCCGGGCGGCAGGATTTCCACCCTGTCCGCCCGGGCCGCACCGAGTACCCCCCTGGCCCGCTCACCCGCCGGACAGGACCCTGACCAGGTCTTCCGCGGTGCGGCAGCGGTCCAGCAGCTCCTTGACGTGATTTCGCGTTCCGCGTAGCGGCTCCAGGGTTGGGACGCGCTGGAGCGAGTCCCGGCCGGGGAGGTCGAAGATGACCGAGTCCCAGCTCGCCGCCGCGACGTCGTCGGCGTACTGCTCCAGGCAGCGGCCGCGGAAGTAGGCCCGGGTGTCCTCCGGCGGCTTCCTCATGGCCCGCTCGACGTCCGCCTCGTCCAGGAGCCGCTTCATGCGGCCGCGGGCGGCGAGGCGGTTGTAGAGGCCCTTCTCGGGGCGTACGTCGGCGTACTGCAGGTCGACGAGGTGGAGCCGGGCGGCGTCCCAGTCGAGGTTGTCGCGGCGGCGGTAGCCCTCCATGAGTTCCCGTTTGGCGACCCAGTCGAGCTCGCCGGCGAGGCTCATGGGGTCGTTCTCGAGCCGGGTGAGGGTGTCCTCCCAGCGGCTGAGGATGTCCTTGGTCTGTTCGTCGGCGTCCTCGCCGTAGCGTTCCTCGACGTATTTGCGGGACAGCTCGTAGTACTCCATCTGGAGCTGTACCGCGGTCAGGGTGCGTCCGCTGCGGAGGGTGACCAGTCGTTTGAGCGACGGGTCGTGGGAGACCTGGTGCAGGGTGCGCACGGGCTGGTCGACGGCGAGGTCGACGGCGATGAAGCCGTCCTCGATCATGGACAGGACCAGGCTGGTCGTGCCCAGCTTGAGGTAGGTGGAGATCTCGGAGAGGTTCGCGTCGCCGATGATCACATGCAGGCGGCGGTACTTCTCGGCGTCGGCGTGGGGTTCGTCGCGGGTGTTGATGATGGGCCGTTTGAGGGTGGTCTCGAGGCCGACCTCGACTTCGAAGTAGTCGGCGCGCTGGCTGAGCTGGAAGCCGTGTTCGTGGCCGTCCTGGCCGATGCCGACGCGTCCGGCGCCGGCGAAGACCTGGCGGGAGACGAAGAAGGGGGTCAGGTGGCGCACGATGTCCGAGAAGGGGGTCTCCCGCTTCATCAGGTAGTTCTCGTGCGTGCCGTAGCTGGCGCCCTTGTTGTCGGTGTTGTTCTTGTAGAGGTGGATGGGCTGGGCGCCGGGGAGCTGGGCGGCGCGTTCGGCGGCCTCGGCCATGATGCGTTCGCCGGCCTTGTCCCAGAGGACGGCGTCGCGGGGGTTGGTGACCTCGGGGGCGCTGTATTCGGGGTGGGCGTGGTCGACGTAGAGCCGTGCTCCGTTGGTCAGGATGACGTTGGCGAGGCCGATGTCCTCGTCGGTGAGCTGGCTGGAGTCGGCGGCCTCCCGGGCGAGGTCGAAGCCTCGGGCGTCGCGTAGCGGGTTCTCCTCCTCGAAGTCCCAGCGGGCCCGGCGGGCCCGGTGCATCGCCGCCGCGTAGGCGTTGACGATCTGGGACGAGGTGAGCATGGCATTGGCGTTGGGGTGGCCGGGGACGGAGATCCCGTACTCCGTCTCGATGCCCATTACTCGCCGTACGGTCATGCGGCCCTCCTTGCCCGGCGGCACCCTCGGTCGTGGGCGCCGCTCACGTACCGCTGGCGCTCCGGTGCGTGTGCGGTGCCCGTCCCCGCACTGCGCGACTCGGCGGTAGGAACGAGCCTAGAACGCCTTTGCGCTGGTGGGGAGATCATTTGCGTCATTGCCTGCTCCGGTCGTGGCCAGAAAAACAGTCGGCTGCGGGTACCCGGTGAGGGCACCCGCAGCCGCCCTGCCGTTACAGGTACTGACCGGTGTTCGCCACCGTGTCGATGGAGCGTCCGGTGTCCGCGCCCTGCTTTCCGGTGATGAGCGTGCGGATGTAGACGATCCGTTCGCCCTTCTTTCCGGAGATGCGGGCCCAGTCGTCGGGGTTGGTGGTGTTGGGCAGGTCTTCGTTCTCCTTGAACTCGTCCACGCAGGCCTGGAGGAGGTGGGAGACGCGGAGGCCCTTCTGGCTCTTCTCGAGGAAGTCCTTGATCGCCATCTTCTTGGCGCGGCCGACGATGTTCTCGATCATGGCGCCGGAGTTGAAGTCCTTGAAGTAGAGGACTTCCTTGTCGCCGTTGGCGTAGGTGACTTCCAGGAAGCGGTTCTCCTCGGATTCGGCGTACATCTGCTCGACCGCGGTCTGGATCATGCCCTGGACCGTGGCGCTCTTGTCTCCGCCGTGTTCCGCGAGGTCGTCGGCGTGCAGCGGGAGGCGTTCGGTGAGGTACTTGCCGAAGATGTCCTTGGCGGCCTCGGCGTCCGGACGCTCGATCTTGATCTTCACGTCCAGCCGGCCAGGGCGCAGGATGGCGGGGTCGATCATGTCCTCGCGGTTGGAGGCGCCGATGACGACCACGTTCTGCAGGCCTTCCACGCCGTCGATCTCGGCGAGCAGCTGCGGGACGATGGTGTTCTCCACGTCCGAGCTGACGCCGGAGCCGCGGGTGCGGAAGAGGGACTCCATCTCGTCGAAGAAGACGATGACGGGTGTGCCCTCGCTGGCCTTCTCGCGGGCACGCTGGAAGACGAGGCGGATCTGCCGCTCGGTCTCGCCGACGTACTTGTTGAGCAGCTCGGGGCCCTTGATGTTGAGGAAGAAGCTCTTGCCTGCGGCCTGGCCGGTGACCTCGGCGACCTTCTTGGCCAGCGAGTTCGCGACGGCTTTGGCGATGAGTGTCTTGCCGCAGCCGGGGGGGCCGTAGAGCAGGACGCCCTTGGGCGGGCGCAGCTCGTGCTCCTTGAACAGGTCGGGGTAGAGGTACGGCAGCTCGACCGCGTCCCGGATGGCCTCGATCTGGTTGCCGAGGCCGCCGATCTGGTCGTAGCCGATGTCGGGGACCTCTTCGAGGACCAGTTCCTCGACCTCGCTCTTGGGGACGACCTCGTAGACGTACCCCGAGCGGGGTTCGAGCAGGAGGGCGTCGCCGGCGCGGATGGTGGTGCCGAGCAGGGGTTCGGCGAGGCGTACGACGCGCTCTTCGTCGGTGTGTCCGAGTACGAGGGCGCGCTCGCCGTCCTCGAGGATCTCCTTGAGGGTGACGATGTCACCGACGCGCTCGAACTCCATGGCCTCGACCACGTTGAGCGCTTCGTTGAGCATGACTTCCTGGCCGCGCCGCAGGTCGTCGAGGTCGACGCTGGGGCTGACGTTCACCCGGAGTTTGCGGCCGCCGGTGAAGATGTCGGCGGTGCCGTCTTCGTTGGCTTGCAGGAAGACGCCGAAGCCGGCCGGCGGCTGGGCGAGCCGGTCCACCTCTTCCTTGAGGGCCACGATCTGGTCGCGGGCCTCGCGGAGGGTGTTGGCCAGCCGTTCGTTCTGGGCGGACACGCCGGCCAGGTTGGTCTGCAGCTCGACGATCCGCTCTTCGAGAATCCTCGTGTGTCGCGGAGAGTCGGCGAGCTTGCGTCGCAGGACGGCGATCTCCTGCTCAAGGTAGGCGATCTGCCCGGCCGGGTCGTCGGACCCTCGTCCCGGGCGGATGCCGCGGTTCATGTCGTCGTCGTGGGCTGCCACGGTCCTCACCTCCTCCAAGGGGAGCTGGACGCTTCCAGACCCTACCTGGGTGGGTGTCGATTGAAACCCCTAGATCACAAAGACTGTCAAGGTGTGTCGTCGGTCACCCGTTGCGCTCTCCCTCGCACGGAGGGGATACCCACTCAACGTGATGTGGAAGCAGCTTGTTCCGGGCATCGCGTGGTCAAAATCCTTCGGTAGTGGCCGGAGTTGTCCGTTCCGGGCGGGTGGTTGTGGTAACGGGTGGCCGGTGGGCGCTCTGTGTGCATCACGCAGAGCGACGGTCCGGGCGGTGGGTGTCACGTGCGGCCGCGGCTTGAACCGGTCGGGTGCCGTGGCCGGGGGCGGGTCGGTGCGTCCTGGATCGGCGCTGGTACCCGGGCGGGCGGGGGTGGAAACCACCGGTGCCGGTGGGGCGTGCGCGGCTGGTGGGCGGAGGTAGGGTCGGGGGTGTTCAACAGCCGCTGGTGCGGACCCGGCTGGCCCTGGTGGTGCCGGATCCGTGCGGTGTTCTCGACGGCAGGAGAGGTGACCGTGCAGCAGGAGGCCCCGGGCGGGGAGGCGCTGGAGGTCTGGATCGACCAGGATCTGTGTACCGGCGACGGGATCTGCGCCCAGTACGCCCCGGAGGTGTTCGAGCTGGACATCGACGGGCTGGCCTATGTGAAGGGCGCGGGCGAGGAGCTGTTGCAGGCTCCGGGTGCGACGGCGCCGGTGCCGCTGCCGTTGCTGGCGGATGTGGTGGACTCGGCGCGGGAGTGTCCCGGCGAGTGCATTCATGTGCGGCGGGTTTCGGACAGCGTCGAGGTGTACGGGCCCGACGCGGAGTGAGTCCGGGCCGGGCCCTGTTTCAGACGCTGTGGGTGCCGGCGGGTGTGGTGCGCAGGAACGCGGTGCCGTTCCAGTGCCAGGCGGTCGGGGTCTTCAGGTCGGGGCAGCAGTTGGGGACGGCGTCGGAGGAGTAGCCGAGGAGGGTGGCGGAGACGGTGCCCGCGCGCAGCGAGAAGTCGGTGACGGTGAACCGGTCCTTGGGGTCGACGAGGGTGGCGACGATGCGGGGTGCGGTTCTGTCGGCGGAGCGGGTGAGGACGTAGACGCCGTCGGGCGGGGTGCCCATGGTGGCGTCGCAGTGGACGACGGCGACGGTTTCCGGTCTGCCGTCGCCGTCGAGGTCTCCGGTGGCTTTCTTGACGACCACGGCTTTGGTGGGTCCGCACTGCAGCGGGAAGTGGACGCCGGCGGTGCCGGGCGGTGCGGCGGCCGCGGGGGCGGTGCTGGGGTGGACGTCGGTGTGGGTCTGGGCGGCTGTGGCCGATCCGGGCTGGACGACGGAGGACAGGGCGACGACGCCGGCGACGGCCGTGGCGGTGGCGACCCAGTGGATGGGCCGCGTCTGCGCGTGGGCGAGCTCCGGAACGGCGGATTGCTGCACGAGGAGTGTCTCCTGTGAGGGCTGTGCCGGTGGGGGTGGCCAGCATGGTGCCACACGTCACAGTGCGGGGGAACGGCGGGGTCGGAGGATTCCCGCAGGCGGGGCCCCGCGCGGGGGGCGGGGGTTGGGCCGTGGGGGGCGGGGGTCCTGGTGCCGTGTCAACGCGCGGGCGCCGTGCCGGAGTTCCCACCGGGGTGGGGGAACTGCGGCACGGCGCCTGTGCGTTGTGCTGTGTGCGGGTGGGTCAGCGGCCGGTGCCGCCGTCGGCGTTGGGGCCGGCGTAGTCCTCGCCGTAGGCGCCCTTGGCCGGGCGTCGCCGGCGCATGGGGGGCTCGACGCCGTCGGCGAGGCGGCGGGCGGTGAGCAGGAAGCCGGTGTGGCCGATCATCCGGTGGTCGGGGCGGACGGCCAGGCCCTCGATGTGCCAGTTGCGGATCATGGTCTCCCAGGCGGTCGGCTCGTTGAAGCAGCCGATCTCCCGGATGGATTCCACGGTCCGGGCGAGCTGGGTGGTGGTGGCCACGTAGCAGCAGAGGATGCCGCCGGGGACGAGTGCCTTGGAGACGGCGTCCAGGCATTCCCAGGGGGCGAGCATGTCGAGGATGACGCGGTCGACGTCGGTGTCGGACAGGTTGTCCTGGAGGTCGCCGACGGTGAGCTGCCAGGCGGGGTGGGGGCCGCCGAAGTAGCGCTCCACGTTCTGCTTGGCGATCTCGGCGAAGTCCTCGCGGCGCTCGTAGGAGTGCAGCATGCCCTGGTCGCCGATGGCGCGCAGCAGGAAGCTGCTGAGCGAGCCGGAGCCGACGCCGGCCTCCACGACGCGCGCGCCGGGGAAGATGTCGGCGAAGGCGAGGATCTGCCCCGCGTCCTTGGGGTAGACGACGGCTGCCCCGCGGGGCATGGACAGGACGTAGTCGGGGAGCAGGGGGCGCAGCGCGAGGTAGGCGACGTTGCCGGTGGTGCGGACAACGCTGCCCTCGGGAGCGCCGATCAGTTCGTCGTGCGGGAAGGAACCCTTGTGGGTGTGGAAGTTCTTCCCGGCTTCGAGCGTGAACGTGTAGTGGCGGCCCTTGGGGTCGGTCAGCTGTACCTGGTCCCCGACCTTGAAGGGCCCGCGCCTGCGGGCGGCACCGGTCGGTTCGGACATGTGACCAGACTACCGGCAGCGGGGCGGTCCACCGACCACTAGCTGGGTCGGGCCATGGCCTTCACGAAGGCGCGCTCGACGTCTGCCGCCGACAGGACGCCGTAGATCTCGCCGGTCTCCTCGACGACGAGGTATTCGGTGGCGGGGGTGGCCCGCAGGACGTCGAGGAGTTCTTCTCCGGCGAGTTCCGCGGAGACGCGCATGCCCTCGGTGAGGTCCTGGGCGAGGCCGCTGACGGCGACCCAGGGGCGGCGGTGTTCGGGTACGCCGACGATGGCGGACTCGCGGACCAGGGAGACGGGGCTGCCGTGGGCGTCGACGACGACCAGGGCGCGGGCGCCGGCCGCGTTGGCCCGGCGCAGGGCCTCGGAGAGCGGGGTGTCGGTCTCCACGGGTACGGCGCGCCGGGTGAGGGTGCGGGCGCGCAGCTCGGGGAGGTGTTCGCGCAGGCGGGCCATGCGCAGGCTGTTGCCGGCGCCGGTCCAGATGATGGCGGCGAGGATGGCGGCGAGCAGGGCGTCGGTGACGGTGTCCATGCCGCCGGTGTCCGTGTTGCCGCCGCCGAGGGCGCCGGACTGGTTGAGCAGGGGCAGGCCGATGAGGACGGTGACGGCGAGGGCGCGGCCGACCCAGGCGGCGGCGACGGTGCCGCTCATGGGCCTGCCGGTGATCTTCCAGACGACGGCGCGGAGCATGCGGCCGCCGTCGAGGGGCAGGCCGGGCAGGAGGTTGAAGACCGCGACGATGAGGTTGGAGATCATCAGGCCGGCGAGCAGGACGCCGGGTACGGTGCCGGGCTCGACGGGTTTCATGGCGAGGTAGAACAGGCCGGCCAGGACGAGGGAGAGCAGGGGGCCGACGAAGGCGAGGACGAACTCGCGGCCGGGGGTCTCGGCTTCCTTCTCGATCTCCGAGACGCCGCCGAAGAACTGGAGCTGGATGCGGCGGACCGGGAGTTTGAAGCGGATCGCGGCGACGGTGTGGGCCAGCTCGTGGACCAGGACGGAGGCGTAGAAGGCGACGGCGAAGAACAGGGAGACGAGGTAGCGGGCGGCGCCCAGTTCGGGGAGCACGCGGTCGAGCTGGCCGCCGAAGACCCAGGTGATCAGTGCGGCGACGAGGAACCAGCTGGGGGCGACGTACACGGGCACGCCGAAGGGCCGTCCCATGAGGATGCCGCCGCCGGGTTCCTTGGGCCGCGGCTGCGGCGGCTCGCCCTTGGCGATCCCGGAGTGGGCGAGGGACCGGTGCTCGTGCTGCTCGTCTCGCGGGGCGCCGGGGGCGTGGTCCGGTCGGGAGGGAGTGCCGGGGGGCTGGGGGCGGCCGGCGTGCCCCTCGGCGCCCGCGGCATCGCCGGCGCCGCCGGTGCCGGGCTGGGCTGCGGCGTCCTCGCCGGCGGCGTCGGTACGGTCCTCGCTGCGGTCAGTGTCCGAGCCGGTGTCCGAACGAGGGCCGGCCGTGTCCTCCCCGGGCTCGGCGGGCCGGCGAGAGGGCGGGGTGTCGTCCGTCTCGGCCCGGTGGTGGTCCGTGGGGGGCTGGGGCTCCGGGACGGTGGGGTCGGTCGTCGGGGCCGTCGGACCCGCGGGGTGCTCGGCCGGCTTGTCGTTGCCGGACCGCGGCTGCCCGCTCCCGCCGCTCACGTCCACGGTGTCCCCTCGTTCGAAGCGTCTTCCGTACCTGCGGAACGGAAGGGTCTGTGGTCGATGGTATGCGGCCGTGGCGAGGTGTTCTGCCCCGGCACCCCTAGTGTTTGCCCCGTGGCCGCACGGTCGAACACGGCGGCGGCTGGGTCACTGTCAGTGGCGGGCCGTAAGGTCTGTGGTCATGGACAGCAGCATCGAGGACACGGGGGCCCGGTCGGACGGCGCCGGGCGGACGGACCCGGACGGAGCGCCGCGGCCGACGCCCGCGCCGGCTCCGGTGCCGGGACCCTCGACGGCTGCGGCGACGCCCGAGCGTGCCTCGGCGACGACCACGGGGACGGCGGCCCCGGACCCGGCGACGACCACCGACCCGGACCGGGGGACGACCACAGGAACCGCCGACCCCGATCCCGCGACGACCACCGACCCAGACCCGGGGACGGCCACAGGAACCGCCCAGCCGGACTCCGTGACGACCGCAGGAACCGCTCAGCCGCATCCCGCGACGACCACGGGGGAGCCTGAGCCCGGCTCGGTGACGGCGACAGCAGCCCCTGCACCCGGCTCGGCGACGCCCGCAACGCGCCCCGTCCCCGGCTCGGCCACGTCCACAGCGGCCCCTGCCCCCCGCTCGGCCACGGCCACAAGGCCCCCTGAGTCGAGCTCGACCACATCCACAGCGGACCCTGCTTCCGGCTCGACCACGGCCACAAGGCCCCCTGAGTCCGGCCCGACCACAGCCGCAGAGACTCCTGTCCCCCGCTCGACCACTGCCACAAGGCCCTCTGAGTCGGGCCCGACCACAGCTACAGCGGCGGCGACCCCCCGCTCGACCACCGCCCCAGCCACGGCGCCCCCCGGTCCGGCCACGAGTTCAGCGACCCCTGCCCCCCGCTCGACCACCGCCCCAGCCGCGGCGGCCCATGGCGGCCCGGGCGCGTCCACGAGCACGGCGTCCCCTGCCCCCGGCTCGGTCGACCCGGTCCCGGCGGACGCCGGGGGCGGGCGGGTGGCTGTTGCGCCGACGTCCTTGTCCCCGTCGCGGGCGAGCGATTTCATGCAGTGCCCGCTGTTGTACCGGTTCCGGGTGATCGACCGGCTGCCGGAGAAGCCGAGCGCGGCGGCGACCCGGGGCACGCTGGTGCACGCGGTGCTGGAGCGGCTGTTCGACGCGCCGGCGGCGGAGCGGACCGCGCCGCGGGCGAAGGCGCTGATCCCGGGGCAGTGGGACCGGCTGCGGGAGAGCAGGCCGGAGGTGACGGAGCTGTTCGCCGACGATCCGGACGGCGAGCGGCTGGCCGGGTGGCTGGCGGAAGCCGAGCGGCTGGTCGAGCGCTGGTTCACGCTGGAGGATCCGACCCGGCTGGAGCCGGCCGAGCGGGAGCTGTTCGTCGAGGCCGAGCTGGAGTCGGGGCTGCGGCTGCGCGGGATCATCGACCGGGTGGACGTGGCGCCGACCGGTGAGGTCCGGATCGTCGACTACAAGACGGGCAAGGCGCCGCGGCCGGAGTACTCCGAGGGCGCGCTGTTCCAGATGAAGTTCTACGCCCTGGTGGTGTGGCGGCTGAAGCGGGTGGTGCCGCGGCGGCTGCAGCTGGTGTATCTGGGCAGCGGGGACGTGGTGACGTACGACCCGGTGCTCGCCGATCTGGAGCGGGTGGAGCGCAAGCTGCACGCGCTGTGGGACGCGATCCGGCAGGCCACGGAGACCGGGGAGTGGCGGCCGCGGCCGACCAAGTTGTGCGGCTGGTGCGACCACCAGGCGCACTGCCCGGAGTTCGGTGGCACTCCCCCGCCGTATCCGCTGCCGGTGGCCGGGACCGGGTGAACCGGAAAACCCGGGCAGGGCAGAATGGGCCGCGACTAGCGAAGGAGTGTCACGTGGCCATCCGTGTCCTACTGGTCGACGACCAGCCCCTGCTGCGTACGGGTTTCCGGATGATCCTGGAGGCGGAGCAGGACATCGCGGTCGTGGGCGAGGCCGGTGACGGTCTGCAGGCTCTCGACCAGGTGCGGGCCCTGCAGCCGGACGTGGTGCTGATGGACATCCGTATGCCGCGGATGGACGGGGTGGAGGCGACCCGGCAGATCACCGGGCCGGGCCGGGACGGTCCGGCGAAGGTGCTGGTGCTGACGACGTTCGATCTGGACGAGTATGTGGTGGAGGCGCTGCGCGCCGGGGCGAGCGGTTTCCTGCTGAAGGACGCGCCGGCGAACGAGCTGGTGCAGGCGATCCGGGTGGTGGCGGCCGGTGAGGCGATGCTGGCGCCGAGCATCACGCGCCGGCTGCTGGACAAGTACGCCGGGCATCTGCCATCCGGCGAGGACCCGGTGCCGGACACGCTGAACACCCTCACCGACCGTGAGGTGGAGGTGCTGAAGCTGGTGGCGCGCGGGCTGTCGAACGCGGAGATCGCGGCGGATCTGTTCGTCAGCGAGACGACGGTGAAGACGCACGTGGGGCATGTGCTGACCAAGCTGGGCCTGCGGGACCGGGTGCAGGCGGCGGTGTACGCGTACGAGAGCGGTCTGGTGCGCCCCGGCGCGCAGTAGTGGTACGACGGCGAAGGGCGCCCCTCCCGCGTGGAGAAGGGCGCCCTCGGTGTCTGCGGCGCCGGCGGTGCCGTGGCGCGGGCGGGTGTCAGCTCTTGCTGAGTTCCCAGAACCGGAACACGGTGGAGGCGTCCAGGCAGTACTCCAGGCCGTAGACGCCGTCGTGGACGACGGCGTACTGCTTGGCCTGCCAGACGGGCAGCACGGGCAGGTCGGTGGCGACGATGTCCTGCAGCCGCGCGAAGTCCTTGTCGGTGGCGGCGCGGTCGCTCTGCGCGGCGGTGTCGGGCATGAGGCTGCCGGTGATGGTGGCGTTGCCGTAGTGGTTGTCCAGCACGTTGCCCTTGCCGAAGAACGGCGCGGTGAAGTTGTCGGGGTCCGGGTAGTCGGGCACCCAGCCCTTGACGTACACGCCGTACTTGCCGGCGGCGACGTCCTTCTCGTACTGGTCGAAGGGGACGGACTTGACGTCGGCGTCGAACAGGCCGCTGGCGTTGAGCTGGCCGGCGATGGCCTCGAGTTCCTCGTCGGTGGCGGGGCCGTAACGGGACGGCGTGGACCAGAGGGTGAGCCTGACCTTGCCGGTGATGCCGGCGGCGCGCAGGGCGGCGGCGGCCTTGGCCCGGGAGGGGCGGGCGCCGTAGGTGTCGAAGAAGGCCGTGTTGTGGCCGGTGATGCCCGCGGGGATGATCGAGTACAGCGGGGTGGCGGTGCCCTGGTAGACGTTCTTGATGAGGGCGTCGCGGTCGACGAGGTAGGCCATGGCCTTGCGGACGCCGAGCTTTCCGGCGACCGGGTCCTTCATGTTGAAGACCAGGTGCTGGACTTCGGCGCTGGTGCCCTCGATGACGTCGAGGCCCTTGTCGCCGCCCTGGTTCTCGATGCCGGCGATGTCGGAGGCGGTGAGGCCTCGGTAGGCGATGTCCACGTCGCCGCCGAGGAGCGCCTTCTTCAGGGCGGCGCGGTCGCCGTGGAAGAACTTCAGGGTGACGCCGGAGTTCTTGACCTTGGCGGTGCCCTTGTAGTTGGGGTTGACGGAGAAGACGGCCTGGTCCTTGTCGAAGGAGTCCAGCTTGTAGGGGCCGGAGCCGATGGCCTTGTGGTCGGTGCGCAGGCTGTTCGCGGCGTACTGGCGGTGGTCGACGATGGAGCCGGCGCCGGAGGCTATCTTGCTGGGGAAGGTGGCGTCGGAGGTCTTCAGGTGGAAGACGACCGTCCTGGCGTCCGGGGTGTCGACGCTGCCGAGCATCGGGAACATGATCGCGGGCCCGGAGGGGTCGTTGATCTTCAGCATGCGGTCGAAGGAGAACTTCACGTCCTTCGAGGTGAGCGGGTCGCCGTTGCTGAACTTCAGGCCGTCCTTGAGCGTGCACCGGTAGACGGTGGCCCGGGAGTCGGTGAAGGTGCACCCGCTGGCCAGTTCCGGCTGCGGCTCGGTCCCGCCCTTGGGGAAGCTGAGGAGCGACTGGAAGACGTTGTCGAACAACAGCCAGGAGCCCGGGTCGTAGCCGGAGGCGGGGTCCGTGGCGAGGACGTCGTCGGACATCCCCATCACCACGGAGGAGCCGGTGCCCCCGGAGTCACCGCTCCCGGAGCCGCAGGCGGTCAACAGGCCGGAGGCCAGTACCGCCACGGCGGGCAGGACTGGCCACTGGTTGCGCATATTCACTTGCTGTGCCTTGTCGTCGGTTCGTCACCCCCGGGGCCGCCGTCCTGGCCCCGGGGAGTCCGGGCAGCCGTCGCCGGCCCCCGCACGGGAGAGCCGTCAGCCGCTCACACCGCGGCCGAGCTCCCACAGCTGGAGCGTAGACGAGGAGTTGAGGGCGTAGGAGACGCCCGTGATGTCGTCGCGTGCGGCGACGTACTGCTTGCCCTGCCACAGCGGCAGGACGGGGACGTCGTCGGCGACGATGTCCTGGATCTCGGTCAGGCTCTTGGCGGCGTTGAGGCGGTCGGCCTCGCGGCGGGACTCCGGGATCAGCGTGCGCTGGATGGTGGTGTTGGAGTAGGGCGAGCCGAGGAAGTTGTCCTTGTCGAGGAAGGGCGCGAGGAAGTTGTCGGCGTCGGGGAAGTCGGGGAACCAGCCCATGCCGTAGACGTCGTAGCGGCCCTTCTGCTCGGCGGGGCGGAAGGCGGCCCAGGGGTGGCCCTGGATGGAGGCGTCGAACAGGCCGCTGTCGTTGAGCTGCTTCTGCAGGATCTGGAACTCCTGCTTGGTGGCCGAGCCGTAGTGGTCGGTGGTGTAGTGCAGGGTGAGCTTGACCGGGGTGGTGATGCCGGCCTTGGTCAGCAGGTCCTTGGCCTTGGCGACGCTGGGGTTGCCGTACTTGTTGAAGAACGAGTTGGAGTGGCCGGTGACGGTGGCGGGCACGAGCGAGTACAGCGGCTCGGCCTGGGTGCCGTAGACCTTGGAGACGAGTTCCGCGCGGTCGATGAGCTGGGCCATGGCCTGGCGTACGGCCTTGGACTTGACGGTGGGCGCGTTGGTGTCGAAGGCGAGGTAGCGGATCTCCAGGCCCGGCATGTCGACCAGGTCGACCTTGTCGTCGCTGCCGGCGTCCAGCTTCTGGATCTGGGCGGGCGACATGGTGCGGGTCATGACGTCGATGTCGCCCTTGTCGATGGCGGCGCCCATGGCCTCGGCGTCGGGGAAGGAGCGCAGTTCCACCTTGTCGTTGTTCACCTTCACCGAGCCCTTGTAGTTGGGGTTCTTGGTGAAGGTGGCGGTGGTGACGGCGTTGCCGCTGACGTCGGCGTGGAAGGTGTAGGGGCCGGAGCCGTCGACCTCGAAGCCGTCGCGGAGCTTGTCCTTCGCGTAGTCCTTCGGGTTGACGATGCCCGCGACCGGGGTGGACAGCTTGTACGGGAACGTGGCGTCGGCGGTCTTCAGGTGGAAGATGACCTCGCGGTCGCCCTGGGTCTCGATGGTGTCGATGGTGTTCAGCAGGGAGGACACACCACTGCTGGCCTTGATGCGCAGGGCGCGCTCGATGGAGTACTTGACGTCCTGTGCGGTGACCGGGTCGCCGTTGGCGAACTTCAGGCCGTCGCGGAGTTTGCAGGCGTAGCGCTCGCTGCCGCTGTCGGTGAAGGAGCAGCTCTCGGCGGCGTCGGGGACGGGGTCGCCCTCGCCCTTGGGCTGGGCCATCAGGGTCTGCACGGTCTGGCGCAGGATGTTCCAGGTGCCGACGTCGTAGGCGTAGGCCGGGTCGATGGGAGCCGGGGCGTCCTTGGTGGCCGTGAACTGGTCGGTGGTGCCGACGACGATGGCGTCCGAGCTCTTGCTCCCGCTGTCGGATGTGCCGCACGCGGCGAGAACCGGGGTGAGCAGGCCGGCGACGGCCGGCAGCACCAAAGTCTTGCGGTTCATGCGGGAGTTTCTCCAGAGCTGTTCGGGTCCGTGTAACCGCCATGCATGGGTGTGTGCCGCGGATCACGGGGGTTGCGGTGATGTTCTCGCGATGAGATTAGTCGGCCCCCGCAGCGGGGTTCACGGCCACGCGAGTTGACCCCCCATCACGCAGTGAAACCGGTTGCGGACACACCGAAAACCCGACAGCGGCATGATTAGTGCAGCGTTCCATCAATCGGGACACAAAGACCCGCCGTTGCGGGCCGAACGGGGGCGTTCAGCACACGGGTCCCGGCTTGTCGAGGGCCGCCGGGGTGGGGAACGTCACATTTCCAACTGCGCGGGCGGCCAGTGGAATTCGGGCCGGACGACCGTCTGTGAATTCCACCTTCGGGTACTTCCTCGGAAATGTGTCCGCCAAACTCTCCGAGCCCGCGGGTGCCCCCGGTGAGGGTCAGATCTTCTCCGCCATCAGACCGCGGAGAAATGCCAGGTCGACCTCTTCCAGGGAGCTCACCACGGTGCGTCCGGCGGAGGGGCCGATGGGGGCGATGGAGGGCACGGCGACGACGCGGCAGCCGGCGGCCTCGGCGGCGGCGACGCCGGTCGCGGTGTCCTCGACGACCGCGCATCTGTCCGGCCGGGCACCGAGTCCGGCCGCGGCCAGCAGGTAGGGGTCGGGGAAGGGCTTGGTGCGCGAGACCTCGTCGCCGGCGATGGACAGGGCGAAGTGGTGGGGGCCCAGCACCTTCAGCACACGGTCGATGATGCGGCGGTGGGAGGCGGAGACCAGGGCGGTGGGGATGGCCTGCTCGTGGAGCTCGGCGAGGAGCCGTGCGGCGCCCGGCATCAGCGGCAGGCCGCGGTCGATGCGGTCCTCGAAGCCCTCGTTGAGCAGCACGCTGAGCTCGGCGAGGGTGATGTCGGCGCCGGTGGCCTCGATGAGGAAGCCGGCGCTGCGGGTCATGGGGCCGCCGACCACGACGTGCCGCCAGGAGTCGTCCAGGGTGTGGCCGAGGGAGGCGAAGACCTCGACCTCGACGTCCCACCAGAATCCCTCGGTGTCCACCAGGGTGCCGTCCATGTCGAGGAGCACGGCCTGCAGGGCTGAGCCTTCGGCCGTACGGGTTCCGAGCGCGGGAACCGTGCTGGTCATCCGGCGCACCTCCTTGAGGGACGAGCAGGCCGGTTCCCGGACAGGGAACCGGCCAGCAGTGGACCGACCAGTGTACGACGCCGGCGACGGAAACGCCTCGTTTACCACTCGCGCACGGGGGTATGCCGAAAATCACCCTCTGCGCAGGCCAGGGGGCCGTCGGCGTGCCGCGGCACTCACCTGGCGTTGAAGTACTTCGCCTCCGGGTGATGGATGACGATGGCGTCCGTGGACTGCTCGGGGTGCAGCTGGAACTCCTCGGACAGGTGGACGCCGATCCGCTCCGGGTCCAGCAGTTCCGCGATCTTGGCGCGGTCCTCCAGGTCGGGGCAGGCGCCGTAGCCGAGGGAGAAGCGGGCGCCCCGGTACTTCAGCGCGAACATGTCCTCGATGTCGGCCGGGTCCTCACCGGCGAAGCCGAGTTCGGCGCGGACGCGTGCGTGCCAGTACTCGGCGAGCGCCTCGGCCAGCTGGACGGACAGGCCGTGCAGTTCGAGGTAGTCGCGGTAGGAGTTGGCCGCGAAGAGCTTCGCGGTCTCCTCGCCGATGCGGGAGCCGATGGTGACGACCTGGAGGCCGACGACGTCGGTCTCGCCGGACTCCTCCGGGCGGAAGAAGTCGGCCAGGCACAGCCGGCGGCCGCGGCGCTGGCGCGGGAAGGTGAACCGGGTGCGCTCGTTGCCCTGTTCGTCCAGGATGATCAGGTCGTCGTCCTTGGAGACGCAGGGGAAGTAGCCGTAGACGACGGCCGCCTCCAGCAGGTTCTCCGTCTGGAGCCGGTCCAGCAGGCCGCGCAGCCGGGGGCGGCCCTCGCTCTCCACCAGGTCCTCGTACGACGGTCCCTCGCCGGTGCGGGCCTGCTTGAGCCCCCACTGGCCCTTGAACAGGGCGCCCTCGTCGAGCCAGCTCGCGTACTCCTTGAGCTGGATGCCCTTGACGATCCGGGTGCCCCAGAACGGCGGGGCCGGCACGGGGTTGTCGGTGGCGACGTCGGAGCGGACGTGCCCCTCCTCGGGGCGTTCCTCGGTCTCGACGGCGGGGGTGGCCCGTACCCGGCGCTGGCGCAGTTCGGGCAGCTTGGCGCCGGGCACGCCGCGCTTGACGCCGATGAGGGCGTCCATCAGGCGCAGGCCCTCGAAGGCGTCGCGGGCGTAGCGGACCTCGCCCTCGTAGATCTCGTGCAGGTCCTGTTCGACGTAGGCGCGGGTGAGGGCGGCGCCGCCGAGGATGACCGGGAAGCGGGCGGCGAGGCCGCGCTGGTTGAGCTCCTCCAGGTTCTCCTTCATGATCACCGTGGACTTCACCAGCAGGCCGGACATGCCGATGACGTCGGCCCGGTGTTCCTCGGCGGCCTCCAGGATGGCGGAGACCGGCTGCTTGATGCCCAGGTTGACCACGTTGTAGCCGTTGTTGGACAGGATGATGTCGACGAGGTTCTTGCCGATGTCGTGGACGTCGCCGCGCACGGTGGCCAGCACGATGGTGCCCTTGCCCTCGGCGTCGGACTTCTCCATGTGCGGTTCGAGGTAGGCGACGGCGGCCTTCATGACCTCGGCGGACTGCAGGACGAACGGCAGCTGCATCTGGCCGGAGCCGAACAGGTCGCCGACGACCTTCATGCCGTCCAGCAGGGTGTCGTTGACGATGTCCAGGGCCGGGCGGTCCTTCAGGGCCTCGTCCAGGTCCTGTTCCAGGCCGTTGCGCTCGCCGTCGATGATGCGCCGCTTGAGGCGCTCCTCCAGCGGGAGGGCGGCCAGTTCCTCGGCCTTGCCCGCCTTCAGGGACTTGGCGGTGGCGCCCTCGAAGAGCTGCATCAGCTTCTGCAGGGGGTCGTAGCCCTCGCGGCGGCGGTCGTGGATCAGGTCGAGGGCGGTGCTGACCTCCTCCTCGCTGAACCGGGCGATCGGCAGGATCTTGGAGGCGTGCACGATCGCCGAGTCCAGGCCGGCCTTGACGCACTCGTCGAGGAAGACGGAGTTCAGCAGGATGCGGGCGGCCGGGTTGAGGCCGAAGGAGATGTTGGACAGGCCGAGGGTGGTCTGCACGTCCGGGTGGCGCTTCTTCAGCTCGCGGATCGCCTCGATGGTGGCGAGACCGTCCTTGCGGGACTCCTCCTGACCGGTGCAGATGGTGAAGGTCAGGGTGTCGATGAGGATGTCCTCCTCGCGGATGCCCCAGTTCCCGGTGAGGTCGGCGATGAGCCGTTCGGCGATCTCGACCTTCTTCTCGGGGGTGCGGGCCTGGCCCTCCTCGTCGATGGTGAGCGCGATCAGGGCGGCGCCGTGCTCCCTGGCCAGGGCCGTGACCTTGGCGAAGCGGGAGTCGGGGCCGTCGCCGTCCTCGTAGTTCACCGAGTTGATCACCGCGCGGCCGCCGAGCTTCTCCAGGCCCGCCCGGATGACGTCGACCTCGGTGGAGTCCAGGACGATCGGCAGGGTGGAGGCGGTGGCGAAGCGGCCGGCGAGTTCCTCCATGTCGGCGACGCCGTCACGGCCGACGTAGTCCACGCACAGGTCGAGCATGTGCGCGCCCTCGCGGATCTGCTCGCGCGCCATCTCCACGCAGTCGTCCCAGCGGCCCTCGAGCATGGCCTCGCGGAACTTCCTGGAGCCGTTGGCGTTGGTGCGCTCGCCGATGGCCAGGTAGGAGGTGTCCTGGCGGAAGGGGACGCTCTGGTAGAGGGAGGCGGCGCCCGGTTCGGGCCGCGGGTGGCGCTCGGACGGGGTGCGGCCCTGGACGCGCTCGACGACCTGGCGCAGGTGCTCCGGCGTCGTACCGCAGCAGCCACCGACCAACGACAGGCCGTACTCGCGGACGAAGGTCTCCTGGGCGTCGGCGAGCTCGGGCGCGGTCAGCGGGTAGTGGGCGCCGTCCTTGCCGAGGACGGGCAGGCCCGCGTTGGGCATGCAGGACAGCGGGATGCGGGCGTTGCGGGCGAGGTAGCGCAGGTGCTCGCTCATCTCGGCCGGGCCGGTGGCGCAGTTCAGGCCGATCATGTCGATGCCGAGCGGCTCCAGCGCGGTGAGCGCGGCGCCGATCTCGGAGCCCAGCAGCATGGTGCCGGTGGTCTCCACGGTCACCGAGACGATCACCGGGAGGTCGAGGCCGAGGGCGTCGAGGGCGCGGCGGGCGCCGAGGACGGCTGCCTTGGTCTGCAGCAGGTCCTGGGTGGTCTCCACGAGCAGGGCGTCGGCGCCGCCGGTGACCAGGCCCTCGGCGTTGCGCTGGTAGGCGTCGCGCAGGGTGGTGTAGGGGGCGTGGCCGAGGGTGGGCAGCTTGGTGCCGGGGCCCATGGAGCCCAGCACCCAGCGCTGGCGGCCGTCTCGTGCGGTGAACTCGTCGGCGACCTCGCGGGCGACCCGGGCGCCGGCCTCGGACAGCTCGTGGACGCGCTCGGAGATGTCGTACTCGCCGAGGGCGGAGTGGTTGGCTCCGAAGGTGTTGGTCTCGACGCAGTCGACGCCCACGGCGAAGTACGCCTCGTGGACGGAGCGGACGATGTCGGGGCGGGTGACGTTGAGGATCTCGTTGCAGCCCTCGAGCTGCTGGAAGTCCTCGAGGGTGGGGTCCTGTGCCTGGAGCATGGTGCCCATGGCTCCGTCGGCGACCACCACGCGGGTGGCGAGCGCCTGGCGGAGCGCGGACGCACGGGTCCGGCTGTCGGCGGAAGGGGACGGCGGCGACGAGGCCATGAAGGGGCTCCCTAGATGCGACGGCTGTCGGCTATGCGGCGCCCCCGGGCACGTTTCCTGGCGGGCGGGGATGCCGCACGGCGTCAGCGTAACCGGGAGTCGGCTTGGATGGGCAGCGGCGTCCACGACGCGGACGCGGGTGACCCTGGCGCCACGGCCGGGTCACGTGTGATGTAACAGGTCCCGACCGACCATTAGCGGGAGGTCGGCATGGACCGGTAGTGTTCGACATTGCCGAACGGCGTGAATCCGAAGCGCCGGTACGGCAGTCGAAGGGGACGGAGGCAGGACGGCGATGGCACGGAACATCCAGTCGCTCGAACGGGCGGCCGCGATGCTGCGGCTCCTCGCGGGCGGCGAACGGCGGCTCGGCCTGTCGGACATCGCCTCCTCGCTGGGCCTCGCCAAGGGCACCGCCCACGGCATCCTGCGCACCCTCCAGCAGGAGGGGTTCGTGGAGCAGGACGACGCCTCCGGGCGCTACCAGCTGGGCGCGGAGCTGCTGCGCCTCGGCACCACGTACCTGGACGTGCACGAGCTGCGGGCGCGGGCGCTGGTGTGGACGGACGACCTGGCCCGCTCCAGCGGGGAGAGCGTCTATCTGGGGGTCGTGCACCAGCAGGGCGTGCTGATCGTGCACCACGTCTTCCGGCCGGACGACAGCCGGCAGGTGCTGGAGATCGGCGCCATGCAGCCGCTGCACTCCACGGCGCTGGGCAAGGTGCTCTCCGCCTACGACCCGGTCGCGCACAGCGAGGCGCTGGAGTCGGACCGCAAGCCGTTCACGGACCGCACGGTGTGCGATCCCGAGGACTTCGAGCGCCTGCTGGACCTCACGCGCGCGCGGGGCTACGCGGCCGACGTCGAGGAGACCTGGGAGGGCGTGGCGTCCGTCGCGGCCCCCATCCACGACCGGCGCCGCATGCCGGTGGGCGCGGTCGGCATCACGGGCGCGGTGGAGCGGCTGTGCCGGGACGGCCAGCTCCGCCCGGAGCTGATCGCGGCGGTGCGCGACTGCGCCCGCGCGGTCTCCAGGGACCTGGGCGCGGGCCGGTTCTGAGCGGCCCCCCGCGGGGCCCCTGAGTCGCTGAGGCACGACCGGAACGCCGGGCGGCGTTCCGGTTCTCGCCCTACCCTGATGTGGACAAAATGGGCTGAATGCCACGTCAAGGGCCGAAGAGTGATAACCGCCGACGATCAATAACGATCCTGTTTTCGATAACAGAACCCTTGACTCCTGCGTGAAGCCGAAGCGAGACTCCCGTCCATCGGTCGGCATTGTCGAACACCTAACGGCAATACGCGCTAGAGTGTGACAACGCCAAGGGCCGGCATCGCTCTCACCCCCCGAGGGCGCCAGAACCACCGGAGGGACCCGGGGTTCGGCTACCCCTGGACGAAGGACAAAGGAGTCGCGGGTGTCCAGCTCCGACATCTTCATCGGCGAGACCATCGGTACCGCCATACTCATCCTGCTCGGCGGCGGCGTCTGCGCGGCCGTCACGCTGAAGGCCTCCAAGGCCCGTAACGCCGGCTGGCTCGCCATCGCCTTCGGGTGGGGCTTCGCCGTCATGACGGCCGTGTACATCTCGGGACCGCTCTCCGGCGCACATCTCAACCCCGCCGTCACCGTCGCCCTGGCGATCAAGAACAGCGACTGGAGCAACGTCCCGGTCTATCTCGCCGGCCAGCTGCTCGGCGCGATGATCGGCGCGGCCCTGGTGTGGGTCGCCTACTACGGCCAGTTCCACGCCCACCTCACCGACAAGGAGATCGTCGGCGGCCCCGGCGCGCAGGCCACCACGGCCAAGGCGGTCGAGGCCCAGGAGAAGGGCGCGGGACCGGTCCTCGGCATCTTCTCCACCGGTCCGGAGATCCGGAACGCGGCGCAGAACCTGGCCACCGAGATCATCGGCACCATCGTGCTGATCCTCGCGGTCCTCACGCAGGGCCTGAACGACAAGGGCAACGGCCTCGGCATCCTCGGCGGCCTGATCACCGCGCTCGTCGTGGTCTCGATCGGCCTCTCGCTGGGCGGCCCGACGGGCTACGCGATCAACCCGGCCCGCGACCTGGGCCCGCGCATCGTGCACGCCCTGCTGCCCCTGCCCAACAAGGGGGGTTCCGACTGGTCGTACGCCTGGATCCCGGTCGTCGGTCCGCTGGTCGGCGGCGCCATCGCGGCAGGCATATACAACGTCGCGTTCGCCTAGCCCGAC
The DNA here is from genome assembly GCF_043202415.1 of Streptomyces sp. NPDC048192. Taxonomy (NCBI): domain Bacteria; kingdom Bacillati; phylum Actinomycetota; class Actinomycetes; order Kitasatosporales; family Streptomycetaceae; genus Streptomyces; species Streptomyces sp. NPDC048192. The sequence continues at coordinate 319,951 of NZ_JBIDAL010000009.1, forward strand.
CGCGAAGCACGCGCCGTACGACATGCCTCTTCACTACGGATCTTTCAGGAGCACACAGTGACCGACGCCCACACCGCAGGCCCGTTCATCGCCGCGATCGACCAGGGCACCACCTCTTCGCGCTGCATCGTCTTCGACCGGGACGGCCGTATCGTCTCCGTCGACCAGAAGGAGCACGAGCAGATCTTCCCCAAGCCGGGCTGGGTCGAGCACGACGCGAACGAGATCTGGACCAACGTCCAGGAAGTCGTCGCCGGAGCCGTCGCCAAGGCCGGCATCACCCGTGACGACATCAAGGCCATCGGCATCACCAACCAGCGCGAGACCACCGTGCTGTGGGACAGGAACACCGGTGAGCCCGTCCACAACGCCATCGTCTGGCAGGACACCCGCACCGACGCCCTGTGCCGGGAGCTGGGCCGCAACGTCGGCCAGGACCGCTTCCGCCGCGAGACCGGCCTCCCGCTGGCCTCGTACTTCGCCGGGCCCAAGGCCCGCTGGCTGCTCGACAACGTCGAGGGCCTCAAGGAGCGCGCCGAAGCGGGGGACATCCTCTTCGGCACCATGGACACCTGGGTCATCTGGAACCTGACGGGCGGCGTCGACGGCGGCCGCCACGTCACCGACGTCACCAACGCCTCCCGCACCCTTCTGATGAACCTGCACACCACGCAGTGGGACGAGAAGATCTGCGAGTCCATCGGCGTACCGATGCAGATCCTGCCCGAGATCCGCTCCTCCGCCGAGGTCTACGGCGAGGTCACCGGCGGCAGGCTCGGCGAGCTGCTCGGCGGCATCCCGGTCGCCTCCGCGCTCGGCGACCAGCAGGCGGCCCTGTTCGGCCAGACCTGCTTCTCCGAGGGCGAGACCAAGTCCACCTACGGCACCGGCACCTTCATGGTGATGAACACCGGTGACAAGATCATCAACTCCTACGCCGGTCTGCTGACCACCGTCGGCTACAAGATCGGCGACCAGCCGACGGTCTACGCCCTGGAGGGCTCGATCGCCGTCACCGGCTCGCTGGTGCAGTGGATGCGCGACCAGATGGGCCTGATCTCCACCGCGGCCGAGATCGAGACGCTCGCGCTCTCGGTCGAGGACAACGGCGGCGCCTACTTCGTCCCGGCGTTCTCCGGCCTGTTCGCCCCGCACTGGCGCTCCGACGCCCGCGGTGTGATCGCCGGCCTGACCCGGTACGTCACCAAGGCGCACCTGGCGCGCGCCGTCCTGGAGGCCACCGCCTGGCAGACCCGGGAGATCGCCGACGCGATGGTGAAGGACTCCGGCGACGAGCTGGTGGCCCTCAAGGTCGACGGCGGCATGACCGCGAACAACCTGCTGATGCAGACGCTCGCCGACGTCCTGGACGCGCCCGTGGTGCGCCCGATGGTCGCCGAGACCACCTGCCTCGGCGCCGCCTACGCCGCCGGTCTCGCCGTCGGCTTCTGGTCCAGCACCGACGAACTGCGCGCCAACTGGCGCCGGGCCGCCGAGTGGACCCCCCGCATGGACGCGGAGACCCGCGACCGTGAGTACAAGAACTGGCTCAAGGCCGTCGAGCGGACCATGGGCTGGATCGAGGACGAGAGCTGAGCGGCCCACAACAGCTCAGACATCTCTGACGAGGAGTAAGTACCCGACATGACCAGTCAGTCCACCCTGAGTTCCGTGCCTGCCCTGGGGACGCACCCGGCCTCCGGCTCCAACCCGAGCCGGGCCGAGACCAGGGAGCAGCTCTCCAAGGCGTCGTACGACCTTCTGGTGATCGGCGGCGGCATCCTGGGCATCTCCACCGCCTGGCACGCCGCGCAGTCCGGCCTGAGGGTGGCTCTGGTCGACGCCGGCGACTTCGCCGGCGCCACCTCCTCCGCCTCCTCCAAGCTGCTCCACGGCGGCCTGCGCTATCTGCAGACCGGCGCGGTGAAGCTGGTGGCGGAGAACCACTTCGAGCGCCGTGCGGTCTCCCGCCAGGTGGCCCCCCACCTGGCGAACCCGCTCACCTTCTACCTCCCCGTGTACAAGGGGGGCCCGCACGGCGCGGCGAAGCTCGGCGCGGGCGTCTTCGCCTACTCCGCGCTCTCCGCGTTCGGCGACGGCGTGGGCCACCTGCTCTCCCCCGCCAAGGCGGCGCAGGACGTGCCCGAGCTGCGCACCGAGAACCTCAAGGCCGTGGCCGTGTACGGCGACGACCAGATGAACGACGCGCGCATGGCGCTGATGACGGTCCGCGCGGCCGTCGAGGCGGGCGCGGTCGTGCTGAACCACGCCGAGGTCACCGGCCTGCGCTTCACCCGGGGCCGGGTCACCGGCGCCGAGCTGAGGGACCGCCTGTCCGGCGACGAGTTCGGTGTCGACGCCCGTCTGGTGCTGAACGCGACCGGCCCCTGGGTCGACCACCTGCGGAGGATGGAGGACCCGAACGCGGCGCCGTCCATCCGTCTGTCCAAGGGCGCCCACCTGGTGCTGCGGCGCACCTCCCCCTGGAAGGCCGCGCTCGCCACCCCCATCGACAAGTACCGCATCACCTTCGCCCTCCCCTGGGAGGACATGCTGCTGCTCGGCACCACCGACGAGGAGTACGAGGGCGACCCGGCGGAGGTGTCCGTCACCGACAAGGACATAGCGCAGATCCTGGACGAGGCCGCGTTCTCCGTCCGCGACCAGCAGCTCCGGCGGGAACTGATCACCTACGCGTTCGCGGGCCTCAGGGTGCTGCCGGGCGGCCCCGGCGACACCGCGAAGGCCAAGCGGGAGACCGTGGTGACCGAGGGCAGGGGCGGCATGCTGTCCGTCGCCGGCGGCAAGTGGACCACGTTCCGGCACATCGGCCGTACGATCATGAAGAAGCTGGAGTCGCTGCCCGGCCGGCCGCTCGGCGACGACTTCGAGCCGATCTCCTCGCTGCCGAAGAAGCTGCCGCTGCCCGGCATCGCCAACCCGCGCGCGGTCGCCCACCGGCTGCTGACCGACCGCCCGGCGCCCGGCCCGCGCATGGCCGCCGACACCGCCAGGCACCTGGCCACCCACTACGGCTCGCTGGCCTTCGACATCGCCCGCCTGGCCAACGAGAACCCCGAGCTGGCCGAGCGGGTCCACCCCGACGCGCCGGAGATCTGGGCGCAGGTCGTGTGGGCCCGCGACCACGAGTGGGCCGAGACGCCGGACGACGTGCTGCGCCGCCGTACGACGCTGACCATCCGCGGCCTGGCCACGGACGAGGTCAGGGCCAGGGTCCAGGACCTGCTCGACAAGCAGTAGGCCCCGGCGGCGACCGGTCCCTCCTCCCCGGCCGGGACCGGCCGCCGCCGAGACGCCGGACCCCGCCGCACCGGGTCCGGACCGACGAGAGGGGCGGCTCCCGCCGATGGAGCCGCCCCTCTCTCCTGCCCGGAGAGGGAGGACCTCGGCAGGGAAACGCCCCTCCGCGCGGCCCGCATAATGTGCTCGGACATCCGATGTCTGAGCCGCTGGGAGGCCGGTCATGGCAGTCACCGACGAGGCGATCGAGAAGATCAAGGGCATGATCGTCTCCGGTGCGCTGCGGCCCGGGGACCGGCTGCCCAAGGAGAGCGAACTCGCCGCCGAGCTGGGGCTGTCGCGCAACTCGCTGCGGGAGGCGGTACGGGCGCTGTCGCTGATCCGGATCCTGGACGTGCGGCAGGGCGACGGCACCTATGTCACCAGCCTCGACCCGCAGTTGCTGCTGGAGGCGCTGAGCTTCGTCGTGGACTTCCACCGCGACGACACCGTGCTGGAGTTCCTCGCGGTGCGCCGCATCCTGGAGCCGGCCGCGACCGCGATGGCCGCCTTCCGGATCGGCGAGCGCGAACTGGACGCGCTGACGGCCGAGTTGGACGCCCTCGGTGACGATCCGTCGGTGGAGGAACTGGTCGCCGCCGACCTTCGGTTCCATCGCGGCATCGTGCGCGGCGCGGGCAACTCGGTGCTGTGCTCGCTGCTCGACGGGCTGTCGGGCCCGACCACGCGGGCCCGGATCTGGCGGGGCCTGACCCAGGAGGACGCGGTCGGCCGCACCCTGCGCGAGCACCGGGCGATCCTGGCGGCGCTGCGCGACCGGGACGCCGAGGCGGCCCGCTCCTGGGCGACCGTGCACATCGCGAGCGTGGAGCAGTGGCTGCGGTCCACGCTGTGAGCTGGGCCGGGGCGGTGCCGGGCGGATCGTACCGCGGGGTGTTCCGGCCCGGTGAACGGGGCAGTGATCCGGTCACTCCCCCACGCACGGGGGCTGCGGGCGCCCCCGCCGGACGCCGTAAGGTTGGTGAGTCAAGCGAGGGCACGTCGGAAGGAGGCACTGGGTGATCGAGCTGGAGGGGGTTCCCGAGCTGATCGACCCAGTCATGGTGGCCGCGTTCGAGGGCTGGAACGATGCCGGCGACGCCGCCTCCACGGCGGTGGCGCATCTGGAACGCGAATGGAAGGGCGAGGTGTTCGCGGCGCTGGACGCCGAGGACTACTACGACTTCCAGGTGAACCGGCCCACGGTGTTCATGGACGCCGGTGTGCGCAAGATCACCTGGCCGACGACCAGGTTGTCGGTCGTGCGGGTCGGCGGCGAGAAGCCGCGCGACCTGGTGCTGGTCCGCGGCATCGAACCGTCCATGCGCTGGCGCTCGTTCTGCAACGAGCTGCTCGGCTTCGCGCACGAGCTGGGCGTGGAGCTGGTGGTCATCCTGGGCGCCCTGCTCGGCGACACCCCGCACACGCGTCCCGTGCCGGTCAGCGGGGTGACGTCCGACCCGGACCTGGCCCGCCGCATGGACCTGGAGGAGACCAAGTACGAGGGCCCGACCGGCATCGTCGGCGTCCTGCAGGAGGCCTGCGCGCACGCCGGCGTCCCGGCGGTGTCGCTGTGGGCGGCCGTGCCGCACTACGTCTCCCAGCCGCCCAACCCGAAGGCCACGCTGGCGCTGCTCAACCGCCTCGAGGACCTGCTGGACCTGCGCATCCCGCAGGGCGAGCTGCCGGAGGACGCGCGCGCCTGGCAGGTGGGCGTGGACCAGCTGGCCGCGGAGGACAGCGAGGTCGCCGAGTACGTGCAGACCCTGGAGGAGGCCCGGGACACCGCGGAGCTGCCGGAGGCGTCGGGCGAGGCGATCGCCCGCGAGTTCGAGCGGTATCTGCGACGGCGGGACGTCAGCCCTCCGGGCGGCAAGCCGCGTCCTGCCCCCGGCGGTTCCAAGGACGACGAGGACGACACCGAGGACTGAGGGTCCGGGGCTCGGACACGGGCTCGGGTACGGCGAAGGGGCGGTTCCCGGGTCTGGGAAGCGCCCCTTCTTCATGCCGCCCCTGCCGGGGCGCTGTCCCCCGCGGTGTTTACAGGGCCACTCCCAGCAGCGCGTCCACGGCCCGCGTCACCAGGCCCGGTGCGCCCGTGTCCGTGCCGCCCTCCTGCTCCTGCCGGGCCGCCCAGCGGTCCACGGCCGCCAGCGCGGTGGGGGCGTCGAGGTCGTCGGCGAGGGCCTCGCGGATCTCCTCCAGCAGCGCGTCCGCGGACGGGCCGTCGGGGCGGGAGACGGCGGAGCGCCAGCGGGTCAGGCGTGCTGCGGCGTCCTGGAGGACCTGGTCGGTCCACTCCCAGTCGGCGCGGTAGTGGTGGGCCAGCAGAGCGAGGCGGATGGCGGCCGGGTCGACGCCGTCGCGGCGGAGCTGGGAGACGAAGACCAGGTTGCCCTTGGACTTGGACATCTTCTCGCCGTGCAGGGCGACCATGCCGGCGTGGACGTAGGCCTTGGCCATGGGGAACTCGCCGGTGAGCACCTGGGCGTGCGAGGCGCCCATCTCGTGGTGCGGGAAGGCGAGGTCGGAGCCGCCGCCCTGGACGTCGAAGCCCATGCCGAGGTGGTCCAGCGCGATGGCCACGCACTCGATGTGCCAGCCGGGCCGGCCCCGGCCGAGGGTGCCGCCGTCCCAGCTGGGCTCGCCCTCGCGGGCCGCCATCCACAGCATCGGGTCCAGCGGGTTCTTCTTGCCCGGACGGTCCGGGTCGCCGCCGCGCTCGGCGGACAGCAGCCGCATGGCGGCCGCGTCGAGGTGCGAGACCTTGCCGAAGTCCGGGTCGGACTCGACGGAGAAGTAGATGTCGCCCTCCAGCTCGTAGGCCGCGCCGAGGTCGCGCAGCCGCTCCACGAGCGGGACGATCCCGGGTATGGCCTCCACGGCGCCTATGTAGTGCCGCGGCGGGAGCATCCGGAGGGCGGTCATGTCCTCGCGGAACAGGGCCGTCTCCTTCTCGGCGAGGGCGACCCAGTCGACGCCGTCCCGGTCCGCGCGCTCCAGCAGCGGATCGTCGACGTCGGTGACGTTCTGGACGTAGTGGACCTGCCGCTTGGTGTCGAGCCACACGCGCTGAACGAGGTCGAACGCGTTGTAGGTCGCCGCGTGACCCAGGTGGGTCGCGTCGTACGGGGTGATGCCGCAGACGTAGATACGGGCGACGGGACCGGGGTCGAGGGTGACGAGGCCGCCGGTCGCGGTGTCGTGGATCCTCAGGTCGCGGCCCTGACCAGGCAGGGCGGGGACCTCGGAAGCGGGCCAGGCATGCATGTACCTGAGCCTAACCGGCCGCGTGCTGCGCATACGAACGGGATCGCGCCGGATGGCCGGTTGTGCGGTCTTGTACCTTCGCGGCCGATGTGCTTGCGCGCGACGGCCTCCCGGGACCCCGCCGACTACACGGGCGGCCAGGGGATGGCCGGCCACTCGCCGCCCGGCTCCGGGTGCACGCCCGTGGTCAGCAGCGCCTCCACACGCGCGCGTGTGGCGTCGATCTCGGCCGGGGTGATCAGTGCGGCCAGCCGTTCGCCCAGCGGCCCGTCGAGGGCCCCCTGGAGCCCTTTGAGGACCTCGACGGCCTCGTCGGTCAGCGGTTCACCGGCCCAGCCCCACAGCAGCGTGCGGAGCTTGTTCTCGACGTTGAAGGTGACGCCGTGGTCGATGCCGTAGAGCCGGCCGTCGGGGGTGGGCAGCAGATGGCCGCCCTTGCGGTCGGCGTTGTTGATCACCGCGTCGAGGACGGCGAGCCGGCGCAGCCGCTCGTCGTCGGCGTGCACCAGCAGCGCGGTGCGGCCCTCGCCGACGTCGGCCAGGCCGATCGCCTTCCAGCCCGGCTCCGCTTCCTCGGCGTCGACCAGCGCGAGCAGCTCCGCCTCGGCCTGCACGTCGATCCACAGCTGGCACATGCCCTCGCCGTACGGGCCGTCGCGCAGCACGGTCGGCGGGACCAGGCCCCAGCCGGTGGCCTCGGAGACCTCGTAGGCGGCCACCTCGCGGGCGGCCAGCGTGCCGTCGGGGAAGTCCCACAGCGGGCGCTCCCCGGCGACCGGCTTGTAGACGCAGGAGGCCTCGCGGCCGTCGAGGGCGATGGTGCAGAACAGCGCGGCGTTGGACGCCTCGCGGATGCGGCCGCGCACGGTCAGCTCACCGCGCGCGAGCAGCTCGGCGGCGGCCGGGCCGGCTGCGGCGCCGGTGGGCGTCACGCTCCGCGGCGGTATCCGTTCTGGCGCGGACATACGTGTCCTTCCGGATCGAGCGGGAGGCTGCACAGCGGGCACGGCGGCCTTCCGGCGTTGACGACGTCGAGGGCACGCTTGGCGAAGGCACGGGCCTGCGCGCCGGTCAGCCGGACCCGCAGCATCGGGGGTCCGTTCTCCTCGTCCTGGAGCAGCCGCTCCTCGGCCTCGGCGAGGTCCTCCTCGGTGTCGGCGTCCAGCTCCACCAGGGCCTGCGCCTCGACGATCATGCGCTGTTCCTCGCCGTCCCAGGCCAGCGCCATGGTGCCGACCCGGAACTCCTCCTCGATGGGGGTCTCCAGCGGGGCGGTGTCGGCGATCTCGGTGGGCGCCACGGCGGGGACGGCGGCGCTGCCGCCACTGCGGCGTACGACTTCGTCGAGCAGTTCGTCCATGCGCTCGGCGAGCGCGGCGACCTGGGTCTTCTCCAGAGCCACGCTGGTCACCCGGGGGCCTGCGGTGGCCTGGAGGAAGAAGGTACGGCGTCCGGGCAGTCCGACCGTGCCGGCCACGAAACGGTCCGGCTGGTCGTAGAGGAACACCTGACGGGACACGTCCTGTCTCCAGTGAGAGTGGGTTCGAGTGGTTCGGGGCTGCGGGCCACAGCGGATCGGCGACGGTGTGGGTCGCTTCACCCTACTGCGGCCGACGATCACGGTGCGCCCGCACCGCCTCCGACCGGTGCGTCGCCCTCAGCGGGTTCCTCGCGCGGGGCGAGGGAGGCGAAATCCCCGGTGTCGCCGAGGCGAACGAGAAATGGCCGCAACCGGGTGTAGCGGATCGCGGTGACGGAACACGGTTCCACGGAGATCCGCTGGAAGAGGTCGAGGTGCAGTCCGAGGGCGTCGGCGACGAGGGACTTGATGATGTCACCGTGGGAGCACATGAGGTACACGGCGTCGGCGCCGTGGTCGCGCTCCACGCGCGCGTTCCACTCGCGTACGGCCTCGGCGGCGCGGGTCTGCATGGCGCGCATCGACTCGCCGCCGGGGAAGGCGGCGGCCGACGGGTGGGCCTGGACGACCTCCATCAGCGGCTCGTCCTTGAGCTCGGCGAGCTTGCGGCCGGACCAGTCGCCGTAGTGGCACTCCCCGATCCGCTCGTCGGTGTGGGCGCGCAGGCCGGGGCGGGCCTCGAGCAGCGGCCGCACGGTCTCCTGGCAGCGCTGCAGGGGGCTGGTGACGACCTCGGAGACCGGCAGGGCGGCGAGCCGTGCGGGCAGGGCGGCGGCCTGAGCGGCGCCGCGCTCGTCCAGGGCGACGCCGGGCGTCCAGCCGGCGAGGACACCGGAGGTGTTGGCGGTGGAGCGTCCGTGCCGGACGAGGATCAGGGTGGGCATGCCGCCCAGCGTAGGGGTATCAGGACAGGCACTGGGGAACGGCCGAAGGGAGAATGCGCTCCGTGATCGTCGACTGCGCCATCTACCGGCACGGGCACCGTACCGAGGGACCGGAGGACTTCTCCGACGCGCTGGCCGAGGCGCGCGCGGCCGGCGGCTTCGTGTGGATCGGTCTGCACGAGCCGTCCGAGCGGGAGTTCGACCTGGTCACGCAGGAGTTCGGGTTGCATCCGCTGGCCGTGGAGGACGCGCTCAAGGCACATCAGCGGCCCAAGCTCGAGGTGTACGACGACTCGCTGTTCATGGTGCTGAAACCGGTCGTGTACGAGGCGCGCAGCGACACCGTCTCGGCAGGCGAGATCATGGTGTTCGTCGGCGACTGCTTCGTGGTCACCGTCCGTCACGGCGAGGGCTCGCCGCTGGCCGCCGTGCGGCGCCGGCTGGAGGAGGAGCCGGAGATGCTGGACAAGGGTCCGACCGCCGTGCTGTACGCGATCTCCGACGCGGTCGTCGACCACTATCTGGAGGTGGCGACGGAGCTGGGGACCGATCTGGAGGAGCTGGAGGCGGAGGTGTTCCAGCCGGACGGCGGCGGCTCGCGGGGCACCGCGTCCCGGATCTACGGCTTCAAGCGGCAGGTGCTGGAGTTCCGCCGGGCCACCGGCCCGCTGGCGCTGCCGCTGAGCCGGCTGGCGGGCACCGGGCAGTTCGGCGCCCCCGTGCCGTTCGTGCACGAGAAGGCGCGGCCGTTCTTCCGGGACGTGGGCGACCATCTCACGCGCGTGAACGAGTCCGTGGAGGCCCTGGACCGGCTGGTGTCGGACGTGTTGTCGGCTCATCTGGCGCAGATGAGCGTGCGGCAGAACGACGACATGCGCAAGATCTCGGCGTGGGCGGCGATGGCCGCGGTGCCGACGATGATCGCGGGCATCTACGGCATGAACTTCGACCACATGCCCGAGCTGCACTGGATGTGGTCGTATCCGGCGGTGATCCTGGTGATGGCGGCGCTGGAGGTGCTGCTGTACCGGTTGTTCAAGCGGCGCGGCTGGCTGTGAGGCCGCCGCGCGCCGCTCAGGCGAACTCGTGCGCGGGGGCGGCGGGGCCGCCGAGGGGGTCGCGGCGGGCGGGCATGCGCAGGGTGACCATGCGGCGCCGGCCGGCGAGGCGCTCGTAGGCGTACACGGCGTGGACGGCGGCGGCGAGCAGGGCGTACCGGGCGCGGGACCAGCCGAGGATGCGGCGCATGCGGGCCATCACGGCGAGGCTGACGTCCCGGTGGACGCGGATCTCGGCGAGGGCGCAGGTGCGCAGGGTGCGCCGGATCAGCGGGCCGTGCCCGGCGGCGGCGAACCGCAGCAGTTCCTCGTGGGTGTAGGCGAGGTGCCTGTCCTCGTCGTCGGCGATCATCCGGACGGCCCGGCCGATCCCGGGGTGGTAGGCGAAGTGCTTGAGCAGCAGCCTCATCTGCTCGGCGGCGCGCTGCTCGGTGACGCGGCTGTGGGCGAGGTAGACGATGACGTCCCGCTCGGTGAGCGGCTCGTCCCGCCGGAGCCGGTCGTGGGCGAGGCCGATGCCGCGCCGCTCCAGCAGCATCGTGTAGTCCGTCTCGGGGGGTACGGCGACGGGGGTGAGACCGCGCTTCTTCAGCAGCGCGAGGAAGATTCGCGCGTGCTTGTCCTCGTCGGCGCCGTGCCGGGCGATCTTCGGGGCCATGGCGCGTTCGCCCAGCGGGACCAGTGCGGCGATCCGCCCGTTCTCCCAGCCGCCCTGGGACTCCCCGCCCGCGGCGATGGAGCAGAACAGCCGGAACGACTCGTCGTGGTCGAGGATCTCCTGGAACAGGGTCCTGGCCGACAGCATGGACGCCACCTCTCCCGCCCGCCTGCGCACCGTCGCGCCGCGGTCCGCGGCGACTTCGCGGGCTTTCCGTGAAGACCGAGTCAAGGGCGGCCGGAGGGGCGCCGCAACACGAGTGCGCGGCGGCTGGGCCGAAAGGCCGAAAGAAGCGACGCCGGAGTCGTAACCGCACGGCGCACGGCGCGTTGTTCCCGGTGACGGCCGTGGCGGGGAAGACCCCCGAGCCCCCACCACGGCCGCTGAAGCTCCCGCTAGGCCAGGCCGGCGCGTTCCAGGGCCTCCGTGCCGGCCCGCAGCGAGGCGAGGCGCTCCTCCAGGGTGAAGCCGGCCGGGGACAGGCTGAGCGTGGTGACGCCGGCGGCGGCGTAGGCCTTCATCCGGTCGGCGATGCGGTCGACGGAGCCGAGCAGTGTCGTCTGGTCGATGAGGTCCTGCGGGACCGCCGCGGCGGCGCCCTGCTTGTCCCCCGCCAGGTACTTCTGCTGGATCTCCGCGGCCTCCTTCTCGTATCCCATGCGCCGGGCGAGCTGGTTGTAGAAGTTCTGCTTGGCGCTGCCCATGCCGCCGACGTACAGCGCGGTGTAGGGGCGGAAGGTGTCGGCGAGGCGGGCCACGTCCTTGTCGTCGCCGACGGCGATCGGCAGGGTCGGGCAGACGTCGAAGCCGTCGAGGGTCTTGCCGGCCTTCTCGCGCCCCGCGCGCAGGTACTTCAGCGTGGTCTCCTCCAGGTGGCCGGCGGAGGGGAAGATCAGCAGGGCGCCGTCGGCGATCTCGCCGGTCTGCTCCAGGTTCTTCGGCCCGATCGCCGCGATGTACAGCGGGATGTGCTCGCGCTGCGGGTGCACGGTCAGCTTGATCGGCTTGCCCGGGCCGCCGGGCAGCGGCAGCGTCCAGTGCTCGCCCTCGTACGTCAGCCGCTCCCGGGTCATGGCCTTGCGCACGATCTCCACGTACTCGCGGGTGCGGGCGAGCGGCTTGTCGAACTTGACGCCGTACCAGCCCTCGGAGACCTGCGGGCCGGAGACGCCGAGGCCGAGCCGGAAGCGGCCGCCGGAGAGCGAGTCGAGCGTCGCGGCGGTCATCGCGGTCATCGCGGGCTGCCGGGCGGGGATCTGGAAGATGGCCGAGCCGACGTCGATGCGCTCGGTCTGCGCGGCGACCCAGGACAGCACGGTCGCCGCGTCGGATCCGTAGGCCTCGGCGGCCCAGCACACGGAGAAGCCCAGCCGGTCGGCCTCCTGGGCCACGGCCAGATTGTCCCCGTCCATTCCGGCACCCCAGTAGCCGAGGTTGATCCCGAGCTGCATCGCCGACTCCTCTTACCGGTGAGTAACGTCCCTGTGGGGGTGACACTAGCGCCTCGCCACCCGCCCAGCCACGGCCGAGGGCGCCGGTTGTCCACAGGCCACCCACCGCACCGGTTCTGGCCAGTAATCTCGCCCGCATGGAGCAGAGGCATCTGGGCCGTACCGGCCTGCGCGTGTCCCGCATCGGACTCGGCACCCTGACCTGGGGCCGGGACACCGACGAGCACGACGCCGCGGACATGCTGAAGGCGTTCTGGGAGGCCGGCGGCACCCTCGTCGACACCGCGGACGTGTACGGCGACGGGGAGGCGGAGTATCTGCTCGGACGGCTGATGGACGGCCTGGTGCCGCGCCGGGACCTGGTGATCTCCACCAAGGCCGGCAGCGTGCCCGACCCCGACCGCCGTTTCGACGGCTCCCGCGGCCATCTGCTCGCCGCGCTCGACGCCTCCCTGGCCCGCCTGGGCACCGACTACGTCGACGTGTGGCACATCCACGCCTTCGACCCCGAGACCCCGCTGGAGGAGACCCTCCAGGCCCTGGACCTGGCGGTCGGCAGCGGCCGCGCCCGGTACGCGGGCGTCTCCAACTTCTGCGGCTGGCAGCTCGCCAAGGCCGCGACCTGGCAGCTCGCGGCGCCGGGCACGCGCACCCGGCTGGCCAGCACGCAGATGGAGTACTCGCTGCTGCAGCGGGGCGTGGAGCGGGAGGTGCTGCCCGCCGCGCTGGATCTCGGCGTGGGCCTGCTGCCCTCCTCGCCGCTCGGCAGGGGCGTGCTGACCGGCAAGTACCGGCACGCCACTCCCCCGGACTCGCGCGGCGCCTCCGAGCACCTCGCGCCGTTCGTCGAGCCGTATCTGGACGACACGGCCAGCCGCATCGTGGACGCGGTGACCACGGCCGCCGACGGGCTCGCGGTCACCCCGCTGCAGGTGGCCCTCGCCTGGGTCCGGGACCGGCCCGGCGTGGCCGCGCCGATCGTCGGCGCGCGCAACGCACAGCAGCTCACGGCGGCGTTGTCAGTGGAGGCCCTTAGTCTTCCTGACGAGATCTGCCGGGCGCTGGACGATGTGTCGGCGCCCGTGCACCGCTATCCCGATCACGACTGGAGCACGCTGTGAGCACGGAGCCGGAGACCACGGAGAAAGCCGGGCCGGGGACACCGGACGTTCCGGAGACCGCCGGGCAGAAGGCGGCCCCCGGGCCGAGCCGTGCGGACACCGGCGCCGGTGCGGCGCAGGAGCCCGCGGAGGGCGGGCACGGCGGGTCCGACGCCGGGAGCGAAGACACGGAGACGGCAGGGGCTGCCCGCGGCGGGGGCGCGAGCGACGCCGAGAACGGCACGGACGCGGATGCGAGCGACGCCGGGGACCGGTCGGGTGCGAGCGCGGACGCTGACGCTGACGGCGGAGCCGAAGGCGAGGGCGGTGCCGGTGAGGCGTCGCAGTTGTCCGAGGCCGAGGCCGAGTTGGCGGCGCAGCGGCTCGAGCGGGAGCGGATCGAGCGGCGCAAGGCGGAGAAGAGGGGCCCGATCGAGAGCGGCGCCAAGCTCAGCGGCAAGGCCGCCGACCTGCTCGCGGCGGTGCGGGCGGTGGAGAGCGGTGAGAAGCCGGTGGCCACGGTGTTCGCCGAGCCCGCGCCGGCGCCGCGCCGCCCGGCCCCCGAGCCCGTGCGCCGGCCGCAGCCCGTCCCCGCCGCGCCCGCGGGCGTTCCGGCCGCCGCGCCCGCGCCGGAGACCGTCGAGACCGTCCGCCGGGTGCTGGCCGAGGGCGGCGCGCCCGAGGCCCTCGCCGCCCAGGTGGCCGCTGCGCTCGGCGAGGGCGCCGACGCCGTGCTCCGCGAGGATCCCTGGCAGCTGCTGCGGGTCGGCGGCGTACGGCCCGACCAGGCCGACGGCTTCGCGCGGGCGCTGCTCGGCGCCGCCTGCGGGCCCGGCGACGAGCGGCGCGGCCGCGCGGTCACCGTCTGGCTGCTGGAACAGGCGGCCCTGGCCGGGCACACCGCGCTGGAACTGCCCGCGCTCACCGCGGCCCTGGCCCGGCAGAGCGTGCCGGACCCGGACGCGGCGGTGCAGGGCACGCTCGCGGAGGGCGAGGCCCTGGCGTTCCAGGACGCCCTGGACGAGCCGGGGGCGGCTGCGCCGCAGACGGCCGGCGACGACGGCGACGGGGAGGACGAGCGCCCGGTCCGGGTCCTCGTCGGCCTCGAGCGGTACGCACTGGCCGAGGAGAGCCTCGCCGACGGACTGGCCCGGCTGGTCAACTCGCTGTCCAAGGAGGGCGAGCAGGCCTGGGCGTCGGCCGCCGGCGCCGTGTCCGGCGGCGCCGCCGAGCTGGCCCGCGCGGTCGCCGGGCACGGCCTGGTGCTGCACACCGGCGGGGAGGCCGCCCGCGCGGAACCGGCCGCGCTGCTCTCCGCCGCGCGCGCCGCGGGCCTGCGGGCCTTCGCCGTCTGCCACACCCCCGACGGCCGCCGCCGCCTCACCGCCGCCCTGTCGGCCACAGCCCCGGCCCGGCCCGACGCGGGCACGGGCACCGGCGCCGCGTCCGAGGAGCAGGCGCACGCCGCCGTCGCCGCGGAGCTCGGCGTGGGTACGGTCGCCGGACTGCTGGCCGGGGCGGAGGGTCCCGGGCGGGACGCGGACGGGGCGCTGGAGCTGGATCTGCTGGTCGTGCTGGACGCGCCGCAGCTCGACGTGGAGAGCGCGGCGACGCTGGTGGAGTCGCTGCCCGACGGGGCCCGGCTGGTGCTCAGCGGCGACCCGGCGCTGCTCTGGTCGGCCGGGCCGGGGCGGGTCTTCGCCGACCTCCTCGCCGCACGCGTCGTCCCGCAGATCGCCTCGCGCGTCCCCGACCCGGGGCCGATCGGCGAGCTGGTCTCCGGCATCGGCGTCGGCGAGCTGAACCAGGTCGCCGCTCCGGGCAAGGAGATCGTCATCGTCCCGGTGCGGGACGCGGGCGAGGCCGTGCACCGGACGGTCCAGCTGGTCGCGGACTCGGTGCCGCGGGCGATCGGGGTCCCGGCCGGCGAGACGGTGGTGATCACCCCGGGCCACGGCGGCGCGGCGGGCACCCGCGCCCTCAACTCCGCGCTCAAGGAACGCCTCAACCCCGGCCCCGGCCGCTTCGGCGGCTTCGACCCCGGCGACCGGATCGCCTACTCCCCCGCCCCGGGCCGTACGGTACCGGGCGTGGTGGTGAAGGCGGACGCGGACGGGCTGCACCTGAAGTGCGCGGGCGTCCCGGTGGTCGTACCCCGCGAGTGGGTGGAGAGCGCCGTGCGGCACGGCTGGGCGCTGACCGCGCACCAGGCGGTGGGCGCGCGCTGGCCGGCGGCGGTCGTGGTGCTGCCCGGCGACGCGGCGCAGGCGCTCAGCAGGCCCTGGGTCTACACGGCGTTCGGCCGGGCGGAGCGGCATCTGTCCGTGGTGCACGGTGTGGAGCAGGCCCTGCCGAAGGCGGTGGCGGAGACTTCGGCCAAGCCCCGCACCACCCGGCTGCAGACGCTGCTGCGCACCCAGATGCCGGCGAGCTGAGCTTCCCCGGGCCGCGCATCCCGTTCCGGCCGCGCAAGCTGTCCGCGGCCGGAACGGCACCAGCCAAGGGGGGCATGGAGGTCGGAACCGACAGCGCCACAGCGGCCTCCGACCGCTCGGCACCGCCGGCCGGCGCCCTCACCTGTCGGCGCCCGCCCCTAGGCTCGCTCACCTCTCGACGTTCTCGACCTCGTCGTCCACGGCCTCGTGGTCTTCGACCTCATCCTCGGCCTCGGCTTCGTCCTCGTCCTCGTCCTCGACGAACTCGAGGTCTTCCTCCTCGTCGGAGTCGTCCTCGTCGTCGAAGACCGCGCTGACGTCGAACCGGCAGACCACTCCCTGCGGGTCGATGTGATCGAACGGCGCGTCCAGCCACTCCCCCGCCTCGGGGGCCTCCTCCGCCGCGGTGACCCAGAGCGTGGAGTCGCCCTCCTCCAGGCCGAACTCCTTGTGCCGGGAGGCGATCTCGTCGGGCTCGAACTCGCCGAACAGGATGCCGAGCGCGCCCGGAACCGTCCCGGCGGCCTCCTCGGACAGGCCGCCCGGCGCCTCGTACTCCGCCGCCTCGACCCGCTGCGCCTGCGCCAGCAGCCGCTGCGGTTCCACCACGGCGTAGTCGCGGCGGATCAGCACGCTGATCGCGTGCGGTTCCTCGGGGCCCGCGTACGGCGGCAGCTCCTCCGCACCGGGGATCTCGAAGGGCGTGACCTCGTCGTAACGGTCGTAGAGCAGCTCGTCGTACACCTCGGCGGCCGCGGCCAGCTGGTTGAACGCCTCCAGCACGGCCGGGTCGTCCTCTCCCGACCTGCGTTCGACCGCGGCCAGATGACGGTCGAGCGCGGTCTTGATCGCCTCGGCGGCGGCGCGTACCTCGGCAGCGGTGGGCTGCGCAGCATCAGACATACTGCAGACGCTATCCGTACCGGGCCCCAGCCCGCACAATAGATGCGATGCCGGAATACGAATTTGTCGACGTGTACGTGCCTCGCGGGGTGTCCCGCAAGGAGGCGACGCGTCTGCTGACGGACCATGCCGAGTACGGACACTGGGAGTTGGACCGACTGAGCCTGCTGCGTGACGGCAGCCGCAAGGTGCGGTTGCGCCGGCGGATCATCCGCCAGGTGCGGGCCACGTGGTGAGACAGGCCGTCTGAACGGAGCGGGCCCCGCCATGCCGACGGGGCCCGCTCCGTTTCCGGGGTGACCGCTACCCCATGGCCCGGGCCTTGCGGTAGAGCACCGCGCCCGCGAGGAGCGCGCCCGCGCCGACGGGCAGCGCGAGGCCCAGCGGCAGATCGCTGCCGGTGTGCGCGAGCTGGGCGTCGGTCAGCGGCTGGGCGGAGCGCCCGCCCGTCTGCTTCACCTGGGTCGACCCCTGCGGGCCGCCGGGCGTGTGCCCGCCCTGGCCGGGCGGGGTCGACGGAGTTCCCGGGTGAGTCGGCCGGCCCGGCTTGCCCGGAGTGCCGGGGTGGCCCGGATGACCGGGGTGCCCGGGGTGGCCAGGGTGCCCCGGATGACCGGGGTGCCCGGGGTGTCCCGGGTGACCGGGATGGCCCGGCTGTCCGGGCGGGTTGCCGTGGCCGTGGCCTGCGTTGCCGCAGTCGTTGCCCTTGACGGCGTTGCCGGCTCCGATCACGTTGACGCTGTTGCCGCAGACGTTCACCGGGACGTCGATCGGCACCTGCACGGTGTTGCCGGAGCCCACGCCGGGCGAGCCCGAGGTGTGGCCGCGCGCGTGCGAGCCACCGGAGCCGCCGTGGCCCGCCGAGGAGCCGCCGTGGTTGGCGCAGGTGTTGCCCGCGGACGGGTTGAGCAGTCCGACGACGTTCACGGTGTTGCCGCACACGTTCACCGGCACGTGCACCGGCGCCTGCACCGTGTTGCCGGACAGTACGCCGGGTGAGCCGGCGGCGGCGCCGGACGCGCCCGCGTCGGCGTGGGCGTAGCCGCTCGCGGCGGCGATCACACCGGTCGCGGCGGCCATGGTCATCAGGCCCTTGCGGGTGCCCTGTCGCATTGCTGAGTTCCCCCCTGCCTTCGTTTTCCCGATAAGCGACCGGCCCGGAAGAGATCCGGAAGTGTTCCGGAAGATTTCCGGAGGAGATCCGAAAGAGAACGGACCGGTCGGAAAGGCCGGTCGGCCTCGGAGCGCATGGCGCGCACTCCGAGGCCGACGGCTCGTCAAGGACGCCCCCTCGGGACCGACGGTCCCCTCCAGGGAGCCGGCGTCAGTGGTTGACGCAGGTGTTGCCGAAGGCGGGGTTCAGGAGCCCGATCACGTTGACCGTGTTGCCGCAGACGTTCACCGGCACGTGCACGGGCACCTGGATGACGTTGCCGGAGACGACACCCGGGGAGTGCACGGCGGCACCCTGGGCACCGGAGTCGGCGACGGCGAGGCCCGCGCCCGCGAGAACCAGCCCACCGGTGGCAGCCGCAGCAGCGACGACCTTCTTGATCATTATTCCTCCTTGTTGGCAAAGCGATCCCAAGGTGCGGGATCGCATCACCTGTAACGAGGAGGGAGTAATGGAGCTACGAGCTTATGGTCGCATTCACCCTTCTCAGTCACCCTCGCACGGCCGCCCGAATTCCCCCGGCAGGGCTCACGACGCGTCGATGAACCGGTCGAGCACCCGCACCCCGAACCGCAGCCCGTCCACCGGCACCCGCTCGTCCACGCCGTGGAACATGCCGGCGAAGTCCAGCTCCGGCGGCAGCTTCAGGGGGGCGAAGCCGAAGCCGCGGATGCCGAGGTCGTCGAAGGACTTGGCGTCGGTGCCGCCGGAGAGCATGTAGGGGATCGCCTTGGCGGTGGGGTCCTCGGCGAGCAGCGCGGACTGCATGGCCTCCACCAGCGCCCCGTCGAAGCCGGTCTCGACGGCCTTGTCGGCGTGCACGTCCTCGCGGTGCACACGGGGGCCGAGCAGCCGGTCGAGGTCGGCGAGGAACTCCTCCTCGTGACCGGGCAGGAAGCGGCCGTCGATGTGCGCGGTGGCCTCGCCGGGGATGACGTTGACCTTGTAACCGGCGTTGAGCTGGGTCGGGTTGGCAGTGTTGCTCAGGGTGGCGCCGATCAGCTTGGCGATGCCGCCGAGCTTGGCCAGGGTGGACTCCATGTCCTCCGGGTCCAGTTCGGTGCCGAGCGCGTCGCCCAGTTCGTCGAGGAAGGCCCGGGTGGTCTTGGTGACCCGCACCGGGAACTTGTGCCGGCCGACCCGGGCGACGGCCTCGGACAGCTCGGTGATGGCGTTGTCCCGGTGGATCATCGAGCCGTGCCCGGCGGTGCCGGCGACGGTCAGCTTCATCCAGTGCATGCCCTTCTCGGCCGTCTGGATCAGATAGAGCCGGCGCTGCTCGTTCACCGTGAACGAGAAGCCGCCGACCTCGCTGATCGCCTCGGTGACGCCCTCGAACAGCTCGGGGTGGTGGTCGACCAGGTAGCGGGCGCCGTAGGTGCCGCCGGCCTCCTCGTCGGCGAGGAAGGCGACGACGACGTCCCGCGGGGGCCGGCGCCCGCTGCGCAGCCGGTCGCGCACGACCGCGAGGGTCATGGCGTCCATGTCCTTCATGTCGACCGCGCCGCGCCCCCAGACGCAGCCGTCGGCGATCTCCCCGGAGAACGGGTCGTGGGTCCAGTCGACGGCGTTGGCCGGTACGACGTCCAGGTGGCCGTGGATGAGCAGCGCGGGCCGGGACGGGTCCTCGCCCTCGATGCGGGCCACCGTGGAGGCGCGGCCGGGGTGCGACTCGTAGATCTCCGGCTCGAGCCCCACCTCGGCGAGCTTCTCGGCGGCCCACTCGGCGGCCTGGCGCTCGCCGGGGCCCGAGTGGTCGCCGTAGTTGCTGGTGTCGAACCGGATCAGCTCGCGGCAGAGGTCCACGACCTCGTCCTCGCCGGTGACGTTCCTGGTCGTGCCCGTGTCGCTCACGTGCTTCCTCCCGCGCTGTCGCTGCTGGTGGTCCTCCACATCCTCCCTCTGTCCCGTCCACCGCCCAAGACCGGTGCCCGCCCGTCACACGCCGTTCACGCACGGCCGGCGCCGGGGGCCGGGGTGATCGGCCACCTCCGAAAGCCTGGTAATGTTTCCTTCGTCGCCGCGAGGGAGACCCCGCCGAAAGGGTCCCGAGCACGACAGACACCTTGTCCGGGTGGCGGAATGGCAGACGCGCTAGCTTGAGGTGCTAGTGCCCTTTATCGGGCGTGGGGGTTCAAGTCCCCCCTCGGACACCAGCGAGGCCCCTGCTCTGCAGGGGCCTTTTGCTTCTCCCCGGGGCCGGGTTCCACACTTGAGGGGTGGCCCGGCCCAATGACGAGGTCGAGGCGCTCCTGCAGGAGTACGCGGACCTCGTCGCGATCACGGGAGGCGACGCCTTCAGGGCGCGCGCCTACGAGAAGGCCGCGCGTGCCATCGGCGGGTATCCGGCCGACATCTCCGGGCTCGACGAGGACGGGCTGAGGGAGATCCCGAACGTGGGCAAGTCGATCGCCGACAAGGTGGCCGAGTACCTGCGCACGGGGAAGATGGCGGTGGTCGAGGAGCGGCGGGCGAGGATCCCCGCCGGGGTGCGGGAGCTGATCACGATTCCCACCCTGGGTCCGAAGAAGGCGCTGCGGCTCTACGAGGACCTGCACATCTCGTCGGTGAACGAGCTGGCGGCGGCGATCGAGGCGGACGCACTGGCCGATCTGAAGGGCTTCGGCGAGAAGACGCAGGAGAACATCCGGCACGGCATCGAGCTGCTGCAGCGGGCGGGCGCCCGGGTGCCGCTGTCGCTGGCGCTGGACACGGCCGAGGAGATCCTCGCCGAGCTGTCCGGGGTGACCGGGTGCACGCGCTGCGCGTACGCCGGCTCGCTGCGGCGGATGCGGGAGACCGTGGGGGATCTGGATCTGCTGGTCGCCGCGGAGAGGCCGGAGCCGTTCATGGCGGCGCTGTGCGAGCTGCCGGCCACCGCGGAGGTCGTCGCGCGGGGTTCGAAGAAGACGTCGGTCCGCACGGGCAAGGGGCTCCAGGTCGATCTGCGGGTGGTGCCGCCGGGGTCGTGGGGCGCGGCGCTGCAGTACTTCACCGGTTCCAAGGCGCACAACATCCGCACCCGCACCATCGCCGTGCACCAGGGGCTGAAGCTGTCCGAGTACGGCCTGTTCGACGCGGAGAGCGGGGAGTCGCTGGCCTCGCGGACCGAGCAGGAGGTGTACGCCCGGCTCGGGCTGCCGTGGATCACGCCGGCGCTGCGGGAGGACCGCGGGGAGATCGAGGCCGCCCTGAACGGTGAGCTGCCCGAGGTGGTGACGGAGCGGGACATCCGCGGCGACCTGCACACCCACACCGATCTCACCGACGGCCTGGCCCCGCTGGAGGAGATGGTGGCGGCCGCCGCCGAGCGCGGTTACGCGTACTACGCGGTCACCGACCACGCGCCGAACCTCTACATGCAGCGCATGACCGACGAGAAGATCCTCGCCCAGCGGGAGCGGGTGCGGGAGCTGGACGGCGCGCACCGCGGGATGCGGCTGCTGCACGGCACGGAGCTGAACATCGATCCGGACGGCGGGGTGGACTGGCCGGAGGACTTCCTGGCCGGCTTCGACCTGTGCGTGGCCTCGCTGCACTCGCACTTCGACCTGGACCGGAAGGCGATGACCCGGCGGCTGGTGCGGGCCTGCGAGCACCCGTGTGTGAACATCATCGGGCACCCCACGACCCGGCTGATCGGCAAGCGGCCGGGGGTCGACGCCGACTGGGACGAGGTGTTCGCGGCCTGTGCGCGCACCGGCACGGCGCTGGAGGTCAACGCCCAGCCGGACCGCCTGGACCTGCGCGACGAGGACGTCCTGCGCGCGCGGGAGCACGGGGTGAGGTTCGCCGTGAACACCGACGCGCACTCCATCCCGCACCTCGCGCAGCTGCGCTACGGCGTCGGCACCGCGCAGCGCGGCTGGCTCACCGGGGACGACGTGATCAACACCT
Organism: Streptomyces sp. NPDC048192; assembly: GCF_043202415.1. Taxonomy (NCBI): domain Bacteria; kingdom Bacillati; phylum Actinomycetota; class Actinomycetes; order Kitasatosporales; family Streptomycetaceae; genus Streptomyces; species Streptomyces sp. NPDC048192. The sequence goes on from NZ_JBIDAL010000009.1 coordinate 341,501, forward strand.
GGCCGCTGACGAAGCTGCGCCGGTTCCTGCGCAAGGGCCGGTGACTTCGGTGACGCGGGGGCCGGCGGTACGTGTCATCCGCGGTCGAGCCACAGCGGGGACAGGTCCTCCTCGGCGTCGGCCGCTCCGACCGCCCTGATGTCCCCGTCGGCGGCGCGCAGCAGCCTGCGGCCCATGGCGATCAGGGCGCGTCCGGCGGCGAGTTCGTCGCCTATCTCGGGCACGTCCGGGTCGTAGGGGCTGCGGCGGGCCTCGGCGCGGCCCTCCAGGACGTTGTCGCCGGTGTCCAGGACGATCCGGGCGGTGGTCTCCGGATCGTGTTCGGAGAGGTAGAGGTTCAGCCGCCATTCCTTGACGGCCGGAGGACGGCTCATCGCGGGTCGGGTCATCGTCGTCCGCCTCCCTGGGCTGCACTGCCCTTCCACTGTGCACCCGGCCGGGGGCGGACGCCTCCTGTCGTGCGGGCAGAATGTGCCCATGACCTCGCGTGCCTGCCCCTGCGGACTCCCCCGGTCCTACGACGCCTGCTGCGGCCGGTTCCACACGGGGGCCGGGAGCGCGCCGACCGCCGAGTCGCTGATGCGCTCGCGGTGCAGCGCGTTCGTGAAGGGGGACGCCGGGTATCTGCTGCGGACCTGGCATCCGCAGACCCGGCCCGAGCGACTGGAGCTGGATCCGCGGATGCGGTGGACGGGGCTGGAGATCCTGGACACCACCGACGGGTCCGCCTTCCACACCGCGGGCACGGTGACCTTCCGCGCCTCCTACCGGGGCGGTTCGCTGCACGAGCGCAGCCGGTTCGAGCGGGTCGGCGGGGCGTGGGTGTACGTGGACGGGGACTTCCTGGACTGAGGCCGTGCCCCTCCGCGGGAACTAGGGCGCCAGGATGTCCAGTTCCTGGAGGGCGCCGACGGTGATCTGCCGGGTCAGCTCCTCGGCGCGGGCGGCGTCGCCCGCGCGGACGGCCTCCGCCACCTGCACGTGCAGGGTGACCGCGGCCGGGTCGGGGTCCTCGAACATGACCTCGTGATGGGTGCGGCCGGCGAGGACCTCCGCGACGACGTCGCCGAGCCGGGCGAACATCTCGTTGCCCGAGGCGTTCAGGATGACCCGGTGGAAGGCGATGTCGTGCACCAGGTACTCCTCGAGCCGGTGGCCGCGTGAGTTGGCGACCATGCCGAGCGCGCGCTCGGTGAGTTCGGCGCACTGCTCGGCCGTGGCGTGCTTGGCGGTGAGGCCGGCCGCGACCGGTTCGATCGCGCCGCGCAGCACGGTCAGCGAGCGCAGCTGGTGCGGGCGGTCGGCGCCCGCCAGACGCCAGCGGATGACCTGGGGGTCGTAGACGTTCCACTCGGACTTCGGGCGGACGGTGACGCCGACGCGGCGGCGGGACGCGACCAGGTGCATGGACTCCAGGACCCGGACCGCCTCGCGCATCACGGAGCGTGACACCTCGAAGTGCTGTGCCAGCTCGTCGGTGCGCAGCACGCTGCCCGGCGGGTACTCGCCCGCCGTGATCGCGGGGCCGAGGGTGTCCAGTACACGGCCGTGCAGCCCCCGGCCCGGTGTGGTCATGCACTCAGCGTACGGCGTGGATCACCGGCTGAAAAAGTCAGACTTATATGTCACAGACTCTTGAATTCGTCGTACCTAATGGGTTTCAGTGTGGCGACGCCGCCGTGGCGTCGGATGTCGAGGAAGACAGCGAGGCAGTACATGCGAACCCCCCAGGTCGTCGTCGTGATGGGCGTCGCGGGGACGGGCAAGACCACGATCGGTCCCCTGCTCGCCGCGCGGCTGGGCGTCCCGTACGCCGAGGGCGACGACTTCCACCCGCAGGCCAACATCGACAAGATGTCGGCCGGGATCCCGCTCGACGACAGCGACCGGTGGCCGTGGCTGGACGCCATCGGCCAGTGGGCGCACGGGCGGGCCGGACTGGGCGGGGTGGTCAGCAGCTCCGCGCTGAAGCGGTCGTACCGCGACCGGCTCAGGGCCGCCGCTCCCGGCGTGGTGTTCGTGCACCTCACCGGCGACCGCAAGCTGATCGAGGAGCGGATGACGCAGCGGCAGGGGCACTTCATGCCGACCGCGCTGCTGGACTCCCAGTTCGCCACGCTGGAGCCGCTGGGCCCGGACGAGGCGGGAGTCGCCGTGGACGTCGCCGGCAGCCCGCAGGAGATCACCGAGCGTGCCGCGAAGGCACTCGAGGCGCTTCCCGACACCACCGCGTAGCACTCACCCCCGTCCCCCCGTAACCGCAAGGGAACCCCGTGACCAGACTCAGCGTCGAGATGCTGGCAGCGGACGCGCCTCCGCCGATCACCTCCGCCGGACACGCCCAGCTGGGCATCGCCGTCCTGGTGGGCATCGCCGTGATCGTCCTGCTCATCACCAAGTTCAAGCTCCATGCCTTCCTGGCGCTGACCATCGGGTCGCTGGCGCTCGGGGCGGTCGCCGGAGCACCGCTCGACAAGGCCATCACCAGCTTCACCACCGGGCTCGGCTCCACGGTGGCCGGCGTGGGCGTCCTGATCGCGCTCGGGGCGATCCTGGGCAAGCTCCTCGCCGACTCCGGCGGCGCCGACCAGATCGTGGACACGATCCTCGCCAAGGCCGGGGGGCGGGCGATGCCGTGGGCGATGGTGCTGATCGCCTCCGTGATCGGCCTGCCGCTGTTCTTCGAGGTCGGGATCGTGCTGCTGATCCCGGTCGTGCTCATGGTCGCCAAGCGCGGCAACTACTCCCTGATGCGCATCGGCATCCCGGCGCTCGCCGGTCTGTCCGTGATGCACGGCCTGATCCCGCCGCACCCCGGCCCGCTGGTCGCCATCGACGCGCTGAAGGCCAACCTGGGCGTGACCCTGGCGCTCGGCATCCTGGTCGCCATACCGTCGGTGATCGTCGCCGGTCCGCTGTTCTCGAAGGTCGCGGCCCGCTGGGTGGACGTCCCGGCGCCCGAGCGGATGCTGCCGCAGCGGCCCTCGGAGGAGCTCCAGCGCCGTCCGGGCTTCGGCGCGACCCTGTCGACGGTGCTGCTGCCCGTGGTGCTGATGCTGCTCAAGGCGCTGGTGGACATCGTCGTGGACGACCCGGCGGACCACACCCAGCGCGTCTTCGACGTCATCGGTTCCCCGATGATCGCCCTGCTCGCCGCCGTGCTCGTCGGCTTCTTCACGCTGGGCCGGCCCGCCGGGTTCAGCAAGGAGCGGCTGCAGCACACCGTCGAGAAGGGCCTGATGCCGATCGCCGGCATCCTGCTGATCGTCGGCGCGGGCGGCGGCTTCAAGCAGACGCTGATCGACTCCGGTGTCGGCCAGATGATCCTGGACGTCTCCAAGGACTGGTCGATCCCGGCGGTGCTGCTCGCCTGGCTGATCGCCGTGGTGATCCGGCTGGCGACGGGCTCGGCGACGGTGGCGACGGTCTCCGCCGCCGGTCTGATCGCGCCGCTCGCGGCCGGCACGTCGACCACCCACACCGCGCTGCTCGTCCTGGCGATCGGCGCCGGCTCGCTCTTCTTCAGCTTCGTCAACGACGCCGGCTTCTGGCTGGTGAAGGAGTACTTCGGGCTGAGCGTCGGGCAGACGGTGAAGACCTGGTCGCTCATGGAGACCATCCTCTCGGTGGTCGCCGGCGCTCTGGTCCTGGTCCTGTCGCTGATCCTGTAGGGGTACGGCGATGAGTCACCCGCTCTTCGACATCGCCGGCCGCACCGCCCTGGTCACCGGCTCCAGCCGGGGCATCGGCCTCGCGCTGGCACGGGGCCTGGCCGAGGCCGGCTGCACGGTGGTCCTCAACGGGCGCGACCCGGACCGGCTGGCCGAGGCGGCCCGCGAGCTGCCCGGGGACCGGATCCACACCGCGGTGTTCGACGTGACCGACGGGCCGTCCGTGGCCGCCGGGATCGCGGACGTCGAGGAGCGGGTGGGCCCGCTCGACATCCTCGTCAACAACGCGGGCATGCAACTGCGCGCGCCCCTGCTGGAGTTCACCGACGCCGACTGGCACCGGATCCTGGACACCAACCTCACCGGTGCCTTCCTCGTCGGCCGCGAGGCCGCCCGGCGGATGACGCGGCGCGGCCACGGCAAGATCGTCAACATCTGCTCGCTGCAGAGCGAGGTCGTCCGGCCCGGCATCGCGCCGTACGCGGCCGCCAAGGGCGCACTGAAGATGCTCACCAAGGGCATGTGCGCGGACTGGGGGCCGTACGGCGTGCAGGTCAACGGCCTCGGGCCGGGCTACATCGAGACCGAGCTGACCCGGCCGCTGGTGGAGGACGAGGAGTTCAGCGCCTGGGTCCGCCGGCGCACCCCGGCCGGCCGCTGGGGCCGCACCGAGGACCTGGTGGGCGGACTGCTCTTCCTCGCCTCGCCGGCCGCGGACTTCGTCGGCGGCCAGGTCCTGTACGTCGACGGCGGCATGACGAGCGTGCTGTGAAAGGGGCCGCGGCGATGCCGGGTTGTGTGATCCACGGCGCGGGCGACCTGCGCGTGGCGGAGCTGCCGGTGCCGCGGCCCGGGCCCGGCGAGGTCCTGGTGGCCGTCCGCTACGGCGGGGTGTGCGGCTCCGATCTGCACTACTGGCGGCACGGCGGGGTCGGCGACTTCCGGCTCCGGGAGCCGATGGTGCTCGGGCACGAGGTGGTGGGCACGGTGGTGTCCTACGGCCCCGGAGCCACCGGTCCCGCGCCGGGTACGGCGGTCGCCGTGCACCCCGCCACGCCGTGCGGGCGCTGCCCGGAGTGCGCCGCCGGGCGGGCCAACGTGTGCCGGGACACCCGCTATCTGGGCAGCGCGGGCTTCCCACACGTCCAGGGCGGCTTCGCCGAGCGGATCGCCGTACCGGCCGGGCAGGTGCGGGCGCTGCCGGAGGGGCTCGGTCTGCGCCGGGCAGCGCTCGCCGAGCCGTTGTCTGTGGCGCTGCACGCGGTACGGCGGGCCGGGGACGTGACCGGCCGGCATGTGCTGGTGACCGGGGCCGGGCCGATCGGCTGCCTGGTGGTCGCGGCGGCGAAGGCGGCCGGCGCGGCACGGGTGACGGTGACCGACCTCGTGCCCCGGGCGCTGGCGTACGCCGCCGTCGCCGGGGCCGACACGCTGGTACGGGCCGACGATCCGGGGGACGCCGGGTGGCCGGAGGAGGTGGACGTGGCCGTCGAGGCGTCGGGGGTCGCGGCCGGCCTCGACACGTGCCTGCGGCTGGTGCGACGCGGGGGCGTGGTCGTGCAGCTGGGGATGCTGCCGCCGGGGCAGTCGCCGTTCGCCGGGAACCTGCTGGTGAGCCGGGAGATCGAGCTGCGGGGGGCGTTCCGGTTCGGCGCGGAGTTCGACGACGCGCTGGAACTGCTGGCCGGGCGGGGGGAGTTCGACGGGCTGGTCAGTGCCGTGGTTCCGGTGGCGGAGGCCGGGGACGCGTTCGTGCTGGCCGCGGACCGGAGCCGGTCCTGCAAGGTGCTGCTGGAGTTCGGCGGCTAGGGCCGCCACAGCGGGTGCTCCCGCTTCGCCCACTGTCTGCTCACCGTCCCCGTGCGCAGGCCCCGCCGCGCCTCCGGGTCACCGAGTGCCATGCCGATGTGGCCGGCCAGGACCACGCCGATGGTCAGGGCGAGCCAGTCGTGGACGAAGGTCGCCGAGGTGCGCCACATCAGCGGCGCGAGGTGGGTGAACCACATCAGCAGGCCGGTGCCGAGCATGACCAGGGTGGCGCCGGCGATCCAGGCGGCGTAGATCTTCTGGCCGGCGTTGAACTTGCCCGCCGGACGGGAGGAATGGCGTTTGTCGCGGGCCAGCGCGGCGCGCAGCCAGAGTCTGTCGTGCGGGCCGAAGCGGTTGAGGAAGCGCAGGTCGGCGCGGAAGGCGCGGGAGGCGAGGCCCAGCAGCACCGGGACGGGCAGGGCGAGCCCGGCGCATTCGTGGACGCGGACGACCAGTTCGCGGCGGCCCACCAGGACCGCCAGCTGGGGGATGTAGAGGACGGCCGCGGTGGCCACGCAGACGCCCATCAGCGCGGCCGTCGTGCGGTGGACCCAGCGTTCGGCCCGGGTGAAGCGGTGGACGCGGGCGGCGGTCGGCGCCGGGGCGTCAGCTCGTAGGCTCATCGGTGCGTCCGTTCGACCGGCCGACCCAGGCGTCGACGTCGTAGCCGAGGTGTTCCCAGTAGCCGGGCTGCACATGGTCGGTGACCGTGATCCCGGAGAGCCACTTGGCGGACTTGTAGAAGTACATGGGGGCGACGTAGAGGCGGACCGGGCCGCCGTGGTCGTGGGAGATGTCCTTGTCCTGCATGCGCAGCGCGACCAGGACGTCCGGGCGGCGGGCCTGGTCGAGGGTGAGGCTCTCGGTGTAGGCGCCGTCGAAGCAGGTGAAGTGGACCGCCTTCGCGGTGGGCCGGACCCCGGCGGCGTCCAGCAGATCGGAGAGGCGTACGCCTTCGAAGGGGGTGCCGGGGACCCGCCAGCCGGTGACGCACTGGACGTCCCTGACCAGCCGGGTCTGCGGCAGGGCGCGCAGATCGGCCAGGGTGTAGGTGTGCGGGCGGTCGACCAGGCCGCCGACCTTCAGGTGGTAGTCGGCGGCGGTCAGGCGCGGCACGGACGCGGCGACGGAGTAGTAGCGGAAGCCGCCGCCGTTCGGCAGCAGGCCGGTCAGGCCCGTCGGGTCCTTGCCGGCGACGGCGCCGAGGACGCCGTCCAGGCCGCGTTGCAGCGCGGGCGCGGCGGCGACGCCGAGCACGCCCAGGCCGAGGGTGCCGAGGAAGACGCGGCGGCCGATGGGCGTGCCGCCCTGTTCCTCGGATCGTTCGGAGTTCACGTTCTCATTCGAGCACTCGGGGCTGTGGGGGGCCAGGGAGCCGGGGTGGGCGGTCAGACTTCTGTAATCACTTCTTGTGTACGGGGCGCGGCGGCGTGGCGTTCAGTGGCCGAGCGCGCGGGTGCGGGCCTCGTGGAAGGCCGCCCGCGGGTCGCGGTGGGCGTAGGACCAGGGCGCGCGGGTGGCGTGCGGGCCGATGCGCCGGAAGAGGACCGCGGCCTCGGCGGGGCGGCCGGCGCTGGACAGGGCGAAGGCGAGGTGGTTGAGGTCGATGTGGCGGCGGGGGTGTTCGTCGTGCTCCCACTCCAGCCACCAGTCGAAGCAGGTGCGCAGGAGGCGGCGGGCCCGGGGGCCGGACCAGTGGCCGGAGGCGGCGGGGTCGGCCGGGGCGAGGCCGGTGGCGGCGAGGACCCGGTAGCGCTCGGCGTAGGCGACGAGGGGCAGGACGGCGAGCGGGGAGTCGGCGGGGGCCTCGGCGGCGGCCAGCTCGGCGCGGTCGTAGACCTCGTGGTCCTCGGGCGCCCGGCCGCCTGCGGGGCGTTCGGCGAGGCGGGCGAGGAGCAGATGGTGGGCGTGGTGGTGCTCGGGGTGGCGGCGGCGCAGCTCGGCGAAGGCGGCCAGCACCTCGCGCTCCGGGCCGAGGCTGCGGGCCAGCCGGAGTAAGCCCAGCCAGGGGGTGGGGTCGGCGGGGGCGAGCGCGGCGGCGTCGGCGCAGGCCTCGCGGGCCCGGCCGGGGTCCTCCTTGCCGCGCAGGGCGTGCCGGACCAGGGCGAGGGCGTACAGGGCGGCGGCGTCGGCGCTGCCGGGGTCGGCCTGCAGCCAGTCGCGGGCCCACGCCGCGGCGTACGGTTCCCGGGCGAGCACGGTGAGGCGGTGGCCGCGGCGGTCCCAGTCGTCGCCGGTGTGCCGCAGCAGGGAGCGGGCGGCCTGGCGCCGGCCCTGGGCCGACGCGGCGCGGGCGGTGCGCAGTTCGGCGTCGTCGAGGGCGGGGTCGAAGGCGCCGGAGTGGTCCGGGGCGGCGTCGCCGGAGGGGTCCGTGAGGGCCCGGCGGGTGCCGAGCACGGAGGGGAGTGGGGGCACCGCGGGACTTCCTGTTTCTCCAGCTGCCATCGGCCGATCACGCACAGCAAACCCTCAGCCAAGGTTTGCGTCAAGCCGAACCGGCTGATCACTACTTCAACTACCGCTGCTCACAAGGAACTTGAGTAACTCCACCCAGGTGGACACCGCTGCCGGACCCGGGGTTCGGTTCCCCTGTGTGGCGTACGCCATGGCGCCGGGCCGCCCGGCCCCCCACGATGGCGGGTCAACTGCTCTGTCCGCGCACTTCCGGGTCAATGCCGTACCGGGGGCGCTACAGTCGGCCACTACGCACCCGTGGTCCGGCGGATGATCGAGGTACGCAGCGTGTCCGTTCTGGTTCTCCTTCTCGCCGTGAGCGCCGCCTGCTGTCTGGGCTTCGGATTCGTCCTGCAGCAGAACGCCGCGCAGAAGGCGCCGCTGAGCGACTTCCTGACGTTCCGGCTGCTGCTCGACCTGATGCGGGTGCCGCGCTGGCTGGGCGGCCTGGGGCTGATGATCGCCGGGATGGTGCTCGGCGCGGTCGCCCTCGGCAAGGGCGAGATCTCCCTGGTCGAACCGCTGCTCGCGACGAACCTGCTGTTCGCCCTCGCCCTGTCCCGGCACCAGACCAAGCAGCCCCTGGGCCGCCAGGGCTGGGCCGGGCTGCTGCTGCTCGCGGGCGGGGTGAGCGCGTTCATCCTGGCCGGTGAGCCGCGGGCGGGCCACGCCATCGCCGACCCGCTGCGGCACTGGCTGATCATCGGCGCGATGGTGGGCGCCGCCCTGGTGCTCACGACGTACGCCAAACGGTCCCGGCTGAGCTGGGGCCCGGTGCTGCTGGCCACCGCCGCCGGGCTGTTGTACGGCGTGCAGGACGCGCTGACGCGGGTGAGCGGCACCCGGTTCTCCGCGGGCGGCTTCGCCGAGCTGTTCACCGGCTGGCAGCCGTACGGGGTGCTGGTGTGCGGGGCGACCGGGCTGCTGCTGGTGCAGAGCGCCTTCGAGACGGCCCCGCTGCGCATGTCGCTGCCCGCGCTCACCGCGGCCGAGCCGCTCGCCGGGATCCTGTGCGGCGTCGGTTTCCTCGGCGACCGGCTGCGCACCGACACCGGTGCGCTGGCCTGGGAGGCGGCCGGTCTGGTGGCGGTGGTCGCGGGCATCGTGCTGCTCGGGATGCACCCGGCGATGCCGTGCGGCCCGGCCGAGGCGGAGCCCCCGGCCCGGGACCTGCAGCGCCGCTGAGGCCTCTGCTTGGATGGGCCGCATGAACCCCGCTGACGAGATCCTCGACATCGTCGACGAGAACGACCAGGTGATCGCCCGGTGCCCGCGCGGCGAGGCCTACGCCCGCGGACTGCGCCACCGCTGTGTGTTCGTCCGGGCCCGGGACGCGGCCGGCCGGCTCTTCGTGCACCGGCGCACCGCCACCAAGCTGGTCTTCCCCGCGCTGTACGACATGTTCGTCGGCGGCGTGGTCGGGGCGGGCGAGTCCTACGACGAGGCCGCGCTGCGGGAGGCCGAGGAGGAGCTGGGCGTGACGGGCCTGCCCCGGCCGGACTTCCTGTTCAAGTTCCTGTACGACGACGGCGCCGGGAACAGCTGGTGGTCGGCGGTGTACGAGGTGCGCTGCGAGCTGCCCGTGCACCCGCAGGCCGAGGAGGTCCAGTGGTACGGCTTCCTGACCGAGGAGGAGGTCGAGCGGCGGCTCGGGGAATGGGAGTGGGTGCCGGACGGGCTGGCGGCGTACGAGCGGCTGAAGGCCTTCCGCCCGGCCCGGTGACCGCCCGGTAGGGTCGGCCGCGTGAGCGACTTCGTGACGAACATCCGGCTGTGGTTCGCGCCGGAGCGGGTGCGGGACGAGGGCGGCACGCCCGACTACCGCTTCTCCCTGGCCAACGAGCGCACCTTCCTCGCCTGGCTGCGCACGGCGCTCGCGCTGATCGGCGGCGGATTCGCGGTGGACCAGTTCCTGCCCCATCTGCGCTGGGCGTGGCGGGCCGGTCTCGCGCTCGCGCTGCTCGGCGCCGGCGTGCTGTGCTCCCTGCGCGCGGTGAACCACTGGGTGCGCTGCGAGCGGGCGATCCGGCGCGGCGAGGACCTGCCCGCGTCCCGGTTCCCGGCGCTGCTCGGGCTGGTGGTCGCGGTGGTGGCCGTGGCGATGGTCGTCGTGGTGCTGGCCGGATGGGCGGGGTGAGCCCGGCCCGGCGCGATCCCGGGCTGCAGCCGGAACGCACCCGGCTGGCCTGGCGCCGTACGACCCTCTCGGCCGCGGTGGCCGCCGTCCTCGCCGTGAAGACCACCCTGCACGGCGGTCCGACGCCCGCCGGTGTGACCGTCTGCGTCCTGTGCTGCGCGCTGTTCCTGGGCTTTCTGCTGGTGGCCAACCGCCGGATCCGGGCCCTTGCGGCCGCTCCCCGCCCGGCGGCGCTCGCCCCCCGGCACGCGGCGGCGGCGGCGCTGTGCGCGGTGGCGCTGGCGGTGTGCGCGGCGGCGCTGGTCGTCTAGAGCATGCCGTTCTGGCCGGCGCCGTACAGCAGGCGCTCCTCGTCCCTGGCCCAGACGGCGCCCTCCGCCTCCTGCCGGCCGACGGTGACCACGATCTTCCCGCGGGTGCGGCCCTCCTGGTTCAGCCGCTGCGCGTCCGCCGCCCGCTCCAGCGGGAAGGTCTCCTGGACGTGCACCGAGATCACGCCCCTGTCGGCGAGGGCGGCGAGGGTGCCCAGGTCCTGGGCGTCCGGGCGGACGAAGCAGTAGCGGCCGCCGTAACGCACCACCTCCGGGTCGGCGATCGACGCCATCCGGCCCTCCGGAGCGAGCAGGTTGGCGGAGGTCTTCAAAGTGTCGCCGCCGACGGTGTCGAAGACCGCGTCCACCCCGTCCGGGGCCAGCGCGCGCACCCGTGAGGCCAGGCCCTCGCCGTAGGCCACCGGCTCGCCGCCGAGGCCGCGGACGTAGGCGTGGTTGCGGTCGCTCGCCGTGCCGATGGTCCGGGCTCCCAGGTGGACGGCGATCTGCACGGCGAGGGAGCCGACCCCGCCGGCCGCCGCGTGCACCAGCACGGTCTCCCCGCTCCGCACCTGGAGCGCCTTGACCAGCACCTGGTAGGCGGTGAGCCCGGCGAGCGGCAGACCGGCGGCCTCCTCGAAGGACAGGGTGCGCGGCTTGCGGGCCAGGGTGCGCACGGGCGCGGCGACGTACTCGGCGAAGGTGCCGCGGGACAGGAAGTCCTCGCGGCAGTAGCCGACGACCTCGTCGCCGGCGGCGAACTCGGTGACCGCGGCGCCGGGCCGGACGACCACTCCGCTGACATCCCAGCCGGGGACCACCGGGAAGACGGCGTCCAGGACGGCGTCCAGATGGCCCTCGCGGCACTTCCAGTCGACCGGGTTGACGGCCGCGGCGCGGACCTGGACCAGCACCTGGTCGGGGCCGACCTTCGGGTCGCGCACCTCGCCGTACTCCAGCACCTCGGGTCCGCCGTAGCGGCGGTAGCTGATGCCCTTCATGTCCTCGACCCTCCGGGGTACTCGTGCGCCACGCAAGCGGTACGAAGGCGGGCACCATGACCACCCCTCATCAGGAACACACCGAGCACGGCACGCACCGCCACGGTCCGGGCTGCGGGCACAACGCGGTGTCGCACGGCGACCACCTGGACTACGCGCACGACGGGCATCTGCACCGCGAGCACGCGGGTCACTGGGACGAGTGCGAACCGGGCGGGCACACCGTCCACCAGGGCCACGAGCACGTGCACTACGACGAGTGCGGGCACGCCCAGGTGCGCCACGGCGACCACGTCGACTATCTGCACGGCGGCCACCGGCACGCCGAGCACGAGGGCCACTGGGACGACCACTGACCCCTTGAACCCCTTGGCGGGGAACACACGGGAACAGGCCGACGGCTTTCCGGCAGCGCGCCGGGAGGCCGTCGGCCTATCGTGGCTCCCGTCACGTTTCGCCTTGTGGCGGGTACACCTACTGGACGGCATACCGACCGGTCGGCATCATGGCTGCATCGTGTTCACCCGTTCGTAGGAGTGATGTATGAGCGCCGACCACCCGCCCGGACTCGACCTGGACCGGCTGCGCGCCCAGCTCGACCGCGAGCGCCCCGGTCTGGTGACCGGCCCCCTGACCGGCCGGCTGATCGAGGGCGGACGGTCGAACCTCACCTACGCGGTCTCCGACGGCGCCTCCCGGTGGGTCGTACGACGGCCGCCGCTCGGCCACGTCCTGGCCACCGCCCACGACATGCGGCGCGAGCACCGCGTGATCGACGCGCTGTACCCGACGAACGTACCGGTCCCGCGCCCGGTGCTGCTGTGCGAGGACGAGGACGTGCTCGGGGCGCCGTTCTACGTCATGGAGTTCGTCGAGGGCACCCCGTACCGCACGGCACAGCAGCTCGCCCCGCTGGGCGCCGAGCGCACCCGCAACGCGGTGCTGTCCCTGGTGGACACGCTGGTCGAGCTGCACGCGGTGGACCCCGCCGGGGTGGGCCTCGAGGACTTCGGCCGGCCTGAGGGCTTCCTGGACCGGCAGCTGCGCCGGTGGGGCAAGCAGCTGGACGCCTCCCGCAACCGCGAGCTGGCCGGCATCGACGAACTGCACGCGGCCCTGGGCCGGGAGCTGCCGCACTCGCCCGCCCCCGCCGTCGTGCACGGCGACTACCGGCTCGACAACGTCCTCATCGGGGACGACGACCGGATCAACGCGATCCTCGACTGGGAGATGTCCACCCTCGGCGACCCGCTCACCGACCTCGGCCTGCTGGTGATGTACAGCCGGCCGCTGGGCATGGCCCACTCCCCCGTCTCCACCACCGCCGAGGCGCCCGGACACCCCTCTCCCGAGGAGCTCGTCCAGCGGTACGCCGAGCGCTCGGGCCGGGACGTCTCGGCCGTCTCCTGGTACGAGGCGTTCGCCTGGTTCAAGCTCGCCGTCATCCTCGAGGGCATCCACTACCGGTACACGCTCGGCCAGACGGTCGGACGCGGCTTCGACCGGATCGGGGACCTCGTGCCCGTCTTCATCGACCACGGACTGACCACTCTCCAGGAAGGCTGACCGGTCATGGACTTCGCGTTCGACGCGCGCACCGAGGAGCTGCGCGCCAAGCTGCTGGCCTTCATGGACGAGTACGTCTACCCGGCCGAGCCGGTGGCGGAGGAGCAGCGGGCCGCGCTGGCCTCCCCGTGGGACACCCCGGCCGTGGTCGGGGAGCTGAAGGCCGAGGCCCGCAGGCAGGGCCTGTGGAACCTCTTCCTGCCCGACGCCGAGTACGGCGCGGGACTCACCAACCTCCAGTACGCCCCGCTCGCCGAGATCACCGGCCGCTCCCCGCACCTGGCGCCCACCGCGACCAACTGCGCGGCGCCCGACACGGGCAACATGGAGGTGCTGGCGCAGTTCGGCGACGAGCGGCAGAAGAAGCAGTGGCTGGAGCCGCTGCTCGCCGGCGAGATCCGCTCGGCGTTCGCGATGACCGAGCCGGAGGTCGCCTCCTCCGACGCCACCAACATCACCACGCACATCGAGCGGGACGGCGACGAGTACGTCATCACCGGCCGCAAGTGGTACATCTCCGGGGCGATGAACCCGGACTGCAGGATCTTCATCGTGATGGGCAAGACGGACCCCGACGGCGCCGACATCCGCCGCCAGCAGTCCATGGTCCTCGTCCCGCGCGACACCCCCGGCGTCACCGTCAAGCGCGCCATGCAGGTCTTCGGCTACGAGGACCACTCGCACGGCGGCCACGCCGAAGTGGTCTTCGACCACGCGCGCGTGCCGGTGTCGAACCTGATCGGCGAGGAGGGCGGCGGCTTCGCCATCGCCCAGGCCCGGCTCGGCCCCGGCCGGATCCACCACTGCATGCGGCTGATCGGCATGGCCGAGCGGGCGATCGAGCTGATGTGCCGGCGGGCCGTCGCCCGTACGGCCTTCGGCAAGGCGCTGGCCCAGCAGGGAGTGGTCCAGAACTGGATCGCCGACGCGCGGGTCACGGTGGAGCAGCTCAGGCTGCTGGTGCTGAAGACGGCCTGGCTGATGGACACCGTCGGCAACAAAGGCGCGCACACCGAGATCCAGGCCATCAAGATCGCCACGCCGCGCGCGGTGGTCGGCATCCTGGACCGGGCGATCCAGCTGCACGGCGCGGGCGGGGTGAGTCAGGACTTCCCGCTGGCCGAGCTGTACGCGAGCGCCCGCACCCTGATGCTGGCCGACGGCCCGGACGAGGTGCACCAGCGCTCGCTGGCGCGCCGGGAGCTGAAGAAGTACCTGTGAGGGAGCACGGGTGAGGGGCGGCCGCCCTGGGCGGCCGCCCCTCACTTCACTTCGTTGCTCTCACGGACGCAGCGCGCGCAGCAGCAGGTCGGCGAGGTGGTCGGCGACCTGCTGCGGGGCGAGGGGGCCGTCCGGGCGGTACCAGGTGGACAGGTGGTGGACGGAGCCGAAGTGGTAGTCCACCACCAGGTCGGCCGGGGTCGCCGTGGAGAAGACGCCCGCCTTCTGGCCCTCCTCGATCAGCGCGCGGAAGCGTTCGTGGTAGCGCCGGCGCTCGGCGCGCACCTGCTTGTTCTTCTCCGGGCTGAGGTGGTGCATGGACCGGAAGAAGATCGACGCGTCGTCGAGGTTGTCGATCGTCGTGACGACCACGTCCGCCGCGGCGGCTCTGAGCCGTTCCTCCACCGGCGCGTCCATGCCGGCGAAGTGGTCGAGCCGTTCCTGCTGGATGCGCAGCACGCGCGCGTACACCTCGTGCAGGAGGTCGTCCTTGGAGCCGAAGTAGTGGTACAGCGCCCCCTTGGTGACGCCGGCCGCCTCCACGATCTCCTGCACGGAGGTGCGGTCGTAGCCCTGCTCGGCGAAGAGCCGGGTGGCGGCGGCCAGCAGCCGCTGCGGAACGGGCGTCCCGTCTCCGTCCGTCGTCCTGGGCACTGCCGCCACCTGCCTTTCCGTGATGCTTACCGAATGTCCTGCGCGCGGGAACGCAGTTCCCGACGGAGGATCTTGCCACTCGCCGTCTTGGGCAGATCGGGCAGGATCTCCACCTGACGCGGGTATTTGTAGGCGGCCAGTCTCTCCTTGCAGTACGCCGCGAGTTCGTCCGGGGTCGCCTCGGCGCCCGGCCGCAGGCTGATGTACGCCCGCACCGTCTCGCCACGGTAGCCGTCCGGGACACCGACGACGGCCGCCTCGCGCACCGCCGGGTGGGTGTACAGCACGTCCTCGACCTCGCGGGGCCACACCTTGAAGCCGGACGCGTTGATCATGTCCTTCTTGCGGTCGACGACGTAGAGCCAGCCCTGCTCGTCCATGAAGCCGATGTCGCCGGTGCGCAGCTCGCCGTCCGGGAAGGACTCGGCGGTGGCGTCCGGGCGCCGCCAGTAGCCGGGGACCACCTGGGGCCCGCGTACGACGATCTCGCCCTGCTCCCCGAAGGGCACCTCCTCGCCGCGCTCGTCCACGATCCGGACGACCGTGTCGGCGCCGGGCAGGCCCACCGACAGCGTCCCGGAGACGGGGTCCACGGGCGCCTCCAGGCCGGGCGGCACCGAGGCGCAGGGGGCGGTGCACTCGGTGAGGCCGTAGCCGACCCGGATGTACGGCCCGAAGCGCTCGCGGAACGTCTCCACCAGGGCCGGGGGCACCGGCGCTCCGCCGGAGGAGATGTTGACGAAGGAGGCGAAGTGCTCCGGGGTGGCGTCCGGGCGGGCGGCCAGTGCCATGAACGCCGTCGACGGTCCGACCGTGTAGTGCGGGTGGTGCTCGGCGAAGGCCTCCAGGACCACTCCGGGCTCGAAGCGGTAGGTGAGGACCAGGGTGCCGGCGCTGTTCAGGCAGGCGCCGAACTGGCACACCATGCCGGTGATGTGGAACAGCGGCGCGAGCGCGTAGTAGACGGGCGCCTCGGGCAGCGCGAGCCCGGTCCGCTGCCGCTCGGCGTTGTGCATGATGTTGCCGTGTGTGTTGGTGGCGCCCTTGGGCGTGCCGCTCGTACCGGACGTGTAGCTGATCAGCGCGATGTCGCCGGGGCGCGGGTCGCGGCCCGCGGGCGCCGTGCCGCCCTGCCGGGCGACGGCCACCAGGTCGTCGGCGTCCGGCGCCTGGGGCAGGCGCTCGAAACCGAGCACGCGCGCGTCGTCGCGGGTCTGGAAGTCCCGCTCGGTCGCGGTGAGCACGATCCGCACCGGCGAGTCGGCGGCGGTCTTCCTGAGGTACCCCTCCCACGCGCGGTCGGAGCAGATCAGCGCGGTCACCTCGGCGTCGTGCAGGATGTGCCCCATCTCGCCCGACTTGTACATGGGGTTGACCGGGACGACGGTCGCGCCGGCCTTCCAGGCGCCGAGGACGGCGAGCACGAAGTGCGGGGAGTTCTGCAGCAGCACGGCCACCCGGTCGCCGGGCTCCAGGCCGCGGGCAGCGAGGTGGGCGGCGACGGAGTCGCTCAGCTCGTCCGCCTCGCGGTAGCTCAGCCGGGCGTCGAAGTAGGCGAGGAAGGTGCGCTCGGGCGCCTCGGCGACGGCGGTGCGCAGGGCGTGCACGAGCGAGTCGGCGGGGTCTATGGGGGCGCGCTGGGCGTCGTCGAGCAGGGCGAGCCAGGGGCGCGCCGCGTACCGGGAGGCGGTCACCGGGACTCCTCCCACGTGCGCTGGACGCGGTTCATGCCGGCCAGCCAGCGGTCGGGGCTGGTGGCCCGCGTCGCGTAGTACTCGGCGACCTCGGGGTGCGGCAGGATCAGGAAGCGGTCCTCCTCGATGCCCCGGAACAGGGCGTCGGCGACGGCGTCCGGTTCGATCGCGGTGGGCTGCAGCACCAGGTCGCCGGCGCTGCCGGTGGCGGCCAGCATGTCGGTGCGCACGCCCTGCGGGCAGATCGCGTGCACCTTCAGGCCGCGGTGGCGGTAGGTCAGCGACAGCCACTCGGCGAAGGCGTAGGCGCCGTGCTTGGTGACGCTGTAGGAGGGCGCGCCGATCATGGTGAGCAGTCCGGCGGCCGACACGGTGGACACGAACCGCCCGGCGCCGCGCTCCAGCCAGTCCGGCAGCAGCTCGTGGGCGGCGCGGACGTGCGCCATCACGTTGACGTCCCAGGAGACCGCCCAGGTCCGCTCGTCGAGCGGGCCGTCCGCGGCGCCGTCCTCGAAGGCGACGCCGGCGTTGGCGCAGTAGACGTCGACGGCTCCGCCGAGCGCGTCCCGGGCGTCGCCGACGATCGCGGAGGCGTCTCCGGGCACGGCGGTCCCGCCGATCTCCTCGGCGACCGCCTTGGCCTTGTCGCCGTCCAGGTCGTTCACGACCACGCGGGCGCCCTCGGCGGCGAAGCGCCGGGCCAGCGCGGCGCCGATCCCTCCGCCGGCCCCGGTGACGACCACTCCCGCATCCTGCACGGATTCCACCATCGGTCTCCTTCGACACGACTCAGCGCGGCGCGCATCGGCTCCGCTCACGCGAGACTAACCGGTCGGTATGTGTGAAGGAAGGCCCACTGCCTCAACCTCTGGTCATGCATCTGTCCAGACGGAACCTCCTCGCATCGGCAACCGTGGCGGCGCTTCCCGCGTCCCCTCCCGCCACGCCCGGCCGCCGTGACGAACCGCACACCGGGTTCGAGCGGCTAGCGGCCGACGGCTACGCCCTGCTGCAGGGCACGCGCGTCGGCATCGTCACCAACCCCACCGGCGTCACCCGCGACGTCCGGCACATCGTCGACGTCATGCACGCCGACCCCCGCGTGCGGCTGACCGCCGTCTTCGGCCCGGAGCACGGCTTCCGCGGCACCGCGCAGGCCGGCGGCTCCGAAGGCCGCTACGACGACCCGGCGACCGGCCTGCCCGTCTACGACACGTACCTGAAGAGCGGACAGCAGCTCGCCGACGTCTTCACCGCCGCCGGCGTCGACACGGTCGTCTTCGACATCCAGGACGTCGGCGCCCGCTTCTACACCTACATCTGGACGCTGTACGACTGCATGGAGGCCGCGCAGCTCGCGGGCAAGCGGTTCGTCGTCCTCGACCGGCCCAATCCGGTGACCGGCCGCCAGGCCCTCGGGCCGGTGCTGCACAAGGAGTTCGCCACGTTCGTCGGGCGGCAGCCGATCGCGCAGGCCCACGGCATGACCGTCGCCGAGCTGGCGCGGTTGTTCAACGGAGAGTTCCTGAGCAGGCCGGTCGAGCTGGACACCGTCCTGATGACCGGCTGGAAGCGCTCGGACTGGTACGACACCGCCGCGCTGCCCTGGGTGCCGCCGAGCCCGAACATGCCGACCCCGGACACCGCGCTCGTCTACTCCGGCACCTGCATGTTCGAGGGCACCAACCTCTCCGAGGGCCGGGGCACCACCAGGCCGTTCGAACTGCTCGGCGCCGAGGGCATCGACGGCCGCTGGGCCGCCGCCGTCAACGAACTCGCGCTGCCCGGCGTGCGGTTCCGCGAGGCGTACTTCGCGCCCACCTTCTCCAAGTTCCAGGGCAGGACGGTCGGCGGGGTGCAGATCCACGTCCACGACCGGGCCGCCTACGACCCCGTACGCACCGGGATCGCCCTGCTGGTGACCGCCAGGAAGGTCTGGGACGGCTTCGCCTGGCGGCCGGACGACTGGATCGACAAGCTCACCGGCTCCACCCGGGTGCGCACGATGATCGACGCGGGGGCCGGCACGGACGAGGTGGCCGGCGCGTGGCAGGAGGAGCTCGCCGCGTTCCGGCGGATCCGCAGGGAGTACCTGCTGTACCGGTGAGCCGCACCGGATGAGCCGTACCGTATGGCCAACTTCGCCCCCGCGCAGGACGATACGCCCGCAACGCATCGTTTCCGGGGGGACGAGGGAGCCTGGCATGGCGGATCCTGGGATGAGCGTGACTCCCTACTGGGAGCTGACCTTCGACGCGGACGGGGACGTGGACGGCCCCGAACGCGACCGGCTGGTGGCGCAGGTCACGGCGCGGGGCGTCCGTGACCTGATCGTCTTCGCCCACGGCTGGAACAACGACCGCTCGGGCGCGACCGCGCTGTACCGGAGCTTCTTCGCTCCGGTCCCCGCGCTCGCGCCCCGGGCCCGGCTCGGGTACGTCGGGGTGATCTGGCCGTCGATGCGGTTCAGCGACGAGCCGATCCCGGACTTCCCGCGCTCCGTGGCCGCCACGGAGGCCCGGGCCGCTTCCGGTCCGGCGCTGGACAAGGACACCCGGCGCGCGCTGCTCGCGGCCTTCCCCGGCCGGGCCTCGGTGATCGACCAGCTGGCCCGCACGCTGGACGAACGGCCCGCCGGCACCGGCGCGTTGCGGGAGTTCGGGCGGCTGGCCACACTGCTGGCCGAGGACGGGCGGCGGCAGGGCGCTGCCGACACGGACGAGGACGGCGAGCCGGCCGTGTTCACCGGGGACCCGGCGACCGCCTGCGCGGACTTCGCCGGCGCGCTCGCGGCGGCCGCCTCGCCCGGCGCGCCGGGTGAGGGTTTCAGCCTCCCGAACCCCTGGGACGGCGCGAAGGAACTGCTGCGGCAGGCCGCGTACTACACGATGAAACGGCGGGCCGGCACGGTCGGCGAGCGCGGACTCGGGCCGGTGATCGGGCAGTTGGCGGATGCGGCGCCCGGGGTGCGGGTGCATCTGGCCGGGCACAGCTTCGGCGGCCGGCTGGTGTCGTTCGCGCTGCTCGGGCTGCCCGACGGGGTGGGCACGGTGAAGTCGGTGACCCTGCTCCAGGGCGCCTTCTCGCACTACGCCTTCGCGGACCGGCTGCCGCAGGCCCCGGACAGAGCGGGGGCGCTCCGCGGCCGGCAGCGGCGGATCGACGGCCCGCTGGTGTGCTGCCACTCCCACTTCGACACGGCGCTCGGCACGTTCTATCCGCTGGCGTCCCGGCTGGCCGGGGACGACCGCTCGTGTCTCGGCCACGAGATCGCCGCCGTGCTGGGACCGGAGTGGGGCGCGATGGGGCACGACGGGGTGCAGGCGGTGCCGGGGACCGCACGGCTCGACCTCGCGGCGGCGCTGGCCGGCCAACTTCCCGCGAGCGGCTGCGCCAACGTCGACGCGGCCGCGGTCGTCCGCCGCGGCGGCCCGCCGGCCGGCGCACACAGCGACATCCTGCACCCCGAACTGGCCCGGGTGGTTCTGGCGGCGGGCCGCATCACCTGACCCGCCGCCCGGACCCGCAGGGGCCCACCGGCGCCGGCCGGCACCCGCCGGCCGGTGCCGGTGCGCCCACGCCGGGTCACCGGTGCGACGTGTACTCCACGACCTGCTGGAACGTCGGCCGGTTCTGCCAGCTGATCTTTCCGTGCTTGATGCCGCCCAGGGTGCGCTGGACGATCGAGTCGGCGCACCACTGGTCGCCGGCCGAGCACTGGTCGTCGCCCGGGTAGACCTGCGCTGCGGTCATCCCGGCCGCCTGGTCCAGGGTGCTGATCAGGACGTCCCGGCAGGCGCCGAGGCTGCCGTTGCCGCAGTACTTCTCGGCGAGGCCGCCCCGCACGTTCTCCCCGAGCACCGCCCGGATGTCCTTGTCGACATAGCTCCACCAGCCGTACTGGAAGGAGCTTCCCGCGTGCGAGCCGGTCGGGCCGTGTCCGGCGGACGGCGCCTCGTCGACGGGCAGGCTGCTCGTGAAGGCGTCGTACAGACCGCTGCCGAGGCCCGGTTCGAACTCGGCCTTGACCAGCAGCGGCCACCAGGCGTCCAGGATGCGGATCGCGTCGGCGTCGGCATAGGTGTGCGAACCGGCGGACGTCTCGGTGCGCCTGGCGCCCGCGTTCACCCACGCCTTCAGCTTGGCGACCGCCGCGGCGGCCGTGGGGTCGGTCACCGTGGACGAGTCGATCACCTTCAGCAGCTTCGGCAGCACGTCCTCGGCGCGCAGGTCGGCGAGGGCCGCGTCGGCCATGGCCTGCACCAGCTCGGCGCGGGTCACCCCGCCGGCCGCGACCAGCTTCTTCACCCGGTCCTCGAGCAGGTTGCCGCGGTGCACGGACCCGTCGCCCCAGGACGCGGTCGTGTAGTCCTTGGCCTGCTTGTTGTTCCAGGAGATGTAGTAGTCCTGGTCGACGGAGTTGGGGTGGGCCGAGGCCGGGGTGTAGTCGGCGGTGTTGGTGGCCGGGTCCCAGTTCCGCCACTCGTACGCCGGCTGCGCCCAGACCGGGAACTCCGCGTCGACGCCGGACGCCCGGACCGGGTTGTCACCGCTGTTGTAGTAGGCGGTGTGCCGGGAGTCGGCGTAGAACCAGTTGAAGGTGAAGTTGATGTGCTGGGCCGCGGCCTGGAAGTCCTGAGGACCCTTGACGAAGCCGGGGTCGTTCAGCATCTGGAAGCCGATGATCGAGTCGGCCTCGTGCAGATAGGACGAGCGCAGGGTGGTGTAGGCGACCTTCTTGCCGCCGACGGTCGCGCGGTACTCCACCGGGCCGTACTTCGTCCGCCACACCCGCATGGTGTACGAGCCGGCCGGTGTGCTGTCGGCCGTCGTCGGCGACCAGGAGTTCTTCTGCTCGACCTGGTCCATGGCCGTGCAGGCGCCGCGGTACAGGTAGTGGTGGTCGTCCTGGCACAGTTCGACGGCGTAGGTGTCGATGATGTCCTGGCCGGAGGTGGTCGCGCTCCAGGAGTAGTCCTGGCCGCGCCCGAGTTCGACGTACATGCTCAGGCCGGCGAAGGAGGCGCCGCGGGCGCTGATGCCGGGGCCCTGGATCTCCTGGAGCATGAGCAGCTGCGGCGCGAAGTAGCCGGTCTGCGGCCCGAAGACGGCGATCGGGTGGCCGCTCGCGGTGTACTTGCCGCTGACGACGAGCGCGTTGGACATGCCGCGTCTGGCCGAGCCGAGCGTGGTCTTCGCCGCGGTGGCCGAGGCGCTCCGGGCGGCGGCCGTGGCGGCGCTGCCCGTACGGTCGTAGACCAGCGGTTCCTGGGTGACCGAGCCGGCGTCGGGCAGGGCCTCGCCCTGGGCGTCGGCGGGTTTGCCGCCGTAGGGGAAGCTCTGGCCGTCGTGGACGGTCAGCACGGCCTCGGGGTCGTTGCGCTCGCGGAAGGACTCCCAGACCCTGGTGCCCTCCTCGACGCCGTACTTCTGCTGGGCGGCGAGCAGGGAGAGGGCGTTGTTGACCTCGCCACCGCCCCCGGAGCCGAACAGGGAGCCGATGACGGAGGCCAGCGCCACGAGGTCGGTGACCTTGAAGTGCTCGATGGTGCCGGCGTTGGTGATCGGGTCCTTGTGGCCGGTGAGGTCGTACTCGCCGGGGAAGTAGCGGCCGCTGTCGGAGGCGTCGATGTAGGCGTTGACGCCGTCGAGATAGGCCTTGACGTCGGCGAGGGCCTGCTGCCCGCGGGCGCCGTTCTTCGCGACCGCGTTGTCGATCTGCGCCTGCAGGTCGGCCTCGGTGTAGGGCGCGTTGCGGTAGAACTGCTGCTCGAGGCCCTGGTTGGCGGCGGCGCCGCCGGCGAAGGAGGTCAGCTGGCCGCGGCCGACGTGCCGGAAGACGTCCATCAGCCACAGCCGGTCCTCGGCCGCCGCGTACCCGGCGCCGTACTCGGTGCCGTACCGGGTGGTGCCTGTGATGTGCGGCACACCGGTCTTCTTGTCCCGGACGATCGTGACGTCGCCGCGTCCGCCGGGCTTCTCGGTGGAGGCGACCTGGTCGGAGGGGACGCCGAAGGACGCGTCGTTGAAGAAGCCGTTGATGGTCGAGTCGGTCAGGCCCGAGTAGCCGGTGGCCAGACCCGCGTACGGACCCAACTGGTCCTCGGCGTGCGCGGGCTGGGTGCCGAAGGCCTGGTTGAGCAGGATCTGGGCGAGGGTGGCGTTGCCGTTCTCGCCGGGCGGCAGGATGTCCGAGCACTGGCCGCCGCAGTAGTCGTTCGGCGCGGTGGCGGTGGCGGCGGCCGCCTGCTGGGTGAGGGGGGAGAGAAGTCCGGCGACGAGGACGCATATGGACGCCGTCTTCAGGAACCCGGTGAAGCGGCGGGACGTTCTCAGTCTGTCCAGGGTGATACGTGGGGTTCGCCGTGGCATGGCAGCTCCTAGCGACAGAGGTGGCCGAACGTTACCGCCGGTATCCCCACGTTTAAAGATGAACATGCGTCACTTTCCGGAGTCCGCAAGCAGAACGCACGAGAAGACCACACGAAGAGATGGAGCCGAATCGCCTGTCGATACGTCTATTCGGCGACGTCCGTGCGACGACGCCGAAGTGACCGAAGTACAGGTGCAGGTGTGACGGAGGTGCAGGGCGATGGCAGGTTTCCGGAGTCTGGCGAGACAAGTACGAGATCCGCGCTGCGATCTGGCGCTGCGGCGGTACTCACTGCGCAAGTGCCTTGAGAAGTTCGCCCCTTACGGGCATCGGGCGACCTGGGACCATCTGTGCTCCCGGGCGGGCTTCGGGCCCGAGGACCGCTCCCCCGACCCGGCGCGGCTCGTGGCCGCACTGGAGGAGCTGGAGGAGGCCCGGTCCGTCTGGCTCGCCTACGAGACCGACTTCACCGAGCGGCGCAGGAAGGAGAAGCACGACGGGCTGCGCCGGCCGGGCAGCGTGGACGACTGGCACCGGCTCACCTGGGGCGGCTTCGGCGTCGCCTGGTGCGACGACCCGAGGGTCCACCCGCACGAGCCGCTGGCGGAGGTGCTGCGCCGGCTGATCACCGCGCTGAACCGGGACCCGGGCTCCGCCTGCCCGGTCTGCGACGGCGACCGACTGGTCTGGCGGTACGGCCTGGACCACGAGCCGTCCTCCGGTCCGGTCTGCACCGACTGCGGCATCCTCGTGCCGCGCCCGGTCCTCACCCCGCGGGCACTGGAGTCCGCCCGCCGGGGGGCACTGCTGATGTCGGCCTGAGCACCGGGCCGCGGGCCGGCGGGGGACTTTCTCGAAGGGGGGCGTACAGGGGGTGCCGCGCCCCCTGCGCTGCCGGCGTACCGGCCGGCTGTCGGTGCCGCCTGGCACCATCGGGGCATGGTGCAGGTGTGTCTCAACGGAAGCCGTTCGGCCGCCGACGGCGCGGTGGTGCCGTTGTCGCCCGAGGAGTTGGCCCGTTCGGCGGCACAGGCGGTGGCGGCCGGGGCCACGCAGGTGCACGTCCACCCGAAGACGCCGTGCGGGCGGGACACCCTCTCCCCGCGCGTCCTCGCCGCGACCCTGGAGGCGATACGGTCCCGGGTGCGGGTGCCGGTCGGTGTGACCACCGGCGCCTGGGCGGAGCCCGACCCCGCCGCCCGGCTCGCCCGGGTGCGCAGCTGGTCCGTGCTGCCCGACTTCGCCTCGGTCAACTGGCATGAGCCGGGCGCCGAAGCGGTCGCCGGGCAGCTCCTCGCCCTGGGCGTGGGCGTGGAGGCGGGCATCTGGTCCGGCACCGACGGCGCCGCCCGGTTCGCGGCCTCGCCCCTCGGGCCGAGGGTGCTGCGCGTACTGGCCGAGGTGACCGACCCGGACCCGGCGACCGCCGAGGACTCGGCGCGCTCACTGCTCGCCGCCCTGGGCCCGGCCCACGGCCGCCCGGTGCTGCTGCACGGCGAGGAGGGCGGCGCCTGGCCGGTGCTGAGGCTGGCCGGCCGGCTCGGCCTGGGCACCCGGATCGGCCTGGAGGACACCCTGTTCCTGCCGGACGGCCGGCGGGCGTCCGGCAACGCTCAGCTGGTCGCCGAGGGGCTGGTCCAGTACGGGTCGTGCCGGCGCTCGTCGTAGGGCAGCCCGACGAGCCGGGCGCGGATCGCCAGGTCCTTCTCGCCCCGGGCGCGCAGCCGCTCGGGAGCGTGCCGGGCGAGCCAGGACCGGAGTTCGGCGACCCCGGCGGCCTTGTCCTCGGGGGTCCACCAGGTCAGCGGCCACTCGTCGTCGACCAGGTCGTACAGCCAGGCACGGGCGCAGTCCACGAGGTGCGCGTCGGCGGCCGGACCGGCCGGCCACTGCTCGAGCAGCGGGGTCGTGGTGCGCAGGATGGAGGCGCAGGTCTCGAAGACGTCCTCGGCCGGGTACGGCGGCTCGGGCGCGGCGAGCACGTCCTGCCACCAGGCGAGCACGAACGCCTCGACGGCCGACGCCTGTTCGGCCGGCCAGGCCCGCCAGTCCACCCGGCCCAGCCCGTGCGGCGCCCACCCGACGGCATCCAGGGCACCGTCCGCCATCGCGTGCGCGGTCTGGGGCAGCAGGCGCCGCATGACGGCGGCGTGGTCGTCGAAGTGGTCCGGCGCCTTGCGCAGGAAGCGGCTCAGCAGGCCGGGCGGAAGACGGGTGTACGGCGTGCGCAGGCAGGCCGTCTCCTCCGGCGTGAAACAGCGCTCGCAACCGGTCTCGGTGGGACTGGCGAAGCCGTTGAAGACGGTGTCGACATCCGCCAGAGCGGCGGCAAGTGCGGGCGTGCGCATGGGAGTTCGGCCCCCGTTCCCTGCTCCGCGCCCGGCGTCCCCGCCGGCCGAAGGGACCGACGCTACCAGCGGCACATCCGCTCGCTCCACCCGATTCCCGTGCGTTTACATCCCCGAGCAGTCCGTGCTGCCGCCCGGGCTGATCGAGGAGCTGGGGCTGACCGGGCGGCCGGCGGGCGGCGGGCGGCGGGCGGCGAGGCCAACCGGGTCAAGCCGGTACGGCTGCGCGGCGAGCTGTCGCAGGGGATCGTGTGCCGGCCGAGGGCGCCGGCGGACGTCGACCTGGCGCGGACGGCGGCCGAGACGGTGGTGCCGCGGCTGGACGCGGGGCCGTACGGCATCGAGCGGGTGCCGGAGTTCACGAGCGGCCGGGTGCCGGAGTTCACGAGCGGCCGGGCGACGGTGTCCAGGCGGGGGCTGCATCTGCGGGAGCGCGTGGTGATACGGGCCGCCGTCGAGCGGTACACCGCGGTGACCGGGGGACGGGTGATCGCCGAGGCGGTCGGTCCGGCGTACCTGACGCGCAAGGACGGCACCGAGTGCGAGTGAGGTCCGGTCGGCCGGGGGTGTACCCCTCTCCCCCGGAGCCGGGTCTCACCGGCCCTCGGCCAGCAACCGCGATCCGGTCAGCCGCTCGCCGAACACGTCGTCCGGGTTGGACAGCACGCAGTTCTCCAGCGAAAGGCATCCGCAGCCGATGCAGTCGGTCAGGTGGTCGCGCAGGCGGTTCAGCTGCTTGATGCGTTCGTCGAGTTCCGAGCGCCACTTCTCGGACAGCCGCGCCCAGTCCTCCCGCGTCGGCGTCCGCTCCTCCGGAAGTTCCGCCAGCGCGTCGCGGATCGTGGCCAGCGGGATGCCGACCCGCTGGGCCGCGCGGATGAAGGCCACCCTGCGCAGGGTGTCGCGGCTGTACCGGCGCTGGTTGCCGGCCGTGCGGCGGCTGCCGATCAGGCCCTTGGACTCGTAGAAGTGCAGCGCGGACACCGCGGCGCCGCTGCGCGCGGACAACTGGCCGACGGTCAGCTCATGGATCTTCTCGGGAATCTGCGGCACTCCACCGAGCCTAGCGGCAGCGTGCCGTTGACACAGGCTCCGCACCCGACCATGCTAAGCAGTTGCTTAGAGATGAGCGAGACGCGAGCGAGAGGCCGGGACATGGCAGAACCGAGGACCTTCACCTCCCCCGACGAGCTGAAGGCCGCCGTCGGCGAGCAGCTGGGGTACACCGACTGGCTGGAGGTGGACCAGAAGCGCATCGACCTGTTCGCCGAGGCCACCGGCGACCACCAGTGGATCCACGTGGACCCGGAGAAGGCCGCCGCGGGACCGTTTGGGACGACCATCGCCCATGGCTACCTGACCCTCTCGCTGCTGCCGCTCTTCGGGCCTCAGCTGATCCGGGTCGAGGGCGTGAAGATGGGCGTGAACTACGGCACCAACAAGGTCCGCTTCCCCGCCCCCGTCCCGGTCGGCTCCCGGCTGCGCGCCACCGCGAAGATCACCGGCGTCGAGGACGTCACCGGCGGCGTGCAGGTGAGCGTCGCCTTCACCGTGGAGCGCGAGGGCGGCGACAAGCCGGTGTGCGTCGCGGAGTCGGTGGCCCGGTACTACCTGTAGCCGCCGCGGCTACTTCGCCCCGACCATGCGGAGCACGAGGTCGGCGTAGAGCGCGCCGACCTCCTCGGGGGTGAACGGGCCGTTGACGCTGAACCAGCGGGCCACGTCGATGCACAGCGACAGCACGGCGAGCGTGGTGCCCTGGACGTCCAGCACGTCGAACTCGCCGGAGGCGACGCCGTCCTCGATGATCCCGCGCACCTCGGCGTCGACCTGCCGGCGCAGCGCGACGATCTCCGCGCGGGCCTCGGGGCCGAGCGCGTCGAGCTCGTACTGCACGACCCGCGCGGTGGTGCGCCGCCCCGCGTGCCAGCGGACGAAGGAGCTGACCGCGTCGGCCAGCCGCTCGGCCGCGGTGCCCTCCCGCCACGCGGCGGTGCGCAGGATGTCGAGGGCCTTGTCGTGGCCGATCCGGCTGATCCGGTGGAGCAGTTCTTCCTTGGTCTTGTAGTGGATGTAGAGCGCGGCCGGACTCATGCCGGCCCGGCCCGCGATGTCGCGGGTGGTCGTCGCGTGGTAGCCGCGCTCGGCGAAGGCCTCCACGGCGGCGACGAGCAGCCGCCGGGCCGCGTCCGGGGTGACCTCTTCCCACGGCTCCACTTCGCCGCCGGTCGTCTCCTCCGCCGTACTCATCGCTCGCTCGCCCCTCTCGGTGACAGGAGCACCACCATACCGCCGACGGTGAGCGAGCGCTTAGCATGCCTGCTCAGATCTTCTCGAAGGGGTCGTGCTCGGCGAGGAGCTTCTCCAGCCGGGCCTGGTCGACCCGGCTGACGATCTGCCCGGCCTCCTGGCGGTCCCGGATCACCTTGGCGAGGGTGAAGGCGGAGGTGACCAGGTAGAGGACCGCGATGGCGAGGAAGCCCCGGACCCAGGCGCTGGTGTCGAGCTGGTAGATGCCGATGGCCGTGGCGGACATGGCGACCGCGAAGGAGGCGACGGCCTGGCCGTAGAAGGCGGCCGTGCTCTGCTGCTTGACCGGTGTGTCACTCATGGGAAGAGCATCGGCGGACGTGGCCCGCGCCACATCCGCACGGATACTCAGACCGGATACCGGCGGCGTACTCAGGCCGGCCGCTCAGAACGCCGACACTCCGGTCAGGGCGCGGCCGATGAGCAGCTTCTGGATCTGGCTGGTGCCCTCGTAGAGGGTCATCACGCGGGCGTCGCGCAGGAGTTTGCCGGCCGGGTACTCGTCGATGTAGCCGTAGCCGCCGAAGACCTGAAGGGCGTTGTTGGCGGCGCGGACGGCGGCCTCGGAGGCGAACAGCTTGGCCTTGGAGGCCTCGACGGCGAAGGGCCGGCCGCGGTCGATCAGGTCGGCGACCCGCCAGGTGAGCAGCCGGGCGGCGTCCACGTCGACGGCGATGTCGCTGATCAGCTCCTGCACCAGCTGGTGGCGGGCGATGGGCTTGCCGAACTGCTCGCGCTCACCGGCGTAGCGCACGGCCGCGTCGAGTGCGGCCTGCGCGATGCCGACGCAGCCCGCGGCCACCGACATCCGCCCCTTGGCCAGCGCGGACATGGCCACGGAGAATCCCTTGCCCTCCTCTCCGAGCATCGCGGACGCGGGCACCCGGACGTCTTCGAGGACGAGCTCGGCGGTGGCCTGGCCGCGCAGGCCGAGCTTGCCGTGGATGGTGCGGCGGGTCAGGCCGGGCGTGTCGGTGGGCACCAGGAAGGCGGAGACGCCCTTGTGGCCGGGGGCGTCGGTGGAGCGGGCGAAGAGCAGGACGACGTCGGCCCAGGTGCCGTTGGTGATGAACATCTTGGTGCCGTTGACGACGTAGTCGTCGCCGTCGCGTACGGCGCGGGTGGCGAGGTTGCCCGCGTCCGAGCCGGTGCCGGGCTCGGTCAGGCCGAAGCAGCCGACGTACTCCCCGGCGGTCAGCCCCGGCAGCCAGCGCCGCTTCTGCTCCTCGCTTCCCCAGGCGGCGATCGTCTTGGCGACGAGCCCGAGGGAGACGGACACGATCCCGCGCACGGAGGAGTCGCCGCGTCCCAGCTCCTCGGTGACCAGGCAGTACGCGAGGTGGTCGCCGCCCGAGCCGCCGTACTCCTCGTCGACGGTCAGGCCGAGGAAGCCGACCTCGCCGAGCTTCTTCACGATGCCCCGGTCGACCTCCTCGGCGCGGTCCCAGGCCACGACGTGCGGGGCGATCTCGCGCTGCACGAAGTCCCGGGCGAGCTGCCGTACGGCGGCCTGCTCCTCGCTCAGCTCCAGGTTCACCACGCGATCACCCCACAGGAAGAACGGATCCGGGGAAGGGATCCGGGACAGATCTTGAAAGACGTACATTTAAATTAGCACTGCTAGTTTACAGCCGCAGCCCTACTATGTGCGCCATGGCCCGACCGCGCAAGCCCCTCCTCAGCACCGACCGGATCGTCGAGACGGCCCGGGACCTCGTGGACCGGGAGGGACTGGCGGCCGTCTCCACCCGCCGGCTCGCCGCCGAACTGGGGGTCAGCGGGCCCTCGCTCTACAACCACTTCCGCACCAAGGACGAGATCCTGGAGGCGGTCGCCGACTCGGTCAGCTCCCTGGTGGACCTGTCGATGTTCGAGGACGGCCGCGACTGGCGCACCGCGCTGCACGACTGGGCCGTCTCCTACCGGGCCGCCCTGCGCGACCACCCGAACATCGTCCCGGTCCTGGCGCGCGGCCCCGGCCGCCGGCCCGCCGCGCTCCGCCTCGCCGACGCGGTCTACGGCGCGATGGTCGACGCGGGCTGGCCGCCCGCCCAGGCGACCTCCATCGGCGCGCTGATGCGGTACTTCATCATGGGCTCCGCGCTCGGCTCGTTCGCCGGGGGCTTCGTGGACGACGCGAGCGCGTACGACCCCGCCGACTACCCCCATCTCGGCCAGGCCCATCTGCTCGCCGAGCAGCAGGAGAAGATCGACGAGCGGGCCTTCGAGACGGGTCTGGCGGCGCTGCTGGACGGGCTGGCGCAGCAGTACCAGCAGGTGCGGCAGAGCGTGCGCGGATGATGCGGCGACGACCGAAGTGTTCCTGCCGCATGCTGGACGCATGACCGCCAAGGATGCGCAGGCCGCGGGCCTCGCCGCGCTGGCCTCCCTGATCGCCGACGAGACCCGGGCCACCTGTCTGCTGGCGCTGCTCGACGGGCGGGCCTGGACCGCCGGCGAGCTGGCCCGGCGCGCCGGGGTCGCCGCGTCGACGCTCAGCGAGCATCTGGGCAAGCTGGTCGCCGGAGGCCTGCTCGCCGAGGAGCGGCAGGGCCGGCACCGGTATGTGCGGCTGGCCGACGCGCATGTGGCGCAGCTCGTGGAGGACCTCGCGGCACAGCTGCCTCCGGCGGCCGGAAAGCGCCCTCCGCGCAGCCTGCGCGAGTCGAGCGCCGGATCGGCCATGGCCCGGGGCCGTACCTGCTACGACCATCTCGCCGGGCGGCTCGGGATCGCGGTCACCGAGGCGCTGACCCTGCGGGGGCTGCTGCGGCAGGACACGGGGTTCGCGCTGACGGACGCGGGGCTGGAGTGGTTCGGCGCGGTCGGGATACCGCTCGAGGTCCCGGGCCGGCGTCCGCTGGCCCGTGCGTGCCTGGACTGGACCGAGCGGCGGCCCCATCTCGCGGGGGCGGCGGGGGCGGCGCTGTGCCGGCATGCGCTGGAGGCGGGGTGGTGCGTGCGGATCGGCTCCGAGCGGGCGGTGAAGGTGACTCCGTCGGGGGAGCGGGAGCTATCGGCGCTGCTGGGCATTCCTTCCAGTGCCCTGAGCTGAGGGCGGCCACTGGGGCGGCGGGTCCTGTGGGCTGCCGGGCGCGGTTCGTTCGTGGCTGCTCGCGCAGTTCCCCGCGCACCTTCGGGGCGCTGTTCCGGGCGCGCGGGGGCCGGACGGTCCGGGGCGCGGCCGGTGAGGAGCCGCGCCCGGAGACGTCCGAGAAGGCCGGCTGAGCCGTCAGAAGACCACCAGCGCGCGGCCGCCCTTGCCCGCGAGCATGTTCTCGAAGGCGGCCGGGATGCCGTCGAGGGCGATGCGCTCGGTGACGAGCGCGGAGAGGTCCAGGCGGCCCTGCCGTACGTGCTCGGCGAGCAACGGCAGGTCGCGGGCCGGGTCGCTGTTGCCGTAGACGCAGCCGGACAGGGTGCGGCCCCAGTGGAAGATCTCCAGGGCGTTGAAGGTGACCTCCTGGTCCTTGCCGCCGATGCCGACGACCGTCGTACGGCCGCCCCGGCGGGTGGACTCCCAGGCGGCGCGGATCGACACCGCGCGGCCCACGCACTCGATGGAGACGTCGACGCCCTGCTTGCCGGTGAGGGCGCGGATCTCCCGGGGGGTGTTCTCGGAGGCGAGGACGTAGTCGGTGGCGCCGGCCGCGCGGGCCAGCTGCTCCTTCTCCGGGGAGACGTCGACGGCGACGATGCGGGACGCGCCCGCGATGCGGGCCGACTGGAGGGTGGCGAGACCGACCCCGCCCACGCCGAACACGGCCACCGTCTCGCCCTCGCTGACCCGCGCCGAGTGGTGGACGGCGCCGTAGCCGGTGAGGACGGCGCAGCCGAGGAGGGCGGCGTCGGTCAGGGGCACGCCCTGGGGCAGCGGCAGCACGCAGGACGCGGGGACGACGGTCTCCTCGGCGAACGCGGCGACGTTCAGGCCGGGGTGCAGCTCGGTGCCGTCGGCGGTGCGGGCGTAGACGTCGGCGGCGCCGTTCAGGGCGTTGGCGCACAGCCACACCTCGCCGAGCGCGCAGGCGTGGCAGCTGCCGCAGGAGGGAGCCCAGTTCAGGACGACGGGGTCACCCTCGGCGACCTGCGCGACACCCTCGCCGACGGCCACGACCGTGCCGGCGCCCTCGTGGCCGAGGACGGCCGGGACCGGGACGCGCATGGTGCCGTTGGACAGGGACAGGTCGGAGTGGCAGACGCCGGCGGCGGCGAGGCGGACCCGGACCTGTCCGGGGCCCGGGTCGGGCAGCTCGATGCCGGTGATCTCCAGGGGTGCGCCGATGGCGGGCAGGACGGCGGCTCGTACGGCCATGGGTCGCGTGCTTCCTTAGAACTGGAGGGACTTGGTCTGGAGGTACTCGCTGAGTCCGTGCGCGCCGAGTTCCCGGCCGACCCCGGACTGCTTGTAGCCGCCGAAGGGGGCCAGCGGGTTGAACCGGCCGCCGTTGATGTCGACCTGGCCGGTGTCCATGCGCCGGGCGAAGGCCACCGCCTCGGCCTCGTCGCCGGCCCAGACGGCGCCCGCGAGGCCGTAGACCGTGCCGTTGGCGATGCGCAGGGCGTCCTCCTCGTCGTCGTACCGCAGGACCGACAGGACGGGGCCGAAGATCTCCTCCTGGGCGATCGTCATCTCTGGGGTGACGTCGGCGAACACGGTCGGGCTGACGTAGTAGCCCTTCTCGCGCGGGGAGTCGGGACCGCCCGCGACCAGCCGGGCGCCCTCGGCGACGCCCTTCTCGATGTAACCGCGCACCCGCTGCTGCTGCTTGGCGTTGACCAGCGGCCCGATGCGGTCGCCGTACTTGGCGGCGGCCGCGGCGGCCAGCTCGACGGCCTGGTCGTACTGGTCGCGGTGGACCAGCATGCGGGTCCAGGCGCTGCACGTCTGGCCGGAGTTGGACATCACGTTGGCGACACCGACGTTCACCGCCTTGGCGAGGTCGGCGCTGGGCAGGATGACGTTGGCGGACTTGCCGCCGAGTTCGAGGGCCACCTTCTTGACGGCCCCGCCCGCCACCGCGCCGATCCGCCGGCCGACGGCGGTGGAGCCGGTGAAGGAGACCAGGTCGACGTCGGGGTGCTCGGCGAGGGCCTGGCCGGCGACCGGACCGAGCCCGGTGACCAGGTTGAACACACCGGCGGGCACGCCGGCCTCGTGGACGGCCTCGGCGAAGAGCCGGGCGGTGAGCGGAGTGTCCTCGGCGGGCTTGAGGACGACCGTGCAGCCGGCGGCGAGCGCGGGGGCCACCTTGGCGACGATCTGGTGCAGGGGGTAGTTCCAGGGCGTGATCGCGCCGACCACGCCGACGGGCTCGTGCAGGACGGTGGAGTTGCCGACCTTCTCCTCGAAGGAGTGGGTCGCGGCCAGCTCTGCGTAGGAGCCGGCCACCGCGATCGGCACCGCCGCGTGCACGGCCTGGGAGAACTGCAGGGGGGAGCCCAGTTCGGCGGTGACCGTCTCGGCGATCTCGTCCTTGCGGGCCGCGAGGACGTCCCGCAAGGCGCTCAGGCGGGCGGCGCGCTCGGCCGGGGGCGTGGCCGACCAGCCGGGCAGGGCGGCGCGGGCGGCGCCTACGGCGGTGTCGACGTCCAGGGCGCCGCCGGCCGGCACGCTCGCGATGACCTGCTCGTCGGCGGGGTTCACGACCTCGATGACGTCCGTGGATTCGGCGGGGCGCCAGGCCCCGTCGATGTAGAGGCCGTCGTGTGCCTTCATGCTGCTTCCTCCCGGCGGGTCTGCGTCGTCCGGCACACAAACTAGCGATGTTAGTTTTCTGGCGCCAGAGGTACCAGGACATCATCGCCGGGGCGGCCGGCGCTCACGCGCGCCTGTGCCGGGGCTCACTCGTCCAGGTCGGGCAGCCGGTCGGGGGACGGGCAGATGCGCTCTCCCTGCTGGTCGAAGACGAAGAGATGGGCGAGGTCCACCAGGAGCGGGACCTGCATGCCGTGGTGCAGCCGGAGGTCGGGGGTGGTGCGGACCACCAGGTCGCCGGGGAGCCGGCCCTCCGGGGGTGCGGGCTCGCGCTCGGGCTCGGCGTCCCCGGGGTGGTCGAGCGTCACCACCGGACCGGCGCGCCGCGAACCCGCCCGCTCCAGCAGCCGGTCCAGCACGTTCGGGCCCTCCCTGCGGCGCCGCCGCACCGGCCGGGCGGCGGGGCGCGGGGCCTCCAGCTCGGGTACGACGGCGGGCCGGGAGCCGGTGTCGAAGTGCACGAGCATCTCGTGGCCCTGGAACTCCACGTGCTCCACGAGACCGGTCAGCGCGACCTCGCCCGGCCGGGCGGCGCTGTGCTTGGCGATGCGGACCGCCTCCGAGCGCAGCCCCACGATCACCTCGCGGCCCTGCTGCACGCGCAGCAACTGGTGGTCCAGGGACAGGGGTTCGGGAAGCCGCAGGGCCTGCTTGCCGAGGCTGATCGTCATCGCGCCGTCCAGCGGGGCCCGCACCAGACCGCGCAGCAGATTGATGCGCGGGGTGCCGATGAAGGCGGCGGTGAAGACGTTGCGGGGCAGTGCGTAGACGGCGCGCGGGGTGCCGACCTGCTGGAGCACTCCGCCGCGCAGTACGGCGACCCGGTCGCCCAGCGACATCGCCTCGGTCTGGTCGTGGGTGACGTACACCGTGGTGACGCCCAGCTCCCTGGTGAGCTGGGAGATCTCGGCGCGCAGATGGTTGCGCAGCTTGGCGTCGAGGTTGGACAGCGGCTCGTCCATCAGGAAGGCGGAGGGGCGGCGTGCGATGGCCCGGCCCATCGCCACCCGCTGCCGCTCTCCGCCGGACAGCTGGCTCGGGAAGCGGTCGAGCAGTTCCTCGATGCCGAGCATGCGGGCGGTGGCGCCGACGCGCGGGCGGGGGTCGGCGCCGGGGTCCTCGATGCGCAGCGGGAAGCCGATGTTGTCGGCGCTGGTCATGTTCGGATAGAGGGCGAAGTTCTGGAACACCATGGCCATGCCGCGCTCGGAGGGCAGCCAGTCGTTGGCGTACTCGCCGTCGAGCAGCAGCTCGCCCTCGTCGATGTCCTCCAGCCCGGCGATCATCCGCAGCACGGTGGACTTGCCGCAGCCGGACGGTCCGAGCAGGACCAGGAACTCGCCGGGAGCGATGTCCAGCGAGAGCCCGTCGACCACGCGTGGGCCGCGTGCGTAGGCCTTGCTCACGTCGTGCAGTGCGATGGCGCGTGTCATGGCTGCCGCCCCCGGGGTCCGGAGCTACGCCGCTCCGTGGTCCGAAGGCCCCGTGCGGGTCGAACGGGGCCTGTCGGTCACGGAAGTTAACGGAATGTGCCCGGCGGGGGGAAGACTCGTGCGGCACGGCCGGCTCACTTGGTCGCGGTCAGGTGGGCGAAGACCACCACGTTGCTCGTGTAGCCGGTCCGCCGGCTGTAGAAGCCGCCGCAGGTCAGCACCCGCAGTTCGGGGCGCCGGGTGCGGCCGTAGACCTCCTTGTCCGGAAAGCCCGTCTTGTCGAAGACCTTCACCCGGTCCACGGTGTACACGGCGGTACGGCCGTCGGCGCGGCGGACCTCGATGGGCTTGCCGGGCTTGACGTAGGCGAGCGCCGCGAAGACGGCGGGACCGGTGGTGGTGTCGCGGTGGCCGACGGCGATCGCAGTGCCGGACTCACCCGGGGTGGCGCCGCCCTCGTACCAGCCGACCAGCTTGGGCTGGTCGACGGGCGGTGTCTCCAGGCGCCCCTCCTGGTCCAGACCGACGCCCTGGACCGGGGCCGTGACCCCGAGCGAGGGGATGCGGAAGGAGGTCGGCCGGGACCGGGGCAGCGGGCGGGGCGGGGGCGTGGGGCGCCCGTCGGACTGCGCGGACCCGGGGCCGGCGGCCGCCGCCGCGTCGGGGCCGCCGCCCCCGCCGTGCCCCCCGCACCGGCCGGTGACCGTCACCAGGACGGTGACCAGCAGGGCCGTCCTGGCGAGTCGGTAGGCGCGGGTCCGGTACCAGGGCCTTCTCCTCCGCCTACGCGGCGCCATGGGGCCGCCGGCGGCTGCGCCGGAAGTACACGGCACCGCCGATAGCGGTGAGGCCCACGGCGCCCGCGGCGGCCACCGGCGTGTAGGCCGCGGCCTTGTCGATCAGGCCGCCGCCGCCCGCGTGCACGCCGCCGCGCGGGTCGCCGTGGTCGCCCCGGCCCCATGCGCCGTCGTCGCGGTGGTCGTCACGGTGGTCGTCGGCGATCGCCCCGCCCGGTCCGGGCCGCTCCTCGTGTCTGCGGCCGCGGCAGCTGACCCGGAAGATCTTCTCCTTGGTGATGCTGGGAGTGCCCACGATCCAGGTGAGCGTGTACTGCCCGTCGGCCAGCCCGATGACGTCCGTGCGGCCGGAGCCCCCGCCGAGCTGGATGGTGCCGGCGGTGGTGGCCGCGGTGGGCAGCGGAGGCTGCGGGGTGATGGTGTAGGCGATGGTGGGCAGTGAGTCGAAGTTGACGGCGTCCAGCCGGAACTTGCACACCACCGGGGCGTCGGTGCCCTCGTCGGGGTGGTCGCCCACGGGCTGGATCCTGATGTCGCCGTTCTCCCCGAGGGCGGCCGCGGTCGGTGCCACCACCCACGACACGCCCGCCGCGGCGAGGGCGGTGAGGACGACAGCGGCGCCCGCGCGGGGCCCGGAAACACGTGGTGATGTCAGGGTGGGCATGCACATTCCTCCGCGTCAGACGATTTTCATACAAATCGCTCTTTCGCCTGGACTGTGCTTGATGCGCCCACCATCTGACGACCCGACACCCGGCGCGTCGTCAGAGATCGCTCGTGCGGCGCAATCCCGGCCGCCCGGCCTCCTGCCCGGCCGCCCGCCCCGGCTTCTCGGGTGCCAGCGGCGACCGCACCGCCACCCCCGCGGACAGCAGCAGCGACGCGCCCAGCATCACGAACGGCGCCGCCACCCCGGCCAGGCCCGCGACCAGGCCCGCGGCGGCCGGCGCCGCCACCTGGCCGAGCCGGTTGCCGGTCAGGCGCAGTGCGAGCGCTGTGGAGCGGGCCTCCTCGGGCGCCGCCTGCACCACCGTCGTCATCGACAGCGGCTGACCCACCCCCAGGCAGAACCCCAGGACCGTGAGCATCGCCCCGAGCGCCCACGCCGGCACCGGCAGCGCCACCCCCGCGCACAGCAGGGCCGCGAGCAGGCAGGTGAGAGTGAGCAGGGCGGGGCGGCCGAGCAGCCGGAGCAGCGGGGTGAGGACCAGCCGGCAGGCGATCGTGGCGCCCGCGCGCAGGCTCAGCAGGACGCCGACCACCGAGGGCGCGATGCCCCGGTGGTCGCCGACCACCGGGAGGTACGCGGTCAGGACGTCCGTCGCGGACAGCACGGAGAGGCTGATCAGCATGCCCGCGCGGACGCCCCGGGCGCGCAGGATGCGGCCCACCGGCACCCGATCGCCGTCCGGCACGCGGGACGTGACGGCCGTACGGTCCTCGATGCGCCACAGCGAGGCGAAGGCGGCCGCCGCGCCCGCGCCCGCCGCCACCAGGGCGAGGGCGCTGCTGTGCGCCCGGTCGGAGCCGCCGATCAGGGCGCCGGCGGCGACCGGGCCGATGAGCTGGCCGAGGGACGCACCGATGGTGAAGTGGCCGAAGTTGCGGTCCTGTTCGTGCGGCGCGGACTGGCGGGCGACCAGCGAC
The DNA here is from genome assembly GCF_043202415.1 of Streptomyces sp. NPDC048192. Taxonomy (NCBI): domain Bacteria; kingdom Bacillati; phylum Actinomycetota; class Actinomycetes; order Kitasatosporales; family Streptomycetaceae; genus Streptomyces; species Streptomyces sp. NPDC048192. The sequence goes on from NZ_JBIDAL010000009.1 coordinate 378,685, forward strand.
TGGGCGCCGATGACGAAGCACAGGTGACCGAGGCCCATCACCCCGCTCCACAGGGCCATGGCCCACAGGGAGCCGGCCAGTCCGCTGAGCGCGCAGCCGCCGGAGATCAGGACCACGCCGGCCGGCAGCAGCGGCGCGCAGCGGCCGTGGTCGGTGCGCCGGCCGAGCGGTACGGCGGCGAACAGGGGCAGCAGCGCGTACACGCCGGCGATGACACCGACCGCCCGCTCGTCGGCGCCCAGCGCGAGCGCCCGGTAGGAGACGGCGGGCCGGGCCATCGACACCGCGCCCTGCGCGAAGCCGAAGGCGAGGACGAGCCGGAGCAGCCAGCCGCGGTTCCCACCGGGCGCCATGGAACGGTCCCCTTCCCGGAGCGTCAGACGATGCCGAACAGGATCCCTGCCCCGAGCACCACCAGGGATGTCAGGGCGGCCCACTTGACCACGAACCGGGTGTGGTCGCCGAACTCGACCCTGGCCATGCCGACCAGGACGTAGACGGCGGGGACGAGCGGGCTGGACATGTGGAGGGGCTGGCCGACGATCGAGGCGCGGGCGATCTCCAGGGTGGAGACGCCGTGCGCGTGGCCGGCCTCGGCGAGCACGGGCAGGATGCCGAAGTAGAAGCCGTCGTTGGACATGAAGTACGTCAGCGGGATGCTCAGCACGCCGGTGACCAGGGCCATGTGCGGGCCCATGCCGGCCGGGATGTTGTCCACCAGCCAGGTCGCCATGTGGTCGACCATGCCGGTGCCCTGGAGCACGCCGGTGAAGACGGCGGCGGCGAAGACCATGCCGGAGACGTTGAGCACGTTCTCGGCGTGGGCGGCGATCCGGGCCTTCTGGTCGGGCATGTGCGGGAAGTTGACGGTCAGGGCGAGGGCCGCGCCGAGCAGGAACAGCACCGGGATCGGCAGCCACTCCATGATCATGGCGGTGAGCAGCACGACGGTGAGCAGCGCGTTGAACCAGTACAGCTTCGGACGCAGGGTCGGGCGGTGCGGATCGAGGCCCTGGAAGCCGTCGTCGCCGTCCGGGCCCTCGGGCAGGCCGGGGCCGGAGCCGCCGCTGCGGGCCGGTGCCGTACCGGAGCCGGCGCCCACCAGAACGGCCTCGGCGGGCTCCTCCACCAGCACCTCGTCCAGGGTGAGCACACCGAGCCGCCTGCGCTCGCGGCGGCCGAGGACCCAGGCGAGGACGAGGACGAACAGCAGGCCCACGGCGAGGGCCGGGATCATCGGCACGAAGATGTCGCTCGCGTCCACCTTCAGCGCGGTGGCGGCACGCGCGGTCGGGCCGCCCCAGGGCAGCGTGTTCATCACGCCGTTGGCCATGGCGGCCACACCGGTCATCACGACCAGGGACATCTTCAGGCGCTTGTACAGCGGGTACATCGCCGAGACGGTGATCATGAAGGTGGTGGAGCCGTCGCCGTCCAGGGAGACGATCGCGGCGAGGACCGCCGTACCCACGACGATGCGCAGCGGGTCGGCCTTGCAGAACTTCAGGATGCCCCGCACGACCGGGTCGAAGAGGCCGACGTCGATCATCACGCCGAAGTAGACGATCGCGAACATGAGCATCGCCGCGGTGGGGGCGAGGCCGGTGACGCCGTCGATGACGTAGTCGCCGAGTCTGCCGCCCTTGCCCACGCACACGCAGAACAGCGCGGGTATGAGCACGAGCGCCGCGATCGGCGACATCTTCTTCACCATGATCAGGACCAGGAAGGTCGCGATCATGGCGAAGCCGAGGATGGTGAGCATGAGTGGATACCTAACGTTCGCCCTTGAACATCCCACCTGGGGGTCGGCGGTGCGTTGACGTTAGGTCCCGTCGATCGGCGTTAACAAGATGTTGAAGCGTGAGCAATAAGCGCGAAATTCCAGGTCACAGGCTTGCGGCCAGCTGCACGGGGACGCCGTTGAGCACCGCGTTGCCGGAGAGCGGGTCGAGCAGGCTGCCGTCGAGGAGCTGGTTGACGTTGACGCCGGGGTCCTTCGCGGCGTGCCTGGTCCGGGTTCCGGGGCGGTCGTGGCCCCAGCCGTGCGGCAGGCTCACCACACCGGGCCGGACGGCGTCGGTGACCTCGGCCGGCGCCACCACCTCTCCCCCGGCGCCCTTGACGCGGACGTCCGCTCCGTCGCGGACGCCGAGCCGGGCCGCGTCCTCGGGGTGGATGTGCAGGGTGCAGCGGTTGGATCCGCCGGTGAGGGCCGGCACGTTGTGCATCCAGCTGTTGTTGGAGCGCAGATGGCGGCGGCCGACGAGCACGAAGCCCTCGGGGCGTTCGCGCAGGGCTCGGTGGAGCCGGGGCAGCTCGGCGGCGATCGGCCCGGGCAGCAGCTCCACCTTGCCGCTCGCGGTCTTCAGCGGCTGCGGCAGGCGCGGGCGCAGCGGGCCGAGGTCGATGCCGTGCGGATGGGCGAGCAGCCTGTCCAGGCTCAGACCGTCCGGCCGTACGCCGAAGCCGTCGCCGTACGGGCCGAGGCGCAGCATCATGTCCAGCCGCCGCTCGGGACCGTTCTCCCCGGTCAGCTGCCCGGCGAGGTCCCGCGGATCGCGGCCGTACACGGGTGAGTGCTCCTGCTGTACGGCCTTGCCGAGGGTCTGCTCGACGACCATGGCGTCGACGGCGGCCGGGTCGGCGCCGTGCATGCCGGTGGCCGCGAGGACCAGCCGGGCGAGGATCTCGCTCTCGGCCATCCGGCCCGGCTCCAGCGGGACGGCGGGGCGGCTGTAGCGGACCTGGTTGCGCACGGCGAGGGTGTTGAAGGCGAAGTCGTGGTGCGGGCTCTGGGACGGCGGGGGCGGGGGCAGGACGACGTCGGCGTGGCGGGACGTCTCGTTCAGGTACGGGTCGACGCTGACCATGAAGTCCAGCGAGTCCAGCGCCTTGTCGAGGCGGTCGCCGTCGGGCGCGGACAGCACCGGGTTGGCGGCGACGACGATCAGCGCGCGGACCGGCTCGCCCACGTCGGTCGCGGTGTCGATCTCCTCGGCGAGCGCGGAGAGCGGCAACTCTCCCTTGGCCTCGGGCAGTCGGCGCACCCGGGAGTGCCAGCGGCCGAGCGTGAAGCCCCGGCCGGGTCCCGCCGGGCGGGGTGTCCTGTCGGTGGCGGCCTGCGGGAAGAGGGCGCCGCCGGGCCGGTCCAGGTTGCCGGTGAGGATGTTGAGGACGTCCACCAGCCAGCTGGCCAGGGTGCCGTGCGGCACGGTGCAGCTGCCGATGCGGGCGTAGACGGCGGCGGTGGAGGCGGCGGCCAGCTCGCGGGCGAGGGTGCGGATGGCCGGCGCGTCGATGTCGCACGCCTCGGCGACGGCCTCGGGGGTGAAGTCCCTCATGGCCTCCCGGAGTTCGTCGAGGCCCTGGACGTGCGGTGCGAGGTGGGCGAGGCCGGCCAGGTCCTCCTCGAAGAGGGTGTGTGCCATCGCCGCGAGCAGCAGGGCGTCGGTGCCGGGGCGGATCGCCAGGTGCCGGTCGGCGAGCCGGGCGGTGCGGGTGCGGCGCGGGTCCACCACGGTGAGGTGGCCGCCGCGGGCCTTGAGCGCCTTCAGCTTGCCGGGGAAGTCGGGTGCGGTGCACAGACTGCCGTTGGACTCCAGCGGGTTGGCGCCGATGAGCAGCAGGTGGTCGGTGCGGTCGAGGTCGGGCACCGGGATGGCGTTCGCGTCGCCGAAGAGCAGCCCGCTGGAGACATGCTTGGGCATCTGGTCGACCGTGGAGGCGGTGAACAGGCTGCGGGTGCGCAGGCCGGCGAGGAGCACCGGCGGGTAGAGGGCGCCGGCGACCGTGTGCACGTTGGGGTTGCCGAGGACCACGCCGACGGAGTTTGGGCCGTGCCCCTCCACCACCGGGCGCAGCCCTGCGGCGACCGCGTCGAAGGCCTCCTCCCAGGTGGCCTCGCGCAGTTCGCCGTCCCTGCGCACGAGCGGGCTGCGCAGCCGGTCGGGATCGGAGTCGACGGCCCCGAACGAGGCGCCCTTGGGGCAGATGAACCCCTTGCTGAAGACGTCCTCGCGGTCACCGCGGGCGCCGGTGACCCGGGTGCCCTCGATGGTCAGGGTCAGCCCGCAGGTGGCCTCGCACAGGGGGCAGATTCGCAGGGCGGTGCGGGACACGGGTCCTCCCGGGGGTCGGCGGCGGTGCCGGGGCGAGCACGGACGGGCTCGGGCCCACGGGGCGAGCATACCGACCGGTATGCATGGAGGGGAGGCCTCTTCGGTGAATGTCAGTCGAGGAACGTCAGTCGAGCACGCGGGCCAGATACGCCCGCAGCAGCTCGCGGGTCTCGGTGATGATCGCCTCGTCGCCGTGCGGGTCGGTGCGGAAGGCGAGGTGGACGAGGGTGTCCGCGCTCTCCACGGCGACCAGGAAGACGCGGCGCAGATGGTCGTCGGGGGTGCGGCCGAGGTAGCCGGAGAGCAGGTCGGTGAGGCGGTCGGCGACGCGGGTGTTGGGTTCGGCATGCCGGGCGCCGACCGGTATCTGGTTGCCGAAGTCGACGAGGGAGAAGCCGGCGGCGGTGCGCTTCATGGCCAGGTACTCGTCCAGGACCGCGTCCATCGCGGCCCGCCAGTCGCCCTTGTCCGCCTTCTTCAGCCGCTCGGTGACCCGCTCGCTGTACCGCTCCAGGTTGCGCTGGGCGAGGGCGTCGGCCATCTGCCGCTTGTTGCCGAAGAACCGGTAGACCGAGCCGATGGGCACACCGGCGCGCTGGGCGACGGCGCGGGTGCTCAGGTCGTCGTAGCCGACCTCGTCGAGGAGTTCGGCGCAGGCGTCCAGGATCCTGGTGAGCCGTTCGGCGCTGCGCCGCTGGACGGGCGCGCGGCGGAGCGATGTCGCGTGGGGCACGGACCTCATGATGCCTCCCCGCCGGAGTGTGGTGAACCTCGCCCTCCTGTACGCAGAACAGTGGCCGGTGCACTCATGTCCGGGTGGCCGGGGTCGCCGTACCCTCCGGGGTTCCGGCCGGGTCCGGGTCCGACACCGTGATGTCGGCGGTGCTCTGCACCGGCTTGCCGTGCACGGCCCAGACGGTGCCGTCGTCGGCGTACAGGCGAGCGGTGACGTGGTGGGTGCCGTGCGGGACGAGGCCGCCGGGCAGGTGGTGGTCGTGGGAGCGCAGCCGGGCGATCCGGTGGCCGTCGAGGAAGAGGTGCACGAGCCCGCGCCCGCTCACCGCCGTCGTCCCGGAGCCCGGCGGTGAGCAGCGGAAGTGACGGAAGGTCAGCCGCACGTCCCAGCCGCCGGCCGGGTCCGGGGTCACCTCGACGGCGACCTGGGGCGCGTCCTTCGTGCCGACCTCGCGCAGATGGCGGCCGGTGTCGTCGGTGCCGTCGAGGATCTTGCCGACCGGGGAGGGCGAGATCCCGCCGCCGCCGTGGTGACCGGAGGCGCAGCTCGCCGCGCCGAGCGGCAGCAGGACGGCCGCCGCGAGTGCGGCGAGCGTCCTGCGGGTCCACGGCGTCCTGGGCATGCCGGGAGAGTAGGACAACGCGCCGGGCGGCCGAATCCGCCTGAAGTCGGGTTCCGGCAGGCCCTGGACGTCCGCCTGACGGAGTAGGCGCGGCGTTCCGGGGAGCGCAGTGCGGGCGTGTGCGGCGGTGCGGTGCGCCTCCCCTCGAGCGGGGCGTGCGCGTCCTCCTCCCCAGTGGACCCCCGTCGCCCTCTTGCATCCGCCACCCACCTATTCCTACGGTATTGCATAGGAATCAGGAGCGCGAGGGAGCGATCATGAGCGGGGAAGCGCGGAAGACCGCGGCGGGGCTGTCGTACCTGACCGGATTCGGCAACGAGCACGCCTCCGAGGCGGTGCCCGGCGCGCTGCCCGAGGGCCGCAACTCGCCGCAGCGGGCGCCGCTCGGGCTCTACGCGGAGCAGCTGAGCGGTACCGCGTTCACCGAGCCGCGGGCGCACAACCGGCGCTCCTGGCTCTACCGCATCCGCCCCTCGGCCGCGCACCCGGCGTTCACCCGCACCGGCAACGGCGCGATCCGCACGGCCCCCTTCACCGAGACCGTGCCCGACCCGAACCGGCTGCGCTGGAACCCGCTCCCCGAGCCGCCGGCCGGCACCGACTTCCTCGCCGGCCTGTGGACGCTCGGCGGCAACGGCGACGCCACCCAGCGCACCGGCATGGCCGTGCACCTGTACCACGCCAACGCCTCGATGGAGCGCGTCTTCTCCGACGCCGACGGCGAACTGCTCATCGTGCCGGAGCGCGGCGGGCTGCTGCTGCACACCGAGTTCGGCCGGCTGGCCGTCGACCCGGCCCAGGTGGCGCTGATCCCCCGCGGGGTGCGCTTCCGTGCGGAACTGCTGGACGACTCCGCCCGGGGCTATGTGTGCGAGAACTACGGCGCGCCCTTCCGGCTCCCCGACCTCGGCCCGATCGGCGCCAACGGCCTCGCCAACGCGCGGGACTTCCAGGCCCCGGTCGCCGCGTACGAGGACGTGACCGGCCCGGTGGAGGTGGTCGGCAAGTTCTGCGGCAACCTGTGGACGGCGACCTACGACCACTCCCCGCTCGACGTGGTCGCCTGGCACGGCAACCATGTGCCGTACGTCTACGATCTGCGCCGTTTCAATGTGATCGGCACCATCTCCTACGACCACCCCGACCCGTCCATCTTCACGGTCCTGACCTCCCCCTCGGACACCCCGGGCCTGGCCGGGGTCGACTTCGTCGTCTTCGCCCCGCGCTGGCTGGTGGGCGAGGACACCTTCCGGCCGCCGTACTTCCACCGGAACGTGATGAGCGAGTACATGGGCCTGATCGAGGGCGCGTACGACGCCAAGGCGGAGGGCTTCGTGCCGGGCGGCGGCTCCCTGCACAACATGATGTCGGCGCACGGCCCGGACCGGGAGACCTTCGACCGGGCCAGCACGGCGGACCTGCGGCCGCAGAAGGTGGACGACGGCCTGGCCTTCATGTTCGAGACCCGCTGGCCGGTGACCCTCACCGCGCACGCGGCGTCCGCGGACCACCTCCAGCAGCGCTACGACGACGTCTGGAAGGGACTCGAGAGCCATTTCCGCGGCTGACAGCGCCTGGCAGCGCCTGGCAGTGACCGGCAGCGCCGCCCCGGCAGCGCCCTGACAGCGCTGTTGCGTCTCCCGTTCATCGACCGGTACGGATAACCGAGTGACCTCCTTCGCCCCGGACTCCATCGTCCTGAACCGCAAGCTGCCGCTGTGGTACCAGGTGTCGCAGTCGCTGCGCGCCTCGATACTCGGCCGCTCCCCCGAGGACCCGCTGCGGCTGCCCACGGAGGAGCGGCTGGCGGAACACTACGGCGTGAGCGTGCTGACGATGCGGCAGGCGCTGAAGGAGCTGGAGGACGAGGGACTGATCAGCCGGCACCGGCGGCGCGGCACGTTCATCGAGCCGGACGTCCGGCGGGGCGCGCCGGTGCGGCTGCTGGGCTCGGTGGACGCCATCGTGGCCCAGCAGTCGGGGATGACGACCGAGCTGCTGGACCATGGAAACGTACCCGTGCCGGCCGCTCTCGCCGAGTACTTCCCGGACCTCGCGGAGGTGGCCGCCTACCACCGGCTGCGCAGCGACGAGAAGACCGGCGAGCCGACCAACCACGCCGTCAACCACGTCCGCCCCGAACTCGCCGAGCGGATCCACCTGGAGGACCTGATCCGCTGGCCGATGACCAAGGTGCTGCGGGACGTGGTCGGGGCGGACATCAGCCGTATCACGGACACGGTGGAGGCGCGGCTCGCCGACCCGGAGACCGCCCGGCTCCTGAAGGTGCCGCTGCTGAGCCCGATCCTGCACTACACGGGCGTGACGTACGACAGCGACGGCCGGGTGCTGGACGTGGCGGTGATCCACTACCGCGGGGACCGGTTCTCGTTCACCGTGACCCTGGACGCGACCTGATACGGGCTCCCGGTCAGGCCGTACGATGCCCTGCGTGACGCACGACGACGCTCCGCTGCTGGCGGACCTCATGCCGTGGTCCGTCGCACCGCTGCGGCCGGGCCGCGCCTGGCCGACGGCGCCCGACCCCGCCTGCCTGAAGGCGCGTTGGGACGCCCTGCTGAAGGCCGGCGGCCCCGACCGCGAGGCGCTGTTCGAGCCGACCCGCGCCCGCACCCTCGACTCGGCGGTGGGCCAGCTCCCCGGCCAGTCCACCGGCACCGGCCGGCTCGCCCGCGCCGAGGGCCCCTGCGCCGAGCCGGTCCGCGTCCTCGCGGCGCCCTTCGACGAGCAGTGGCTGATCCCGGACCACCGGCTGATCGACGTCGCACGGCCGGAGCTGTGGCGGGTGGCGGACGCCCGCCAGGTCTTCACGGTGGAGACGGGCGGCGAGGATCCCCTGCTGGCGACCTCCCTGCTCCCCACCCTCCGCACCGGGCGCATCCGCCCCCTGTACCGCCGCCCCGGCGGCGCGGAGCCGAACCTCGCACCCGGTCTCACGGACCACCTCGCCGGCCGCCTGGGCGAGCCGGCCGCTCCGGCCGACGTCCTCGCCTGGATCCTGGCGGCCGCCGCCCCCGACCTGACCGTCCCGCTCACCGACGACCCCGCCGTATGGACGGCCGGCGTCGAGCTCGGCCGCCGCATGCTGTGGCTGATGCGCCGCGACGGGGAACGCCCCAAGCTGCCCGGCGGCCGCCGCCCCTACGTCCGCGCGCCCCTGCCGGTCCGGCCCCTCACCCTGCGCTACGACCCCGACGAGGAGACCCTCCACCTCGACGAGGGCCGTATCTCGCCCGTCCCGCCTCAGGCCTGGGAGTACGAGGTGGCCGGCGCCCGGGTGCTGGAGTCCTGGTTCGCGGCCCGCACGACGGCGCCGGAACCGGGCACCCTGGCCGCGATCCGGCCGGCCGGCTGGCCCCAGACCTGGACGTCGGAGCTGCTGGAACTGATCACGGTCCTCACCTTGCTGGCGGAACTGCGGCCGCTGCGCGCGGAGTTGAAGGTGACGTCGGCGATCGGCGCGGCCGAGCTGCGGCGGGCGGGCGTCCTGCCGGTGCCGGAGGCGTCCCGCCGCCCGGCCTCGGTCCTGGACCACCACGAGGAGGGCCCGGAAGGCCAGTTCGCGCTGATCTAGCGCCGCTCGAGGGCGGCCTCCAGCCGGGCTGTGTCCTCGGCGTCCTTGGCCCGGCGGGGCCGGGAGGGGTCCCAGACCGGCATCATGCGCTTGATCTCGATCTGCGCGGCCGCGCTGACGATCGGCGCCTCGACGTCCCCGATACGGCCCGTCGCGCCGTCCAGCAGGCCGTCCGGCCAGGGCGTTCCGGCCCAGGGTCCGCCCGCCACGACCACGCGGCCGGCCGCGTCGCGGTCCACGAGCGTGAAACTGCTGTCCAGCCCGTCCTTGACGAAGTCCAGCTGCAGGCCGGGCGGGGGCCCGGGGACCGGTGCGTGACCGAGCCCGAGCAGCATCCCGGCGAGCGGCGCGGCGTCCTGGGCGCGGGCGAACCAGTCGACGTCCCCGTGCTCCCGGGTGACCTCGCCGAGGAAGAAGTCCATCGCCCAGCCGCCCCGCAGCCACAGCGGGATGCCGTGCCGGCCGGCGGCTCGCAACGTCTCGGCGATCAGGTCCAGTTGGTCCACGGCCGCACCCTACGGGGGCGCGGGGGCGAGCAGGGGCCGTTTCCGGCCCTGCTGACAGACCCGCCGGTCAGGGGCCATGATCCGGGCATGGAACAGCGCACGGACACCCAGCCCCTGCCCCTCGCGGGCCTCACCGTCGTCGCCGTCGAACAGGCCGTGTCCGCGCCGTTCGCGACCCGGCAGCTCGCCGATCTGGGCGCCCGGGTCATCAAGGTCGAGCGGGTCGACGGCGGCGACTTCGCGCGCGGGTACGACACGGCGGCCCGCGGCCTCGCCTCGCACTTCGTGTGGTGCAACCGCGGCAAGGAGTCCGTCGCCCTGGACCTGAAGGACCCGCGGGGCCTTCAGGCCGTGCGGCGGCTGATCGCGGGCGCGGACGTGTTCGTGCAGAACCTCGCGCACGGTGCGGCGGCCCGGCTCGGCCTCGACGCGGCCACGCTGTGCGCGGCCCATCCACGGCTGATCGCGGTGGACATCTCCGGATACGGCTCCTCGGGGCCGTACGCGGACAAGCGGGCCTACGACATGCTCGTGCAGTGCGAGGCCGGGCTGGTGTCGGTGACCGGGACGCCTGAGCAGCCGGTGAAGGCCGGGATCCCGGCGGCGGACATCGCGGCGGCCATGTACGCGTTCTCGGGCGTCCTCGCGGCCCTGGTGCGGCGGGGGACGACCGGGCGCGGCGGGCCGGTGGAGGTGTCGATGCTGGAGTCCCTCGCCGAGTGGCTGGGGCATCCGCTGCACCACACGATGCACGGGGGTGAGCCGCCGGCGCGCACCGGCCTGGCGCACGCCGTCATCGCGCCGTACGACGCCTACGCGACGGCGGACGGCGGGCGGGTCCTGGTGTCGGTGCAGAACGACCGGGAGTGGCGGCGGCTGGCCGAACAGGTCATGGGGCGCCCGGAGTTGGCGAGCGACCCGGCGTACGCGACGAACGCGGCACGAGTGGCGAACCGGGAGACGACGGACGAGCTGGTGGCACGGGCGCTCGGCGCGCTGGACACCGAGGAGGCGCTGACGCGGCTGGAGAAGGCGGGCATCGCCTGCGCCCGGCTGCGGGATCTGCGGGACCTGGCCGCGCACCCGCAGCTCGCGGCCCGGGAGCGGTGGCGCGAGGTGGAGTCGCCGGTCGGGCCGCTGAAGGCGCTGCTGCCTCCCATCACGCTGCCGGGCGGGGACGAGGCACGGATGGGTGAGGTGCCGGCGCTCGGGCAGCACACCGGGCCGCTGCTGCGTGCCGTGGGGATGACGGACGACGAGATCGCAGCGATGCGCCGGGACGGTGTGGCGGCCTGAGCGCCGGCCTTGCGGTAGGACTGGGTCGGCCGCCTGCCAGGTCGAGGGCGGCTCGAGGTGGCCAGGGGGCGGCGCGGCGACCGGTCAGTGGCCGCCGAACAGCGAGCGGCGCAGCCGGCGCAGCGGCGCGAACAGGGAGACACGGCTGACCCGCCTGCCCCGGTCGCTGCTCTGGTGTGCGGTGTCACGCGCCGTCAGCTCACGCATCAGCGAGGTCGCCTCGACCGTCTCCCGCTGCGGTATGGCGGGGCCCGCCAGCACCGACAGATGGCGGTCGAGGCGCGAACTGGTCGCGCTGCTCCCGCAGGTGATCGCAGGGACCCTGGCCCTGCTGCGCACTGTTATCTGCTCCATGTCACTCCCCACCCGTACGAGTCCACCCGGCCCGGGCAGAGTAACCCTATCGCCCCAGTGGGGCACGCGTGTATCTCGGCCACAGGATTCACCTTCCCCGCAAGGAGGTTGACCATCCGTCGTTGACTACTCTCCGAATCCGACCGATTTCAGGGTGAGTTGGACAATGGGCTGGCCGGTGGGCTGTGCTGAGCCGCCGTCAGGTTCGACGGTCACGGCGAGTGACGTGGCGGAGGCGCCGAGACCTTGGGCGACCAAGGGCGTGTCGCCCGCGAAGAGCCCGAGGGAGCGCGGTTGCGCGCGCGGGCGCATGAGCCAGAGCTGGTGGACGCGCCCGGCGGGCGGGGCGCCGTATCCGCTGAGGGTGACGACGGCTTCCCCCTGCGCGGCGGAAGCGATCACTCCGATTCCGCGGCCCCGGGTGTCCTCGCTGGTGGCGGCGCGGGCGTCGGGGGCGGCGAGAACGTGGGCGATCTCACGTGCCCGCGACCGCTCCGCGTCCAGCCGGCCCTGGGTGCGCTGGGCCTGCACGGCGAAGAGCGAGGCGACGACGAGGGCCGCCGCCGCGGTGGCCGTGGCCAGCGGCACGAACAGCGGGCGCGTGCGGGGCGTACGGGTGCGTCCCGGCGGCGGCTGGGCGCCCCAGACGTGCGGCGGCAGCTGGGCCGTGCGCTGCGGCGCGGGCGTCCGGCCCCGCTCCTGCGGGGTGGTGCGTACGGCGGCCAGCACCCGGTCGCGCAGCGCGGGGGGCGCGTGGGCCGCGGTGGACCAGGCCAGGCGCACCGCGTCCTCGGCCAGTTCCCGCACCTCGCAGGTGCAGCGGTCGCAGCCCCGCAGGTGTTTCACGAACCGGCGCCGCTCGGCCGGTTCGAGGGCGTCGAGGACGTAGGGCGCGGCCAGGGAGTGCGGGCCCTCGCGGCGCAGCAGGTGGCCGAGGACGCTCATACGGCTCCTCCCAGGCACTCGCGGAGCCGGGTGAGTCCGTCGCGCATGCGCGTCTTGACCGTGCCGAGCGGCAGCGAGAGCCGCTCGGCGACCTCGCGGTAGGTGTAGCCGTCGTAGTAGGCGAGGGTCACGGACTGGCGTTGCAGGTCCGTCAGGCGGCGCAGGCAGCGGCGCACCCACTCGCGTTCCATGCCGGCCTCGACCTCCTCCGCGACCTGGTCGAAGGCGGGCTCCCCGGCGCGCAGGGCCTCGCGCTGCTCGCGCATCCCGGCGGCGCGGGCGCTGCGCACCCGGTCGACGGCACGGCGGTGGGCCAGGGTGAGGATCCAGGACAGCGCGCTGCCCCGGCCGGGGTCGTACCGGGCGGCCTGCCGCCAGGTCTCGAGCAGGACCTCCTGGGCGACCTCCTCGGCCTGGGCGGGGTCGCGCACCACCCGCCGTACGAGTCCGTACACCGGCCCGGACACCAGCGCGTACAGGTCCTCGAACGCCCGCTGGTCGCCGCCGGCGACGAGCACCAGCAGCTCGTCCGCCCGCTCACCGGTCGCCTCCCCGTGCCCGCAGCCGGCTCTTCCGCGCACTCCACGCATCCGCACGAACGCACACCTCCCGCGGGTGATACGGATCGGCGGGCCGAAAACGCGGGTCGGCGGCGGCCCGGAAGTTTTTCCCGGCCGGCCAATCCGCACGGCGGGCCGGCTCCGAAGACCTGTCCGTGAAAGCCGGGGCGGCACCGGGCGGACGACCCCGCCCACCCCGGACCGGCGCGGCCCGCACTTCCCCCTCCCCCACGGCGGGCCGCGCCTCGCACACGGCCGACGCACACGGGAGACGCCATGGACGCGCACAGCCGGCACACCGACAGCGACAACCGGAGCGGCACGGAACCGGCTGCCGGGCAACGCCTCGAAGCGGACGGGCCGTTGGGCAGCGGTGCGGCGGTGGACGCCCCCGATCCGCGTGTCGCCGCGCTGCGGCGGTTCGCCGCGATGGCGTCCCGCCGAGCGGTGTAGCCCACGCCCGTCTCGACAGACGCTCCCGGCCGCCCGCGCACGCCCGCGCGCGGCCGGGAGGGTCCTGGGCGCCGGATTGGTGTGCGAGGGGGCCGCATCCGTGCCCGGCTGAGCTACTTTGAGAAAACGGGCGACAGGGATACGCGCGACGTGTCTGGGGGGAGACCGTGACCGAAGAGCCCGGCCGCGAACGGGTGATCGCGGGCCGCTACCGTCTGCTGTCCCCGCTCGGCGAGGGCGGCATGGGGACGGTGTGGCGCGCCCGGGACGAGGTGCTGCACCGCGAGGTGGCCGTCAAGGAGGTGCGGGCCCCGGCCGGGCTGCCCGCCTCCGACGTGGAGCGGTTGTACGCGCGCCTGGAGCGGGAGGCCTGGGCGGCGGCCCGGGTCGCCAACCGCAACGTGGTCACGGTGTACGACGTGGCCGTGGAGGGCGGCCGGCCCTGGGTCGTGATGGAGCTGGTGCGCGGCCTGTCGCTCGCCGACCGGCTGGAGGCGGAGGGTCCCCTGACGCCGCAGCGGGCCGCGCACGTCGGCGCGGAGGTGCTGTCCGCGCTGCGCGCCGCGCACGCCGCCGGGGTGCTGCACCGGGACGTGAAGCCGGCCAACGTGCTGCTGGCCAACGACGGCCGGGTGGTGCTGACCGACTTCGGGATCGCCACGGTCGAGGGCAGCTCCGCGCTGACCATGACCGGCGAGGTGATCGGCTCCCCGGAGTTCCTCGCTCCGGAGCGGGCGCTCGGGCGGACTCCTGGCCCGGAGTCGGACCTGTGGTCGCTGGGGGTGCTGCTGTACGCGGCGGTGGAGGGCGTCTCCCCGTTCCGGTACGACACCCCGCTCAGCACCCTGCGCGCCGTGGTGGACGAGGAGCTGCCGCCGCCGCGCCGGGCCGGGCCGCTGGCCGGCGTCATCGAGGGGCTGCTGCGCAAGGACCCCGCGGAGCGCATCGACGCCGAACGGGCGGAGCACGACCTGCGGATCGTCGCGGCCGGAGGAGCGCCGGAGGCGGTCACCACGCCGCTGCCGCCGTACGCCGCGCCGACCGTCGCCGCGTGGCCGGGGCAGCCGTACGAGGAGTCCGGGCCGCCCTCCCCCACCCCGCCGCTGCCCCTGTCCGGCACCACGGCGGCCACGTCGTCCGGCGCGCCGGAGCGCGGGCGGCGCACGGTCGCGGTGCTGGTGGCCGGCGTCCTGGTGCTGGTCCTGGCGCTGGCCGGGCTCACGTACGCGCTGCTCCACCACGGCGACGGCGACCAGGGGAACGCGGGCGGCACCGGCCGGGCGAGCGGCGGCGCGCGGACGCCGGCCACCCACGGCGGGACGGACTCGGGTGCGGCGACGCCCTCGGCCGCGAGCAGCAGCGGGTCGCCGAGTACGCAGCCGGAGCAGTCCGTGCGGGTCACGGTGACGGGCGCGCACACGGCGTACTCCGGGAGCTGTCCGCCGCCGGCCGCGCAGACGCCCTCGTTCACGGCGACGTTCACGGTGGGAAGGCTGCCGGCGCAGGTGGAGTACCGGTGGGTGACGACACGGGGATCGGTGTCCGACCCGGGGTGGCAGACGCTGTCGTTCCCGGAGGGCGGCGGGAGGACCCGGCAGGTGCGGGTGACGCTGACGGTGTACCGGGGCGGCGCTTCGAGCGGGGACCAGGTCGGTGTGAAGGTGCGCGCGCCCGTGCAGACCACGTCGAACCAGGTGCCGTTCTCGGTGGACTGCACGACGGCGTCGCCGACGGACACCCCGTCGGGCACGGCCTCCCCCTCGGGCTCCGGCTCGCCGGAGAGTTCACCCTGAGGGGCGAGGCCGTCCGGGTCAGGCGTTGTTGGTGAACACCGGCAGATAACCGCCGGACTGGCCGGCCGCGGTGGGGTGGTACGACTCGCTGATGTCGAGCCAGTTCACGCTGTGCAGCCACGAGCTGCCGGAGCAGATCTCGTGGGTGGAGAAGGCGGAGCGGACGTCGCCGAAGACGAAGCCGTGGGCCTGGACGCGCTTCTGGATGGCGGCGTCGATGTAGTCGGCCGCGCCGTTGATCGCGGACCGCTTGGTGTCGGAGAGTCCGAGGCAGGTCTGGCCGAGCAGGTAGAAGCGGGGATAGCTGAGGACGACCACCCGGGCGTTGGGGGCCTTGGCGCTGATCGCGTTGTAGACGGTGTCCAGCTTGCCGGGGAGCGTGTTGTCGACGTACGCCTCGGCGGTGGCGATCCTGGCGAGGCAGTCGCTGTCCGACTGGAGCACACAGGTCGTCATGACGTCGGAGAAGCCCGCGTCGTTGCCGCCGATGCTGATGGACACCAGTGAGGTGGAGGAGTTCAGGGAGCCGAGCTGGTTCGCCATGACGTCGTCCGTCGTGGCGCCCGAGCAGGCGTTGAACGCGAACGAGGACGGGCTGTGCGCGGCGTTCCACAGGTACGGGTACGCGTTGGTGCTGCGGTCGCAGGAGCCGCTGGAGCTGATGTAGCTGCCCGCGCCGACTCCGGAGGAATAGGAGTCGCCGAGGGCCACATAGCCGCCGGTCGCGGCCGTCGCGTGACCGGCTCCGGCCAGACCGAGGCCGGCGGCGAGGAGGAGCGAGGTCACGAATCCGGTAAGTCGGGAACGTCTCATGGAACCTCCCTTTAGCAGGATCTCTGCCAGAACTGTGGTAGCAACTACGCGTGTTGACGGGAAGTGTCCATGCCAAAACTTTTGTGGTCTCAACAGGATCAACGCGAGACGTTCACCGCTCATCTATTGCGTATGCATGCCAAATCTGTTGACACCACGTCAACCCGGCGGAGTTCGGCGGGTTCTCATGAATGTTCAAAGACGGACCGTCCGTCTTGACGCCCTCCCCGGCGCTGGGCCACATTGAAGCCCGGCATCCGGCGCGTCGGGGGGCAAAGTCGCCAATGCAGACCATCCGCATCAAGACATCTTCATTGCCGCTGCTCACGGGGGCCGCGACCGCCGTCGCGGGGTGTGGCGCGCTGCTCGCTCTCACCGATTCCGCGTCCTGGCTGCGCGGCCCGTGCACGCTGTTCTTCCTGCTGGCGGCGCCGGCCGTGGCACTCGCCGCGGCACTGCGCGGGCTGGATCCCTTCGCCCGGACGCTGTGCGCGCTTGCGGGCTCGGTCGTCGTCGACATGCTGGTTGCCCAGGGCATGCTCGCGGTCCACCGCTGGTCGGTCCGCGGCGGGCTGGTCGCGGTGACCGTGCTGAGCGTGCTGCTTCTGCTCCTGGTCGTGCTCCGGGAACGAATTTCCGGAAAACGCACACATAGCCGAGCAACAGCGGCCAAAGTTGTGTAACGGCCAAACCAACAAAACCGTGAGTCAGCCCCCAGGGGTTGCCGATACGGTTCAATCGTCAATACCGTCATACATCTCACCCGCACCGGCACGTCGGCACACGGCACCAGGGGAGGGCTCAGGGGCCGCGGCGTCCACCGGCGCGGGGCGCGGTAGGGGGGGTGCCGTGCTCGGTGACCGCAACTGTGACCGAGCCGTGCCGCGCGACCGGCTGCCGTCTTTCTCCGGCGGACCGGCCAGCTTTGCCAGCTCATCGGCGTGCACGGAGATCAGTTCACCGCGCCGAAGATGAGAACCCCCCTTTCGAACCGGACACAGATCCGGGCTGCCCGGGGGTGGGCGGCCCACCGGACGAGAGGGAAAAGACTCATGAGTTCCGTCCTGCGCCCGCCGAGTGCCGGGCAAGATCCCTTAATCGCCGCTCACTACCGGCCGATCTCCTCCCATCTGGCGATCACTCCGCCGGTGAGCGTGGTGATCCCCGCCATGAACGAGGCGGAGAACCTGCCCTACGTCTTCAAGACGCTCCCGGACTGGATACACGAAGTCGTCCTGGTGGACGGCAACTCCACCGACGACACGGTGGAGGTGGCCCGCTCGCTGTGGCCGGACGTCAAGGTCGTCGGACAGCAGGGCCGGGGCAAGGGGGATGCCCTGATCACCGGGTTCGAGGCGTGCACAGGTGACATCATCGTGATGGTCGACGCGGACGGCTCGGCCGACGGCGGCGAGATCGTCAGCTACGTCTCCGCGCTGGTCTCCGGCGCCGACTTCGCCAAGGGCTCGCGCTTCGCCAACGGCGGCGGCACCGACGACATGACCTTCATCCGCAAGCTCGGCAACTGGGCGCTGTGCACGGTCGTCAACCGCAAGTTCGGAGCGCGCTACACCGACCTGTGCTACGGCTACAACGCGTTCTGGCGGCACTGCCTGGACAAGATCGACCTCGACTGCACCGGCTTCGAGGTCGAGACGCTGATGAACATCAGAGTGGTCAAGGCCGGCCTGAAGGTCCAGGAGATCCCGAGCCACGAGTACCTGCGCATCCACGGCACCAGCAATCTGCGGGCCGTGCGCGACGGGTTCCGGGTGCTCAAGGTCATCCTCAAGGAGCGCTCCAACCGGCGTGAACTGCGCCGCCAGGAACACCACTCGCCGATGCTCGACACGGTGCGGGGAGAGGTGTCTTGAGAGATCCCGGCATCTGTGTCGTGATCTGCGTGTACACCGAGGACCGCTGGGAGGACATCCTCGCGGCGGTCTCCTCGGTGCGCGCGCAGTCGTATCCGGCGCTGGAGACGCTCCTGGTCGTGGACCACAACCCGGTGCTGAAGGACCGGCTGGAGCGCGAGTACAAGGAGACTCAGGGCGTCCGGGTGCTGGCCAACGCCGGACCGCGCGGCCTGTCCGCCGGCCGCAACACCGGCATCGCCGCCTCCCGCGCCGAGGTCATCGCCTTCCTCGACGACGACGCCGTGGCCGAACGGGACTGGCTGCGCCGCTTCGCCGAGGGCTACGCCGACCCGCGGGTCATGGCGGTCGGCGGCCGCACGGTGCCCGTCTGGGCGTCGGGCCGGCGCCCCGCCTGGTTCCCGGAGGAGTTCGACTGGGTCGTCGGCTGCACCTACCGGGGGCTGCCGCCGGGCCGCGTCCGGGTGCGCAACGTGCTCGGCGGCAACGCCTCCTTCCGGCGTACGGCGTTCGAGGCGGCGGGCGGCTTCGCCACCGGCATCGGGCGCGACGGCGACCGCCGCCCGCTCGGCTGCGAGGAGACGGAGCTGTGCATCCGCCTCACCCGCGCCCGCCCCGACGCCGTCCTGCTCATCGACGACCGCGCGGTCATCCACCACCGGGTCCCCGAACCGCGCGAGCACTTCGCCTACTTCCGCACCCGCACCTACGCCGAGGGCCTGTCCAAGGCGCTGGTCGCGAGGAGCGTCGGCGCGGACAAGGGCCTGGAGTCCGAACGCCGGTACACCACCCGGGTCCTGCCCGCGGGGATCGCTCGCGGCCTGCGGGACGCCCTGCTGGCCCGGCCGGGCGGCGCGGGCCGCGCGGGGGCGATCGTCGCCGGGGTGCTGAGCGCCGCCGGCGGCTACGCGATCGGCAGCCTGCGGGCACGGCGGGGCGGTACGGCGTTCTCGGTGGCGCCGATCGAGGAGGGCGCTCATGGCTGACACCCCCGTACCCATCCTCATGTACCACTCCGTGGCGTCCGCGCCCAACGACGCCACCCGCGCCCTGTCGGTCGCGCCGGAGGCGTTCGCGGAGCAGATGGCGCTCATCGGCGACCTGGGCCTGACCCCGGTCACCACCGCCGGCCTCGCGGCCCGCTGGCGCTCCGGCCGGCCGCTGCCCGCCCGGCCGGTGCTGATCACCTTCGACGACGGCTACGAGGGCGTGCACCGGCACGCGCTGCCCGTCCTCGCCAAGCACGGCTTTCCGGCCACCCTGTTCGTCTCCACCGGCTGGATCAGGGGCGCCCACGACACCGGGGGCGGCCTGGACACCATGCTGGACTGGCCGCAGGTGCGGGACCTCGCCGCCGCCGGCGTCGAGATCGGCGGGCACAGCCACACCCACCCGCAGCTCGACCAGCTCGACGACGCCGCGCTGCGCACCGAGCTGACCCGCTGCACCGACATCGTGGCCGGCGAACTCGGCGCCCGCCCCGCCTCGTTCGCCTACCCGTACGGCTACTCCGACCGCCGGGTCCGCGAGGCGGTGCGCGCCGGCGGGTACGCCCAGGCGCTCGCCGTCGGCAACGGCCTCGCCCGCCGCCGCCAGGGGCCGTACGCGCTGCGGCGGGTCACGGTCCGGCGCTCCACCGGCGTGGAGGAGTTCGAGCGGCTGCTCCACGGCCGGTCCATCGCCCGCACCTTCGCCAGGGACCGTGCCCTCACCAAGGGGTACGCCCTCGTCCGCAGAGCCCGCCAGGTCCGCCGGAAGGCCATCCGTTCCCGTGTCTGACACGACCACCACGACCGAGTCCGCCACGACCGGTGCCGAGGCGCCCGAGAAGCCGGGGCGCCGCCTGCGGCTGCCCGGCACCGGCCGGTCCCCCGGCGGCAGCCCGCTGTTCCGCAACGCCTACGCGCTGATGCTGAACACCGGCATCTCCGCCGTCCTCGGGCTCGGCTTCTGGCTGGCCGCGGCACGCTGGTACTCCGAGTCGGCGGTCGGCCAGGGGTCGGCCGCCATCGCCGCGATGAAGTTCCTCGCCGGGCTGACGGCGGTGACCCTCACCGGCGCCCTCGCCCGCTTCATCCCCATCGCCGGAGCACGCACCGGCACGCTCGTCTTCCGTACCTACGCGGGCAGTTCGCTGCTGGTGGCGGTGGCGGCGGGGGTCTTCCTGCTGACCCTGGACACCTGGGGGCCGTCGTACCGGTTCCTGCACGGGACGGTCAACGGGCTCGGCTTCGTGGCGGCCGTCGTCGCCTGGAACGTGCTCACCCTGCAGGACGGGGTGCTGACCGGGCTGCGCAGCGCGACCTGGGTGCCGGTCGGCAACACCGTGTTCTCGGCCGTCAAGCTGGCCCTGCTGGTCGCGTTCGCCGTCGCCATCCCGACCAGCGGCGTCTTCGTCTCCTGGGTGGCCGCGATCGCCACCTCGGTGGTGCCGCTGGGCTGGCTGGTGTTCCGGCGGCTCGTGCCCCGGCACACCAAGGCCACCGAGGGCCGCGTCCAGCCGCCGACGCTGCGCCAGGTCGGCCGGTTCCTGGCCGGTGACTACACCGGTTCGCTGTTCTCGCTCGCCGTGATCTACCTCGTCCCGGTGATCGTCGCCGCGCAGGTCAGCTCGGCGGAGAACGCCTACTTCTACATCGCCACCACCATCGGCGGCACCACCGACCTCCTCGCCATCAACATGGGCGCGTCCCTGACGGTCGAGGGCTCGCACGACCCGGCCCGGCTGGCCGCCTTCACCCGCGCCGCGCTGAAGCGGATGGCCCGGATCATGCTGCCGATCGCCGCCCTGTGGATCATCGGCGCGCCCTGGATTCTCGGCGTGTTCGGCTCGGGCTACGCGCACGCGGCGACCCCGCTGCTGCGCTGGCTCGCGGTCGGCTCGGTGCTGCGCGTGGTGATCGAGACGTACTTCGCGGTGCTGCGGGCGCGCAGCCGCACCGCCGGACTGGCCTGGCTGCAGGGCCTGCTGTGCGTGCTGGTGCTGGGCCTGACGCTGCTGCTCCTGCCCCGGATGGGGCTGACCGGCGCGGGCGTCGCCGAGGCCGGCAGCCTCGCCGTGGTCGCGGCGATCTCCGCGCCGAGGCTGTGGAAGACGGTCCGCGCCGGGGCGGACGCCGTGCCGGACACGGCGCCGCCCGACGGCGACCTCGCCGACCTGGGGGCGCCCGAGGTACCGGCCGGCTCCCCCGCGCGCCGGCACAGCCCGGCCTGGGCGCTGGACTCCGACACCCTCGCCCTGGGCGTCCAGGTCGACTTCGACCATGTGGAACGCCGCCCGGACGTCCGCCCGGGCCCCGGCACCCCGCCCGCCGGCACGCCGGCGCCCCGGCTGGGACTGCCGGTGGAGGAGAGGGAACCGCGCGGCGAGGCCTCTCCCGGCCGGGAGGCGGTGGAGGTGGACGCGCCGTTCACCGAGGAGGAACTGGAAGCGTCGGTGGGCAGGATCGACCCCATGGGGACGACCGATCCGCCCGTGCCGGAGCCCGCGCCGGCGGCCGTACCGCTCGAAGCCGCGCCCGAGGAGCCGCCGGCACCGGTCTCCGTGCGGGGGCGGCTGCTGCCCACCCGCAGCGGTGTCGTCCTCGGCTGTCTGCTGATCGCCGCGCTGCTGCTGTACTGGGTGCCCGCGCTGCGGCTCGGCGAGGCCGACCTGGACCGGATGGGCGGCCTCGGGCTGGTGTCGGTGCTGCCGCTGCCGACCCTCGTCGGAGCGGCCCTGCTGGTCACCGTGTTCGCCGCGCTGCTCTGGCTGCGCCGGGAGCACCGGGCGCTGCTGCTGCTCACGCTGCTCGCGACGGTCGTGTCGCTGCACGCGCTGCCCGCCGTGATCGAGACCGCGCCGCGGTTCCCGACGGCCTGGCAGCACCTGGGGTTCCTCGACTACATCGACCGCACCGGGTCCGCCGTACCCGACCTGGACGCCCGCTGGAGCTGGCCGGGATTCTTCGCGGTGGCCGCGTTCGTCGGCCGGGCCTGCGGGGTCACCGACTTCACCGAGGTCATCCGCTGGTGGCCGACGGCGATCCAGCTCGCCTACCTGGCCCCGATGTTCCTGCTCACCCGGTCGCTGAGGGCGGGCTGGCGGGCGAAGTGGACCGGCGTCTGGCTGTTCGTGCTGTGCGGCTGGGTCGGCCAGGACTACTTCTCCCCGCAGGGCTTCACCTATCTGCTGTACCTGGTGTTCGTGGCGGTCCTGCTGGTCTGGTTCCGCCCGCCCCGCGTGATCTGGACGAGGTTCCGGCCGGGCGAGGCCGAGGTGGAACCGGCCGGCCGGCGGCAGCGGGCCGTGCTGCTGCTCCTGCTGATCGGCCTGTACGCGGCGAGCGTGCCCGCGCACCAGCTCACCCCGTTCGTCATGCTCGGCGTGCTCGCCGCGCTCGTCCTGCTCGGCCGATCCGAACTGCGCGGCCTGCCCCTGCTGTTCGCGGTGCTGGTCGCGGTCTGGGTGGGCTTCATGGCCGAGCCGTACTGGTCCGGGCACTTCGACGACCTGTTCGGCGGGGTCGGCGGCGTCGGCAGCAATGTCTCCACCTCCGTCTCCGGCCGGATCCAGGGCGGCGACTCCACCCACAAACTGGTGCTCTACACCCGGGTGCTGCTGGCCGGCTCGGTCATGGCGTTCGCCTGCTGGGGCTGGTGGCGCCGGCGCTCGCACCGCTACCGCGAACGCTCGCTGCTGGTGCTGACCTTCGTGCCGTTCCTGGGCTTCGGCATGCAGTCGTACGGCGGCGAGATGGCGCTGCGCGTCTTCATGTTCGCCGTGCCGGGCGCGGCCCTGCTCGGCGCCCTCGCCCTGTTCCCGCGCACCGGGGCCACGGCCGAGGAGCGCGCGAAGGACCGGATGAGCCTCGCCCCACTGGCCGCGCTGCTCGCCGGGCTGCTGCTCGTCGGCGGGTTCCTTGTGGCCCGCTGGGGCAACGAGTCGTTCGAGCGGACCCGGCCCGGCGAGGTCGCGGCCATGAACTGGGTGTACGCGCACGACAGGCCGACCGTACGGCTGCTGTGGCTGACCCAGGACACGGTCAACGACGTGACTCCGGCGATGCCGTGGGGCGCGAAGGACATGGAGCGGGTGGACTACGTCCCCACCCTCGCCCCCGTCGACCCGGTGCTGGTGTCGGGCCTGGTCAAGGCGCTCAAGGACGCCGGCCCGAACTCGTACCTGATGGTCAACCGCAGCCAGGTGACCTATCTGCGGCTCGACGCCGGCTATCCGGCCACCTGGGAGCCCCGGCTGGTCGAGAACCTGGACGACCGCCAGGAGCTGACCAAAGTCCTGGTCAACGACGACGTCACCGTGTACGCGCTGCGCAAGCGGCCGGCCGGCGCCGTACCGCGGCCGCACCCGGGCCCGATCGGGCCGCGGATCACCTGGACCCCGTGGTCGGTGGTCGGCGCGCTGGCCGCCGTCGTGCTGATCCTGCTGCTGGCCGCGCGGGAGGTCGTACGGGTCGCGGTCCGGCCCGGCGTGCGGCAACTGCGGCTGCTGCAGGGCACCTTCTGGTTCGCGCTGCCGCTGCTGGCGGTGGTGCTGGCCTCGCTGGTGCAGCGGTTCCTGACCCTGAAGTGAGGCGGGTGGCCCGGCCGCTCAGCGGTCGAGCCACTTCACCTCGTACGGCCCCATGTCGAACCGTCGGCCGTCGACCTGGGCGCTGATCGTCCGGTTCAGGGTGTTGACCACCAGCACCGTCCTGGCGGTGGCCAGGACGCGCACGTTGGGCACGTCGTCCGGCGCGATACGCACCGTCTCGTACCGGGTGCCGGGCGGGAACGCCCTGGCGAACCGGGACACCAGGCCGAACATGGGCAGGGCCGTGCCGCCGCCCGCGCTGTCGGTGGGCGTCCACAGGCAGCCGGCGCAGCCGGAGCCGGTCTTCTCCTCCGGGTTCCAGTAGAAGCCGGAGTCGGCGCCGCCCTCGACCAGGGCGATCATGCCCGCGGCCTGCACGGCCACCCGGTGCGGCTCGGTCCAGCCCTTGCGGTCGTCCTTGCCGTCGGCGGGCTCCACGTAGTACTCGGCCCACCACAGCGGCAGGTCGTGCGTCTGCCGCCGTACCCACGCGCTGACGGCCGTCAGTTTGCCGGTGGCGGCGAACTCGTCGGGCAGCAGTTCGTCGTCGTTGGTGTAGCTGGAGCCGTCGACCACGGTGAAGTCGGCGCCCGCCTTGTGCGCGTTCCAGTAGGAGAAGGCGTCGAGGACCCGCTGGTCCATGGCGCCCCAGGGGCCCTTCAGCGCGCCGGAGGCGTGCGGGTCGCGCGGGTCGAGGCTGTCCATCACCAGGTACGGCCCGCCGACCATGATGTCCTTGC
Organism: Streptomyces sp. NPDC048192; assembly: GCF_043202415.1. Lineage (NCBI taxonomy): Bacteria > Bacillati > Actinomycetota > Actinomycetes > Kitasatosporales > Streptomycetaceae > Streptomyces > Streptomyces sp. NPDC048192. The sequence goes on from NZ_JBIDAL010000009.1 coordinate 402,665, forward strand.
CGACCTTCTTCAGCGCTCGGTACACGAGGTTGTACATTGTGGTGTAGCCCTCGTAGTCCCAGCGCGACTTTGCGTCGTTCCAGAAGCCCTTGAACTCGTTCCAGACGATGAAGTGCTTCACGTCCGGATAGCGCCGGGCGACGGTCGCGGCGAGGTCGGCGAAGTCCTGGTAGTGGCCGGGGGTGGGCGCCGTCTCCAGCGCCGCCTGGCTCCAGTTCGTGTTGCCGGCGCCGGGCTTGCCGCCCTTCATCCAGTCCGGTGAGCAGCACAGCGTGATGACCGGGGTGCCGCCGGAGGCGCGGATGAAGTCGACACGGCGGTCCAGCGCGCCGAAGTCGTAGTGCCCCTGGACCGGTTCGGGATTGTCGGCGCCCCAGCCCATGATGGCCTGGTTCTGCGCCAGCCCGCCGTTCTGCCCCAGCAGCCAGCGCACGCGCTCCGTGGCCGCGCCGGCGCCTTCGTCGGCGCTGTACTGGGTGTGCGTGAAGCCCCAGCCGACGTACGGCTCCGGTCTCGCGCCGGAGCTCGCGGGGGTGCCGTGCACCTTGTCGCCGTCGCGGGTGGTCCCGGCCGTGCTGGGTCCGCCGGACAGCGTGCCGAACAGGGTCACCGCCAGCGCCAGTACGGCGGCGCCCACACCGAGCAGGGCGGTGAGCCGCCACCGCCGAGTATCAGAATCCCACCCATGACGTCCCATCAGGGACACAGTAACGGCGGAGGCGTGGCCTCCGGCAGGGATTGCGCGGTCTGGAGCCGGACGAGCGAACCGCTCCCGTGGTGCCGGCCGCTGTGCCCCGTGCCGGCGGGCAGACAAGTCGGTGGAGGGCGTGTGGCCTGCTCTGTTACGGTCCTGTGGCCGGCCGCGGGACTCCGGCGCGACTTCCGGAACCTGCCTGTAAAGCAATGATTCGCAGCTCGTGCCCCCATTCCCCGGCCGGCATCCGCGTCCACGGGGGAAAGAGTCGGATGGATTCGTACGGGGACCTCATCGCGGCCGAGGACGTGCTGCTCTTCGTCAACGCGGCGATCACCTCCACCGGCCAGGGAGAGTTCCACAGCGACGCGGGCGAGCAGCGGCTGTCCCTGGACTTCCTGCACGCGTACATGCTGGGCAACTACCGTGACCTGTACGCCAGGGTCCTCGCGCTCGACATCAACGACCACAACGCGGCCCTCGTCGTCCGACGGCTGCTGGAGACCGCCGGGGACGCCACGGCCGAGCAGCGCCGCAGCGAGGGCCGGCTGATCGCGCGCCGTCTGGCGACGCTGCCGCCCCCGCGCGTGTACCGGCTGTTCGACGCCCTGCGCCGGGCCGGGGTGAACAACCGCCGCACCCGCGCGATCATGCGCGACTGGCTGTCCGCCCGACCGGATCCGGCGTTCGACGCCGTGAAGTACCGCAGCGCCCTCAAGCGCGCCCTTCGCCACGCGCACCTCGCCCCCGCCGGCGAGGAGCTGGGGGCGTTCCTCTTCGCGCCGCTGACCCGCAAGCACTATGCGACGCCTCTCCTGGAGACGTGGCGCCGCGCCCACTACGAGCAGGCCGCCCTGTACGAGCTGCCGTACACGGCCGCCGAGGGCTTCGCCGCCCGGCACGGCATCCCCCGGGACGTCTTCCTCAAGCGCATGGCCCCGCGGATGACCCGGCTGGAGACCCTGCGGCTGCAGGAGTCCGCACACAGGAACGGGGTCACCGAGCTGCAGGCGGACCTGGCCACGATGCCGCTGACCCGGCTGGCGGCCTATGTGCTCTCCCTGCCGGCCGGGGACCGCCTGCGCCGGCGTGCCGAGCTGACCCGTGCCCTGGAGTCGGCCGCCGGCCGGGTGGCCGGAGCCCACCGGGGAACCTGGGGCAGGGTCACCGCCGTCCTGGACGACAGCTTTTCCGCCTCCGGTTCGGTCCACAAGCGCCGCCGGCCGCTGGCCGTGGCCCTGGCCTGCCACTATCTGCTCGCGGCCCTCGCCGGCGAGTACACCGGGCTGTGGACGTCCGGGCGGACCGACGCACTGCTGACGCATCCGTACGGGCCGACGCCGGTGGGCCGGCGGATCCTCGACGCGCTGGACACCGCACCGTCCCGGCTGGTGATCGTCTCCGACGGATGGGACAACGCGCCTCCCGGCCTGGCCGCCGAGGTGCTGCGCATCTGGCGGACCCGGCTCGACCCCGAGCGGCGTACCGGCATCGTGCATCTCAACCCCGTCTACGACGCGGCCGACTTCGACGTGCGCCGCCTGTCCCCGGCGGTGCCCACCGCGGGCATCCGGGACGCCGAGGACCTTCCCGCGCTGGTGGAACTCGCCCAGTTCGCGGAAGGCCGCACCGGCCTGGCCGAACTGATCGCCTACATGGACACCCGTGCCGCCCGCATGCTGCGCGGCCACGACCGGGAGCGGGCGCGATGACCACACTGGACCTGACCGGCCTGGCCACCCGCCCCGCACAGGTGTGGGGCGCCGTCCGTCTGGTGCCGCTCGTGCGTGCGGAACCCGTAGAGGACCTGTGTCTGCGCCCGCAGCTCTACGGCGACACGACCGGTCTGGTCGAGGTCGGCCCGCGCCACGCCTATGTCTCCTACGTCCCGCACGGTTTCGTCGCCACGTGGACGGCCGACGGCACGCCGGCGGCGGCCTACGGCACCCAGCTCTCCGCCGACGCCGACTCGGCTCCCGCCGCCGTCATGGGCCTGCGCTTCCACCGCGGCATGGCCCGCCGCCAGGCCAAGGACCGGCTGCGGTTCCTCCCCCTGCACCTGGCGCTGGAGGGCTATCTGGCACTGCACTTCGGCGGGCCCTCCATCGCCTGGGAGGAGTGGTCGCAGCGCGCCGTCCGCCACGGGCTCTCCCCGCGCGCCGAGGAAGCCTGCGCCGGCGCCGACATACGCGGACTCGCCCACGCGCTGCGCATCTTCGAGATCCACCCCGGCCAGTGCGGCGTGCTGGTGTACGTCGCCGACGCGCTCGCGGCCGCGTTCGCGGTCCCGCATCCCGACGACTACCGCGCCCTGCACCCCACACTCCTGCTGGACCTGTACGGCGAACTCATCCACCACTACGCCACGCTGATGCCGCCGGTGCGGGACTTCCGGGCACGCATCCCCGACGCGCGCGTCCGCTCCCTGGCCGACCTGCGCACGGCGGTTGCCGAACAGGAGCAGTCCTGGGCGCGTTTCCACGACACGACCATGCCGGCCGGCCTGCTGGAGCAGGCGTACACCTGGCAGACGGTCCACCGGATGGGGCGCTTCACGCTCTCCCGCTTCCTGCCGGCGTTCCGGCCCAAGCAGGAGAACCACATCGGTGAGGCCATCACCGACGACAGCGGCAGGATCGCCTACCTCAAGACCTTCCGGCTGTCGGAGAACCAGGTGCGCCGCGGTCACCTTCTCACCATGCTCGCCGCCCACGACTGGCACCTGGCCGGCACCGCCGCCGGTCTCGGCATCACACCGGCCCAGCTGGGGCTGCGGCTCGAGTCCGCCGGCTTCGGCTTCCTGCTCCGCCAGGACGTCCTGGACGGATACCGCAGGCAAGGACGGACCCGCACCGGATGAGAGGGGCGCGACCGGCCCGGCCGAGCGGGAGCGGCCGGCCACGGACGGCCCACGGCCGGTCAGCCACTCTTCGCGGCCCGAGCCGAAATACCGTGCGCGGAGCCCACCTGTGCCGGATCATGGCCGCATGTCTGCGAACCCACACGACGCTCTGCCGATCCGGCTCAACGTCGACGACTCCGACTCGCCCTCCGACGTCGTCGACGCGCTGTTCCTCGGCCGCTTCGCGACGGGCGAGCAGCCGTACTCGCACGCGGTGAACATCGACCGCGTCCGCTCCGGCGCGACCCTGCTGCCCGACGGCGCCCGGGTGCTGCGGGTCGCCCGCGACGACGACCGCAGCGCCACCCTGGCCGAGGGCGACGGCTGGACCCTGCTGGTGTCCCGCTGGAGCCGCGGCGCGGACGTCACGGTGACCGCGACCAGCGCGGAACTGGCCGAGAAGGTCCTCGACCAGGCCACGGACGGCGCCGCCGACGAGCCCGAACCCCAGCCCGAGAACGTGACGATGGGCTTCTGGTACGTCTCCCCGCGGCGCGGCCCGCACCGCACCACCCGGCAGATCTCCGCGGGCACCTGGGACGAGGTGCGGTCCAACTACACCGCGCCGGTGGCGCAGGCGATGGACCGGCTGATGGGGACGACCCCCGAGGACATCGCGGGCCGTCTGCTCCTGCTGCACGGGCCGCCCGGCACCGGCAAGACCTCCGCGCTGCGCACGCTGGCCCGCTCCTGGCGCGACTGGTGCCAGGTCGACTGCGTCCTGGACCCGGAGCGGCTGTTCAGCGACGTCGGCTATCTGATGGACATCGCGATCGGCGAGGAGGACGGCGCGGGCAAGGGCCGCTGGCGGCTGCTGCTGCTGGAGGACTGCGACGAACTGATCCGCGGCGAGGCCAAGCACACCGCGGGCCAGGCCCTGTCCCGGCTGCTGAACCTCACCGACGGCCTCCTCGGCCAGGGCCGCAACGTCCTGGTCGGCGTCACCACCAACGAGGACCTGGAGCGGCTGCACCCGGCCGTGGTCCGCCCGGGCCGCTGCCTGGCCCGCATCGAGGTGGGCCCGCTGACCCGGCGCGAGGCCGTGGAGTGGCTCGGCACCGAGGAGGGCGTGGGGCGGGACGGGGCGACCCTGGCCGAGCTGTACGCACTGCGCCGGGGCACGGTGCCGGCCTCGGTGCCCGGGGCGCGCGACGGCGCGGACGCGGGCCTGTACCTGTAGTGCTTTGATGGTGCTGTGACCTTGCTCGTCGGCACCTCCGGGTGGCAGTACAAGGACTGGCGGGACCTCGTGTATCCGGCCGGGGTCCCGGCGCGGCTGTGGCTGGAGGAGTACACGCGTCTCTTCGCGACGGTGGAGATCAACAACGCGTTCTACCGGCTGCCGTCCTACGAGACCTTCGCGGCGTGGCGGGAACGGGTGCCGGAGGACTTCGTGGTCGCGGTCAAGGCCAGCCGCTTCCTCACCCACATCAAGCGCCTGAAGGAGCCGGAGGAGCCGGTCCACCGCCTGATGAGCCACGCGGCGGGCCTGGGCGACCGCCTGGGCCCCGTCCTGCTCCAGCTCCCGCCGACGCTGCGCGCGGACCCGGCCCTGCTGGACGCCTGCCTGGCCCGCTTCCCGTCCGGCACGAGGGTCGCGGTCGAGCCGCGCCACGACTCCTGGTGGACGCCCGAGGTGCGCGCGGTCCTGTCGGCCCGGGGCGCGGCCCTGTGCTGGGCGGACGTCCTGGCCCGCCCGGTCACCCCGCTGTGGCGCACCGCCGACTGGGGTTACGTCCGCTTCCACCAGGGCCGCGCCCGGCCCTGGCCCCGCTACGGCAAGCGGTCCCTGGAGACCTGGGTCGACCGTGTCGCGACGACCTGGGAGCGGGGAGAGGACGTGTACGCCTACTTCAACAACGACCCGGGCGGCGCGGCGGTGCAGGACGCGGTGGCCTTCGGCAGAGCGGCGGAACGGGCGGGGCTGAGGGTGACACGCGTTCCGGAGGCCGCCCAACGCCGGTGACGCACGCCGGTGCCTTACGCCCCGTAAGCCGCCCGCAGGGCGTCGCGCACGGCGGCCAGCGCCTCCGACTCCCCCAGCCCCAGCCGCCGTACCCGCTCCGCGTACGTCTGGGCGGCCAGGGAAGCCTCGCGTTCCGCGGCCGAGCCGGCGGCGGCCACGAACGTTCCGTTGCGCCCCCGCGTCTCGATCACTCCGTCGCCCTCCAGCGCCCGGTACGCCTTGGCCACCGTGTTCACCGCGAGGCCCAGGGACTCGGCCAGCCCCCGCACGGTCGGCAGCCGGTACCCCACCGGCAGCGCGCCGGACCGCGCCTGCTCGGAAATCTGCGCCCGCACCTGCTCGTACGGGGGCGCGCTGTCATCGATGCGGATCTTCAGGCTCACGGGCCGATTGTCCCGTACCCGGCGGAAAATGAGAGGCATCCCCGGCACGCGGCCCCGTACGGTGCCTCACCATGACAGTGATCGTGCGCGACCTGAACCCCGACGCCCCGGCGGACACCGAGGGCTTCGCCCGGGTCCGCCGTCTCGCCCTGCCCTACATCCTGTTCACCGCGGACTCGGTCCGCCACAACGCCCTCCACATGCCGCCCGACGCCCGCTACCGCCCGCTGGTCGCCGAGGAGGACGGCGAGGTGATCGGTGCGGCCCAGGTGCACCTGGCTCATGACAGCAGCGAGCCGGGCCAGGGCCTGCTGAGCATCTACGTCCGGCCCGATCGGACCGGTCGCGGGGCCGGCGGGCTGCTGCTGCGGGCGGCCGAGGAGCACCTCGCCGCTCAGGGGGCGACCCGGCTGCTCAGCTGGGTCCTCGACGAGCCGGCCAACCGCGCCTTTGCGGAGCGGCACGGCTATCGGGCCGCCCGGCCCGCCCACTTCCTCCGCCTCGATCTGGCGGGCGCGTCCCTGCCTCCGCTGCCCCCGGCTCCGCCGGGCGTCGAGCTGCGCACGGCCGCGGACTTCGCGGACGATCCGCGTCCGCTGTTCGCGCTGGACGCGGAGACCATGCAGGACGAGCCCAGCGACGTGGATGTGGCGTACGCGGACTACGACGCCTGGATCGAGCAGTACTGGAAGCATCCGCTGCTGAACCGCGAGCTGACGGTGGCCGCGTGCGCCGGCGGCCGTCCGGTCGCCTTCAGCGTGGCCTACACGGACGGCGCCACCGGCTACTCCACCGCCATGACCGGCACCGCCCGCGCCCACCGCGGGCGCGGCCTGGCCAAGCTCGCCAAGATCCACTCGTTGTACCGGGCCCGCGCCGCCGGTCTCACCGAGGCCTTCACCGGCAACGACGCCGGCAACGGACCCATGATCGCGATCAACAAGTGGCTCGGCTACGAGATCTGCGCGACGGAGGTGCGCTATGTCCGTGAACTCGCCTGAACCGGCGGACCGGTTGGAGGTGGTCCTGGTCAAGGCGGGCCGCACGAAGATCCGTTACCCGGCCGAGCTGCTCCAGGACGACGGCACCCGTATCGCCGTACGCGCCCCGTGGGCGGGCTCCGGCGTCCGCGACTTCGGCTTCGTCCGCTTCGAGCCGGGCGACCTGTTCACCGAGTACTACTGGCGGAACCGGTGGTACTCGGTGAAGGAGGTGCGCGCCGTCGACGGCACCGTGAAGGGCTGGTACTGCGACATCACGCGTCCGGCCGTCCGCACCGGCGGTGAGCTGGTCGTGGAGGACCTCGACCTGGACCTGTGGCGCTCCGCCGACGGCACGGACGTACGGCGTCTGGACGAGGACGAGTTCGCCGAGAGCGGTCTGTCGCGGACGGATCCCGAGGCCGCGTCCGCCGCGGTGGCCGCCCTGGAGGAGCTGGAGGAGCTGGCCCGCTCCGGCGGCTTCGGCCGCCTGCTCGCCTGACCCGGAGGCAAGCGGACCGGCCCGGGGCACCGCGTCACACCCTCGCCACGACCGCGTACCGTTCGTCCTCCACCTCCTTGCCCCACAGCACGGAGTCGCCGGACAGCCGCTCCACGCGTATGTCCGCGGTGAGCGGCGCCAGGAGGGCGGTGAGCCGGCCGGCGGGGATGCCCACCGGGCTCGTCGTGCCCCAGACGCCCTCGACCAGGACGAAGCGGCCCCGTGGGCGCAGCAGGTCGCGCCAGTGCCGCAGCACCCGGTCGGGCCGGGGCAGCGTCCACAGCACGTGCCGTACGAGGACGACGTCGAAGCGCTGCTCCCCCACCGGCGGGGCCGCGGCCTGGCCGCGCAGGACGACGGCGTCGCGGCCGGCGAGCTTGGCGCGGGCCCGCTCGACCATCGCCGGTGACGCGTCGACCCCCGTCACCCGGTGTCCCTGCTCGGCCGCGAGGAGCGACAGGCTGCCGGTGCCGCAGCCGAGGTCGAGGACGTCGGCGGGGCGCTCGGGCAGCCAGGCACCGAGCCGCGCCGCCCAGGCCGCGCGGGTCTCGGGGTCGCGCAGGCCGTGGTCCGGCTCCTCGTCGAAGGCCGCGGCCTCGGCGTCCCAGTCGACCTCGGGGGCACCCGGCGCATCCGTGTTCTCCTGCGGATTCGTCATGCTCACAGAGTGACACCCGCCACTGACAATCCCGCTCCGATGAGGAACTCTCGCCGAGAGCGTCTACCACCGTGACATCACGGAAACCCGGTAGGCACTGAAGGAGGCAGCCATGCGCCGCGTCACCGTGCACAAGCCCCTGAAGAAGACGGACGGCCGCCGCGTCCGCGACGAGTCCGAGGACCGGCCCGTGGGCCGCCCCGAGGTGCGCAGGGACATCGCCCGCACCTGGTGGCCCGACGGCTGAGGGGCGAGCGCCCGCAGGGCCGTCAGTCCAGCCGCTTGCGGTAGTGGATCCGGTCGTAGGGCCCGTCGACACGGCGTTCCACGACCTCGTATCCGTACTTCGGATAGATCTTCTGGTTCTCCCACATCAACGCGTTCGTGTAGAGCCTGATCTCGCCGAGGCCCAGCTCACGCGCGCGTGCCTCGACGAAGCGCAGCAGACGGCGTCCGACGCCCGTGCCGTGGGCGCCGGGGTGGACGGCGATGCTGTCCAGGAAGAGATGGCCGGCGCGCGCCTCGATCACGACCAGCCCGTGGACGGGCTCGCCGGTGACGAACACCCTGCCGGCGGCCACGTTCGCGGCGTGGTCGGCCTCCATGGGCTGCGGCACCACGCCGATGCGCTCGACGTAGGGGCGGTAGGCCGCGTCCGTCACGGCCGCGACGGCCGGCACATCGGCGGCGACGGCCGCCCGGACGCCCTCCGCGTTCTCCTCGATCATGGACGCACGCTACCTACCTGAGCGCAGCCTGAGCACCCCCTTAACGCCACCATAAGGATCTCCCCCGCAGGCCTCCAGCAGGCGACTTCCCGGTCCTCCGGGGCTAGTTTCGACATGCGCCCCCACGGGTTCCCGCCCCGCCGAAGCACCGTCCGCCGGTGAGGTTCCGGGGCCTGTCCGGCGGCTCAGGCCGGACGGGCCCCGGCGGCGGCTCAGCTGAGCGCGGACGCGCAGGTGGTGGCGGTGGCGTGGGCCGGGTCGAGCGCGTTGGCCACCTCGTGGAAGGCGATGCGGTCGAACAGGCCGATGACGACGTGCTCGGACAGGTCGACGGGGCACAGGTCCTGCAGCAGGACGTTGTGGACGTCGGAGCCGCTCAGGTACTGGCTCTGCCAGGGGGTCGCCACCTCGTCGTACTTGGTGGCGATGACGGTGTAGTGCACTCCGGGTACGGTGTCGCCGCCCGCGTTGAGCTTGGTGAGGAAGTCGGAGCCGGGTACCTGGTCGGCGAGGCCGGGGGTGGTGGCCTTGATCAGGTCGGAGGCGCCGGGGAAGTACGGCAGCAGGTTGGTCAGGCCGCTCAGGGTGGCGCCGTGGTTGTCGGGGGCGATGCCGACGAGGGCGTTCACCTTGGCGGCTCCGCCGAGGAACTTCAGGTAGTAGCGGGGCATCATGCCGCCCTGGGAGTGGCCGACCAGGTCGGCCTTGGCGGCTCCGGTCGCGGCGAGCACCCTGTCCACGTAGGCCGACAGCTGCTGGGCCGACGCGTCGATGGGGCCGAGGCCGTGGAAGACGGGGACGCCGGCCAGTTGGCCGTAGTCCAGGGAGTAGACGCAGTATCCGCGGCTCTCCAGGTAGGGGGCGAGGGAGAGCCAGTTGTCGACCGAGTTGCCCAGGGTGCCGTGGACCAGGATCACCGGGCGGGGATGGGCGGCGGAGGGCTTGCAGGAGAAGTCGTTCCAGCCGCTCGTGGGGGCGGAGTCGGCGGCAGCGGTGGCGGTGGCGGCGGGAACGGTGAGGGCGGCGGCGGTGAGGAGCAGCGCGGCGAGGGGTCTGAACGCTCGCTTCCAGGGCAGCATCGGGTGATCTCCTTGCGGCTCAAGGGAGGTGGGGGCCTTACCCTGTGATCCGGATCACGAGGATGCTGTTCACTCGTCAAGTTACGGGCGAGTAGTGCGCGTGTGAAGTTACGCGTCAGTAAAAAACTTCCAGTGATAACCGAACGCCGACGGATCGTCACCAGGCGGGCCTGACAGGACCATAGGGAGCGATCCGCGCCAAACGCTCCCCCCACACGCGCACTTCACCCTCGCCCAGCAGTTCGGCCCATCCCCCCACGACCTCGGCCGCCGCCTCCTCCGCCGCCCGGGTGCAGGCCCGGCCGCGCTCGGTCAGCACGATCAGCCGGGCCCGCGCGTCCTGCGGGTGCGGCCGCCGCTCGGCGTACCCCTTGCGCACGATCTCGTCCACGAGCTGGCTCGCCGCCTGCTTGGTCACCCCCAGGTGCGCCGCGAGGTCGGTGACGGTGGCGCCGTCCGGGCCCAGTCGCGCGAAGGCGAACCCGTGCGCCGGCCGCAGATCGGCGAACCCGCGCGCCACCACCCCGTCATGGATGCGCTGAGTGAGGTCGCCGGCGACGGCGAGCAGGGCGGCGGACAGGGCCATGGCTTCGGAGTTCTGCACGCAGGCATTGAAACACCCTTGACAGAGTGGTCAAGCGGCTTGACCATATAGTCAAGCCGCTTGACCATCAGAGGAGATCACCGCCATGCCCGTCGTCCGCTCGTCCGAGGCCACCACCCACGAGATCCACGGCGCCCGCTTCGTCTCGTACGCCTCCCCGCTCACCGGCAGCACGGAACTCTGCGCCTGGCGCGGGGAGATACCGGCGGGGACGAAGGCGCCCGCCCACACCGTCAGCCGGGAGGAGATCTTCCATCTGCTCGTCGGCGAGCTGCTGATCACCCTCGACGGCCGCACCGAGCGGATCGGCGCGGGCGACACGGTGATCGTCAGCCCGGGCACGACCCTCACCGTGGAGAACCCGACCGGTCACACCGCGCTGTCCTGGGTCACCACCTCCGTCGGCCTGGAGGCGGAGCTGGCCGACGGCACCCGCATCACGCCGCCCTGGGCCAATTGACCGGCGAGGAGCCCCCGCCGCGGCGCCCCAGCGCCCCCGGCATCACCGCCCTGGGCCCGAACCTGGCCCGTGCGCGGTCCGCGACCTCCTCGACCCGGCGCACCTTCTCGTCCACGGGATCGAAGGTGAGCTGGTAGGAGGCCTGGTCGGCGGGGGCCAGGCCCTCGGCGCGCAGGACGAGCGCGCGGACCCGGGCGCGCTGCAGGCCGAGCGCCTCGTACATGCCGTAGGCCGCCCTGGTCAGGGCCGCCGAGTGCGCGGTCGGCTCCTTCAGGGTGCGGCTGCGGGTGGTCGAGGACCGGTCGGCGTAGCGGACGGTGAGGGTCAGGGTGCGGCAGATCTTCCGCACCGCGCGCAGCCGGGCGCCCAGTTCCTCGGCGGCCGACAGCAGTGCCGTGCGGTGCAGGCCGGGGTTGAGCTCGTCGAGGTCGAAGGCGCGTTCCGTCGCCAGCGACCGGGACACGGCGTTCGGCACGACCCGGCCCCGGTCGATGCCGCTCGCCTTCTCGCGCAGCTCGCGCCCGGCCTTGGCGCCGATCAGCCGCTGGAGGGTGGACAGCGGCGCGGCGGCGACCAGGCCCAGGGTGTCCAGGCCGTACTCGCTCAGGGTGCGGGCGGTCGCCGTGCCGACGCCGGGCAGTGCGGCGACGGGCTTGTCGGCGAGGAACTCGGCGACGGCGTCCTCCGGCACCGCGCAGGTCACCCCGGGCCGGGCGGCGCCGAGCGCCACGCGGGCCAGCATCGGGCCCGGACCGGCGCCGATCACGCAGTCGACGCCGAACCGCGCGAGCGCCCGCACCCGGATCACCGAGGCCAGCTCCACCGCGCTGCGCCCGAAGTACCGCTCGGCGCCGCGCAGATCGGCCAGCGCCCCGTCCGGGGGCAGCGCCTCGACGACCGGAGTGAACTCCTCCAGCAGTCCGAGCAGTCCCGGCAGGGCCGCCTCGTGCGCCGGCGGCAGCTGGAAACGTACGCAGAGAATGGTCATCCCGCACTCCCCGGACTCTGGTGCCACAACTTCCGTACGGCAGCAGGCCCTTGTGAGGCCTCCTGCCCCGCGGGCCGCAGGTCGGCCCACGGATGCATCTGGTATCCGGTCGGCAGCTGGATCCGCCGCCCGCCGGTCGGATCGCCGCCCGCGCCCTCGGCCGGCGGCTCCGCGAGCCGCGCCGCCACCTCCTCGAGGCCGCCCTCGGCCCGCAGTTCCGCCAGCTCGGCGAGGTTCCAGGCGGCGGAGCCCACCACGCTCAGGCTGCGCGGACCGCGCCGCTGCACCACGCCGCGCACCAGCAGCAGCCACGAGTGGAAGACGGTGTGGGCGCACGCGTCGTGCGAGTCGTCGAAGAACGCGAGGTCGACCAGTCCGGTGCCGTCGTCCAGCGTGGAGAAGATGACCCGCTTGCCGGAGCGGATCGGCGGCGTCTGGGTGGCCGCCTTGGCGCCGGCGACCAGCACGGTCTCGCCGTGCCGCGCCTCGCGCAGCCGGCGCGCGGAGACCACGCCCAGCTCCTTCAGGAACTCCCGGTGGTCGTCCATCAGATTGCGCGAGGCGTCCATGGACAGCACGCCCAGCTCGGCGCTGAGCCGCTCCGCCGAGGTCAGGTCCGGCAGCCCCGCCGGCGCGGTCTTCCGGCCGCCTGCCAGCGGCAGCTGACCGCCGCCACCGCCCCGGGCCCCCCGGTGCAGCTCGGTCAGGTGCAGTTGCAGGTCACGCCGGTTGGCGCCGAAGGCGTCCAACGCGCCCACCTGGGCGAGCCGGTGCGCCAGCGGCCGGCTCGGCCGGGCCCGCTCCCAGAAGTCCACCAGGGAGGAGTACGGCTGTCCGTCCGCGATCCGCTTCGCCTCGGCCTCGCTGATGCCGTGCACGTCGGACAGGGCGAGCCGCAGCCCCCACACCCTTGATTCAGACACCAGTTCGATCCGATGGGCGACCCCGGACACATTGACGTCCAGCGGCAGGATCGGCACCCCGCGCCGCCGCGCATCGGCCAGCAGCAGCCGCTTGGGATACATTCCCGGGTCATGGGTGAGCAGCCCGGCGTAGAAGGCGGCCGGGTGATGGGCCTTCAGCCAGGCCGACTGATAGGTGGGCACGGCGAAGGCGACCGCGTGCGCCTTGCAGAATCCGTACGACCCGAAGGCCTCCACGATCTCCCAGGTACGCCGGATCGTTTCCGCGTCGTATCCCCGGGCCGCGGCCTGCTGCGCGAACCACACCCTGATCCGCCCCTGCGACTCCGGGTCGGACAACCCCCGCCGCACCCGGTCGGCCTCGCCCCGCCCGCATCCGGTCATGATGGCGACGATGTCGATGACCTGCTCGTGGAAGACGACGACCCCGTACGTCCCCTTCAGCGGCTCCTCCAGGTCGGGGTGCGGGTAGCGCACCGGCGCCCGCCCGTGCCGCGCCTCGATGAACGGCCGCACCATGTCGGCGGCGACGGGTCCGGGCCGGAACAGCGAGATGTCGACGACCAGATCGTGAAAGGTGCTCGGCTGCAGCCGCCCCACCAGGTCGCGCTGCCCCGGCGACTCGATCTGGAAGCACCCCAGCGTCTCGGTGGACCGGATCAGCCGATACGTCTCCGGGTCCCCGGCCGGCACCGCGTCAAGATCGATCCGCTCCCCCGTCGCCCGCTCCACCTCGGCGACCGCGTGCGCCATGGCCGACTGCATCCGCACGCCCAGCACATCGAGCTTGAGCAGGCCCAGTTCCTCCACGTCCTCCTTGTCGAACTGCGACATCGGCAGCCCCTCACCGCTGGTGGGCACCACCGGCGTACGCGCGAGGAGGGAGGCGTCGGACAGCAGCACCCCGCACGGGTGCATGGCGACGCCGCGCGGCAGGGCGTCGAGCGCCTCGACCAGCTCCCACAGCCTGCCGTACCGCTTCTTCTCCGCCGCGAGCCGCTTCAGCTCGGGCAGCTCCTCCAGCGCGGCGCGCGCGTCCCGGGCCCGGATGTGCGGGAAGGACTTGGCGATGCGGTCGATCTCCGCCGGGTCCATGGACAGGGCGGCGCCCACGTCCCGGATGGCGTGCCGCACCCGGTAGGTCTCCGGCATGGACACGGTCGCCACCCGCTCCTCGCCGAACCGGCGGATGATCGCCCGGTACACCTCCAGCCGCCGGGCGGACTCCACATCGATGTCGATGTCGGGCAGGACCACGCGCTCCTTGGACAGGAAGCGCTCCATCAGCAGCCCGTGCTCGACCGGATCGGCCTGGGCGATACCCAGCAGATGGTTGACGAGGGATCCCGCCCCGGACCCCCGGGCGGCCACCCGGATCCCCATCTCCCGCACGTCGCCGACGACCTGAGCCACCGTCAGGAAGTACGAAGCGAACCCGTGATGGGCGATGATGTCCAGCTCGTGGTGCATCCGCTCCCAGTACGCACGCCGCCCGCCGTAGCCGAGCCGCACCATCCCCGCCACCGCCCGTGAGGCGAGCGCCCGCTGGGCGGTGCGCCGGCCGGCCCCCACCAGATGCGCCTCGGGAAAGTGGACGGTCCCGATCCCCAGATCCCCTTCGGGATCGACCCGGCACTCCTCGGCCGTGGCCAGGGTCTGCTCCACCAGCCGCAGGGCGGCCTCCCGCCGGTACCCGGCGGCCTCCACCACCCGCTCGGCCACCCTCGCCATCGCCTGCGCGTCCTTCAGCCAGGCCTCCCCGGAGTCCAGCTCCCCGCGCGGATCGATCGGCACCAGCCGCCGCGCCGCATCCAGCACGTCGGCGACGGGTCCCGCCCCGGGATCGGCGTACCGGACGGCGTTGCTGAGCACCGGCCGCACCCTCTGCTCGGCGGCGAAGCCGACGGTACGGGCGGCCAGCCGCAGCGAGCCGGGCCCCGTGCCCTCACGCCCGTGCCAGACGGCCTCCAGCCGCAGCGCGTCGCCGTAGACCTCCCGCCACGCCCCGAGCAGCCGCGCGGCCCGGTCCGGCCGGCCCGCCGCGAGAGCCCGCCCGACATCCGACCCGGGCCCGAGCAGCACGACGAGCCCGCCTCCTCGATGCGCGGACCAGGGCAGCGAAGGCGCGCCCTCACCCGCATGCGCGGCCGTGACGATCCGGCACAGATCGGCCCACCCCCGCCCCCCGTCCCGGGCGAGAAAGGTCGCACGAGGAGCCGACTCGTCCACGAAGGCCCCACCCCGCACCGGCGTCTTGCGCCGCGCGGGCCGTACGGCCTCGCCGATCGCCAGATCCACCCCGAACACGGGCCGCACCCCCACCCCGGCGCAGGCCTTGGCGAAGCGCACGGCACCGGCGAGGGTGTCGCGATCGGTGAGCGCGAGGACGTCCATCCCCCGCTCCGAGGCACGCTCGGCCAGCCGCTCCGGGTGGGATGCCCCGTACCGCACGGAGAACCCGGAGACGGTGCGCAGATGCGCGAAGCCCGGCACACGCACCTCCCGCACTCGCACGCCTCTCGAACATCAGTTCCCTACTTCCACCCCCACCATACCCCCATTCTCGAACGCGTGTACGACATCCGTTCACCCCCCTCCCACCTGCGCAAACCCTTTGCGAGAGGGGTGGGGACATGACACGCAGGCGCACGGAAGCCCCGCCCCCGCGGATGTGCGGGGGCGGGGCCTGGTGAACGAACGAACCGAAGCGAGCGGACTACCCGATCTGCGCTCCCGTCGCGGACAGCGCGGCGGTCACCGGCTGGAAGAACGTCTCCCCGCCGGAGGTGCAGTCACCGCTCCCCCCGGACGTCAGCCCGATCGCATTACTCCCCGAGAACAGCGACCCGCCGCTGTCCCCGGGCTCGGCGCACACGTCCGTCTGGATGAGCCCGCTGACGGTGCCCTCCTGGTAGTTCACCGTGGCGTTCAGCCCGGTGACCGTCCCGTCGTGCACATGGGTCGTCGACCCGCTGCGCGTCACCTTCATCCCCACCGTGGCCTCGGCGGCGCCGGTGATCTTCTGCGTGGACCCGTTGTACAGGTCGACCTCGCTCGGATGGTCCGCCTGCGACGTGTACTTCACGAGCCCGAAGTCGGTCCCCGGGAAGTGGGACTCCGCGTTCTGCCCGATCTCGTTCCCGCTCGAGTCCGACCAGGTGGAGATGGCGGCGGTGCAGTGCCCGGCGGTCAGGAAGTACGGCTGCCCGTCCTTGACCACGTTGAACCCGAGCGAGCAGCGCCCGCCGGACCCGCTGATCGCGTCCCCGCCGGCGATGAAGGGCTTGAACTCCCCCTTCGACCGCTTCAGTTCCGCCGCGCCGCCGAGCCCGTCGACGACCTTGCTCAGCTTGGCCCACTCGGCACCGGACACCGTCTTGTCGGCGGTGACGACGACCTTGTTGCTCACCGGGTCGGTGGCCCAGGACGTCCCCGGTATGGCCGCGTCCCTCTTCAGCGTGGTCCGCGCGCCGTCGAGCGCGGCCAGTGAGTTGGCGACGAGTCTCGCCCTCGCCCCGGCCGCCTCGACGGCCTTCGCCGCGCTCCGGTCGACCACGTCGACGACGAGGTTCCCGGCCGAGGCGTCGTAGTAGCTGCCGGCGGCCCGGGATCCGAGGTGGTCCAGCAGCGTGGAGGCGAGGTTTCCGGCCGCCGGAGCGGACAGGGCCTTCACCTCCGGAGCCGGCTTCGCAGGCTCGCTGGCGTTCGCATTCTGCAAGGTGACCCCCGCGGCGACCAGTGCGGCGATTCCCGCACCGGCCACGGCGGCCCGCCGCCGGGGTATGCGTCGGTGCTTCAACTCACGTCCTCCTGTGGGGGGATGGCCCGCGAGTTGTGGGGACTCGACGGACCGGGAAGGCTGGTTGACGAGGGCCCACTCTTCCGAACGGCACAGGGAGCACACAAGGTTGACTTCCGGACGCGCGTAGAGAGGGCTTGCACACCCCTCCCTACTTGACTGCACACGGTCACGGCAAAGCAATTCGCACAGCAAACACAACACCCACGGAACCCACACCGAACGCGTCCGACACCACCTGTCCGAAACCGAACGCGATCCCCCCGCGCACAGAAGAAGCCCCCGCACGCCGCAAGGCCTGCAGGGGCTTTCCGGAAAGCCGGAGTCGGACCCGCTACGGCAGCGTGACGCCGTAGTAGCTCAACGCCTCGGTCACCGGCTGGAAGAACGTCGTACCGCCGGAGGTGCAGTCACCGCTGCCGCCCGACGTCAGCCCGTACGCCACGGTCCCGGCGTACAGCGGACCACCGCTGTCGCCGCCCTCGGCGCACACCGTGGTCTGGATCAGCCCGTAGACCACGTCCCCGCCGCCGTAGTTCACGGTGGCGTTCAGCGCGGTCACCCGACCGCTGTGCGTGCCCGTGGTGGAGCCGCGCCGGTACACGGTCTGCCCCACGGACGGCGTCGCCGCGCTCGTGATGGACTGGCTGCCCACGGCGCTCGGGTGCGAGACCGAGGAGTTGGTGTACCGCACCAGCGCGAAGTCGTTGCCCGGGAAGCTGTAGCCCACGTTGGTGCCGAGCACGGTGGTGTGGCTGGAGTTGCTGTACCAGGTGGACGCCACCTGGCCGCAGTGTCCCGCGGTGAGGAAGTAGTACGTGCTGCCGCTGTGCACGTTGAAGCCGAGCGAGCAGCGGTACTGGCCGCCGTAGATGGCGTCGCCGCCGCTGATCAGCTTGTTGAACTTGCCGGGGGTGTGCTTGATGGTGAGCGCGCCCGCGTTCGCGCCGGCCTGCTGCTTGATCTTGGCGATCTCGGCCTTGGACACCGTGCTGTCGACGGTGACGACGACGCGGTCGTTCTTGCTGTCCACCGCCCAGGCCGTACCCGGTATGTCGGCCTTGAGGATGGCGGAGTCCGCCTTGGTGAGCTGGGCTGCGCTGAAGGTGTGCGCGTCGCTCGCGTTCGCCGTGGGGGCGGCGAACGCGCCCGCGGCCAGCAGGCCGGTGGCCACGGCGATCAGCCGGGTCCGTCTCGCGAGACCGCTGCGGGGAGTGGTGCGCTTGATCCTCACTTGTCGTTCCCTCCCAGGGGAAGTCGGGGGCCCGCGTGGGGTCGGGGCCCGGTGAGGCGCAGCCAGGAGGAACGGCGGGGTTCCGAACACGTATGCCCCCCGGCAAGCGCTGAGGGGGAGTATTCGGCCGAACGACCGGTCGACACAAGAGTGCCTTTCGGCCGTTGGCCTTTAAACCACCTTTACGCGACGGCGCCCTGCGCGGCCGGCGCGGCCGGATGGCGGAAGCGGAACCGGAAACCGGTGTCGCCGCTGGTGCCGTCGGCGAACGCCGCCCACAGCGACCCGTCGCCCTGCCTCGCGACCCGCAGCGTCAACTCCCGCCCGTCCGATGCCCGGAAGGACCGCCGGGCCGCGGACCGGGGTCGTAGACCCGCACTCCCCAGACGCCCTCGCGCACCAGCGTGAAGAGCCGCTTCTCACCGAACGCGACGCGGGCCTCCTCCGCCGGCGCGCGGTCGGCGGCGAGCCGGACCTCGTCCGCGAAGGGCCGCCCGTCCGCGGTCAGACCGTCACCCTCGGCGGCGGTGAGCACGATCCCGTCGCCGACCGCCGCCCAGTTCCCGGGAATGTCCGGAATTCGACCCTCCGGATAGTCCCCGATCCAGTAAGTGCACCCCCTGACCCCACGTCACACCGTCCCCGGACCGGCACCCGGAACCGTGCCGCTCACCGTCCGCCCCCCTCCACCGGTGTCCTGCTCAGGAAGGCCAGCGCCGAGCGCGCCGCGGCGTCGTTCTGCCGGAACGCGGGGCCCCCGGTGCGGGGCCGGGTGAAGGCGCCGGGGGTGCGGGCGTCGGTGTACGGGCCGAGTGCGAAGCGGCGGGGGTGCGGCCGTCCGGCGCCGTCGAGGATCCGGCCGTCGACGGGGTCGACCCGGAGCAGTCCTTCGGGGGTCTCGGCCGCGCCGTCGGCGTGCAGCCGGCGCAGCAGGCTGTCGCGGGCCCGCCGGACGGTGGGCTCGGGCAGCCGGGCCTCGACCAGGGCGCGGGCCTCGACGCGGAAGCCGGGCACGGTCGGGCTGCCGGCCCGGAACACGCCGTGCTCGGCGGTGACGGCCATGTCGGCGCCGACGAATCTGAGCAGGCCGGCCCGGGACAGCGCGAGCATCTGCCGCAGCCGGGGTCCGGGCGGCCCGGACGCCAGATAGCTGAAGAAGCCGTGCCACCAGGGTCCGGTGTTCCCCAGGCGGACGAGCTGGCCGTAGACGGAGAGCAGTCCGAGGAAGACGCCCAGGTCGGCGCTGTGCGCGGGGTCGTGGCGCCGGTTCAGGTCGCCTTCGATGTAGGCGCGCAGGCCGTCCTGGAAGTCCTCGTGCGAGGCGTACCGCACCCCGTCGAGCGGGCGGTCGAGCGCGGCGAGGTCGAGCCGGTCGGCGGGGTCGGGCACGGCGGCGGCGACGAGCGCCCGGGTCTCGGCGGGGCCGGCGGCGGCCGCGTACTTCTCCTCGAAATCGGCCCAGGCCATCGCCGTGCGCTCGGCGTGGGCGGTGAACAGCCGGTGGTAGTGGGCGAAGCCCAGTTCCTTCTCCACCAGCGGCCACACATCGCGCCGGAAGTCGAAGCCCTCCGGCCTGGCCAGCAGGCCCGCGATCTCGGCCGGCCCCAGGAAGCGGGGCAGCGGGGGGCGGTCGCCGGTCCAGTCGTAGCCGATCTTCGAGTGGTACGGCACTCCCCGCCGGGAGCCGACGTAGAGCACCGGTTCCCGGCCCGAGGGCAGATAGGCGTCGCCCTCGTACCGCCCGCCACGGCCCTCGGTGAGCAGCACCATGAGGTCGACGAAGGCCAGCCCGAAGCCGCGTACGAGGACGGGTTCGCCGGGCCGCAGCGCGCTCAGGTCGGTGTCGGCGGTGAAGTCGGGCGGCAGGTGCACCAGTCCGTGCTCGCGGGCGTAGGCGGACAACGCGGCCTGCTCATGGTCGAGTTCGGCGTCGAGGTGGCCGAGCGCGAGGATCACGAGGTCGGCGAGGAGGGGCTGCGGCCGGCCCTCCAGCCAGACCTGCTGGCGTGCGTCGCGCGGCCCGCTGATCCGCACGGCGCGCCGGGCGTGGTGGTGGACGGTGATGCTCTCGGGCAGCTCCGCCCGTGCCCGCTCGTACACCCAGCGCAGATAGCGGCCCTGGAGCTGCCGGTCGGCGAAGGCGGCGCCGTCGAGGCCGGCCCACTCGTGCAGGGTGGGGCCCTCGCGCACCGGGCCGTCCATGGTCACCGTCTCGTCGGTGAACATGGTGACGTCCTCGGCGTGCGAGTTCATCCACAGCAGCGGTGACTGGGCCTGGCGCCAGATGCGGCCGCCGCCCGGCGGATGCGGGTCGACCAGATGGATGTCGAGGCCCGGACCGGCGTACAGCTCGGGCGCGTTGGCGGCGATGCGCTCCAGAAGCCCGGTCCCCCGCGGACCGGCTCCGACGATCACCAGCGAGGGCCTCGACGGGGCGTGCGCGGGGTCGGGGGTCCCCGGCGCGGCGGGGGAATGGGCGAGGGTGTCGGATGACATGCGAAGGCTCCGTGACGCGAAGAGACGTCAGAACACGGGTGGTGCCTTCACACGGGCGCGCCGTGCGGCGCGGTACGGCCGAGCCCCTCAGCAGGACCGTCCGTCGAGAGTACGCGTGCGTTTCGGTGCACTGTCAAGGCTGTCCGTACTGTGAGCCGTACGTCTCATGCCGGTTGACGCGGAACCGGATGCCTGTTCCACTTGGCCCATGCATCCGCAGCAGTGGCTGGTCACGCGCTCCCACATCGACTTCGGTCGTGTGTGGTCCTCTTCCTGTTGAGCCGACCCTCTGCATGCGCCCGTACCGCGGGCGACGCGCTCGCGTTCTCCTTCCTCTTGCCTCCGCCTTCACACGAGCACCCCTCCCCCTCCTGCTCAGCAGTCACAGCACGAACAGCACTCGCAGCACTCACAGATCTCACAACACGACAGGTCGCAGTCGCCGCAGTCGCAGTTGGCGCAGGCGCCCTCGCGCCGCTTCCGCGACCAGGGGCCCTCGAACTCGTCGGCGCAGCACACCTTGCAGGTGCAGCACAGGCCGAAGGCGGCCGCGCAGCCGGCCCAGAAGCCGCGCCGCTCCGGGCCAGGGGGCTGCCCGCCGAAGGGGTCGCCGTAGGGGTGGCCCGGCGGCGTGGGCGCCGGCCGGCCCGGCGGCGGCCCGAACGCGGCCTCGGGCGCGTGCCCGCACGTCTGCGTGCCGAAGGCCCGGTCGACGGAGCGCCGCAGCTCGTGCGCGAACAGCAGATGGACCAGCCTGCCGTCGGTGAACTCGGCGTCGCGCAGGGCGAGCCGGATGCCGTGCACGGCGTCGTCGGCGAGCCTGCGGGCCTCGGCCCGGGAGGTGCCGGTGGCGGTCAGCGGGTTCCAGGCGCCCGACGCGGCGTCGGCCTGCTGGTCCTCCACGGCGTCCAGCAGATGCGCGAGCCGCCCGAAGAGCCGGCCGGCCTCCGCGAGCGGCGCCTGGTTGCCGGGCCGGCCGGCCAGCACCGCGGTGTGCGCGAAGGCGGCGGCGGTCGCGGTCTCGGTCGGCTCGGTGACGGTCAGGATCGGGGTGCCGTACCCGGCGAGGGCCTCCAGGCCGAGCTGCCGGTCGACGGCCTCGACGAGGACGCCGGTGTCGAAGCCGACCGCGGCGCCGCTGCCGGCTCCGGCCCTGCCCCAGCCGGCGGCGACCCGGCGGGCGGCGGCGGCCACGGGCCTGCGGGCCAGCAGTCCGTCCCGGTCGGCGACGTGGTCGCGCACCTTCGCCGCGGCCAGCACCAGCGAGACGGCGGCCGCGAGCCGGGCGCCCTCGCCCCGGGCGACGGACGCGGTGCGCAGCCCGCGCAGCGCACACGGCCCGGCCGTACGGCGGCCGTCGGCGGTCCGTCCGGTCTGAGCCTCTGTCAGGACCGAGATGAGCAGCCCGTCGTAGTTGGTCACGACTCTCGCGAACTGTCCGTGATCGCGGCGCAGCGCGAGGCAGAGCCCGCACAAGTGCGCCATCCACTCGGCCTTCAGGCTTTCCCCGAGTCGATGAGCGCACGGTCTGACGATTCCGAACACGACGATCCCCCGTGATGTGGTACGACGTTGACGTTCACCCGGACGCACCGATCATCACCCATCCGCCGCCGACAATCATATTTCACTCTCAGTCAGCAGCCGTATGAGTCGCGACCCTTGGGGCACAAGGACTCTCGACGGATCGGCTGTGCACCAGTACCGTCACAAACCCCCCGCGCGGCGTCTATTCACTTGGCGCGCCGTCCGCATCATGGATGACCATAGGGACGCGGAGAGCAGAAAAAAGACCGCTGTGAGAGGAGGCGTCCATGGGATCGGTACGCAAGGCGAGTGCGTGGCTCGGCCTCGTCGACGACAACGATGACGAGCGTTACTACGACGACGAGTACTCCGAGGGCACCGAGTCCGGGGACGCCTGGGTCACGGACCCCCGGGTGAAGGTGGCGTCGGACACGGCCGAGGAGAAGGGCCGCCGGATCGGCACGGTCACCCCGGACAGCTTCCGGGACGCCCGCGCCATCGGCGAGCTGTTCCGGGACGGCGTCCCGGTCATCATGAACCTCACGGCGATGGAACCCGCCGACGCCAAGCGCGTGGTGGACTTCGCGGCGGGGCTGACCTTCGGTCTGCGCGGCACGATCGAGCGGGTCGCGACCCGCGTCTTCCTGCTGACGCCGGCGAACACGGAGATCGTCAGCGGCGAGCCGGCCGCGCACCGCGAGGACGGCTTCTTCAACCAGAGCTGAGGCAGGGCCGCTCACCGGCCCTGCCTCGCGTGGAGGCTCACCGGAAGGCGTCGAGCCCGGTGAGCGCCTTGCCCAGCACCAGCTGGTGCATCTCGACGGTGCCCTCGTAGGTGAGCACCGATTCCAGGTTGGTCGCGTGCCGCATCACGGGGTATTCGAGGGAGATCCCGTTGGCACCGAGGACCGTCCGCGCCGTACGGCAGATCTCGATGGCCTCGCGGACGTTGTTGAGCTTGCCGAAGCTGACCTGCTCGGGGCGCAGGCGGCCGGCGTCCATCCGCCGCCCCAGATGGTGGGCGAGCAGGATCCCCTTGTGCAGTTCGACCGCCATGTCGGCGAGCTTGGCCTGGGTGAGCTGGAAGCCCCCGATGGGCCGCCCGAACTGCTCCCGGGTCCGCGCGTACTCCAGGGCCGCCTCGAAGCTGCTGCGCGCCGCGCCCATCGCGCCCCAGACGATGCCGTAGCGGGCGTGGGACAGACAGCTGAGCGGGCCGCGCAGTCCGGTGACCTCCGGGAGTACGGCGTCTGCGGGCAGCCGTACGTCGTCCAGTACCAGTTCGCTGGTGACGGAGGCGCGCAGGGACCACTTGTGCTTGATCTCCGGCGCCGAGAAGCCGGGGGTGCCGGCGGGCACCACGAAACCGCGGATGCCGTCCTCGGTCTGCGCCCAGACGACGGCGACCCCGGCGACCGAGCCGTTGGTGATCCACATCTTGCGGCCGTTCAGCACCCAGTCGCCGCCGTCGCGCTTGGCGTGGGTGCGCATGGAGGCGGGGTCGGAGCCGTGGTCGGGCTCGGTGAGCCCGAAGCAGCCGATGACCTCTCCTGCCGCCATGCGCGGCAGCCACTGCTGCTTCTGCTCCTCGCTGCCGAACCGGTGGATCGCGTACATGGCGAGGGAACCCTGCACGGAGACCAGGGACCGGATGCCCGAGTCCGCGGCCTCCAGCTCCAGGCAGGCCAGGCCGTACTGCACGGCGCTGGCCCCGGCGCACCCGTAGCCGCTGAGCGACATCCCGAGCGCCCCGATGCCGCCCAGTTCCCTGGCCAGTTCGCGGATGCCGGGCAGCTCGCCCCGCTCGTACCACTCGGCGATGTGCGGCAGCACCCGGTCCGCCGCCCAGGTCCGCACGGTGTCCCGTACGGCCAGGTCTTCCGGTTCCAGCAGGTCGTCGATCCCGAGCGGATCGGCGGGGTCGAAGGCGGGCGGCTTCGGCGACGCGGACATGGGACACCCTCCGGCACAAGAAAACTAGCACCGCTAGTTACGTTTCGGGGCCGACGTTACGGCGCAGTCTCCCGCACGTCCAGTGCGTCAGGCCGAGACCTTCGGCTCCGCCGCTTCCCTTTCCCTCGGCGCGGGCAGCTCCACCGCCGCCCGCTGCGGCTCCGCGCACTGCATGACCCGCGGCAGCCGCAGCGCCATCAGCGCGCCCAGCAGCAACAGACCCGCGCTCACCAGCAGCGTCACATGCAGCCCGTGCACGAAGGCGTCCCGCGCGACCCGGCGCAGCGCCTCGCCGGTGGGTCCGCCCAGCCGTCCGGCGACCTCGTATGCCTCGCCGAGCGAGTGGCCGGCCGCCCGGGAGGCGTGCCGGGGAACGCCGGGCACCTGGCGCAGCTGCGGCGCGTAGGCGGCGTTCATCACGCTTCCCAGCAGCGCGATGCCGATGCCCGCGCCGAGCTGGTACGACGTCTCGCCGATCGCGGCCCCGCCGCCGGCCTGGTCGGCCGGGCACTCGCTGAGCATCGACTCGTACGCCCCGAACAGCGTGGTCTCCAGGCCGAAGCCGAGCAGCACGAAACCGGACAGCAGCAGCGGCGCGTCGTCGTCGGCGCCCATCGCGGTGAGCGTCAGCACCGCGGCGGCGGTGAGGCAGAAGCCGAAGCACACCATCCGGCGCGGCCCGAAGCGGCGCAGCATCCGCGCGCCCGCCAGGCCCGCCGCCATCGCCGCGACGGTCAGCGGCAGCAGCCGCAGACCGGTCTGGAGCGGGGAGAGGCCGAGCACCAGCTGCAGGTACTGGGCGGCGATCAGCTCCAGGCCGACGAGCGCGAGCATCGCCAGCACGATGCAGCCCACCGCGGTGCTGAACCCGGGCCGGCGGAACATCCGCAGGTCCACCAGCGGGTGCGCGAGCCGCCGTTGCCGCCGTACGAACAGCACGAGGAGGGCCGCGCCGGCCAGCAGCGGCAGCACGGTGAAGGGGCTCGCCGGCGCCTCGCCGCCGCCCAGCCGCTTCACGCCGAGCACGACGCCGAAGAGACCGCCGGCCGCCGTCAGGGCGCCGACGACGTCCCAGGGGCCGTCCCGGTCGCCGTACGACTCGGGCAGCAGGATCCGGCCCACCGGCAGGCTGACCAGCATCAGCGGGATGTTGACGAGGAAGACCGCGCCCCACCAGAAGTGCTCCAGCAGGAAGCCGCCGAGCAGCGGGCCGACGGCCGCGCCGACGGCGGCCACCGCGCTCCAGATGCCGATCGCGAGCGCCCGCTCGCGCCGGTCGGGGAAGACCTGACGCAGGATCGACAGCGTCGCGGGCATGATCATGGCGCCGCCGGTGCCGAGCAGGGCACGCGCGAGGATCAGCGTCCCGGGGGTCTGGGCGAGGGCGGCCGCCGCCGAGGCGACGCCGAACAGGCCGTAGCCGAGCAGCAGGACGCGTCTGCGGCCGACCCGGTCGCCGAGGGTGCCGAAGAGGATCAGCAGCGAGGCGCAGACCAGCGGATAGACGTCGACGATCCACAGCAGCTCCATGCCGCTGGGCCTGAGGTCCTCGGTGACGGCGGGGACCGCCACGTGCAGCACGGTCGCGTCGAGGGCGACGAGCAGCAGGCTGACGCAGAGGACGACGAGGACGACCCAGCGGTTCGCACCGGGCCCGGCCGTCCTACGGCGTGGCCGTACGGCAGCCGTGGTCGTCCCGGACATGTACGTACCTCCCAGAAGTGCCTCACGCGGGGCGGACCGACGGGGTGGGGACTCCCTGTCGCACGGCCGGAGAGGAGCGGGGTCTCCGGCCCGCGCAACCCGGCGCGGGTGACTCGTCAGCGTACGCGAGTCGACCGCGGGGTTACGTGGCGGACCTCTCACACGCAGGACGGAACCCGTGTGGCGTACGCCACGCCGGCCCCTCGTGCCCACGCCCCGGCGGCCGGTCCGGTTCCGCCGGCCGTCGATAATCGGGTGCGTGACCGATCTTGACGCGCGCGTGGCCACGCCCCACGCCCCTCTTCTGCGCCGTGCCGCGCCGGCCCTGCTGGGCTATGCGGCGGTGCGGGCCCTGGGGCTGCTGGCGCTGGCGCTGTGGAGCGCCGCGCGCGGCAAGAGCGCGTACACCCTGCTGACCGCGCGCTGGGACGCGCTCTGGTACACGCGGGTCGCCGAGCTGGGGTACGGCTACGAGGTGCGGCTGCCGAACGGCGACGTCCACTCCAACCTCGCGTTCTTCCCGCTGCTGCCGTGGCTGGAGCGGTCGCTGCACGCCCTGACGCCGCTGTCGTACGCGGACGCCGGCTTCGCCGTGAGCCTGCTCGCCTCGCTCGCCGCCGCCTGCGGGATCTTCGCCGTCGCCGAGCGGGTGTACGGCGCCCGGACGGGGATCTTCGCCGCGCTGCTGTGGGCGGTGCTGCCGGTCGGGGTCGTGCAGTCCATGGCGTACAGCGAGTCGCTGTTCACGGCGCTGGCGGCCTGGTCGCTGTACGCGCTGGCCACCGGCCGGTGGATCACCGCCGGCGCCCTGGCGGCGCTGGCGGGGCTGACCCGCCCGGTCGGGGTCGCGGTGGTCGCGGCGGTGTGGGTGTCGGGCGTGGTGTCGTACGGACGAGACCGGAGCAGGATGCGCCCGCCCGGCGCGCAGGGTGCCGCACACGCCCCGGCGCGCGAGCCGGGCGCCTCCGACGGCCCGCGCGCATCGGCGCGCACACCGGAGCGCACGGTGGACATATCCACGCACTCAGGGACCACTTGGACCCCCGGCGACACGCAAGCCCCATATGCCCCGCCCTGGCGGCGGGCGCTGGGCATGCTCATCGCGCCGCTCGGGGCCGCCGGTTACGTGCTCTGGGTCGGGCAGCGGACCGGGAAGGGACCGCTCGGGTATCTGGACGTTCAGGCCGGGTGGCGCAACGGGTTCGACGGCGGTTACGCCTTCGCGCGCTTCGTGGCCGACAAGTTCACGTCAATTCCGTCCGCGTTCGCCGGCGCCGGGCTGGTCGTGGGCGTCGCCCTGCTGCTGTGGCTGTACCTGGCCGGCCTCCGCCGGCGACAGCCGGTCGAACTGCTGGTGTACACGGGCGTCGTCCTGGCGCTCGCCCTGTGCGCGTCGAGCTACTTCGGTTCCAAACCGCGGCTGCTGATGCCCGCCTTCCCGGTGCTGCTGCCGCTCGCCGGCGCCCTCGCCCGGCTGCGCACGTCCCGATCCGTGCTGGTCACGGCCGTACTGGCGGTCGCCGCTGCGGTCTACGGCGCGTTCTGGCTGAACGGCTCCGGCCCCCCGTGACCGCCCCGGCCGGCCGATGACGCCGCGGAGAATTCCACCCCAGGACCGGGTTAACGCATTCATAAGCGCTATATAAACAACACCCGGCATGATCAAAGGAATTGCAGGGAACCCGCTCACAGGATTGCGGAATCACCGGAATTCGGGCCGCCCTTGAGAGGTTTCCCACATCACATCGTCATCACAAAGCCGCTGTTTCGACCGGGACCACACCTCACTCGCTGTAACGTCGATTGGGTGCGTACCGAACGAAACCTCACCCGGCGTCTGGACCGGGTGTTCGCCAGACTCGACCGTGAGCCGGAACGACCGGCCCACATCGATGTGCCGAGGATGAGCCGGCACCGGGTCGTGCTGTTCACCGCGACCCTGGCTTTCTACCTCGCGATCGTGTGGGCCGTGGTCATCACGTCCTGGCTGGTCCGGCTCGACTGGCAGGTCATGTTCTTCCGGCCGTACCAGCAGTGGCCGCAGATCCACGCCTTCCTCGACTACTACGTGGTGCTCGGCCAGCGCGGCCCCACCGCGGTGATGGTCGCGGCCTGGCTCGGCTGGCGCTCCTGGCGGCAGCACACGCTGCGCCCGCTGCTCACCCTGGCCACCTCCCTGCTGCTGCTGAACATCACGGTCGGCGCCGCCAAGTACGGCATGGGGCGCCTCGGTCCGCACTACGCGACCGTGATCGGCTCGAACGAGATGGGCCTGGGCGGCGATATATTCCCCAGCGGCCACACCGCCAACGCGGTCGTGACCTGGGGCATCCTGGCCTATCTGGCCTCCACCCCGCGAGCGCGCCGCTGGCTGTCGGCGCTGTCCGCGATCACCTCGCTCGGCGTCGGCCTCACCACCGTCTACCTCGGTACGCACTGGCTGAGCGACGTGCTGCTGGGCTGGGCCGCCGGCCTGCTGATCCTGCTCGCCCTGCCGTGGTTCGAGCCGCTGATCGCCCGGGCCGAGGTGTGGCTGTTCGACCTGCGCGACCGCTGGCGCGCCCGCCGCAGCCGGCCCGTGCCCGAACCGGCCGTCCCCGTCACCCCGGTGGTGCTCAGACCGCGCGGCGCGCCGGCGGAGCAGCCCGCCCCGGTCCGCGAACCGGTCGCCTCGGCCCGCGCCGCCAGGGCCCCGGCGCATCTGGCTCCGGGACCGCACACGTCCCGCGCGGAGCGCACCCCGGTCACCCCGGCCGGCAGCCGCCGCCCCCCGCACACCGACCACCGCCTGCCCCGCGGCACGGGCCAGCCGGCCCGCCCGCTGACGGGCGGCTGACCCCGGCCGGCAGCGGGCCCGGTACGCACGACGGCCCGCGCACACGGCGAAGGCCCCGCTCCCGGAAGAGGGAGACGGGGCCTTCGCCATGTGCGCGGGGTGTCCGGGGTGTCCGGTGGCGGCCCTCAGCCCTTCCAGGCGCGGGCCACCACGCCGTCCCGCACCTCGAAGTTCAGCCGCCCCACCCGGTACTCCATGGTGATGATCGCGCCCGGCGGCAGCGACCGCACCGTCGACCAGCCCCGTTGCCGGGCGAGCCGCTCGGCGTTCTCGGCATCCAGGCCGACGTACCCTTCCGGACTGTCCTGGGGCTCCGCTGGCGGAGTGGGAATCGATGCCATGCCGCCACGCTACCGCGCAGCGCGAGGTAAGAGCCGTATCCGGCTCCCGTCACACTTCTGTCACAGCTTCCCGGCCTTCGATTCCCTCGAACCCGGTCACACGTACGGGGGTTTCCGGGCGGCCCGCTGCGGTTATCGGACAGAATTCACGCACGCCCGGGCGACCCGCCGAATTGCCCCGCGGAAAGCCCGGCGAGCCCGCCGCGGACGGGACCGTGTGTGCGATTACCCGCGAATCCGCCAGTGATGCCGGGGCAACTGACGCGGCATAGGAATTTTCACGGATTCAGCACATCTGCGCGTGCGCCCCGTGCCGCAGGGCGCCCCGGCACAGGCGGTGCGCGAGTCGGCCGGCACGCGGCCGAGTCCGCCGAGTCCGTCGGGGAACGCGAAACAGCCCCTGCCCTCGAGGAGCAGCGGCTGTTTCGGGCGGGTGCGCGTCGGTCAGAGCGCGAGGCGCTGGCCGGGCACGATCAGGTTCGGGTCGTCGCCGATGACCTTCTTGTTGGCGGCGTAGATCCGCTGCCAGGTGGTGCCGTGCCGGGCGGCGATGGTGCTCAGGGTGTCGCCCTCGCGGACGGTGTAGTCACCCGTGCCGCGGGACTCGCTGCGGTTGGTGTGGCCGGTCGGACGCTGCGGGGTCTTCGCCGGGGCGGACTTCGTCGTCACGCTGCCCTTGTCGGCGCTGCCACCGGTGGTCGCGGCCGCCGGGGCCGCGCCGGAGGCTCCGGCGCGGGCCGAGCAGACCGGCCAGGCGCCCCAGCCCTGGGCCTGCTGGACCTTGCCGGCGACGGCGATCTGCGCCTGGCGGGAGGCCTGGTCGGCCGTCGGGGCGTAGGCGGTGCCGCCGTACGCGCGCCAGGTGCCGGCGGAGAACTGGAGCCCGCCGTAGTAGCCGTTGCCGGTGTTGATGTGCCAGTTGCCGCCGCTCTCGCACTGGGCGATGCGGTCCCACACTCCGTCGTCCGCCGCGGCGGCGTTGCCGGTGGCGGCGAGCAGTCCCAGCGGGGCGAGCAGCGCGGCTCCGGCCAGCGCGGCGGTCGTACGGCCCTTGCGGGTGCCCTCGGGACGGGCGGTGCTGCGGGTGGTATCGGCACACTCGGACATGTAATTCCCTCTCCACGAACCCGGGCTCCCCCAGGCGGAGCACGCCTCGCCGCGCAGGACCGCGGTTCGTCGTGCCCGCCCCGTCCGCGTGACCGGTGCCGGCGATGGTGCTGTGCCGGTGCCGGGCGTCGGACGTGCCCGAGCGGTGCTCGTTGCACACGGCGGAGGAATGTAGGGAGGACGAGCCGCCGGAATCAACCAACGCCCCGTCATGCGAGGCCAGTTGCCCGTTACCACCGGTATCGGCGATTTTCAGCCACCCACTACATTCCCCGATTTCCTGATTTGTCGACCGACGGCGGCAGGGGTCTGTGACTCACTTCACCTCTTCAAGTTCCTTGACAGGGCGACGAGTTGACCGTGAG
This sequence comes from Streptomyces sp. NPDC048192, assembly GCF_043202415.1. Taxonomy (NCBI): domain Bacteria; kingdom Bacillati; phylum Actinomycetota; class Actinomycetes; order Kitasatosporales; family Streptomycetaceae; genus Streptomyces; species Streptomyces sp. NPDC048192. The sequence goes on from NZ_JBIDAL010000009.1 coordinate 432,894, forward strand.
TAGCGAATTCCGGAGTTCCGGTGACCGTGTGCGCCGGTTGGTTCGAACAGGTCGCCCGCGGGGCGTGACTCCCACCACAGGACGTCCGTTGTCTTCTTCATGAGCCCGGAACCCCGGGACTCAGCGGCCGGGAGCCACCCGGCCGACCCAGCGCCACATCCCGAGGGAGCCACCGTGCCGCGCATGCTCGACGTCAGCGACGCCGTACGCGCCGAGATCGGCGACGAAGAGGCCGACCGGCTGCTCGCCGGAGAGAACGCCCCGGGCAGTTACGACTGCACGTCCTGCCGCACCCCGGGCGACTCCGAGCAGGAGCGCACCAGCACCGTTCTGTTCGTCGGCGACGAGACCGCCGTCCTCGCCTTCGCCCACGCCAGCTGCCTGCCCTCGCAGGTCGTCCAGGTCACCGAGGAGCAGTTGCAGGGCGCCGTCCGCTCCATCGGCGGCGTCGCCGACGGCTCGGGCTCCGCCGCCGCGGCCGAGCCGCAGCGGGCCGTGCCCGAGCAGGCGGTGCTCGGCGTGACCAGCGGACTCGTCCTGATCGAGGGCGAGTTGCACCCCGCGCTCGTCGTCGAGCCGACCTCCCCGATCGTCAGGCCCGGCTCCACCGGTCCCGGCGACGAGTTCCTCGCGCTGCTCATCGAGCAGGGGTTCATGCCGGTGACCGGGCTCACCTCGGTGCCGCCGGTGCTGCACGGCTGGTCGGTGCTGCTCGCCGTCGGGCAGCTGCACGCGGTGCTCCAGCCCTCGGCGCACGGGGGCCAACCGGTCGCCTGGTGGCAGGCGCACCAGCCGCTGCAGGTGACGGACAGCTGGCGGGCCGCCGCCAACAAGCACCAGCAGGTGCTGCTGTTCGCGGCGCCGGTGGGGTCGATCGGGCGCCAGCCGCGGGAGGATCTGCTGCGGGAGTCCCTCGACAAGGCGGCGGCGAACGGAAGGCTGGTGGCGGCGGCGCTGCCTCTCGCGGGCACGTGAGTCCTTCCGCCCGGACACCCGGGCGGCCGGGGCGCGCGTCCACCCGGCCCCGCGCCCCTGGAAAGTAACAGAACCGCATCTCTTCGGGGATCCGCTCGTTTGGACATACGTGCACGCATACGACACCTCCCCGCCCCGCCGGTCCGCCTACGTCTCTGTTCCCTCCGCCCGGTTGGCGCAGGACGGGGGTGGTGGAGGCTCGGCCACGCCGATCTACGACTCGCTCTACGCCGAGTGGGTCAAGAGCTTCCGCACGCTGCCGGGCGACCGCAGCGGGGAGGAGGGGCTGAGGTTCTGCCCGTTCGGGCACCTCCCGGACCGCACGGGGGGCTACGGCGGGCATCGGGCGGGCTCGTTCAGCAGCTCGTACAGCGCCTACAGCGCGGGGGCCTACAGCGCGCGGCAGCAGTCCCCGTCGCAGTGGCAGCGGGTCGGCACGCTGGGGCGGCAGCAGGACACCGGGATGCAGCACGTCCCGGCGGCGCTGCCGCCGGGACCGCGCCGGGGCGCGTGACCGGCACACGGCGTGAAGGGCGGCACCCGGAGGACCGGGGGCCGCCCTTCACGCCGTACCGGCGTCACTTCTTCTTCGCGCCGCGCTTCTCGCGGACCCGCACCGAGATGTGGATCGGGGTGCCCTCGAAGCCGAACTCCTCGCGCAGGCGGCGCTCGATGAAGCGCCGGTAGCCCGCCTCGATGAAGCCGGACGCGAACAGGACGAACCGCGGGGGCTTGGTGCCGGCCTGGGTGCCGAAGAGGATGCGCGGCTGCTTGCCGCCCCGGATCGGGTGCGGGTGGGCGGAGACCAGCTCTCCGAGGAAGGCGTTGAGCCGGCCGGTGGGGACGCGGGTCTCCCAGCCGGCGAGGGCGGTCTCGATCGCCGGGACCAGCTTCTCCATGTGCCGGCCGGTGCGCGCCGAGACGTTCACCCGCGGGGCCCAGGAGACCTGGCCCAGCTCGGTCTCGATCTCCCGTTCCAGGTAGTAGCGGCGCTCCTCGTCGAGGGTGTCCCACTTGTTGTAGGCGATGACCAGCGCGCGGCCCGCCTCGACGGCCATCGTGACGATCCGCTGGTCCTGCACCGAGATGGACTCGGAGGCGTCGATCAGGACGACCGCGACCTCGGCCTTCTCCACGGCGGCGGCCGTGCGCAGGGAGGCGTAGTAGTCGGCGCCCTGCTGGAGGTGGACACGCTTGCGGATGCCGGCGGTGTCCACGAACTTCCACGTCGTGCCGCCGAGTTCGATCATCTCGTCGACCGGGTCGCGGGTGGTGCCCGCCAGTTCGTTGACGACGACGCGCTCCTCGCCGGCCACCTTGTTCAGCAGCGAGGACTTGCCGACGTTCGGCCGGCCGATCAGGGCGATGCGGCGCGGGCCGCCGATGCCGCTGCCGCCGAAGGTCTCGCGCGGCGCGTCCGGCAGCACCTCCAGGACGGCGTCGAGCATGTCGCCGGTGCCGCGGCCGTGCAGCGCGGAGACGGGGTGCGGCTCGCCGAGGCCGAGGCTCCACAGGTAGGCCGCGTCGGCCTCGCCGCTCGGCCCGTCGACCTTGTTGGCGCACAGCACGACCGGCTTGCCGGCCTTGCGCAGCAGCCGGACGACCGCCTCGTCGGTGTCGGTCGCGCCGACCTTGGCGTCCACGACGAAGACGACGGCGTCGGCCGCCTCGATCGCGTACTCGGCCTGCGCGGCCACGGAGGCGTCGATGCCGAGGACGTCCTGCTCCCAGCCGCCGGTGTCGACGACCTTGAAGCGACGGCCGGCCCACTCGGCCTCGTAGGTGACGCGGTCGCGGGTGACGCCCGGCCGGTCCTCGACGACCGCCTCGCGGCGGCCGATGATCCGGTTGACCAGGGTCGACTTGCCGACATTGGGGCGGCCGACGACGGCGAGCACGGGCAGCGGGCCGTGGCCCGCCGCCTCGATGGCGCCCTCGACGTCCTCGATGTCGAAGCCCTCTTCCGCGGCGAGCTCCATGAACTCCGCGTACTCGGCGTCGCCGAGAGCCCCGTGGTCGTACTCGTGCTCAGCCGAGTCGCCGGGCTGGATGTCGTCGTTCATGAAGTCCGTACCTCGTTGTTCATTCGTGGTGATCGGTGGAGAAGCCCCGCTTGGGCTGATCCACTACTCAAGTGTCGCCCGGCGCCCGGTGAGGCGCCTGGCGTTTTCCAGGTGGCTGGTGAGCTGCTTCTGGATGCGCTCGGTCGCCTCGTCCAGCGCCGCGCGCGTACGCCGCCCGCTGCCGTCTCCCGCGTCGAAAGGGTCGCCGAAGACGACGTCGATGCGCGAGCGCAGCGGGGGCAGCGCCTTTGTCAACCGTCCGGGCCGCTCCGCGCTTCCCAGGACCGCGACGGGCACGATCGGCGCCCCGCTGCGGACCGCGAAGTAGGCGAGCCCGGCGCGCAGGGAAGCGAAGTCGCCCTCGCCCCGGGTGCCCTCCGGGAAGATGCCCAGCACTCCCCCGGCCTGGAGCACGCCGAGGGCCTGGCTGATCGCGGCGCGGTCGGCGGACGAGCGGTCCACCTTCAGCTGGCCGATGCCGGTCAGGAAGGGGTCGAGGGGGCCGACGAACGCCTCCTTCTTGATCAGGAAGTGCGTCGGCCGGGGCGCCACGCCCATGACCATCGGGCCGTCGATGTTGTGGGAGTGGTTGACGGCGAAGATCACCGGGCCGGTGGCGGGCACCTTCCAGGTGCCGAGCACGCGTGGCCGGAACAGCCCGTGCATCAGGCCGACGCCGATGCGCCGCCCGACCTCGGCGCCCCTGGCGGACGGCAGGCTCACTTCCCGGCCCGCTTCTCCTCGACCAGGGTGACGACGCACTCGATGACCTGGGCGAGGGTGAGCTCGGTGGTGTCCACCTCGACCGCGTCGTCGGCCTTGGCGAGGGGCGAGGTCTTGCGGGAGGAGTCGGCCGCGTCCCGCTTGATCAGCGCCTCACGGGTGGCGTGCAGGTCGGCACCCTTCAGTTCGCCGCTGCGGCGGGCCGCACGGGCCTCCGGGGAGGCGGTGAGGAAGATCTTCAGGTCGGCGTCCGGCAGGACCGTCGTACCGATGTCCCGGCCCTCGACCACGATGCCGCGGGCGGCACCGGCGGCGATCGAGCGCTGCAGCTCGGTGATCCGGGAGCGCACCTCGGGCACCGCGCTGACCGCGCTGACCTTGGAGGTGACCTCCTGGGTGCGGATCGGGCCGGCCACGTCGACGCCGTCGACCGTGATGGTGGGGTCGGCCGGGTCGGTGCCGGAGACGATCTCCGGCTTGCCCGCGACGGCGGCGACGGCGGAGGGGTCCTCCAGGTCGATGCCGTTGTTCACCATCCACCAGGTGATCGCCCGGTACTGGGCGCCGGTGTCCAGGTAGCTCAGGCCGAGCTGTGCGGCGACGGCCTTCGACGTGCTCGACTTGCCCGTGCCGGAGGGACCGTCGATCGCGACGATCACGGGCTTGGCGGACGGGGCGGCGCCGTTTTCCACGGAGGGACACCTTCCTGGTGCGGTGCGGGCGGGTGCGAGAGGGCGAGAGCGCCCTGCACAAGGTTACTGGGTACGGGTCACTCGTCCGGACGCGTGCGCCCGCGGCGCCGGGCGCCCTACTGCCGCAGCGCCCAGCCCCGCTCCCGCAGCGCCTCCGTCAGCACCGGCGCCGCCTTCGGCTCGACCATGAGCTGCACCAGGCCCGCCTGCTGCCCGGTGGCGTGCTCGATCCGCACGTCCTCGATGTTGACCCCGGCCCGTCCCGCGTCGGCGAAGATGCGGGCCAGCTGGCCGGGCTGGTCGTCGATGAGGACGGCGACGGTCTCGTACACGCGCGGCGCCGACCCGTGCTTGCCGGGTACCCGCACCTGGCCCGCGTTCCCGCGGCGCAGCACGTCCTCGATGCCGGCGCTGCCCTCGCGCCGCTTGGCCTCGTCGGAGGACTGCAGGGCGCGCAGGGCCTCGACGGTCTCGCCGAGGTCGGCGGCGACGTCGGAGAGCAGGTCGGCGACCGGGCCCGGGTTCGCGGAGAGGATGTCGATCCACATGCGCGGGTCGGAGGCGGCGATCCGGGTCACGTCCCGGATGCCCTGCCCGCACAGCCGTACGGCGGCCTCCTCGGCGTGCTCCAGGCGGGCCGCGACCATGCTGGACACCAGGTGGGGCATGTGGGAGACGAGGGCGACGGCGCGGTCGTGGGCGTCGGAGTCCATGACGACCGGCACTGCCCTGCAGTGCGAGACCAGCTCCAGGGCCAGGTTCAGCACCTCGGTGTCGGTGTCCCGGGTCGGGGTGAGCACCCAGGGGCGGCCCTCGAAGAGGTCGCCGGTCGCGGCCAGCGGGCCGGACTTCTCCCGCCCGGACATGGGGTGGGTGCCGATGTACGCCGACAGGTCCAGGCCGAGCGCCTCCAGCTCCCGGCGCGGGCCGCCCTTGACGCTGGCCACGTCGGCGTAGCCGCGGGCCACGCCCCGGCGCATGGCGTCGGCGAGGACGCCGGCCACATGGGCGGGCGGGGCGGCCACGATCGCCAGGTCGACCGGGCCCCCGGGCGCCTCGGCGGTGCCGGCGCCCAGCGCTGCGGCCGTGCGGGCCTGCTCGGGGTCGTGGTCGGCGAGGTGGACGGTGACCCCGCGCTGCGTCAGGGCCAGGGCGGCGGAGGTGCCGATCAGGCCGGTGCCGATGACGAGGGCGGTTCTCACTGGGCGATGTCCTTGCGCAGGGCGGCCGCGGCGCCCAGGTAGACGTGGTTGATCTCGGATCGGGGCCGGTCCGACTCGATGTGCGCGAGGAGCCGTACGACGCGGGGCATGGCGCCCTCGATGTCCAGTTCCTGGGCGCAGATCAGGGGGACGTCGACGATGCCGAGCTTGCGGGCGGCGGCCGCCGGGAAGTCGCTGTGCAGGTCGGGGGTGGCGGTGAACCAGATGCTGATCAGGTCGTCGTGGCTCAGCCCGTTCCGCTCCAGGACGGCGGTGATCAGGGCGCCGACCTGCTCGTCCATGTGCCCGGCCTCGTCCCGTTCGAGTTGGACGGCCCCCCGGACCGCTCGTACCGCCACGGCGCTGCTCCCCTGCTGACATGCGGATCTGTTCCTGGTCCGTCAAGCGTAGTCAGCCCGCGCGCCCGAGATGCGCGGCGCCCGATCGCTGAGACGATACGGAGAGTCCTTTGCATCGATTTCTGCAGATGTCGACAGATGTACGGAGGCGGCAGTGACCGAGGACGTGAGGCGGCGCACGGTTCTGGTGACGGGTGCGGCGGTGGCGCTCGCCGTGCCCGTCGCGGCATGCGGCAGCAACAAGAGCGGCGGCGGCAGCACCAGCACCACGGAGAGCGGCAGCGGCGTCAAGAGCGGCGGGGACCTGGGGAAGACCAGTGACATCCCGGAGGGCGGCGGCAAGGTCTTCAAGGACCAGAAGGTGGTCGTCACCCAGCCGAAGAAGGGCGACTTCAAGGCCTTCTCGGCGATCTGCACCCACCAGGGCTGCACGGTGAACAGGGTCGCCGACGGCACGATCGACTGCCCCTGCCACGGCAGCAGGTTCCGCATCGCCGACGGCTCGGTGGCGCACGGCCCGGCGACCCGTCCGCTCCCGCCGAAGTCGATCAAGGTGCAGGGAAATTCGATCAAACTGACGTGAGGGGGCGTCGTACGCTCCCGGCATGCACCCCGAGACCCTGGTACGCGACCACACCGTCTACGCCTGTGTCATGGGGTCCCGGGCCTTTGGTCTGGCGACGGACGCGAGCGACACCGACCGGCGGGGTGTGTTCCTCGCCCCCACCGCCCTGTTCTGGCGGTTCGATAAGCCGCCGACGCATGTGGAGGGGCCGGGCGAGGAGCGGTTCTCCTGGGAGCTGGAGCGGTTCTGCGCGCTGGCGCTGCGCGGCAACCCGAACATCCTGGAGTGCCTGCACTCCCCGCTGGTGGAGCACGTGGACGACACCGGCCGGGAACTGCTGTCCCTGCGCGGCGCCTTCCTCTCCCGCCGGGCCCACGACACCTTCACCCGGTACGCCCTCGGCCAGCGCCGGAAGCTGGACGCCGACGTCCGCACCACCGGCGCCCCGCGCTGGAAGCACGCCATGCATCTGCTGCGCCTGCTGATGAGCGCCCGCGACCTGCTGCGCACCGGCGAGCTGCGGATCGACGTCGGCGACCAGCGCGAGCCGCTGCTCGCGGTGAAGCGGGGCGAGCTCTCCTGGGCCGGGGTGGAGGCGTGGATGGCCCGGCTCGGCGCGGAGACGGAGCAGGCCCTCGCCCGCAGCCCCCTCCCGCCCGAGCCGGACGAGGCCCGTGTGGCCGACTTCCTGTTCCGCACCCGCCGGGCCTCGGCGCTCCGGACGGCGCCGCCCGGGCTCTAGACGTACGGCGGAACACCCCGGCGCCGCGCGGTCGGCAGCTCTCCCCCTCGGCGCCGGCGGTCAGCTCTCCAGGCGGACCCGGACCACGAAGTCGTGCAGGGCGTCGTGGGCACCGGGCGCGTCCGGCAGGGACGAGGCGGCCTGCGCCTCGTCGAGCACGGCGTGCAGGCGCTCCACGTCGGCCTCCACGCGCGCGTGGTCGACGTCGGCGGCCCCGTGCTCCCGTTCGCGCTTGGCGGCTATCAGTTCGGGCACGTACGCGGGAGCGCCGACCGTGTCCAGCAGGGTGGGCAGATGGGCCTGCACCTCGCCGCTGCGCATGAGGTGGATGCCGGTGAGCAGCACCCGGAACGTGTAGAGCAGCGGCTTGAGTTCGCCGGTCTTCTCGAACAGCCGCCACTGGGTCACCGCGAATCCGCGGTAGTGGTGGGCGTGGTGGCTGGTGAGGACGCCGGGGGCGAGTGCGGTCAGTTCCCGGTGCGCCTCACCGGTGTGCACGACCAGCGGCGACAGCAGCTGCTCCAGCACGTAGCCGTTGCGGCGGAGCAGCAGCCGGACGAACTTGCGCAGGTCGTGGGTGACGAGGTCCAGTTCGACGCCGTAGGCCACCCAGGCCCGGGAGCGGGTCTCCTCCGGCTCGCGCAGCCCGACGAGGTCGGCCGCCGGCAGCAGATGCACGCCGCGCAGGTCCACGTCCGAGTCCTGCGAGGGGAAGCCGTACAGATGGGCTCCGGAGACGGTCGCGAACAGCAGGGGGTCGGGCTGCTCCGCGACCACGGGCCTCAGGTCGATGTCGAGGTCGTCGATCATGGGCCTAAGCGTCCCAGAGCGTTCCCAGCGCCAACAGGTCGCCCCGGTACTCGATCCGTTCCGTCCAGTCGGCGGGCCAGGCCTCCGCGCCCAGCCAGGCGCCCGCGAAGGCGCCGGTGAGGCAGGCGATGGAGTCGGAGTCGCCGGAGGAGCAGGCGGCCCGGCGCAGCGCGGTGACGGGCTCGTCCGGGAACATCAGGAAGCACAGCAGCCCGGTGGCGAAGGCCTCTTCGGCGGTCCAGCCCTCTCCTGTGGCCAGGCACGGGTCGGTCTCCGGGGAGACGCTGCCCACGGCCTGCTGGAGCCGCACGAGGATCTCCAGGCACTCGTCCCAGCCGCGCGCGATGAACTCCTCGGGGCCGGTGTCCTGCGAGCGGGTCCACAGGTCGCCGAGCCAGGCGTGGTGGTAGTGGGTGCGGTGGTCGTAGGCGTACGACCGCAGCCGTCCGACGAGCCCGGCGGGGTCGGCGCCCTGGGCGAGCAGGTGCACGGCGTGGGCGGTGAGGTCGGAGGCGGCCAGGGCGGTCGGGTGGCCGTGGGTCAGCGCGGACTGCAACTGGGCGGCGCCGGCCCGCTGGTCGTCGCTCAGGCCCGGGGCGAGGCCGACGGGGGCGACCCGCATGTTGGCGCCGCAGCCCTTGGAGTCGATCAGGCTCGCTTCCTGCCACGGCAGCCCCTCGGTCCCGAGCACGCTGCACGCGGCCATGCAGGTACGGCCCGGGGCGCGGTTGTTGTCCGGGGAGTGGTACCAGTCCACGAACTCCTCGCGCAGCGGCCGCTCCAGCCGCTTCGGGCCGAGATACCCGCGTTCCATGGCCGTCCGAAGCGCGCGCCCGACGGCGAGGGACATCTGGGTGTCGTCGGAGACGAATGCGCGCTTCGGCAGCTCCATCTCCCGCCAGGGCCCGCACTTGGCGAGGATCTGCGGCACGTCATTGAACTCGGCCGGGAAGCCGAGGGCGTCCCCGAGGGCGAGGCCGAGCAGTGCCCCGGTGGCGGCGCGCTTGGACATAGGATCACCATCCCCCTTTATCGTCATCCTGACCATAAAGGGGGATGGCGCTCGGCCACAAGCGGCTTTACAGGTCGACTTCCTTCATCAGCATGCCGACCTCGGTGTTGGACAGGCGGCGCAGCCAGCCCGACTTCTGGTCGCCGAGGGTGATCGGGCCGAAGGCGGTGCGGACCAGCTTGTCCACCGGGAAGCCGGCCTCCGCCAGCATGCGCCGCACGATGTGCTTGCGGCCCTCGTGCAGGGTGACCTCGACCAGGTAGTTCTTGCCGGTCTGCTCCACGACCCGGAAGTGGTCCGCGCGCGCGTACCCGTCCTCGAGCTGGATGCCGTCCTTCAGGCGCTTGCCGAGGTCCCGCGGGATCGGGCCGACGATGTGCGCGAGATAGGTCTTCTTCACGCCGTACCTGGGGTGGGTGAGCCGGTGCGCCAGCTCGCCGTGGTTGGTGAGCAGGATGACGCCCTCGGTCTCGGTGTCCAGCCGGCCGACGTGGAAGAGCCGCGTCTCACGGTTGGTCACGTAGTCGCCGAGGCACTGGCGGCCCTCCGGGTCCTCCATGGTGGAGACGACACCGGCGGGCTTGTTCAGCGAGAAGAACTGGTACGACTGCGTGGCGACCGTCAGGCCGTCGACCTTGATCTCGTCCTTCTCCGGGTCCACCCGGCGGCCCTGCTCCAGCACGATCTCGCCGTTGACCTCGACCCGCGCCTGCTCGACCAGCTCCTCGCAGGCCCGCCGCGAGCCGTAGCCGGCCCGGGCGAGGACCTTCTGCAGCCGCTCGCCCTCCTGCTCGGCGCCGGGGAAGGTCTTGGGCAGCTGGACGTCCTTCTTGCCGGCGTACCGCTGCCGGTTGCGCTCCTCGACCTGCGCCTCGTACTCGCGCGGGCGCGCCGGGGCCGTACGGCCGCGCTGCTGGGGTTGCTTCGGGCCGCCCTTGGCGCCGCCGCGGGCCGCGCCGCCGCGCCCGGCCTTGGGGCCGTCCTTGGTGGCGCCGGGGCCCACGTCGTAGCGGCGCTCCTCGGGGCGGGGCTTGCGGGGACGGCCCTGCCCCTGCCGCTCGTCCCGGTTGTTGCCGGCGCCGCGGTGGTTACCGCGTCCGCCACTCTTGCCGCTGCCGCTGCTTCGCATCAAAGTTCCGTCTTAGTCGTCTGCGTCCTCGGTGCCGGGCGCGTCGGGCGCGTCCGGGTCGAACGACGGGACTCCCTCCTGGGTCTCGGCCTCGATCGCCTCCGCCTCCGGGAGGAAGGGCGCGAGCTCCGGAAGCTCGTCCAGGCCGCGCAGGCCCATCCGCTCCAGGAAGTAGTTCGTCGTCCTGTACAGGATCGCACCTGTTTCGGGTTCCGTGCCCGCCTCCTCGACCAGACCCCGCTGCAGGAGGGTGCGCATGACCCCGTCGCAGTTCACTCCGCGCACCGCGGAGACACGGCTGCGGCTGACCGGCTGGCGGTAGGCGACCACCGCGAGGGTCTCCAGCGCGGCCTGGGTGAGCCGGGCGGTCTGGCCGTCCAGGACGAGCCGGTCCACGGCGGGCGCGTACTCGGCGCGGGTGTAGAAGCGCCAGCCGCCCGCGACGAACCGCAGCTCGAAGCCGCGCCCCTGCACGGTGTACTCGTCGGCCAGCTCCCGCAGCGCGTCCGCGACCTGCCGTCGCGGCCGCTCCAGCAGCCTCGCCAGGTGCTCCTCGGTCGCGGGCTCGTCCACGACCATGAGCATCGCCTCCAGGGCGGGCTTGAGGCCGAGATCGGCGACGCCGCGCAGCCCCGGGGGCAGCTCGGTGGTCTCGCTCATGCCTTCTTCTCCTCCTCGGGCCGCTCGGGCGGGCGGTCGAACTCGTCGGTGACCATCGGGGCCGTGTCGGCGTCGCCGCCGGTCCAGCGCACGAGCAGCTCCCCGAGCGCGGCCTCCTGCTCCAGGGCGACGGCCTTCTCGCGGTACAGCTCCAGCAGGGCGAGGAACCGGGCCACGACGGTCAGGGTGTCCTCGGTGTCCTCGACCAGCGCCCGGAAGCTGGCCTCGCCCAGCTCCTTCAGCCGGGCCACCACGATCCCGGCCTGCTCCTGCACGCTGACCAGCGGGGCGTGGATGTGGTCGACGTACACCTGCGGCTTCGGCTTGGGCTGCATCGCCTTGACGGCGAGCCTGGCGAACCCCTCGGGGCCGATGCTGATGACCACCTCGGGCAGCAGCTCGGCGTGGTGCGGCTCCAGGCCGACGGTGCGGGGCCGGCGGCGGGCCTCGTCGTCGAGGCGCGCGCTGAAGATGTCCGCGATCCGCTTGTACGCCCGGTACTGCAGCAGCCGCGCGAACAGCAGGTCCCGCGCCTCCAGCAGCGCCAGGTCGGCCTCGTCCTCCACCTCGGCGGCTGGCAGCAGCCGGGCCGCCTTGAGGTCGAGGAGGGTGGCGGCGACGACGAGGAACTCGGTCGTCTGGTCCAGGTCCCAGTCGGGTCCCATGGCCCGGATGTGCGCCATGAACTCGTCGGTGACCTTCGAGAGGGCGACCTCGGTGACGTCCAGCTTGTGCTTGGAGATCAGCTGCAGGAGCAGGTCGAAGGGGCCCTCGAAGTTGGCGAGGCGGACCTTGAAGACACCGCCGGAGGGCGGCTCGTCCCCGGAGGGCGCCGGCTCCGGCTCCGGTACGACGGCCTCGGGAGCCGCCTCTTCGGGTTCCGGTTCCGGTGCGACGGCCTCCGGTTCCACCTCTTCGGGTCCCGGCTCCGGTGCGGCCACCGGTTCGACCCGGGGAGCGCCCGGCCCCCGCCCCAGCGCACGCCGACGGCCGGCGCCGGCGCCGGGGAGGGGATGGTCGTTCGAGGTCATGGCCCCCGCAGGCTACCCCTACCGCCCGCGCAGCCGCCGTACGAGGATGCTCGCGTCCCCGCGGGACTCCAGGTCGGCCAGGACCACGGCCACCGCCTCGCGGACGATCCGCCCGCGGTCGACGGCGAGACCGTGCTCGCCGCGGAGCACGAGACGCGCGTGCTCCAGGTCCATCAGCTCCTCGGCCGACACATAGACCGTGATCTTCTCGTCGTGCCGCTCGCGTCCGCTGGGCCGCCGCGCCGCCGCCCGCCCGCGCTTGCGCGGCTGCGCGGCGACGGCGGGGGCGCCGGAGGCCTCCTGCGCCGGCTGCCGGCGCGCCGGGCGGGTGCGGGACTCGCCGGCCCCGTCCTGCTCGGCCTCCGCCGCGACGTGCTCGGCGCCCTCGCCGTCACCGCCCTGGACCGGCACCGACTGCGGCGCGTCCTCGGCGGCGGCCACGTCGTCGCTCTCCCCCGCCGGCGCCGGCACCCGGGCCTCACCGCCCGCCGGCCGCCGGGGAGTCGACGGCTGAAGCGCCATCCCTCCTGTCGTACGGAAGAGTTCGTCGGCCCCGGGCAGACTCACTCGGCGTGACACCGGGCGAGCACCTCCCTGGCGAGCTGGCGGTAGGCGGCGGCGCCGACGGAGTTGGAGGCGTAGGTGGTGATCGGCTCACCGGCGACCGTGGTCTCCGGGAAGCGGACCGTGCGGCCGATGACCGTGTGGTAGACGTGGTCGTCGAACGCCTCGACCACACGCGCCAGGACCTCACGGCTGTGGACCGTGCGCGAGTCGTACATCGTGGCGAGGATGCCGTCCAGTTCCAGCTCGGGGTTGAGCCGCTCCTGGACCTTCTCGATGGTCTCGGTCAGCAGGGCCACACCGCGCAGGGCGAAGAACTCGCACTCCAGCGGCACGATCACCTTGTGAGCGGCCGTCAGCGCGTTGACCGTGAGCAGGCCGAGCGAGGGCTGGCAGTCGATCACGATGTAGTCGTAGTCGGGCATCAGCGGCTTCAGGGCGCGCTGCAGCGTCGACTCGCGGGCGACCTCGGAGACCAGCTGGACCTCGGCCGCCGACAGGTCGATGTTGGAGGGCAGCAGGTCCATGTTGGGGACCGCCGTCTTCAGCAGGACCTCGTCGGCGGACATGCCCCGCTCCATGAGCAGGTTGTAGACCGTCAGGTCGAGTTCCATCGGGTTGACGCCCAGACCCACCGACAGCGCGCCCTGCGGGTCGAAGTCCACGAGCAGCACGCGCCGGCCGTACTCCGCGAGCGCGGCGCCCAGGTTGATGGTCGACGTGGTCTTGCCGACGCCGCCCTTCTGGTTGCACATCGCGATGATCTTCGCGGGGCCGTGGTCGGTCAGCGGGCCCGGGATCGGGAAGTACGGCAGCGGGCGTCCGGTCGGGCCGATGCGCTCGCGGCGCTGGCGGGCCGCGTCGGGCGCGAGCGTGGCCGCGTACTCGGGATCGGGCTCGTACTCGGCGTCGGGGTCGTAGAAGTGCCCCTCGGGCAGTTCGTCGTAGTCGGCGAAGTGGTTGTGGGGCGCGCCACTTCCGTCGCCGGCCATGGCGTTCACGTGATGGCCATCCATGCTCTGGTGTGCTGTCCCGGCCGCCTGCGGACCGGAACTCTGGTGGGCTGCGAAGGTGCGCACAGCTACGGAGCCGACAGCCTCGAATCCCGCGGGGCCCTGGCCCCGTGCAGGCATTCCTGGTTGACCACCCCCGGGAGAAAATGTCGACTCATTCACAAGTCGTCTTACCTCCTTGGTGACCAGGAAACTTCTAGACAAGGTCAGCGTGGCACCATGCCGACGGTTGGCGACTCTATGGCGTGTCGGCGGTCCGCAGCAACACAATCCGCCGGACCCGGCAGGATGTGTCGGCAATGAAACATCTCGCTGTCAAGGGCGTACGGCCGTCGCACAGCAGGTTTCACCGGTGTACGAATCGGTCGAAGAGTTGCGTTCGAGGCGAGTTGACCAAGAGTCGCCAAGTGACCATACACACATCCGGCCGGACCTTGTCGGGCAAGGTCCGGCCGGGTGCGCGCCGTTGACGAGCCGTGTTGACGAATCGCCTTTCACGCCCTGGCGATTTGGCGACTCGGCAGGTCGGAGGGTCAGCCGAGCAGGGTCTCCAGCTCCACGTGCTCCAGACCGTGCGCCTCGGCGACCTCCTTGTAAACGACCTTGCCGTCATGGGTGTTGAGACCCTTGGCGAGCGCGGCGTCACGGCGCAGCGCCTCGACCCAGCCGTTGTTGGCGAGGGAGACGATGTAGGGCAGCGTCGCGTTGGTGAGGGCGTTGGTGGAGGTGTTGGGCACCGCGCCGGGCATGTTGGCGACGCAGTAGAAGACCGAGTTGTGCACCTGGAAGGTCGGCTCGGCGTGCGTCGTCGGGTGGGAGTCCTCGAAGCAGCCGCCCTGGTCGATCGCGATGTCGACAAGGACACTTCCGGGCTTCATGCGGGCCACCAGCTCGTTGGTGACCAGCTTCGGGGCCTTGGCGCCCGGGATGAGGACCGCGCCGATGACGAGGTCGGCGTCGAGGACGGCCTTCTCCAGCTCGAAGGAGTTGGACATGATCGCCTTGACCTTCGTGCCGAAGATCTTGTCGGCCTCGCGCAGCTTGTTGATGTCGCGGTCGAGCAGGGTCACGTCGAAGCCCATGCCGACGGCGACCTGGGTGGCGTTCCAGCCGGAGACGCCGCCGCCGATGACGACGGCCTTGGCCGGGGTCACGCCGGGGACGCCGCCGGGCAGCACGCCGCGGCCGCCGGCCGCGCGCATCAGGTGGTAGGCGCCGACCTGCGGGGCGAGGCGGCCCGCGACCTCGGACATCGGGGCGAGCAGCGGCAGCGAGCGGTTCGGCAGCTCGACGGTCTCGTAGGCGATGGCGGTGGTGCCGGACTCGATGAGCGCGTCCGTGCACTCCTTGGAGGCGGCCAGGTGCAGGTAGGTGAAGAGGATCTGGTCCTTGCGGAGGCGGTGGTACTCCTCCGCGATGGGCTCCTTGACCTTCAGCAGCAGGTCGGCGGTGGCCCACACCTCGTCGGCGGTGTCGAGGATGGCGGCACCGGCGGAGGTGTACTCCTCGTCCGTGATCGAGGAACCGAGGCCGGCGCCCCGCTCGACGACGACCTGGTGCCCGTTGCGCACCAGCTCGTGCACACCGGCGGGGGTGATGGCCACCCGGAACTCGTTGTTCTTGACCTCGCGGGGGATGCCGACCTTCACGTCGATCACGGTCCTTGGCTCAGAGGGTATGGGGGTGCTTTACAGACGTACCCAGACATGCGGGGGCATACCGGGAGACACCGCAGGAACGTGCGGCAGAGCCAGTTTAATGAAGGTGTTCCGGCTGTCTAGCCTTTCATTGCATTAATCTTGGCTGGATGCACTACGGATTTCGCAGGCGTTAGCGTCCTGTTCCGCGTCTGTCTCGTCCTCCGGGGCCTCCTCGGCCAGCATGCGCTCGGCCGCCACGCGGTGCAGACGGGCGGCGGTGGGGTCGCCGAGGTGCTCGAGGGTGTCGGCGAGCCGGAGCTGGAGCGCCGCGTGCAGGCGTGGTTCGTCGGCGCGCCGCGCGCACTCCACCGCCTCGTGACAGGTGCGCAGCGCCTCCTCGGGCCGCCCCGCCTGCTCGAGCACGCGGGCCAGCTCGCTCAACGCCCGCGCGTGGGCGGCCGTATCGCCGCTCCTGCGGTAGCCGGCGACGGCGGCCCGCCAGTTCCTGAGGGCCTCGTCGTGGCGGCCCGCGTGGGCGTGGGCGGTGGCGATGCGGCCGTAGAGGCGGGCGGCCGGCTCGTGCTCGCCGCGGGCCAGCCGCTCGGCCAGCGCCCGGCCGAACCAGTCGGCGGCCCGGTCGTGGTCCCCCAGTTCCTGGTAGGCGGCACCTACGGATTCCATTGCGCGGCCGGTCGCATACGGGTCATGTGCTCTGCGTCCGGCGTCCAGAGCCGACCGGTACCGTGCCAGCGCCTCGCGGGTACGGCCGGTCCGCGCGTCCACGTCGCCCAGGTTGAGCAGGGCCGCCGCCTGCTCCCGGGCCAGTCCCTGCCGCTCGGCGACGTCCAGGACGAGGCCGTGCACGTCGTACAGGTCGGCGGCCGCGGCCTGGGTGCCCTCGTGCGCCACCATGGCCCTGACCAGCTGGGACATCAGCCGTCTCGCGAGGTTGTCCAGCTCTCCGTCGGCCACCGCGAGCCGCGCGGACGCCAGCAGCGCGGGGCGCCGCACCCGCAGCCAGTCGGCGGCGGCCCTGGGGTTCGGGAAGCGGATCTCGCGGGGCATCGCGTTGAGCTTCTCGCGGGCCTGCGGGCTGTCCGTCTCGGTGATCGCCCGGCAGGCCTGCAGCAGCCGTACCGTGCGCTCCAGCATCCGGGCGCGGGCCAGCTGCAGCTCGGCGGGCCGCTCCTGGGCCTCGGCGCGGGCGCGCAGCAGCGGGTGCAGCCAGCCGGGGACGTCGTACTGGGGCAGCGGGGAGTCCACCGTGCGCAGCAGACCGAGGGCGACGAAGTCGTCCAGGGCGGCGCGGGCGGCGTCCACCGAGCAGCCGGCCAGGGCGGAGGCGGTGTGCGGGTCGACGAGGCCGGCCGGGGCGAGGCAGAGCAGGCGCAGTATCCGGGCGGCCGGGGCGGCCAGGTCGGCGTGGACGTGCCGGAAGAGGCGGGCCGGCGGGGCGGCGTCCGTGCCGTCGTCGGTGTTCAGCCGCTTGGCGAGGTCGGACAGGGCCGCCTGGGGCCGGGCGGCGAGCCAGCCGCCGGCCAGCACCAGGGCGGCGGGGTGGCCCTGGCAGGCCTCGGCCAGGCTCTCGGCGGCCCTCGGGTCGACCGTGATGCGCACGCCGCCGGCGTAGCGGGTGAGGAGTTCCACCGCGGACTTGGTGTCCAGGCCGCCCAGGGTGCAGGGGCGGACGTCGGCGATGCCGGTGAGCGGGCCGGAGGAGACGGCCACCACCAGGCAGTCGGGGGCCTCGGGGAGCAGCGCGTCGACCTGCTCGGCGCCGGCCGCGTCGTCCAGGAGCAGCACCGCGCGCCGGCCGGCGAGGGCGGTGCGCAGCGCCTCGGTCAGGTCGTCCTCGGCGGCGCCGGCGGGGGCCGGCCGCTGCAGCGCGGTGAGCAGGTCGCGGGCGGCGCGCACGAGCGGGACGGGGGTGCCGTCGGGCTCGCTGAGCCGGGTCCGCAGCACCCCGTCGGGGTAACGGTGTGCGACCTGGCGTACGAGTTCCTCGGCGAGGGCGGTGCGGCCGGAGCCGGGGCGGCCCGCGATCAGCAGCACGCGCGCGCGTGGCGCCTTGCGGCCGGAGAGGGTGTCGAGGCCGGCGCGCTCGATGTCGGCGCGCAGCTCCTTCAACTCCCGTACGCGGCCCAGGAAATGGTCGTGCGGGCCGCCCTGCGCCGAGAGCCGTACGCCGCCTGTGTCCACCGCCTGATCCGTCACGGGCCACGCTCCCGTCCCACCTCACGCAAGCTCACCGGATCTTCCGGTACGAGCCCTTCAGAGCCTAGTTCACGCTCTGCGACGTGCCGTGACGGGCGCGGCCGAAACGTCCCCTGATCGGATCAGGCGATCGTCACACCAGTGGGCCGAACGGCCGCGGTGGAAGGGGGGAAGACCGCCCTCAGGACTGGAAGGGGCGGGCCGGCCACGGGGCGTCGGCCGGGCGGAGCGCGTCGAGGCCGTCGCCCGCGCGGGCGGCCACCAGGGACAGCACGCCGACGACCAGGCAGTTGTTGTGCACGTCCCCGGCCAGCACCCGGCGCACCAGCTCCTCGACCGGCACGCGCGCGTGCTCCATGTCGGTCTCCTCGTGCTCCGCGGCGAACCGCTCCCCCTCGGCGTCGGACAGGCCGCGGGCGAGGAAGATCCGCACCGCCTCGTCGCAGCCGCCGGGCGTGGTGTACACGTCGGTGAGCACCCGCCAGTCCTCGGCCTTGACGTGCGCCTCCTCGTACAGCTCTCGCTGGGCGGCGTGCAGCGGGTTCTCGCCGGGCACGTCGAGCAGGCCGGCCGGGATCTCCCACAGCTTGTGCCGCACCGGGTGGCGGTACTGGTTGATCAGCAGCACCCGGTCCTCCTCGTCCAGGGCGAGGACGGCGACCGAGCCGGGGTGGACCTGGTAGTCGCGGCGGACCACCGAGCCGTCGGGCATGACCACGTCGTCGGTGCGGACGGAGGTCTTGTTGCCCCGGAAGGGGATCTCGGTCGCCCGGATCTCCCACTCCTCTGGGGTGTCCTTGATCGTCATGCCCTGTCCTTCCACACGTGCGCGAAGCGGCCGGGGCGCGATCGTCTTGAACCCGCGCGCCCCGGCCACCGTACAACTGTTGTGTTACTGCGAGATCTTCCGCTCGACGGCGGCCTTCACCAGGCCGGCGAACAACGGGTGCGGACGCGTCGGCCGCGAGCGCAGCTCCGGGTGCGCCTGCGTGGCGACCAGGTAGGGGTGCACGTCGCGCGGGTACTCCACGTACTCCACGAGCTTGCCGTCGGGCGAGGTGCCGGAGAACAGGATGCCCGCCTTCTTCTCCAGCTCCGCGCGGTAGGCGTTGTTGACCTCGTAGCGGTGGCGGTGCCGCTCCTCGACGTACTCCTTGCCGTCGTACACCTCGCGCACGATCGAGCCCTCGGCGAGCTTGGCCGGGTACATGCCGAGACGCATGGTGCCGCCCATGTCGCCCTCGCCGGCGACGATGTCCAGCTGCTCGGCCATGGTGGAGATGACCGGGTGGGCGGTGGCCGGGTCGAACTCGGTGGAGTTGGCGTCCGGGATGCCGGCCAGGTTGCGCGCGGCCTCGATCACGATGCACTGCAGGCCGAGGCAGAGGCCGAGCAGCGGGATCTTGTTCTCGCGGGCGTACTTGATCGCGCCGACCTTGCCGAGCACACCGCGGTCGCCGAAGCCGCCGGGGATGCAGATGCCGTCGACGTCGGACAGCTGGGCCTTGGCGCCGGCCGGGGTCTTGCAGTCGTCCGAGGTCACCCACTTGATCTTCACGCGGGCGCGGTTGGCGAAGCCGCCGGCGCGCAGCGCCTCGGTCACCGACAGATAGGCGTCGGGCAGGTCGATGTACTTGCCGACCAGCGCGAGGGTGATCTCGTGCTCGGGGTTGTGGACGCGGTCGAGCAGGTCGTCCCAGGTCGTCCAGTCGACGTCGCGGAACGGCAGGTCGAGCTTGCGCACCACGTAGGCGTCCAGGCCCTCGCCGTGCACGGTCTTCGGGATGTCGTAGATCGAGCGGGCGTCGGGGCAGGCCACGACGGCGGCCTCGTCGACGTCGCACATCAGCGAGATCTTGCGCTTGATGGCGGTCGGGACCTCGCGGTCGCAGCGCAGCACGATCGCGTCGGGCTGGATGCCGATGTTGCGCAGCGCGGCGACGGAGTGCTGGGTCGGCTTGGTCTTCAGCTCGCCGGAGGGGCCGATGTAGGGCAGCAGCGAGATGTGCACCACGAAGACGTTGTCGCGGCCGACCTCGTGGCGGACCTGGCGGACGGTCTCCAGGAACGGCAGCGACTCGATGTCGCCGACGGTGCCGCCGACCTCGGTGATGACGACGTCCACCTCGTCGGTGGCCATGCGCCGGATGCGGTGCTTGATCTCGTTGGTGATGTGCGGGATGACCTGCACGGTGTCGCCCAGGTACTCGCCGCGCCGCTCCTTGGCGATGACCGTGGAGTACACCTGGCCTGTAGTGACGTTGGCGGTGCCGTCCAGGTCGCGGTCGAGGAAGCGCTCGTAGTGTCCAATGTCCAGGTCGGTCTCGGCGCCGTCGTTGGTGACGAACACCTCACCGTGCTGGAAGGGGTTCATCGTGCCCGGGTCGACGTTCAGGTACGGGTCCAGCTTCTGCATCACGACGCGCAGGCCGCGGGCCTTGAGCAGCATGCCCAGGCTGGAGGCGGTGAGGCCCTTGCCGAGCGAGGAGGCGACACCCCCGGTGACGAAGATGTGCTTGGTCGTCGTAGATTTCGGCGGCATGGCCAAGAGGGGGCTCCCGTGGTCGCGGTCTGTCGTGCGGTACGGCCTTCGGTCCGGACGAGTCCGGGGGTGCCGTCGCTGCGGTTCGGGGGACGCCCCTTTTTCCTTCGGGGCCCACCGGTCCACGGGCTACCAGGGTATCAGCGCCCGGCCGGGATGGCTCCCGGCCACGCTCCGCGTCCGACCGGGCACGGGGCGCCCCCGCCGGACGGCGCCCGGGAGCCCGCGGGCACCCGCAGCGGCCCTCCCGCCACACGTGTCACCACAGGCACGCGCAGGTCACACGGCCGTCACCCGCTCCTCACCCGTTCGGCCCACACGGGTTGCCCGGAGCGGCACGCAGATCATCTACGTGCGTCGTATCCTGCTCGGACACTCGCTGCCGAGCCCGGCCGGAACGACGGCACACCCCCGCCACCATCACCCGGAACAACGAGAGCGCGGCAGTTCGTTGAGCAAAGACTGTCGTGTTGCCTCAGGGCTCGGCGGGCTGCTTTGCTTCACCGCTCAACGAGCACAACAAACGACCCCTTGACCGCACTAGCGACAGCCCCCTGCGCGGGGGTGACGTGGCCGTTCGACTGGAGTTGCACGTGGCCGGGCGCATCGAAGACTACGCACTCATCGGAGACATGCAGACCGCAGCACTGGTCTGCCGGGACGGCACGGTGGACTGGCTGTGCCTGCCCCGCTTCGACTCGCATGCCATCTTCGCCGGCCTGCTGGGCACCGAGGAGCACGGTTTCTGGCGGCTCGGCCCGGCCCACGCCGCCGACGCCCAGCCGCCCACGGCCGCCCGGCGCGGCTACCGCGGCGACTCGCTGATCCTGGAGTCGGAGTGGGACACCCCGCGCGGCACGGTCCGCGTGACCGATTTCATGCCCCCGCGCGACGGCGCCCCGCAGCTGATCCGGATCGTGGAGGGCGTCACCGGCCGGGTGCCGATGCGCTCGGCCCTGCGGATGCGGTTCTCCTACGGCCGGGTGATCCCCTGGGTGCACAAGCACGAGGGGCGTACGGTGGCGGTCGCCGGGCCGGACTCCGTGTGGTTCGACACAGAGGCCGAGACCTACGGGAAGTCGCTGACCACGTACGCGGACTTCACCGTCGCTCCGGGTGACCGGATCGCGTTCACCATCTCCTGGGAGCCCTCGCACAAGCAGCCCCCGCCGCTGCCGGAGCCGGAGGCCTCGCTGGAGGCGACGGAGGAGTTCTGGCGCGAGTGGGTCGAGCACTGCACCTACCACGGCCCGTACCGCGAGGCGGTGATCCGCTCCCTGATCACCCTGAAGGCGCTGACGTACGCCCCCACCGGCGGCATCGTCGCCGCGCCGACGACCTCGCTGCCCGAGGACATCGGCGGCGTGCGCAACTGGGACTACCGCTACACCTGGCTCCGGGACGCCGCGATCACCCTGTCGTCGCTGCTGCGCACCGGCTACCGCGAGGAGGCCCGCGCCTGGCGCGAGTGGCTGCTGCGCGCGGTCGCCGGCGACCCGGACAACCTGCAGATCATGTACGGCATCGCCGGCGAGCGGGAGCTGGGCGAGGCCGAGCTGGACTGGCTGCCCGGCTACGAGAACTCGGCCCCGGTCCGGGTGGGCAACGGCGCCGCGCACCAGCTCCAGCTGGACGTGTACGGCGAGGTCACCGAGGCCCTGCATCTGGCGCACATGACGGGCCTGGCCCGCAACGACTACGCCTCCCTGCTCCAGCTGAAGCTGATCCGCTACCTGGAGGACCACTGGCAGGAGCCGGACGAGGGCATCTGGGAGGTGCGCGGCCCGCGCCGGCACTTCGTGCACTCCAAGGTGATGGCATGGGTCGCGGTGGACCGCACCATCAAGCTGATCGAGTCCGGTGACGCGGACGGCCCGCTGGAGCGCTGGAAGGAACTGCGCGACGACATCCACCGGGACGTGTGCGAGAAGGGCTACGACAAGGAGCGCAACACCTTCACCCAGTCCTACGGCTCCCAGGAGCTGGACGCCTCGCTGCTGCTGATCCCGCAGATGGGCTTCCTGCCCCCGGACGACAAGCGGGTGATCGGCACCATCGAGGCGATCCAGCGCGAGCTGTCCACCCCGGACGGGTTCATCCTGCGCTACCCCACGGAAGGCGCCGACGCCGGCGTGGACGGCCTGCCGGGCGACGAGGGCGCCTTCCTCGCGTGCTCGTTCTGGATGGCCGACGACCTCGCGATGATCGGCCGCGTCGACGAGGCGAGGAAGCTGTTCGAAAAGCTCCTCGCGCTGCGCAACGACCTCGGTCTGCTCGCCGAGGAGTGGGACCCGCGGCGCCAGCGGCAGGTCGGCAACTTCCCGCAGGCGTTCAGCCATGTGCCGCTGATCGACACGGCGCTGCGGCTGACCGCTTCGGGGGCGTACGGCGGCTGAGCCGTCCGCCTAGGCTGAAGGGCAGCACCCTGCTCGAAGGGGGGCTGCCATGGCTGTCCGTTCCAAGGCGCACACGGCCCTCGCCGGGCTCCGTGAGGATCTGGCCGGCGAGGTGTTCGCCCCGGCGGATCCCGGCTACGACGAGGCCCGGGGCGGCCGCGGCGCGCTGATCGACCGGCGCCCGGCCGTGATCGCCCGGTGCGCGCACGCGGCCGACGTGGTCCAGGCCGTGCGCTTCGCTCGCGAGCTGGACCTGCACATCGCCGTGCGGGGCGGCGGGCACGGTCTGGCCGGGTCCCTGGTCGACGGCGCGCTCCTGGTGGACCTGCGCCGGATGCGCGGCGTGACCGTCGACCCGGCGGCCGAGGCGGTCCGGGTCGAGGGCGGGGCCACGACGGGCGATCTGGACCGGGCGACCCGGCCGTACGGCCTCGCGGCCACCGGTTGCCGTAACCCCGGCGCCGGGGTCGCCGGGTTCGTGCTCGGCGGCGGCACCGGCTGGCTGGACCGCGTCTTCGGGCTCGCCGTGGACGACCTGATCGGCGTGGAACTGGTGACCGCCGACGCCGGGCGGACGCACGCGAACGCCGACGAGAACCCGGAGCTGTTCTGGGCCCTGCACGGCGGGGGCGGCAATTTCGGCGTCGCGACCGCGCTCACCCTGGAGCTGCACGAGCTGCCGGAGTTCGCGGCCGTGCTGCTGCTGTACCCGGCGCAGTCCGGCCCGGACGTGGTCCGCGTCTTCCGTGAGATCGTCCGTACCGGTCCGGCGGAGGTGGGCGGCGCCGTGCTGCATCTGGCGCTGGGCCGGATGCTGTGCGGAGCGTTGCTGACGTACGCGGGCCGGGAGGCGGTGCTGCGGGAGCTGGCCGAGCCGCTGCTGGCGCTGCCGCACACGGCGGAGCTGACCGGTGCCGAGGCCCGGCGGCTGCTGTACTCCACGGGCCGGCGGGCCCACTGGTCGGCCGAGTGCCTGACGGACCTGCCGGACGAGTCGGTGGACGTCTTCTGCGCCCGGGCGCGGGACATGCCGGTGCCGGGCGGCTTCCGGCACCTGCTCCTGCCGCTGGGCGGAGCGGCCGCCGACGGGCCCGGTGCGTACCCGGTGCCGTACCGGGAGGCATCCTGGCTGGTGCACCCCTTCGCCTCCTGGGCGGACCCGGCCGGCGACGAGCGGGCCCTGGCCTGGGTGCGCGAGGCGTGCGCCGGCGTCCGGGCGTGGCGCGCCGGTGCCGTCTGCCTCGACCTCATCGGCGACGAGGGCCCGCAGCGGGTGCGGGCGGGCTACGGTGCCGGGAACCTGCTGCGGCTTCGGAAGGTGAAGCGGCGGTACGACCCGGACAACGTCTTCCGCTTCAACCACAACGTCCAGCCGATCTGACACGGAGCTGTCCCACGGCCGTTTGCGCAGGTAGCGTCCGCTGCATGGACAGCCGTACCGACAACCGACCCGACAGCCAGGGCGCCGGGATCACCGTTCAGCGGGCGCTGGAGCTGCCCGGACTGCGCAGCGGGCTGCCGGAGATCCTGGCGGGCGCCGACCGGCTGGGGCGCACGGTGCGCTGGGTGCACGCGGGCGAGGTGCCGAACATCGCCTCACTGCTCAAGGGCGGCGAGCTGCTGCTCACCACCGGCTACGGCCTGGGCACCCGCCCCGCCGAGCAGCGGGCGTTCGTGCGCACCCTCGCCGAGCGCGGGATCGCCGCCCTGGTGGTGGAGCTGGGCCCGCGCTTCAGCCGGCTGCCGGCCGCCCTGGTGGACACCGCCCGCGCCGCCGGGCTGCCGCTGGTGCAGCTGCACCGCGAGGTGCCGTTCGTGACGGTCACCGAGGAGATCCACACCGAGATCGTCAACGGCCACTACGCCCTGCTGCAGCGGGCCGAGGAGGTGCACCGGCGCTGCACCGAGGCCCTGCTGGGCGGCGGCGGGGTCCCGCAGGTGCTGGGCATCCTGGCGGACTTCGGCGGCAACCCGGTGTTCCTGGAGACGGCCGACGGCCGCCTGCTGTACGCCGCCGGGGAGGGGCCCGAGGGAGCGGACCCGCTCCAGGTGTGGGAGGGGCTGCGCGGGCCGCGCAAGGACGTCCCGCCGCCCGCCGGCTCGGTGCTGGTCGATGTGCCCGGCGGCGGCCCCGGTACGGCGGGCTCGGTGCGGGCCCGCCTGGTGCTGCTGCCGGTGCGCGGCGCGCTGGCCCCCGTGCACCGGATCGCCGCCGAGCGGGCCGCGGGCATCCTGGCCGTGGTGCTGATGCAGGCGCGGCAGGAGGAGGAGCTGGCGGCCCGCGGGCGCGGCGACTTCCTCACCGACCTCGCCGAGGGCCGCATCACCGCGGAGGACGCCCCGGCGCAGGCCCGGGTCCTCGGTTTCAAGCCCGGCGACAGCCCGCTGCTGCCGGTGGTGATGCGGATCGGCGACAGCCTCTCCCCCGGCGGGGGCTGGGCGGTGCTCGCCCGGGCCGTCTCGGAGGAGCTGGCCGCGGTCGGGGTGCCGGTGCTGCTGGGCGTACGGCCGGTGGAGGGCCGGGTGCTGGTGCTGCTCGGCCTGCGCTCGGAGTCGGAGCGCCCGGCCGTCGCCGACCGGGTGGCGGCGGCGCTGCGCACGGGCGTGGAGCGGGCCGGGATGCACCGGCCTGGCTCACCGCCGCCGGTCGTGGTGGTCGGCGTGGCGGGCGGCTGGGCGGCCGCGTCGGCCGGGCTCCGGCACGCGGCGGAGACGGCGACGGCCGCGCAGGGCCTGACGGACCGGCCCTGGTACGACGCCCGCCGCCTCGACATCGATCTGCTGCTGTGGCGGCTGCGCGACCATCCGGACCTGGCCGCGTTCGTGGACCGCGCGATCGGCCCGCTGCGCGACCACGACAACCGCTCCAGGCCGCCGCTGCTGCCGACGCTGCAGACGTATCTGGCGCACGCGGGCCGCAAGGCGGAGACGGCCCGCGAACTGCACCTGAACCGGCAGACCCTGTACAACCGGCTCGCCCGCATCGGGGAGTTGCTGGGCACGGACCTCGACGACCCGCAGACCGTGCTCGCCCTGAGCCTCGCCCTGCGCGCCCGCCGGCACGTGCCCCAGGCGCCCTAGGCCAGCGGTGTCGGCTGGGTCAACTCGTCGTAGACGCTGAGCACTTGGGCGACCGTCTCGTCCTCGCTCGGCCAGCCGGCGGCCTGCCGCAGCCCCGCCGCGGCCAGCGCCTGGCGGCGCTCCGGGTCCGCGAGCAGCCGTACGACGGTGGCGGCGAGCGCCTCCGGGTCGCCGTACGGGACGAGTGCGGCCGCGTCGCCGACGAGGTCGGGGATGCCGCCGACCCGGGTCGCGACGAGCGGCACGCGCGCGTACAGCGCCTCCTGGGCGAGCACGGACCGCGACTCCCACCTGCTCGTCAGCAGCGCGAGGTCGGCGGCGGAGAGCAGCTCGGGCACGTCGTCACGGTGTCCGACGAGCCGCACCGGCAGGTCCTCGTCCTCGATGCGCCGCTGCAGCTCCGGCCGCAGCGGCCCCTCCCCGGCGATGACGACCAGCGGCACCGGGTCCAGGTCCCGCCAGGCGCGGGCCGCGTCGAGCAGGACGTCGTAGCCGCGGTGCCGCTCGAGGGAGCCGACCGCGAGGAGCAACGGGCGGCCGGTGGCGCCGAGTTCGGCCAGCACCTTGGGGCACAGCCGGTCGGGGTCGTCGAGGGCGACGGGCCGCCGCTGCCCGGGCAGTCCGACGGCGCCGAGCCGGGCGTCCCGAGCCCCGGTCTCCCGGGCCCGGTCCACCAGGTCGGGGCTGGTGCCGAGGACGACGGCCGCCGTCCGCACCACCCGCCGCTCCAGCAGCCTGAGCAGCTGCGCCCGCGGCCCCTCGGCCCAGGCCCGGTTGTGCCAGGTGACCACCAGCGGGGTGCGCCGGCCGCTGAGCGCGAGGACGGCCCGGAAGGAGGCGTGCAGCCCGTGCGCGTGCACCAGGTCGGCGTTGGCGCAGGCCGTCCGCAGCGCGGCCACCGCGACGGGGTCGCTGCTGCGCGGCACGTGCACGTGTTCGGCGCCGACGCCGGTGAAGTCGTAGGCGCGGTCGGCCTCGGCGGGGGCGCACACCGTGACCCGCACGCCCCTCGCCACGAGCCCCTCGGCCAGCGAGCGCACATGCGCGCTGCTGCCGGCGTTGCCTCCGCCCAGCACCTGCACGGTGCGCAGCGGCTGCTGGCCGTGCGGCGCGTTGCTGCTCAGGGGGCTCACGAGGCCGGGACTCCTGGTTCGGCGTGGGCGGTCACGAGGAAACGTACAGAACGTAGCGGGCTCAGGAGTGCGGAAGGACGTACACCGCGCGCCTCCCGCGCGGACCACATGCCCTTCAAGCATGCCAGGGCAGAGGGCCGTTCAGGGAAATCCCGGGGGCGCACCGTGCGGCGGGCCGGGGGCAATGCGCCGGAGCACGTCACCCACACGGGGGAAGCAAGTCCCTGCCCGGGTGAACCCCGCACCGGCGCATCCGGCGAGGTCAGACGCGCAAGTCCCGCGCCAGGGCGGTCACCCGGTCCCCCCGCACGGCGGCGGCCACGACGGCGACGGCGTGCGCGAGCAGCCCCGCGCGCCCGTTGCCCGCCACGACGGCCGCCCCCAGCGCGGCCCCGAGGGCGTGCGCCCCCGTGTCCCCGAGCATCGCGCGCTCCCCCAGGTCGTCGGGGAGGACGGCCGCGGCGGCGCCCAGCGCGGCGGCCGACAGCCCGGCGGCTCCCCCGCGCAGCAGCCCCGGCGCCCCCAGCGCGAGTACCGCGCCGGCGGCCCGCCCCGGCCGCACGTCGACGAGGTTCACGAAGTGCGCGGCCCCGGCGATCACGACCCCGGCGAGCAGCTTGTCCAGCGGCCGCCCCTTCATCAGCGCCCCCGCGACCAGCCCGGCGGCCGAAATCCCGAACAACTTCACGGCCCCGCTGGTGACTTCACCGCCCCGCAGCGCCTCGAGATGCGCCCGGAACCCGCGCCGGTGGTCCCCGGCGACGTCGTCGTACGCTCCGCACACCGCGGCGGCCAGCACGGCGAGCCCCGCCCCCGGGCACTCCCGCGCGACGGCTCCGGCCGCACCGAGCGCCGCGGCGGGCCCGGCGTACAGCTCGACGCTCCGGCCCGCGTAGTTCTCGCGCTGCCAACGCCGCGCGCCGCCGGGCGCCTTGGCCCGCAGCAGGGCGAGGCCGGCCCGGGTGAGCGCGGCGGACAGCAGGAAGGAGCGGGACTCACGCGTGACGATCATCCCGCCACCTTAGAAGCCCGCGGCGCGGGCGCCCTCGCTCCGGGCCGGCTACAGGTCCGCCCGGGCCGTCGCCAGCAGCTCCTCCGCGTGGGCGCGGGCCGTCTCGGAGTCCTCCTGTCCGGCCAGCATGCGGGAGAGCTCGCGGATGCGCTCCTCGCCCTCCAGGACCTTCACCCCGGAGCGGGTCACCGAGCCGTCGTTCGTCTTCTCCACGAGCAGCTGGCGGTCGGCGAAGGCGGCCACCTGGGGCAGGTGGGTCACCACGACGACCTGCGCCGTCCTGGCGAGCTTCGCCAGGCGCCGGCCGATCTCGACCGCGGCCTTGCCGCCGACACCGGCGTCGACCTCGTCGAAGAGGTACGTCGGCACCGGGTCGGTGCCCGCGAAGACGACCTCCACGGCGAGCATCACGCGGGACAGCTCACCGCCGGACGCGCCCTTGGCGATGGGCCGCGGCGGGGCGCCCGGGTGCGGGGCGAGCAGCAGCTCGACCTCGTCCACGCCCGACGGCCCGTACGCGACCGTTCGCCCGCCCACCTCGACGCCCTCGGGGTCCTCGGTCTGCCGGATGTCGAAGGACACGCGCGCGTGGGGCATCGCCAGCGAGGCCAGCTCGGCGGTCACGGCGGCGGCGAACCGCTCGGCGGCGTCCCTCCGCGCGTCCGACAACGCCTGCGCGAGACCGCCCAGTTCGGCCCGGAGCGCGTCCCGCTCGGCGGTCAGCTCCCCGATCCGCTCGTCGTCGCCGTCCAGCTCGGTCAGGCGCGCGGCGCTCTGCTCGGCCCAGGCGAGCACGGCGTTCACGTCCTCGCCGTACTTGCGGGTCAGCGCGGTCAGCGCGGCCCGCCGCTCCTCCACGGCGGCCAGCCGCAGCGGATCGGCGTCCAGGTCGTCGGCGTACCCGGCCAGCTCGCCGGCCACGTCACCGAGCAGGATCCCGATCTCCCCGATCCGGTCGGCGAGCGAGGCGAGCGCCGGGTCGTGCGACCTGACGGCCTCCAGGGCCCGGTGGGCGCCCGCGACGAGGGTGGAGGCGTCGATCCCCTCGGGGTCCTCGGGATTGCCCGCCAGAGCGGCGTGCGCGGCCGTCGCGGCGGACGACAGCGCCTCCGCGTGCCCCAGCCGCTCGGCCTCCTCGGCCAGCTCGGCGTCCTCCCCGGCGCGCGGCTCGACGGCGGCGATCTCCTCCAGGCCGTAGCGCAGCATGTCGGCTTCCTGGGCCCGCTCACGCGCGCGTGTGGTGATCTCCTCCAGCTCGGCGGAGACGGCCCGCAGCCGCCGGTAGGCCTCGGTGTACTTGGCGAGCGGCACGGCGACGGCGTCGCCCGCGTACCGGTCCAGCGCCTGCCGCTGCCTGGACAGCTTCAGCAGCCCCTGCTGGTCGGTCTGCCCGTGCACGGCCACCAGGTCGTCGGCCAGCTCGGCGAGCAGCCCCACGGGCACGCTGCGGCCGCCCAGGTGCGCCCGGGAGCGGCCCTCGGCGGAAACGGTACGGCTGATCAGCAGGGCGCCGTCGTCCAGCTCGGCCCCCGCCTCCTCGGCGCGTACGACGGCGGCGGCGTCCGCGGGCACGGTGACCCGCCCCTCCACGACCGCCTTGTCGGCCCCGATCCGCACGAGCGCCGGGTCCGCCCGGCCGCCGAGCAGCAGCCCCAGGCTGGTGACCACCATGGTCTTGCCCGCACCCGTCTCACCGGTGACGGCGGTGAACCCCGGCGACAGCTCGACGACGGCGTCGTCGATGACCCCGAGCGACCGTATCCGCATCTCCTCCAACACGGAACAGACCATACGAGGTCCGGGCCGGGGAGCGCACATGGCCCGCCATTGTCACCCGGGCGAGCTAGTGGGGCGCCCCGCGCCATCCGGTCGTCGGCAGCGCGAACTTCGCGACCAGCCGATCGGTGAACGAAGAGTGATGAAGCCGGGCAAGCCGCACCGGCACCGCCCCCCGCCGCACCTCCACCCGCGCCCCCGGCGGCAGCTCGACGGTCCGCCGCCCGTCGCACCACAGAACACCCGGAGGGATGTGCGGCAGCACCTCCACCGCGAGCACCGACTCCGGCGAGGTGACCAGCGGCTTGGCGAACAGCGCGTGCGCGCTGATCGGTACCATCAGCAGCGCCTCCACCTCGGGCCACACCACCGGCCCGCCCGCGGAGAAGGCGTACGCCGTGGACCCGGTCGGCGTGGAGAGGATCACCCCGTCGCAGCCGAACTCCGACACCGGCCGCCCGTCGATCTCCAGCACGACCTCGAGCAGCTTCTCGGCGCCCGCCTTCTGCACGGCCGCCTCGTTCAGCGCCCAGTCGGTGTGCACGATGTCCCCGTTGCGGTGCACGACGACGTCGACGGTCATCCGCTCCTCGACCTCGTACGACCGCGCCACGACCCGGTCGACCACCCGGTCGAGGTCGTCGCGTTCGGCCTCCGCGAGGAACCCGACCCGGCCGAGGTTGACGCCGAGCATCGGCACCCCGGACGCGCGGGCGAACTCGGCGCCCCGCAGCAGCGTCCCGTCACCGCCGAGCACGATCAGCAGCTCGCACCCGTCGAGGCACTGCGGGGTGGCCTCCTTGACCAGCGCCACCTGGTCCGGCAGCGGCAGGTCGCGCGCCTCCTCCTCCAGCACCCGCACCCCGATGCCGTGCCGCAGCAGGCCCTTGACGACGAGTTCCGCGCTGCGGACCGCCGCGGGCCGCCCGGTGTGGGCGAGCAGGAAAACAGTACGCGCCAGGTTCTGTGTCAACGCGGCCCCTCCGCCACTGCACGGTCGACGTCGGCCGGGTCCACCCGGGGTGCCCCCGCCCGCAGCCAGAGAAAGTACTCGACGTTCCCCGAGGGGCCGGGCAGCGGACTCGCGGTGACGCCCTGCACCCCGAGCCCCAGCTCCCAGGCCTTCTCGGCCACTCCCCGCACGGCCTCCGCGCGCAACTGCGGACTCCGTACGACACCGCCGCTGCCGAGCCGCTCCTTGCCCACCTCGAACTGCGGCTTGACCATCATCACCAGGTCGGCGTCCGGCGTCACGCACCGCTTGAGGGCCGGCAGCACCAGCCCGAGCGGAATGAAGGACAGATCGCCCACGACAAGATCCACCGGCTCCCCATCGATCGCCTCGAGCGTCAACTCGCGTACGTTCGTACGGTCCTTGACGGTGACGCGTTCATCGTTCTGCAGCGACCAGGCGAGCTGGCCGTAGCCCACGTCCACGGCGACGACGTGCGCGGCGCCCGCGCGCAGCAGCACGTCGGTGAAGCCGCCGGTGGACGCACCGGCGTCCAGCGCGCGCCGGCCCTCGACCACGAGCCCCTGCGGGACGAAGACCTCCAGGGCTCCGGCGAGCTTGTGCCCGCCGCGGGAGACGTAGTCGGGGTCGCTGTCGTCGGCCTGGACCACGATCGCCGCGGCGGTCTCCACCTGGGTGGCCGGCTTGGTCGCCACGGTCTTGCCGACGGTGACCCGCCCGGCGGCGATCAGCTGGCCGGCGTGCTCGCGCGAGCGCGCGAGCTTCCGGCGGACCAGCTCCGCGTCCAGACGGCGGCGTGCGACTCCTGCCACGTTCGGTTCAGCTCCTGCTTTCGTACGGCCGTGGGGGCGCCGGAGGTCCCGGGCGGGCGTCGAGCGCGGTGAGCGCGTCGCGCAGCCCCCGGTGTACATCCTCGTACACCTCCATGTGCCCGTCGGTGGCGAGGTGGTCGGCGTCGGCGAGCCGTTCCAGCTGGGCGTCGACCTCGGCGTTGCCGGTGGGGGTGCGCGGGACCCTCAGGGGGGCGGGCGCGGCGGGGTCGTGCTCGGGCTCGGCCTCCGTCACGGCTTCCGCGGGGGGCTCGGTCACGGACTCGGTCACGGACTCGCTCATGGGCAGACGCTACCCCGAACGGCTGGGGTACGGTCGGTGGCGATGGCCACGACCGAGGAGTGCCGCGCCGCGCTGGGAAAGCTTTCGGACAACATGCAGGGCGCCGAGGGCGACGTCCGCGCGGCCGCCGCGCTGGACCGCTCGGTGAGCTGTCACATCACCGACCTGGACGTCACCTTCGCCGGCCGCATGACCGGCGGGCGGATCGAGGTGGACGACACCCACCCGGGCCCGCCGCGGGAGAGGGCGCAGATCAGGCTCGCCCTGGCGGGCGACGACCTGGTGGCGCTGGTGGACGGGGAGCTGAACTTCGCGACCGCCTGGGGCTCGGGCCGGGTGCGGCTGGAGGCGAGCCTGCTGGACCTGTTCCGGCTCAGGAAGCTGCTGTGAGCCGCTCCCGCCGGGCTCTGCGCGCCGCGGGGACGACCAGCGGAGTGCCGGTCTCCGGGTCGTCGATGACCTGGCAGCGCAGCCCGAACACCTCCTCCACCAGCTCGGCCGTGACGATGTCGCTCGGGGCGCCCTCGGCGACGACCTCGCCGCCGCGCAGGGCGATGAGGTGGGTGGCGTAGCGGGCCGCGTGGTTGAGGTCGTGCAGGACGGCGACCAACGTGCGGCCCCGGCTCTCGTGCAGCTCCGCGCACAGGTCGAGGACGTCGATCTGGTGCTGGATGTCCAGATAGGTGGTCGGCTCGTCCAGGAGCAGCAGCGGGGTCTGCTGGGCCAGCGCCATCGCGATCCACACCCGCTGCCGCTGCCCGCCGGACAGCTCGTCGACGTACCGGTCGGCCAGCGCCTCGACCCCGGTCTGCCGCATGGATTCCCGTACGACCCGCTCGTCCTCGGCCGACCACTGGCGCAGCAGGCCCTGGTGCGGGTAGCGGCCCCGGCCGACGAGGTCGGCGACGGTGATGCCGTCGGGCGCGACGGCCGACTGCGGCAGCAGGCCGAGGGTGCGGGCGACCTTCTTGGCAGGCATCGACTGGATGACCTGGCCGTCCAGCAGCACCCTGCCCCGGCTGGGCCTGAGCATCCGGGACAGCGCCCGCAGCAGCGTCGACTTGCCGCACGCGTTCGGGCCGACGATCACCGTGAAGGAGTTGTCGGGGATCTCCACCGACAGCTGTTCGGCGATGACGCGCTGGTCGTAGGCGAGGGTGACGTTCTCGGCGGACAGGCGGTTCACGGCGCTCCCGGTCGTCTTCGTGGGGGTGTGGCTGTGGGGGTGTGGCTCATATCCGGCCCGCCCTGCGCTCGGTGACCAGGAGCCACAGCAGATAGCCGCCGCCGAGGACGCCGGTGACCACGCCGACGGGCAGCTGGTCGGCGCCGAAGGCACGCTGCGCGGCCCAGTCGGCGGCGACCAGCAGGGCGGCGCCCATGCACAGGGAGGGCACCAGGTTCGGGCCCGGCGAGCGGGTCAGGCGGCGGGCGAGCTGCGGCGCGGTCAGTGCGACGAAGCCGACGGGCCCGGCGGCCGCGGTGGCGGCGGCGGTGAGCAGCACGGCGCAGACCATCAGCACCAGCCGGACCCGCTGCACCCGCACCCCGAGGGCGCCCGCGACGTCGTCGCCCATCTCCAGCATCCGCAGGCCGCGCGCGTTGACGAGGACCAGCGGGACGAGGACCGCGCACACGGCGAGCAGCGGCCAGACCTGGTCCCAGTCCCGGCCGTCCAGCGAGCCGGTCATCCACACGACCGCGCGGGCCGCGTCGACCAGGTCGGCCTTGGTGAGCAGGTAGCCGTTGACGGCGGTGGCGATCGCCGAGACGCCGATGCCGACCAGGACGAGCCGGTATCCGTGCACACCCTGCTTCCAGGCGAGCAGATAGATGGCGAGCCCGGTCACCAGACCGCCGGCCAGGGCGCCGACGGTGACCGCGGTGGTGCTGCCGGACAGCAGCACGATCACGACGAGCGCGCCGGCCGTCGAGCCCTGGGACAGGCCCAGCACGTCCGGGCTGCCGAGCGGGTTGCGGGAGACGGACTGGAAGAGTGCGCCACCGAGGCCCAGCGCGGCGCCGACCAGCAGGCCGACCAGCACCCGCGGCAGCCTCAGCTCCTTGACGATGAAGTCCTGGTACGCGTTGCCGTGCCCGGCGAGGGTCCTGAGCACGTCGGCCGCGGGGATCTTCGCGTCGCCGGTGCCGATCAGCGCCACCCCGGCCGCCGCGGCGGCGGCCAGCAGCAGCACCACGACGATCAGGGCCCGCAGGTCCAGGCGCAGGGAGAGCCCGCCGGGGGTGCGGACGGCCCGGTTCATGGTCCGGTTCTTCACAGCTGGGCCGTCCTCCGCCGTCGTACGAGCAGGATGAAGACCGGGCCGCCGATGATCGCGGTGACGATGCCGACCTGGAGTTCGGAGGGCCGCGCCACGACCCGGCCGACGACGTCCGCGCCGAGCAGCAGCACCGGCGACAGGACGGCGGCGTACGGCAGGATCCAGCGCAGGTCGGGGCCGGTGAAGGAGCGCACGGCGTGCGGGACCATCAGGCCGACGAACACGATGGGTCCGCAGACGGCGGTCACGGCGCCGCACAGCACGGTGGCGGCCAGCATGGCGAGCGCGCGGGTGCGGCCCAGGTGCGCGCCGAGGGCGCGTGCGGTGTCGTCGCCCATCGCGACGGCGTTCAGCGGGCGCGCGAGCGCGAACGCGAGGACCATGCCGGCCGCGAGAAAGGGCAGCACCTGCACGACGGTCGAGTAGCCGGCCGAGGCCAGCGAACCCACCGTCCAGAAGCGCATCCTCGCCAGCGCCGCGTCGTCCAGGATCATCACCGCCTGGAGGTAGCCGTACAGGGCGGCGCTGATCGCCGTGCCGGCGAGCGCGAGCCGCACCGGGGTGGCGCCCCGGCTGCCGCCGAGGAACCACACCAGCGCGCCGACCGCCGCCGCCCCGAGGAAGGCGAACCACACATAGCCGGTGAGGCTGGTGACGCCGCAGTAGGTGATGGCGGTGACGACGGCGGCGGAGGCGCCCGCGTTGATGCCGAGCAGCCCGGGGTCGGCCAGCGGATTGCGGGTGAGCGCCTGGAGCACCGCGCCCGCGAGACCGAGCGCGGCACCGGCCAGCAGACCGAGGACCGTGCGCGCGAGCCGCTCGTCCACGATCACGTCGCCGTAGGTCCCCGTGTCGTGGAACAGGCCGTGCCACACCTGGTCCGGCGACAGCGCCTTCGCCCCGACCGCGATGCTCGCCAGGGCGACGAGCAGCAGGAGCACGGCGGAGAGCAGGAGCCCAACGGCCCTTGCCGCCCGACGGGTTGGGGGCGCGGGGGCATTCTCCGCGCGCGGTTCCGGAGGACTGTCGACCAACACGAGGTTAGGTTAGCCTATCCTCGCTGTCGGGTGCGATCCGCGGGGGTGGATCCGCCGCCGTCACAGCCCTGGCCCGGCCACCGTCCGAGCCGCCACCGACGGCCGCCGACGCCCGCCGACGTCTGTCGACGTCTGTCGGCATCTGCCCCTCAGGCCCGCTCACAGTCCGAGCCGTGCCAGCGCCTTCCCTCCGTCCAGCGTGCAGGAGCCGTCGCCGGCCGCCGTCCAGGCCGCGGCGCACAGGGCCCGCAGTCCCTCCAGCGCCTCGCCGTCGCCCTCCAGCTCCAGCCGGTCCGCCCGGGCCGTCGCCGTGAACCCGCCGCAGCGGAAACCGTCGCCGTCGGCGGTGGTCTCCGGCTGGCCGGTGAGCAGGCCGCGCAGATCGGCGTCCACAAACGTCGGCCGGTGCTGCGGCGGCGCGGCGAGCAGCTGGGCGGCGTCGGTGACGCCGGTCAGCACCAGCAGCGAGTCGACCTCGCCGTTGAACGCGCCCTCGATGTCCGTGTCCAGCCGGTCCCCGATCACCAGGGGCCGCTTCGCACCCGTCCGGATGATCGTCTCGCGGTGCATCGGCGGCAGCGGCTTGCCCGCCACCTGCGGCTCCTTGCCCGTGGCGATCCGGACGACCTCCACGGCCGCTCCGTTGCCCGGCGCGATGCCCCGCCCGCTCGGGATCGTCAGATCGGTGTTGGACGCGAACCACGGCACGCCGCGCGCCACCGCGTACGACGCCTCCGCGAACCGCCCCCAGGTCAGGTCCGGCCCGCCGTAGCCCTGCACGACCGCCGCCGGATCGTCGTCCGCCGACTCCACCGGCACCAGGCCCCGCTCGCGCAGCGCCACCCGCAGCCCCTCGCCCCCGACCACCAGCACCCGCGCCCCGGCCGGCACCTGCTCGCTGATCAGCCGCGCGACGGCCTGGGCGGAGGTGATGACGTCATCGGCACCGGTCGGTATGCCCAGCTCCGTCAGGTGCCCGGCCACGGTGTCCGGCGTCCGCAGCGCGTTGTTGGTGACGTACGCCAGGCGCATGCCGCCGGAGCGCGCCACCGCCAGCGAGTCCACCGCGTGCGCGATCGCCCGGCCGCCCGCGTACACCACCCCGTCCAGATCGAGCAGCGCCGTGTCGTACGCCTCGCTCAGGGGCTGCCCACTGCCCTCGGGCCTCGTCCTGACCGCCTGGCTCATGTCCGCATCGCTCCTCGTCCAACCGTCGTCCCAAGGCGTTCTCCCGCCTTTCCCCCGATCATCCCGCACGCCACTGACACACGTACGATGCCGGGATGAACACTGCAGGTCACTCGGAGGCAACGGCGCGCCGGGGCCTGGAACTCACCCCGTTCCGCGGCCTTCGCTACGACCCCGACCGGGTCGGCAGCCTGGCCTCCGTCACCTCCCCGCCGTACGACGTCGTCGTCCGTCCCGACGGGGTGCACCACCTCCAGTCCGCCGATCCGTACAACATCGTCCGGCTGATCCTGCCCCAGGCCGGCACGCCGAGCGCCCGTACCGAGCAGGCGGCGGACACCCTGCGCCGCTGGCTGGACGAGGGTGTCCTCACCGCGGACCCGGAACCAGGCCTGTACGTCTACGAGCAACGGGACGGCAACGGCCTGCTCCAGCGCGGGATCATCGGCGCGCTGCGGGTGTCGGAGCCCGCCGAGGGCCTGGTGCTGCCGCACGAGGACGTCATGCCGCCCGTGGTCGCCGACCGCGCGGCCCTGATGCGCGCCACCCGCGCGAACCTGGAGCCGCTGCTGCTGACCTACCGCGGCGACGGCACGGCGGCCGAGGTCGTCGAGCGCACGGCCGGCACGCCGCCGCTGCTGGCCACCACCACGGAGGACGGCTTCCGCCACCGCCTGTGGTCCGTCACCGACCCCGCCGACCTGGCCCGCATCCAGTCGGACCTGGCCCACCAGCAGGCCCTGATCGCCGACGGCCACCACCGCTGGGCCACGTATCTGCGGCTGCGCGCCGAGCACCCCTCCCCCAGCCCCTGGGACCACGGCCTGGTGCTGCTCGTCGACACCGCCCGCTACCCGTTGCGCGTCCGCGCCATCCACCGCCTGCTGCACGGCCTCCCGGTCGCCGACGCGCTCGCGGCCGTGCAGGGCCTGTTCCGGGTGCGGCGCCTCGACACCCCGCTCGCCGAGGCCCTGGAGGCGCTGGCGGACGCGTCCTGCGCGGGCAACGCCTTCCTGCTGGGCGGCGACGGCGCCTTCCACCTGCTCGACCGCCCGGACCCGGACCTGCTGGCCCGCACGATTCCCGCGGACCGCCCGGCCGCCTGGCGTTCCCTGGACGCCACCGTCCTGCACGCCACCCTGCTCGACCATGTGTGGCACATCCCCGAGGACTCCCCCGCCCATATCGCGTACATCCACGACACGGCCGCGACGGTCGCCAAGGCGGAACGCGACGGCGGTACGGCCGTGCTGATGCACCCGGTCCGCGAGGAGGTCGTACGCGACCTGGCCCGCCAGGGCGTGACGATGCCCCGCAAGTCGACGTCCTTCGGCCCGAAGCCGGCGTCGGGGCTGGTGCTGCGCGCGCTGGAGATCTGACCGCCCCGAACACGAAGAGGGCGGGCTCCCGTGGGGGAACCCGCCCTCTTCTCCCTGAAGTGGGTGACGGTCGTCAGTCCTTGTCGTCGCCGTCGTCTTCCGCGGACGGCTCGGCGGACTCGGGCCCGCCCGCGTTCTCGCTCTCGTCGAGCGCGTCGAGGAACTCCACGCCGTCCAGCTCGGCGAGCCGGTCGGAGGCGTCCGTGCTGCCGTCCCGGTCGGCCTCGACGGCCTTGGCGAACCACTCCCGCGCCTCGCCCTCGCGGCCGGCGGCCAGCAGGGCGTCGGCGTAGGCGTAGCGCAGCCGCGCGGTCCACGGGTGCACGGCGTTCGACGCCAGCTCGGGGCTCTGCAGGGTCACGATGGCCGCGTCCAGCTGGCCCATGTCACGCCGGGCGCCGGCCGCGACGAGCCGCATCTCGACCTGTCCGGCCTTGTCCAGCTTGTGCACCTCCGGGGCGCCGGCCATGTCCAGCGCCTTCTCCGGCCGCCCGAGACCGCGCTCGCAGTCGGCCATCACCGGCCACAGGTCGACGGTGCCGGTCATCCGCCGCGCGGCCCGGAACTCGGCGAGGGCCTCGCTGTACTTCTGGTTGGCGTACGCCGCGAACCCTGCCGCCTCGCGCACGGCCGCCACACGGGACGCCAGGCGCAGGGCCACCTTGGAGTAGCCGTAGGCGCCCTCCGGGTCCTCGTCGATGAGCCGGGCCACCATCACCAGGTTCCTGGCGACGTCGTCCGCGAGCGTCTTGGGCAGGCTCTGCAGCTCCTGCCGGACGTCCTTGTCGATCTCCTCACCGGTGACGTCCTCGGGGATCGGCAGCCGCTTGATCGGCTCGCGGTCCCGGTCCCGGTCGCGGTCACGCTCGTCGCGGAAGCGGCCACCGCCGCGGCGGTCGTCCCTGCGGTCGTCCCGACCCCGGAAGCCACCGGGTCGCCCACCCCGGTCGTCCCGACGCGGCCCGCGCCCACGGTCGTCCCGGCCACGGAACCCACCCCGGTCATCACGCCGGTCGTCGCGGCGGTCGTCACGCCGGTCGTCGCGGCGGTCGTCACGCCGGTCGTCGCGGCGGTCGTCACGCCGGTCGTCGCGGCGGAAGCCTCCGCGGTCGTCACGGCGGTCGCCGTAACCGCGCTGGTCGTCACGCCGGCCGTAACCACCGCGGTCGTCGTCACGGCGGTAGGACGGACGGTCCCCGCCACGGTCGTCCCGGCCACGGAACCCACCGCGGTCGTCACGCCGGTCGTCCCGACGCGGCCCACGGTCACGGTCGTCCCGCTGGAAACCGGGACGCGAACCCCGCTCCCCCTCACGCCGGTCGTCCCTACGGCCATAACCACCACGGTCGTCCCGCCCACGGAACCCACCCCGGTCATCACGCCGGTCATCACGCCGGTCATCACGCCGGTCGTCACACCGGTCGTCGCGGCGGAAGCCTCCGCGGTCGTCACGGCGGTCGCCGTAACCGCGCTGGTCGTCACGCCGGCCGTAACCACCGCGGTCGTCGTCACGGCGGTAGGACGGACGGTCCCCGCCACGGTCGTCCCGGCCACGGAACCCGCCCCGGTCATCGCGCCGGTCGTCCCGACGCGGCCCACGGTCACGGTCGTCCCGCTGGAAACCGGGACGCGAACCCCGCTCCCCCTCACGCCGGTCGTCCCTACGGCCATAACCACCACGGTCGTCCCGCCCACGGAACCCACCCCGGTCATCACGCCGGTCGTCACGCCGGTCGTCGCGGCGGAAGCCTCCGCGGTCGTCACGGCGGTCGCCGTAACCACGCTGGTCGTCACGCCGGCCGTAACCACCACGGTCGTCGTCGCGGCGGTCGTTGTCGCGGCGGAAGCCTCCGCGGTCGCCCCGGTAGCCGCCGCGATCACCACGGTCACCACTGTCCCGTCGCCGCTGGTCGCGCTCCGGTCGATCGTCGGGAGAGTTGGTGGACATGGTGACTCCTGTCTTCGGTACCACAAGCATTGTAAAAACGAAAGGACCCCTGGTCCCAGCTGAACGCTGGTGACCAGGGGTCCTTCCCTAAAGATTGTTCGGCGGCGTCCTACTCTCCCACAGGGTCCCCCCTGCAGTACCATCGGCGCTGTAAGGCTTAGCTTCCGGGTTCGGAATGTAACCGGGCG